>JAICKU010000021.1 GCA_025927765.1 Burkholderiales bacterium
GCCTGCGTTCGCCGAGCCTGCGTTCGCGCTGCCCGCGTTCGCGGCGCCTGCGTTGGCGGCGCCCGCGTTGCCCCCCGCGACGGCGGTTTCGCCGGAGCCACCCTGGGTGCCGAGCTTGATGTCGCCCGCGGAAATGGGCGTGGCCTGGTAACGCTGGGCCGGCACGATCGTGCCCGCGGTTTCACTCGAGTTCGGCGGGAACACGCCGAGCGACACTGCGACAGCGGCTGCCGCGATCGCGAGGCCGCCCCCGATCATGATCTTGCGATTGCCGGACATGCCGTTGTTACGTTCGTTCATTGCTCTGCCCCTCGGAAAGACCCACGGTTGTAGAACTCGGATGAACCCGTTACCTCTCCGGGACCTGCCGCCCCGGCGATTCCTGGAACTTGCACCAATTACACGCGGCGTGTCGAAAAGTTGGTGGTCGTCGCCGACGGACGGAGGGTCCGCGGGCAGCGCCGCGAGTACCGACGCCACGAGCCCCTCGGGTGCGTACGCCTTCGGCACGCGCCGCAGGCCGTCGAAAAGCGCGCGCAGCTCCTCGAACCGCGCCCGCGCTCCCGGGTGGGCGGCGAGGCGCGCCTCGACTTCGCGCGCCTCGTCGGGGGTGGCGACGCCGTCGAGCACCGCCTGCATCAGGCTGTCGTATCGATCGTTCATGGTCACGAGGGCCGGTATTCCTTCAGCAGTTCGCGCAGGCGATGCCGGGCCTCGAAGAGACGCGACTTCACCGTTTTCTCGTCCACGTCGAGGATGCGCGCGATCTCCTGATAGCTGCATTCCGAAAAATGCCGCAGCACGATGACGGTACGGTCCATCACCGACATGCCGCTCAACGCCCGCTCGATCGACCGCGTCCGTTCCACGACGCCCACGCGCGCCTCGGGGTCGGCACCGTTGGGGTCGGGCAGCTCGATCTCGTCGTCGAGCGCCTCCTCGTGGCCGTTGCGTCGAAGCAGGTTGAGGGATTCATTGACGGCGATGCGGTAGATCCAGCTGAAGAAGCGATGATTCGCGTCGTACTCGTCGAGGTGCTCGGCAACCTTGAGAAACACATCCTGCGCCACGTCACGAGCGTCGTCGGCACTCTTCACGATCCAGAGCGCGGCGTTGTAGATCGGCCGCTGGTAGCGGACCATCAGCGCGGTGAACGCCTCGCGGTCACCTTGCCGGTAGCGCTCGACCAGCGCCTGATCGTCGACGTCGTTGTCCACAATTACACGGCGGCGGGCGAAAAGTTGGTTCCCGATCTCGGCAACGTGGGGCGCACGGTCAGCGAGGTGCGGGGTCGATCTCGAACAGCTGGTCGAAACCGGAGTACGTGAAGATGTCGCGAAGATGCGATTTGAGCCCGGTCAGCCGGAGCTTGCCGTGGCCGGCGAGCAGGCGCTTCTGCGTCTTGAGGAGCACGCCGAGGCCCGCGCTGGAAATGTAGTCGAGGCCGCTGCAATCGAGCGTCACCTCGCCGCGAACGCCGTCGAGGAACGCCTGCGCCTTCGGCGCCTCGGCGGCGTCGAGGCGCCCGGTGACCACCACGATTCCCCCCTGCCCCTGCTCGATCGCGAGCATTGCCTCCTCCCTCAACCGCCCGCCGCCGGCCGCCTGGGCGAGATCCAGACGGTAACGCGGCTTTCGCGGCGCTCGGGCACGTAGTCGTACTGCACCCGGTCCGCCAGCTTGCGGATCAGGTGCAGCCCGAGGCCGCCCGGTGCGCGCGCCTCGATCGGCTGGCCGACGTCGACGTCGGGCGCGTCGTTCGGATCGAACGGCGCAACGTCGCGGTCGACGAGCGTGACGACGGCCTGTCCACCCTGGCTATCGACGGCGAGCAGGATGGGTGCGGAACTGCCGCGCCCGTATTTCACCATGTTCGTGAACAATTCTTCCACTACGAAGTCGACGATGCCCAGCAAGTCGGCGCCGATGCCGAGGCGCCCGGCGGCCTCGGCGGTGAACGCGACGAGCGCGGGCAGCGCGTCGATCTGCCGGGTGAACGACGTCAAGCGCATGCCGGCGCGGCGCTTCAGCAGCACGGCAGTGATGTCGTCCGCCTGCGGTGCGCCCTCTGCGAATGCCGTCAGCGCGGCCAGCACTTCGCCCAGGATGTCCGCCGCCGATCGATCCGGGTGCGCGGAGATCGCCTCGCACAGGCGCGCTTCGCCGAAGGCCTCACCGCGCCCGTTCTCCTGCTCGAGGATGCCGTCGGAGACGAGCACCAGCACATCGCCCGGCGCCATCTCGAGCACGACCGGCGCGCGCGCCTTGGCGAGCGGCATCGCGCCGAGCGGAAAGCTCGTCGGCTTGAATCGATCGAAACTGCGCTCCGCGGCACGATAGCGAAGGATCGGTCCCTGCCCGCCGCTGTGGAAGCGCAGCGTGTGCGACGCCGGGTCGAGCACGCCGATGAACGCGGTGACGAAGCGATCGTCGGCAAGCGTCTCCGCCATCCTGTTGTTGACTTCTCTGAACGCGGTGTCGAGGTCGGCGCCGAGACGAAAGGCCATGCGCAGCATTGCCTGCATCTGCGTGACCGACAGCGCGGGCGCGATGCCGTGGCCGGTGGCGTCGCCGAGCACGAGCAGCAGGTGCTCGCCGACCTTCGCCACGTCGAACGTGTCGCCGCCGGTCAGCTCGGCCGGCTGGAAGGACGACGCAATGTCGTAGTCCACAACTTCCGGCATCGCGGCGGGCAACGTGCTCATCTGCACCACACGCGCCATCTCCAGCGACTGCCGCATGCGCTCGCCTTCGAGCAGCGCATCGGTCATGCGCACGCGCGACAGCGCCACGGCGCACTGCGCTGCGAGCGCGGTCGCGAGCGCCTCGTCGCCGTCGTCGAACACGCCGCCCTCCTTGTTCAGCACCTGCATGACACCCACGAGCACGTCGCGATGATCGACGAGGGGCAGGGTCAGCATGCAGCGCGTCCGATAGCCGGATGCCTTGTCGACGCGCGAATCGAAGCGCGCGTCCGCGTAGCAATCGGGCACGTTGATGATCGTGCGCGAACGCGCGCAGGCGCCGACGAGACCCGACTGCCAGGGCACTCGCACGGGCGCGATGCCGGTCGCAACTTCGAGCACGAGTTCGCCTTTCGGCTCGTCGTAGAGCCACACCGAGCCGCGCTCGGCGCGCAGCACCTGCTTGGCTGCGGCGACGACCGCGGACAGCATCGCCGTCAGGTCGAACGGCGCCGCAAGCGCCTTGGTGACGTCCAGGATCGCCTGAAGGTCCTGCGCCGAGAGCGGGTGCGCGGCGGCCATGGCGGCGCAATGTAGCATTTCGCCCATGCGCATCCTCGTCGTCGAAGACGACCCCGTGCTCGCTGCCGCGCTCACGCGCGCGCTCGAGCAGTCCGCCTACGCCGTCGACCTCGTCGGCGACGGCCAGGCGGCGAACGACGCGCTCGCCGCCACCGGCTACGACCTCGTCGTGCTCGACCTCGCCCTGCCGAAGGTCGACGGCCTTGCCGTGCTGCGGCGGCTGCGCGACCGGCGCATCCAGACGCCGGTGCTGATCCTGACCGCGCGCGACACGCTCGAGGATCGCGTGCTCGGCCTCGATTCGGGGGCCGACGACTACCTGACGAAGCCGTTCGACCTGCCCGAGTTCGAGGCGCGCGTGCGCGCGCTCATCCGACGTGCGCACGGCAACGCCGGCCTCGAGCTCGTGCACGGGCGCCTGCGCCTCGACGTCGCCGCGCGGCGCCTCTTCTACGACGACCAGGCGATCGAATTGCCAGCGCGCGAGCTCGCGTTGATCGAGCTCCTGCTCGCAAGGCAAGGACGCGTGGTCAGCAAGGAACAGATGATCGACCACCTGTTCGGCTTCGGCGACGACGTCGGCAGCAACGCGATCGAGGTGTACGTGCATCGCGTGCGCCGCAAGCTCGAGCCGCTCGGCATCGAGATCCGCACCGTGCGCGGCATGGGTTATCTGCTCGACCATGCGCCCCGTTGACGCGGGCACGCTTCGCGCAAGCCTTCTTCGCTGGTTGCTCGTTCCGCTGTCGATCGTGCTCCTGATCGACGTCGTCGGCAGCGTCGTCGTCGCACGCAAGCTGTCCGATCGCGTGTACGACGGCGAGCTGCTCGAAATCGCACGCGAGCTCGCGCTGCACGTGCATGCGGGGGCAACGCGCACGACCTTCGACCTGGAGAAGGATGCCGAGCGCACGCTGCTGCTGGATCAATACGACAGGGTCGACTACGCGGTGCGCGCCGGCGCCGACACGATCGCCGGCGATGCATCGATTCCGCCGCCCGTTCGAAACGCGCGAAGCGGCCCGACGTTCTACGATGCGTCGCTCGACGGCCAATCGGTGCGCATCGTGCAAATCGACGGCACGCCGGCTGACGCATCGGTCACGGTTGCCGTCGCCGAAACGCGCGTCAAGCGCCACGAGCTCGCGAACGCGATCATGCTCGGCGTGATCCTGCCGCAACTGTTGCTGATCGTGATCGCCGGGCTCGCGCTGTGGGCCGGCGTCGCGCGCGGCCTCGCGCCGCTCGCCAACCTGCAGCAGGCGGTCGCGGCACGCTCGCACGTCGACCTTTCGCCCATCGAGGTTCCGCAGGTGCCGGCGGAAGTGCGGCCGTTGCTGACATCGATCAACGACCTGATGGCGCGCCTGTCGGAGATTCTCGCGTACCAGACGCGTTTCATCGCGGATGCCGCGCATCAGCTGCGCACGCCCGTGGCCGGCCTCAAGGCGCACGTCGAAGTGGCATTGCGCGAAGACGATCCGATCAAGGCGCGGCAGTCGATCGCCCATCTCTACACGGCGGTCGAGCGTATGTCGCGCCTCGTCGCCCAGTTGCTGTCGCTCGCGCGAAACGAACCGACGACGGTACGGCACGTCGAGCTCGCGCCGCTCGATTTGTCGAAGCTCGCGTTCGACGTCACGATGGATTGGGTGCCCGAGGCGTATCGCAAGGACATCGACCTCGGCTTCGAAGGCGTCGAGCCGCACGTGACCATCGACGGCGACGCACCGCGCTTGACGGAGCTCATCAACAACCTGCTCGACAACGCGATCCGCTACAGCCGTGACAAGGGACGGGTCACCGTGCACGTCACGGCGCAGCCGCCCCGCCTTTCGGTGAGCGACGACGGGCCGCTCATTCCCGTCGAGGAACGCGAGCGCATTTTCGAGCGCTTCCACCGTCTCCTCGGCAGCCATGCGGGCGGCAGCGGCCTCGGACTCGCGATCGTGCAGGAAATCGCGAAGCTGCACGGCGCGACGATCGACCTCGTCGAAGATGCCGACGGCCTCGGCAACACGTTCACCGTCACGTTTCCCGTCCACCGCAAGGCCGTCCACGCCAACCACCCGGCGTAAGCCTGCCGTAAGGTTGGCGAAAGCGTTGCGAAAGCTTGCCGTCAGCGGCGCGTAACGCTTCCGAAAGGCGCCGGTAATCGCGCCGCCGTACCGTCGAGGGATTCCTTCAACGATTGCGAGGAGACCCTCGATGCTCGCCGTGCTCACCGATCCCACGACCTGGATGGCGCTGCTCAAGATCGCGTTGATCAACGTCGTGCTGTCCGGCGACAACGCGGTGGTCATCGCGCTCGCGTGCCGCTCGCTCGAGCCGCGCGACCAGAAGCGTGCGTTCATCGTGGGTTGCGGCGGTATCGTCGTGTTGATGACGCTGCTCACGGCGTCGGCAGCGCTGCTGATGACGCTGCCCTACATCCAGATCGTCGGGTGCGTCCTGCTGTTGTGGATCGGCGTGAAGCTGCTCTTGCCCGAGGACGAGGGCGGCAACGTGAGGCAGAGTGCGACGTTCTGGGCAGCCGTCAAGACGATCATCATCGCCGACATCGTGATGAGCATGGACAACGTGCTCGGCATGGCGGGCGCGGCGCAGGGTCATCTCGGCATGCTGTTCCTGGGCCTCGTGATCACGATGCCGCTGATCCTGTTCGGCAGCGCCGCGCTCGTGAAGCTGATGGAGCGGTTCCCGTCGTTCGTGACGATCGGCGCGGGCGTGCTCGGCTACGTCGCCGGCGACATGGCGATCGGCGATCCTGCCGTGAAGACGTACGTCGACACGCATGCGCACTTTCTCGAGCTCGTCGCACCCATCGTCGGCGCGCTGTTCGTGATCGTCGCCGGCAAGATGCTCGGGCGGCGGCGGCACTCCGATGAAGGCGAGCCTACGGCGACCGTCGTGCACGAAGACACGACGCACGCCGAACACGCGGTGTAAGGGGAAAGCGATGAACGAAATTCTCGTCCCGATCTGTGACGCATCCGACGCGCGCTTCGGCGCCGCGGAAGCGCTTCGCCTGCATCGCGAAGCGCCGGTGCTCGTGCACCTTCTGAACGTGCAACGGCCGCTGCCGAAGCACGTCGCTCAATTTTTCAATCGCAACGACCTGCGCGATTTCCATCGCGACACGGGCATGCGCGTACTCGAGCCCGCGATCCGGCTGCTCGACGAGGCAGGCGTTCCGCACGAGGATCACGTACTGGTCGGCCATCCGGCCGAGACGATCGTGCGCTTCGCCGAGGAACACGGCTTCCACGACGTGGTGGTCGACGCGCCCGCGACCGGCATGCTGTCGATGCTCGGCCTCGGATCCGTCGCGAGCCAGGTGCACCACCTGATGCAGGCACATGCGGCACTGACGCGTGCACCGGCGGCCGCACCGAGGTTCCCCGGCGCCTAATCCGAGCGCGAAGGCGGCGCGGCTCGCGCGTCGCAGCCCGAGCCGCGATCGGCCGACGGATCGACGGCGACCACGTCGACCGCGCCGATGTCGGTCGTCGCCACGGTGAACGTCCAAAGCACCGGCCGCGGATCGCGCGCGCCGGGCACCACGTACAGCGCCGAGACGTCGTTCGTGGCGACGGACGACGCAGGCCGTCCGTCGACCCGCGCGTCGATCATCGCGAACCGCTCGTATTCGCCGAGCACGTTCGTGACGAGCACAGCCGCGTTCGCCGGTGCGGCCACGGAGAACGTCACGGGTGTCGGCGCCGCCCGATGGGCGACGCGCGGCAGGTAGCGCGAGCCATCGGCGATCGCAATCGCATCGCGCTGCACGAGCGGGGTGACCTTCGACGTGATGCCGAGCGAACCGATCCAGCAGGATGCTTCCACGCCGAGCGCCCCCCAGAAATGCCGTGTCATGCCCAGTGCATGCCGACCGGCGCTTCCTGCCAGCGAGAGCTTCGAGCGGTCGTTGCAGGCGAACAGCGTGTCGAGCGCGAGGTCCTTGTCGACGATGTAGGCGAGGTGGCCGTGCAACGACAGCGGTTGCGTGTCGCACAGTAGGTGGCCGAGTCGCGCGTGGCCGATCGCCGGGAACCACACGTCGTGGAACTCGATCGCCGGAATGCGCCCCTTGATGTCGAGCACGCGCGACGGCAGCACGCCCTGCCCCTCGTTGACCGTGCGTGCCGTGCGCGCGATCGCGTAGGTGTTGAGCGACACGAGCACGACCAGCGCCGCACCCGCCGTCCAGCGCCAGCGCGGCCGTCGCGACAGCGTCCACAAGCCCATCGCCATTACGGCGGCGAGCGGCGGTCCGAGCATCCACGTGAACTGGAACGGCGTGGTCGGGCGCATGCACGCGATCCATGCGGCAAAGAGCGCGAGCGCGCCGAGGAAGATCGCGTGGCCGCGGCGGGCGTCACGAGCGCCAAGCGCCGCCAGCGACAGCGCGCCGATGACGAGCGCTGCCACGCCGAGCAGGGCCGCCGCACGTTCGCTCCAGCCCAGCAGGTACTGCGCCACGACGCGGGGGCCGGTGCCGATGGCGTCGAGCACGACCGCCGGCGCGTTCACGATGTTCGGCAGGCTCACCTGCCCCGTCATGTACGAGCTCGCGCTGCCGAAGTCCGCAAAGCCGTTCTGGAATTGGCTCACGACGTACGGCAGGAACGGCAGCGCGAAGCCCGCGGCCATGGCGACGAGCGCGCGCGCCAGCGGTTCGCCGCGTCGACGCGCGGCGATCCATGCGGGAATGACCAGCACGGCGATCGGCATCGACGTCGGATGCACGTGCACCGCGAGCGCGAGCGCGACGCCGAGCGCCAGCCAGATCCACGGGCCGGCAGCGCGATCGATCGCGCGCAGCGCGATCGCGAGCACGAGCAGCGAAGTGGCGGCGATGGCGTTCGGATTGAGGAAGAGCAGCGGCTCGAAGCTCGTCCAGCCGGGGACGAACATGCACACTGCCCAGAGCATGCCGAAGTCGCCATCGACGAGCTGGCGGCCGCAGTGATACGCCAACGGAAATTTGAAGCTGCACACGAAGCCGATGAAGAGTGCTGCGGCGAGCCATTGCGGCGATATCCAAAGCGGCAGCGCGACGAGATAGAACCACACCGGGCCGAGGTGCACCGCGTTGCCGAGGAACGGGCCTTCCAGCGGATACGCAAGGCCGCGGCGGATCTCGTAGGCGCGCATCAGTTCGTCGGCCGTATCGGTATGCGGCGTGCTGAAGGCGTAACCCGCCGTGTAGGCCAGCATCAGGAACGCGATCACGGCGTACGCGAGCCACGGCGAGAACAGGCACGGCTCACGCGCTTCGATGATGCGCGTCACAGGCTGTTGTGAATCGACGTGGCGGCAATCGCCGCGTGGCCGTACGCGACCGCGATCTGGTTCAGCGCGTCGTGCACGATGTCGCCGCAGGCGTACACGCCTTCGACCGACGTGCGCTGATGCGCATCGGTGGGGATCATGCCGCTCGCCGCGCACGCGACGCCGACCTCGTGCGCGAGCGTGCAATGCGCCACCGACCCGAGCGACGAATAGAGCGTCTGGAAGCGATGCAGCGCACCGTCGTCGGTGCGCAGCCCGACGATCGCCTGCCCTTCGCGCTGCACGTCGGTGATCTTCGCTTCGACGAGCTGGATGCCGCGCTCGGCGAGGCCGCGCCGCTCCTCCTCGGTGATGTCCCGCGACCCGACCGAAAACAGCGTCAGCTGCTCGGTGAAATGACGGATGAAATGCGCTTCGTCGACACCCTTCGATCCCTCGCCGAGCACGGCGACGCGCTTGCCGATGACCTCGAAGCCATCGCAGATCGGGCAGTGACGCACGAGGCCCTGGTGGATCGCATCGCGCAGGTTCGGCAGCTCGGGCTCGATGTCGGTGACGCCGGTGGCAAGCACGACGCGGCGCGCCGTGATCGCATCGGCGGCCGTACGCGCGGTGAACGTGCCGTCGCTCTCGCGCTCGAGATGATCGATGCGGGTGTCGAACAACGTCGCTCCGTAGCGCTGGGCTTGCGCACGCAGCCGCTGGAGCAGCGCGGGCCCCGCGATCCCGTCGGGAAAACCGGGGCAATTGTGCGAGATCGGAATGAGCGAGGCGCGTGCCGTGCCGGCATCGAAGACGGCGACGCTGCGCCGAAAGCGCGCCAGATAGACGGCGGCGACGAGGCCTGCCGGGCCGCCGCCTACAATGAGCGCATCGACGATCATGAAAGCCTCCAGGACACCGTCGGCGGGTGGCACCGCGAAGGGCGACGCCGCCATTGTGAACGAAGGCTATTCGCTGCAGGACGTGTCGCGCCTGCTCGGGCTGCCGCGCTCGATCGTTCGCGGGCTCGTCGACGCGGGCTTCGTCGCGCCCGAACGCGGCGCGCGCCGCGAATACCGGTTCTCGTTCCAGGACCTCGTCGTGATGCGCACGGCGCAGTCGCTCGTCGAAGCCAGGCTTCCGACGACGCGCATCCTGCGGTCGCTACGCCGGCTGCGCGCGCAACTGCCGCCCGAGGTGCCGATGTCGGGCCTGCGCGTCGAAGCGGTCGGCGATCGCGTGGTCGTGCACGACGGTGCCACGCAATGGCAGCCCGACAGCGGCCAGTACGTGCTGCGCTTCCAGGTCGAGGCGCCGCGCGGCCGCCTCGCGTTCATCGATGCGCCGAGCCCGCCACTTGCGTCCGCCGAAGCGCTGTTCGAGCAGGCGCTGGCACTCGAGGAATCGAAGCCCGACGTCGCCACCGCCCTCTACGCACGTGCAGTCGCCATCGAACCGGCGCTGCTCGCCGCCTACACGAATCTCGGCCGGCTGCAGCACGATCGCAAGCAATGGGAAGCGGCCGAGGCCACGTATCGGACCGGGATCGCGAACTGCGGTGCCGACGACGGTCTCTACTTCAACCTCGCGCTGCTGCTCGAGGATCTCGATCGTGGCGAGGAAGCGACCGCGATGTACCACGCCGCGCTCGAGCAGAATCCCGAGCTCGCCGAGGCGCATTACAACCTCGCGCTGATCTGCGAAGCCGGCGGCCAGGCGCAGGAGGCGATCCGGCATCTGGCCGCGTATCGCAGGCTGTGCCGCAAGCGGTAACACGTTGCGCGTATCGTCCTACGGCCGCTGTCGCAGCAACCCGATGCCGCGCGGCGCGTGGATTCGCTAGCATCGTGGATCGTTCGTGAAAGGAGTGGACATGAAGCGCAATCTCGTCGTGCTCGCCGTGGTCGCCGCGCTGGCCGCACCCGCAGGCGTCGCGCAAGCCAAGGGGTGCATCAAGGGTGCCGTCGTAGGCGGCGTAGCCGGGCATGTCGCCGGTCACCATGGCGTCGTCGGCGCCGCCGCCGGCTGCGTCATCGGTCACCACGCGGCGAAGGTCAAGGCGAAGAAGGACAAGGAGCAGCGCGCCGAGGCGGCGCGGCACCAGAACGACCAGAACGCGCGCGACAAGACGGCTCACGACGCGCGGACGACGTCGTTCTAGCGCATCGCCTGACGCCCGCACGCAAAACGGGAAATTGGCGGAGACGCAGGGATTCGAACCCTGGATACAGGTTTTGGCCCGTATGCTCCCTTAGCAGGGGAGTGCCTTCGACCTCTCGGCCACGTCTCCGTTTGCTACCGCATGATCCCGCGTCTCTCGACGGAGGGAATTGGCGCTTCGAACGAAACCGATGCGCGAAGCGCCTAAGGTACCACGCCGGCCGTTCGCTCAGCCGCCGTTGCCGCCCTTCTCGAGCTCGAACGCCTTGTGCAGCACGCGCACCGCGAGCTCGAGGTACTTCTCGTCGATCACGACGGCGATCTTGATCTCCGACGTCGAGATCATCTGGATGTTGATGCCCTCGTCGGCCAGCGTCTTGAACATCTTCGACGCGAGGCCGACATGCGAGCGCATGCCGATGCCGACCACCGACACCTTCGCGATGCGGTTGTCGCCGATCAGTTCGCGCGCCTGGAAGCGACCCGCCGCGCGCTCGCGCTCGAGCACCTCGAGGGCCTTGCGATATTCGTTGCGATTGACGGTGAACGAGAAGTCGGTGTGGCCGGAGGCGCCGATGTTCTGCACGATCATGTCGACGTCGATGTTCGCCGCCGCGATCGGCCCGAGGATCGCGTAGGCGATGCCCGGCCGGTCCTCGACGCCCATCACCGAGATCTTCGCCTCGTCGCGATTGAACGCGATGCCCGAAATGATCGCCTGCTCCATGTTCTCGTCTTCCTCGTACGTGATGAGCGTCCCCGTCGGATTGGCCTCCGGATCCTCGAACGACGACAGCACGCGCACGCGCACGAGGTACTTCCCGGCGAACTCGACCGAGCGGATCTGCAGCACCTTCGAGCCCTGGCTCGCGAGCTCGAGCATCTCCTCGAACGTGATCCTGTCGAGCCGCCGCGCCTCGGGAACGATGCGCGGATCCGTGGTGTAGACGCCGTCGACATCCGTGTAGATCTGGCACTCGTCGGCCTTGAGCGCCGCGGCGAGCGCGACGCCCGACGTGTCGGACCCGCCGCGTCCGAGCGTCGTGACGTTGCCGTGCCTGTCGACGCCCTGGAAGCCCGCGACAACGACCACGGTGCCGGCCTCCAGATCGCGGCGCACGCGCTCCTCGTCGATTTCCAGGATGCGCGCCTTGGTGTGCGCGTTGTCGGTCAGGATGCGCACCTGGGCGCCCGTGTAGCTGCGCGCCTCGACGCCGAGTTCCTTCAACGCGATCGACAGCAGGCCGATCGTCACCTGCTCGCCGGTCGCGGCCACCACGTCGAGCTCGCGCGGATCGGGACTGGGGGAAAGTTCCCTGGCGAGCGCAAGCAAGCGGTTCGTTTCGCCTGCCATCGCCGACACGACGACGACGACCTGATGGCCTTCGCGGCGAAAGCGCGCCACGCGCCGGGCGACGTCGCGAATGCGCGCGGTGGATCCGACCGACGTGCCGCCGTATTTCTGGACGATCAGCGCCACGTCAATCGTTCAGTGAGCGGAAAGCGATCGTCGCGTTCGTGCCGCCGAACCCGAACGAATTCGAGATCGCGACGCGAATCGGCATCTTGCGTGCGACGCGCGGCACGAAGTCGAGGTCGCATTGCGGATCGACGTCCACGAGATTTGCCGTCGGCGGCACGACTTGATCGCGAATCGCGAGCACGGTGAACACTGCCTCGATACCCGCGGCCGCGCCGAGCAGGTGTCCCGTCATCGACTTCGTCGACGATATCGCGAGCTTGTACGCGTGCTCGCCGAACGCGCGCTTGACCGCGATGCATTCGGCGACATCGCCGAGCGGCGTCGACGTGCCGTGCGCATTGATGTAGTCGACGTCGGCCGGCTGCAGGTTCGCGTCGCGCAGCGCATTGCGCATGCTGCGCGCCGCACCGCCACCGTCGTCGGGCGGCGCCGTGATGTGATGCGCGTCGGCGCTCATGCCGTAGCCGACGATCTCGCAGTAAATCGCAGCACCCCGCGCCTTCGCGTGCTCGTATTCCTCGAGCACGATCACGCCCGCACCCTCGCCCAGCACGAAACCGTCACGGCCGACGTCCCACGGACGGCTGGCCGTTTCCGGTTCGTCGTTACGTGTCGACAATGCGCGAGCCGACGCGAACCCACCGACGCCGAGCGGCGAGATGCACGACTCCGCACCGCCCGCGAGCATGATGTCCGCGTCGCCGTACTCGATGATGCGCGCCGCCTCGCCGATGCTGTGATTGCCGGTCGAGCAGGCGCTGACGGTACCGAGGTTCGGTCCCTGGAAGCCGTAATGGATCGACGCGAGGCCGGCCACCATGTTGCTGATCGAGCCGGGCACGAAGAACGGCGAGATCTTGCGCGGACCGCCCTGCATGTACGCGCGCTGCGTCTCCTCGATCAGCGGCAAGCCGCCGATGCCCGAGCCGATGCACACGCCGATGCGTTCCTTGTCGCCGGCGTACGTGTCCAGTCGGGCGTCGCGCACCGCTTCCATCGACGCGACGAGCCCGTAATGGATGAACGTGTCGTAGCGCCGCGCTTCCTTCGCCGACAGCCACTTTCCGACGTCGAAATTGCGCACTTCGCCGGCGATCCGCGACGGAAAGGCGCGCGCGTCGAAGCGGGTGATCGGGCCGATTCCGCTCTTGCCGGCGACGATCGTCGGCCACGCTTCCCCGACGCCGACGCCCACGGGCGAGACGATGCCGAGCCCGGTGACGACGATGCGACGTGACATGGAGAGCGCGAGTGCCGGATGAAGGGAGCGTTGAGGCGAGCGGGCGACGATGTCGCCCGGCGCAGGCGGCCCGCGATCGCGAGCCGCCGCGCTTTCGACGCGCGAAGCGCGGCTTACTTCTTCAGGTGCGATCCGACGTAGTCGATGGCCTGCTGCACCGTGGTGATCTTCTCGGCGTCGTCGTCGGGAATCTCGGTCTCGAATTCTTCCTCGAGCGCCATCACGAGTTCGACCGTGTCGAGCGAATCGGCGCCGAGGTCATCGACGAACGACGATTCGTTCTTGATCTCGGCCTCGTTCACGCCGAGTTGTTCGGCAACGATTTTCTTGACGCGTTGTTCGACGTTTTCCATGCAGCTCCTCCCCGTGCTTGGGGTCAAGAAACAAAACCGGCGGATTCTACCAGAGAGAGGCCGTTCGCTACGGCATCAGCATGCCGCCGTTGACATGCAGTGTGGTGCCCGTGACGTAGCCCGCGCAGGGGCTCGCGAGGTACAGCACCGCGCACGCGACATCGTCCGGCGTGCCGAGGCGGCCGACGGGAATGCGCGCGAGCAGCGTTTCGCGCTGCGCCCCGGTCATCGCACGCGTCATGTCGGTGTCGACGAACCCCGGCGCGACGCAGTTGACCGTGATGTCGCGGCTGCCCACCTCGAGCGCGAGCGACTTCGTGAAGCCGACGAGCGCCGCCTTCGCGGCGGCGTAGTTCGCCTGCCCCGGATTGCCCGATGCGCCGACCACCGAGCCGATCTGGATGATGCGGCCGTAGCGCGCTTTCATCATGCCGCGCAGGACGGCCTTGGCGAGATGGAACGCCGGCGTGAGGTTCGTCGCGAGGATCGCGTCCCAGTCGTCGCTCTTCATGCGCACGAGCAGGTTGTCGCGCGTGATGCCCGCATTGTTGACGAGGATGCCGATCGTGCCGTGACGCGCTTCGACGTCCTTCAGCGTCGCCTCGATCGCCGTGCTGTCGCGTACGTCGAGCCGCGCGCCCTCGCCTGCGAACCCGCGCAACGCGTCGCCGATCGTCGCCGCCCCTTCGTCCGTGGTCGCGGTTCCGACGACGCGTGCGCCATGTTGCGCGAGCGTGAGCGCAATCGCGCGGCCGATGCCGCGCGTGGCGCCGGTGACGAGCGCGACCTTGCCTTCGAGCGCGAATGCCTGGGAGGGAATCATGCGAGTGCGGCGCGCGCTTCGGCGAGCGCGGTGCCGTCGGTCAGCGCATACGTCGTCAGCGAATCGTCGATGCGCCGTGCGAGGCCGGCAAGCACCTTGCCTGGTCCACACTCGACGACCGTCGTCACGCCGTGCGCGACGAGCCACTGCACCGTTTCGGTCCAACGCACCGGTCTTGCCGCCTGCTTCGCGAGCGCCTCGCGAATCTCGCCGGCAGTCGCGTGCGTTCGCACGTCGACGTTGTGCACGACGGGAACGGAAGGTGCTGCAACATCGACGCTCGCAAGGCGCGTCGCCAGGCGCTGCGCCGCAGGCGCCAGCAACGAGCTGTGGAACGGTGCCGACACCGGCAGCATCATCGCGCGCTTGGCGCCGCGCGCCTTCGCCGCGGCCATCGCGCGCTCGACTGCGCTGCGGTTACCCGCGATCACCACCTGCCCCGGCGCGTTGAAATTGACGGGCTCGACCACTTCGCCCTGCGCGGCTTCGCGGCAAGCGTCGGCGATCGCTTCGTCGTCACCGCCGATCACCGCCGCCATCGCGCCGACGCCGGCTGCGACCGCGTCCTGCATCGCTTCGGCGCGAAAGCGCACGAGTGGCACGGCGTCGCGAAACGCGAGCGCGCCCGCGGCGACGAGCGCGCTGTATTCGCCGAGGCTGTGACCGGCCATGTAGGCCGGCGCGCCGCCGCCGGCGGCCTGCCACGCGCGCCAGATCGCGACGCTTGCCGTGAGCATCACCGGCTGCGTGTTGCGGGTGAGCGCGAGCGTCTCTGCGGGGCCGTCTTCGACCAGACGCCACAGGTCCTCGCCGAGAATGTCCGACGCCTCGGCGAACGTCGCGCGCACGGCGGCATCGTCGGCGAAGCCCGCCATCATGCCGACCTGCTGCGATCCCTGCCCGGGAAAGACGAATGCAATGCTCATGTGTACCTCGCGAAGCGCATGGCGCGCGTCACCAGCGCAGGTAGACCGAGCCCCACGTGAAGCCGCCGCCGACGCCGACGAGCATCACGTGCTGGCCCTCGCGGATTCGACCGTCGCGCACGCCGGCGTCCAGCGCGAGCGGTATCGACGCGGCCGACGTGTTCGCGTGCTTGTCGACGGTCGAAACGACGCGCGACAGCGGCACGCCGAGCTTCTTCGCCGTCGCGTCCATGATGCGGATGTTCGCCTGGTGCGGGATCAGCCAGTCGATGTCGGCCGTCGTGCGACGATTGGCGGTCAGCGCTTCGTGCGCGACTTCGGCCAGCACCTTGACGGCGAACTTGAACACCGCCGAGCCATCCATCCGGACGAACGGAATGCCTGCGACGCGACCGTTCTTCACCTGTCCCGGCACGCACAGGATGTCCTTGTAATTGCCGTCGGCATGCAGGTGCGCGGAGAGGATGCCCGGTTCGTCCGACGGCACGAGCACCACGGCACCGGCACCGTCGCCGAACAGCACGCAGGTGCTGCGATCCTCCCAGTCGAGGATGTGCGAATAGATCTCCGCGCCGACGACGAGCGCGTTGCGGGCAAGGCCACCGGACACCATGCGATCGGCGATCGCGAGCGCGTAGACGAAGCCCGAGCACACCGCCTGCACGTCGAACGCGGGGCCACCCGCGGCGCCGAGCTTCGCCTGCAGTATGCACGCGGTGGACGGAAAGACGATGTCGGGCGTCGTGGTGGCGACGATGATCAGGTCGACATCGGCCGGTTTCAGCGACGCCGCGGCCAGCGCGCCCGTGGCGGCGCCGAGCGCCAGGTCCGACGTGCGTTCGTCGGGGGCGGCGACGTGGCGCTGGCAAATCCCGGTTCGCGTGCGAATCCATTCGTCGCTGGTCGCAACGCGCCGCGCAAGCTCGTCGTTGGTGACGATCCGCTGCGGCAGGTAACTGCCGGTGCCGGCGACGCGGCTAGGCATGGGCGCGAAGCGGTCCGGTGCCGTCGCCGTTGCCGCCCGGCGCGACCGCGTGCATCTCGGCGATGCGCTGCGAGATGCGATCGAGCACGCCGTGCTCGACCTCGGTGTAGGCACGGCGCAGCGCGTTGGTGAACGCGAGCACGTCGGCGCCGCCATGGCTCTTGACGACGACGCCCTTCAGGCCGACGAGCGTGGCGCCGTTGTAGCGGCGCGGGTCGATGCGGCTGCGAAACGCCATCAGCACCGGGTAGACAACCGCCGCCGCGAAACGCGTGAACAGGTTGCGCGTGAACTCGGCCTTCAGGAATTCGAAGAGCATTTGCGCGAGGCCTTCGGAAGTCTTCAGCAGCACGTTGCCGACGAACCCGTCGCAGACGACGACGTCGCTCGTGCCTTTGTAGATGTCGTCGCCTTCGACGTTGCCGACGAAATTGAGCGACGAGGCCTTGAGGAGCTCGGCGGCTTCCTTCACCACGTCGTTGCCCTTGATGTCCTCTTCGCCGATGTTGAGCAGGCCCACCGTCGGCCGCTCGATGCCGTCGATCGATGCGACGAGCGCGCTGCCCATCGCGGCGAACTGCACGAGCTGCTCGGCGGTGCAGTTGACGTTGGCGCCGAGATCGAGCACGAGCGTGTCGCCGAAGCGCGTGGGCAACTGCGATGCGATCGCGGGACGATCGATGCCGGGCAGCGTCTTCAGCACGAAGCGCGCAATGGCCATCAGCGCGCCGGTGTTGCCCGCCGACACGCATGCATCCGCCTCGCCTTCCTTGACGAGGTTGACGGCCACGCGCATCGACGAATCCTTCTTGCGCCGCAGCGCGTCGGCCGGTGGCTCGTTCATCGCCACGACTTCGCTCGCCGCGCGCACGGTGACACGCTCGCGCACGTCCTGACGGCGCAGCTTCGCGAGCTCGGCCGCGATCGCCTCGCCGTTGCCGACGAGGACGATACGGGCCGCCTCGACCGATTCGAGAAACGCGAGTGCTGCAGGAACGGTGACCGACGGGCCGTGGTCCCCGCCCATCGCATCGACGGCGATGACGGGCATGCGCGGGATCGCGCGGTTACTCGTCGTCCTTCGTGCGAACGACCTTCTTGCCGCGGTAGTAGCCGCTCGGGCTGATGTGGTGACGAAGATGCACTTCGCCGCTCACCGGCTCGACGGCGAGCGGCGGCTTGCCGAGGTGGTCGTGGGCGCGGTGCATGCCGCGCTTGGACGGTGACTTCTTGTTCTGCTGGACTGCCATCAGGTTCTCCTGGTTGTCATGTTGCTGTCGCACGCGGCGTCGGCATGCCGCGGCGCGAACGGCAGCGCAAGCACGAGCTCGTCCTCGACGAGCGCCAGCGGATCGAGCTCGCTGTCGGCGAGGACGACTTCGAGGCTGCTGTCGGCATCGAGCGCCGCGAGCTCCGCTTCATCGTGCGCCAGCAGCACGTCGGTGGCGACGTCGAAGCCCCAAGCGAAATCGTCGAGGCAGCGCTGGCATTCGAGCATCACGCTGCCGGTGAGGACGATACGCAGGGCCGGCCTGCCCGCCGGATCGCTCGTGCCTTCGATGCGCCACACGACCGAAGCCGGTCCGTCGGACAGCATGTCGGCGACGCGCGACAACCGGTGAGGATCGACGCTGCCTTCGACGACGCCCTTCTCGCGCGCCAGCCGTACCGCGTCGAACCGCTGCCGGGAAGCCTTGTGCGACGCCATGTGCCGCTGCCCCCAGCCCCACGCGAATGCCGTCGAATACGGCGACAACGCGCGCGGCGAAAAACGTAGAATCATACCGCCCGCGGCGAATGCTGTCAAAAAATCCATAGCAAAAACAATGAAGAATCGACGCCTCGTCCTGGGCTCAACGTCCGCATACCGCAAGGCGCTGCTCGCGCGTCTTGGCCTGCCGTTCGAAACCGCCGCGCCCGACGTCGACGAGACGCCGCTGCCCGGGGAAGCGCCTTCCGCACTCGCCGTACGACTGGCCGCGGCGAAGGCGCGGGCCGTGGCCGCGCGCTACGACGACGCGCTCGTGATCGGCAGCGATCAGGTCGCCAACGCGAACGGCGCCGCCATCGGCAAGCCGCGCGGACATGCGGAGGCGGTGGCGCAGCTGACG
This sequence comes from Burkholderiales bacterium, assembly GCA_025927765.1. Lineage (GTDB taxonomy): Bacteria > Pseudomonadota > Gammaproteobacteria > Burkholderiales > Casimicrobiaceae > VBCG01. The sequence goes on from JAICKU010000021.1 coordinate 18,625, forward strand.
GCGCTGTCGGGGAACGCGGTCGTGTTCCACACCGGCGTGGCGCTCGTCGACGCCGCGAGCGGGCGATGCGACGTGCGCATCGTCGACGTCACCACGACGTTTCGCGTGCTGGCGGCGGGCGAGATCGAGGCCTACCTGCTGCGCGAGCGGCCCTACGATTGCGCGGGATCGATCAAATCCGAGGCGCTGGGCATCGCGCTCGTGCGCTCGATCGAAAGCGACGATCCCACGGCGCTGATCGGGCTGCCGCTGATCGCCGTCGTCGACATGCTTCGCGCGGAGGGGGTCGACGTACTGAGTGCGAACGTCGTTGTTTAGGCATTCGATGCCCGGAAGCCTCTATCTCGTGCCGAATTTGCTCGGCGCCGTGCCGCCGGCGCAGGTGCTGCCGCAGCGCACGATCGACGTCGCGCGGCGCCTCACGCATTTCGCCGTCGAAACGCCGAAGGCGGCGCGCGTGTTCCTGAAATCGCTCGACGTCGCGCAGCCGATCGCGAGCCTCGCGATCAACCCGCTGCCCACCGCCGATTCGGCGGGCGATCGCGATCCCTCGCTCGCGGCGTTGCTCGCCGGCCACGACGTCGGGCTCATCTCCGACGCCGGCTGCCCGGGTGTGGCCGATCCCGGCGCGTGGCTCGTACGCGCCGCGCACGAACGCGCGCTTCGCGTCGTGCCGCTGGTGGGTCCGTCGGCGATCCTGCTCGCGCTGATGGCATCGGGCATGAACGGCCAATCGTTCTGCTTCCACGGGTACCTGCCCGTCAAGCCGCAGGCGCGCGCGCAGGCGCTGCGCACGCTCGACGCGCAATCGCGCGCCACGCGCCGCACCGAGCTCTTCATCGAAACGCCGTACCGCAACGCGGCGCTGCTGCAGGCGATGGCCGAGACGCTCGAGGCGAAGACGCGCGTGTGCATCGCAGCCGACCTCACGCTGCCGACGGAAACGATCGAATCACGCACGGCGCGCGAGTGGCGGCGCGAGAACGTCGAGCGCTTCGACAAGCGGCCGGCGATTTTCCTGCTGACCGCGTAGGCCCGGCCGCTACATCGTCGCTTCCTCGTCCGGCCAGTTCTTGATGTAGCTCTTCAGCATCCGGTTCTCGAAGCTCTGGTCTTCGTAGACCGCCTTCGCCACGTCGTGGAACGACACGACGCCCTGCAGCGTCGTGCCGTCCATGACCGGCACGTAGCGCGCGTGCCGTTCGAGCATGACGCGCCGCAGCTCCATCACGTCGAGATCGGGCGTGGCGACGAGCGGATCGCGTACGAAAAGATCGGCGACGTTCAGGTCGTCGAGCGTGCCGTGGTTGCGGGCGAGCGCCTGCAGCACTTCGGCGAACGTCAGCATGCCGGCCATGCGGCCGTGATCCATGACGACGAGCGAGCCGATGTCGTGCTCGGCCATCACCTCGACCGCTTCGAGCAGCGAGCGCTCGGGCGGCGTCGTGAAGAGCGTGTGTCCCTTGATGCGCAGGATTTCGCTGACGAGCATGGCGTCCTCCTCGGTTGACCGGCCGGTGCATCGGCCTGCGAGGTCGAGCGTACTCCAAATGCGACGAGGCGAGGGTGCCGACGGAAATACCGACGCGCCCCCCTTGCCCACCCCCGGCAGTTCTCCGATACTTCGCCTGATCCGTCGCCCGCGCGGGCGGCAGTCACCGGCAGGATACGCGGCAGGCAAGACCGGCGCTCCGCCAAACCACATCCAAGGAGGAAGCATGGACGAGAAGACCAGCGTCTCGGCTGCGCCGGACACGACACGCGACCCCGCGCGCCGCCGTCTGCTGAAGGCAGGGGCTGCCGCGGCCGGCGGCGCCGCCATCGTCGGCGCGCCGTTCATCCGCAATGCCAAGGCCGCGGAAACCACCGTCTGGAAAATCCAGACGTCGTGGCCCGCCGGCGTGGGCCTCAACACGTTCAAGGCCTGGGCCAGCTCCATCAAGGAGAAGACGGGCGGCGAGCTCGAGATCAAGCCGTTCGCCGCGAAGGAAGTCGTCGGCGACTTCGAGCTCCTCGACGGCGTGCGCAACGGCGTGCTCGAGGGGATGAACTCGTTCTGCGTCTACTGGGTCGGCAAGATCCCCGCGACCGCGTTCCTCTCGTCGTACCTGATGGGGCTGCGCTACCCGCACGAGTGGGACATCTTCTTCTACAGCAAGGGCGGCGTGCAGATGGCGCGCGAGGTCTACGCCAAGCAGGGAATGTTCTGGGTCGGCCGCGTCCACCACGGGCCGAACATCGTCCATTCGAAGAAGCCGATCCGCACAGCCGAGGACTTCAAGGGGCTGAAGCTGCGGGTCCCGGGCGGGATGATCGCCGAAGGGTTCGCCGCGATCGGCGCGCGGACCACGCTTCTGCCGGGCGGCGAAGTGTTCTCCGCGCTCGAGAAGGGTACCGTCGACGCCGCCGACTACACGGGGCCGGCAGTCAACTGGGACCTCGGCTTCCAGCAGGTGACGAAGTACATCTGGATGGGGCCGGTCGGCCTCGAGTCGATCTACCAGCCGGTCGACCTGATGGACATCGTCATCAACATGAACGTCTGGAACAAGCTGTCACCGAAGATGAAGCTCTGGTTCGAGAACGAGGTCGAGGCGTACTCGTCGCTGCATTTCGGCGCGATCCAGAAGGCCGACATGGAAGCGTGGGGCAAGTTCGAGAAGGCCGGCATCCAGATCAACCGCCTGCCGTTCGAGGACCTCGACAAGTTCCAGCGCATCGCCGTGCCGATCTGGTTCAAGTGGGCGAACAAGGACAAGGAGGCCGCCCGCCTCTTCAAGGCCCAGCTCGAGATCATGGAATCGCCGACCTGCGGTTACGTGACGCCCGACATGTACAAGGGCCTCAAGATCGACATCTGACCCCGGCGAGTGCACCGGGCCCCTTGAGCAGCCTCTGAACGACCTGGCGGCGACCGAAAAGGTCGCCGCTCGGTTTATGGACGTCTCATGCCGTCTCTAACGTTCATCCTTCCGCATTGGCTTTACTGGTCGGGGCTGATCGTGTTCCCCCTGATCGCGGCCTATCTCGTGCGGCGACAGATGCGAGTCGTCGTGCATACGCGGCCGGTGCTCTTCATCGCGTACCTGTTCTGGCTGACGGCCGGCTTCATCGGCATCCACCGCTTCTACCTGCGGAGCGCGCTCGGCTTCCTGTTCATCCCGGTGTTCCTGTTCATCCTGTACTGCAACGGGCAGGTGCGCGACGTGCGCGACGAGACGTCGCGCACGTACGCCGCGGCCGAGCGCGCGCGGCATGCGGCCGACGTGGCGAAGGCCGGCACGGCCACGTCGGCGCCCGAAGCCGCGGAGGCCCACAAGCGCGCGCAGGAGGCGCTGGCAAAAAGCACGGCCGAGTACGCGACCGCGCAGGGCGTGACCGACATGTGGTACGGGCGCGCCCGCTGGGGCGCGATCGTGCTCGCGATCATGCTGCTCGGAGACGCGGTGCTGCTGCCCTGGCTCGTGCGAAAGCAGGGGGCCCGCGAAATGGCGAATCCGCACCGGCCGATGGCCGCCGACGTGGCGCCTCCCACGGTGGCGGAACCGGCGCTGGCGGAAGACCCGACACTGAATTTCCATTCGCGCGTCACCGACTGGATCGAGGCGATCAACGTGCGCGCCGGCGAGTTCGTCGCATGGTGGTCGCTGATCGCCGTGTTCGTCTACTACTACGAGGTCGTTGCGCGCTACGTCTTCAACTCGCCGACCAACTGGGTGCACGAGAGCATGTTCCTGATGTTCGGCATGCAGTACATGCTGTCGGGCGCCTACGCGTACCGCGAGGACCAGCACGTGCGCGTCGACGTCATCTACTCGAAGTTCTCGCCGCGCGGGAAGGCGATCGCCGACATCGTCACCTCGCTCTTCTTCTTCATCTTCGTCGGCACGATGCTCGTCACCGGCATCCGCTTCGCGGGCGACGCGGTGGGCGTCGGCGAATCGTCCTTTACCGAGTGGGGCATCCAGTACTGGCCGGTCAAGCTGATGATCCCGATCGGCGCCGGGCTCCTGCTGCTGCAGGGCATTGCGAAGCTTCTCAAGGACATACTGTTCGTCGCGCGCAGGGGAGCGTAAAGCATGGGCTTCGAAATCGGCATCGGCTGGCTCACCGTGCTGCTGTTCGGCGGGCTTGCGCTCCTGCTCGGCCTCGGCCTGCCCATGGCGTTCTGCACGGGGAGCCTCGCGACGATCTTCCTGTACCTGTTCGGCACGAGCGCCGTGCTGAACATGATGCCGTCGCGGATCTTCCCGTTCATGACGGACTACCAGCTCTCGGCGGTGCCGCTCTTCATCTTCATGGCGGCGGTACTCGAGAAGGCAGGGATCATCGAGGAGCTCTTCGACGTCATCTACAAGTGGCTAGGCGCGCTGAAGGGCGGCCTCGCGTCGGCGACGGTCGTCGCCTGCACGCTGCTCGCCGCGATGGTGGGCGTCGTCGGCGCGACCGAAGTGACGATGGGGATGATCGCGCTGCCTGCGATGCTGCGCCGCGGCTACGAGCCGAAGCTCGCCTGCGGCTCGCTGCTCGCCGGCGGCACGCTCGGCATCCTCATCCCGCCGTCGGTCATGGCGATCGTGTACGCGGTGGTCGCGCAGCAGTCGCTGGGCGAACTCCTCATCGGCTCGGTGTTCCCGGGCCTCATGCTCTCCGGCATGTACATCGCGTACGTGACGATCCGCTGCTACATCGATCCGTCGCTCGGGCCGGCCCTGCCCCTTGAGGAGCGCGTGAGCATGCGCGAGAAGCTGCGCCTGCTGCGCAACACGATCACTCCGATCCTGCTCATCATCCTCGTGCTCGGCATCATCTTCGTCGGCATTGCGACGCCGGTCGAGGCGGCAGGTATCGGCACGTTCGGCGCACTCGCGGTGTGCGCGCTGCACCGCCGGCTCACGTGGGTGGCGCTCTACGAGGCCGGCATGGCGACGCTCAAGGCGACGGCGATGGTGATGTGGATCTTCTTCGGCGCGACGATGTTCGTCGGGTTCTTCATCATCAAGGGTGGCCAGACGTTCGTCTCCGACCTCATCATCGGCACCGGCCTTCCGCCCTACGGGATCCTGCTGCTGATGATGGTCGTGCTGTTCATCCTCGGCATGTTCCTCGACTGGGTGGGCATCATGCTGCTCACCGTGCCGATCTTCCTGCCGATCCTCGAAACGCTGACGTTCGGCGGTCTCGGCGGCCTGTCGGGCGTGTCGAAGGAGGACGTGTCGCTGTGGTACGGCGTGATCTTCATGGTCAACATGCAGATGGCGTTCCTCAGTCCGCCGTTCGGTTATTCGCTCTTCTATCTGAAGAGCGTCGCGCCGAAGGAAATCACGATGGCGATGATCTTCCGCGCGGCGATGCCGTTCATCGGCCTGCAGGCGATCGGCAACCTGCTGTGCATCGTGTTCCCGCAGATCATCCTGTGGCTGCCGAGCGTGCTGTACCAGGGCACGAAATAAGGGACGAACAGCGACGAAGCGAGGGTCCGACCCTCATTTCGTCTCGGTCACCGAGCGCCGCTCGCGCAGCGCTTCCGCCAGCGTGCCCGCGTCGACGTATTCGAGCTCGCCCCCCACGGGCACGCCCCGCGCGAGCCGCGTGACGCGCAGGTCGCGCGCCGTCAGCAGCGCGCCGAGGTAATGCGCGGTCGCTTCGCCCTCGTTGGTGAAGTTCGTCGCGAGGATCACTTCGCGCACCGCGCCGTCGGTGGCGCGCTTCAGCAGGCGCTCGAGGCGGATCTCGCGCGGACCGATCCCGTCGAGCGGCGACAGCCGCCCCATCAGCACGTAATACAGGCCGGAATACGCATGCGTCTGCTCGACCATCAGCAGGTCGGCCGGCGTCTCGACCACGCACAGCTGCGTCGCGTCGCGCTTGCCCGATGCGCAAAGCGCGCACACCGCCGCTTCGGTGAACGTGTTGCAGCGCTCGCAGTGCTGCACGGTGCGCGTCGCGTCGACGAGCGCGCGCGCGAGCCGCGCCGCGCCGTCGCGGTCGTGCTGCAACAGGTGCAGCGCCATCCGCTGCGCCGCCTTGGGTCCCACGCCCGGCAGGCAGCGCAGCGCCTGCGCGAGCTCGGCGAGACTGCCGAGCGGCTCGCGCGCCGGACCGCTCATCCGCGACGGCTCACCGGTCTCGCCGTTTCTAGAACGGCAGCTTGAATCCGGGCGGCATCGGCATACCCGCCGTCAGGCTCCCGAGCTTCTCCTGCGACGTCTGCTCGGCCTTGCGCAAGCCATCGTTGAACGCGGCCGCGACGAGGTCCTCGAGCATGTCGCGGTCCTCGCCGAGCAGCGACGGGTCGATCGACACGCGCTTCACGTCGTGGCGGCACGTCATCGTGATCCTGACGAGTCCCGCACCCGATTGCCCTTCGACCTCGGTGCGCGCGAGCTCTTCCTGCGCGCGCTGCATGTTTTCCTGCATCTGCTGGGCCTGCTTCATCAGGCCGGCCAGCTGGTTCTTGTTCATCATGGCGTTTCCTGCCTCGTGGATGTTTCATTGGCGCCGTTGCCGACGCTTTCGATCGTCTCGGGACGCACGGTCGCGCCGAAGCGTGTGACGAGATCGCGCACGAACGGCTCGCTGCGGAACGCCGCCTCGCTTTCGGCGCGCGCCTGCTCGCGGTCGCGACGCGTGATCGCCGCGAGCGAGCGTTCGCCCTCGCCGATCTCGAACGCGAACAGCAGCTTGCGGCCCGTCGCGCGCTCGATCGCGGCCTTGAGCTTGTCGGCATACGTCTTGTCGGCAAGATGCTTGTGCGAGGCCGGAATCGCAAGCGTCAGCATGTTGCCGCGCAACGACTTCCATTCCGATTGCGCGCCAAGCTGCGCCGCCATGCCGACGAGCTTCAGACTCGCGACGAACGACGGCCACGCGCTCGCGTCGTCCGGCAGCGGCCGATGCTCGGGCTTCGCCGCCGCCTGCTCATCGTCGTCCGCCAAAGGCGCCTCCGCCTCGGCCGCGGGTGGCGGCACGCTTTCGCGCGCCGCGGCTGTCGGTTCGCGTGCGGGTGGACGACGCGCCAGCGTTGCGTTGTCGTCCTCGCGAATCGCGGTCGCCGCCGGCTGCGCGTGTTCGCCTCCGGTGGCGCGGGCGGCGTTGGGCGTGGGTCGTCGATCGCGAGGCGGAGATGTCGGCGGCGAGACCTCCTGCTCGGCCGGCGCGAACGCGAGCAGGCGCAGCAACGTCATCGAAAAACCGGTTGCTTCGTCGGGCGCCAGCGCGAGATCGGCGCGTCCCTGCACGGCGATCTGGTAGTAAAGCTGCACGCTCTCCGCCGACGTGCGCGACGCGTATTCGGTGACGCGCTCCGCGTCGTCGCCGAGCGCCGCCCCGGGCACCGCCTGCGCGATGGCGATGCGATGAAGGAGCGAGGCGAGCTCGTCGAGCGCGGGCGCGAACGCATGACCGGCGGCGGCCAACGCATCGGCCTCGCCGAGCAGCGCGCGACCGTCGCTCGCGAGCAGCGCATCGACGATCCGGTACAGGTATCCGCGGTCGACGACGCCCAGCATCGAACGCACGCCCGCCTCGCGCACCTCGCCCCCGCCGAAGGCGATCGCCTGGTCGAGCAGCGACAGCGCGTCGCGCAGCGACCCTTGTGCCGCCGCGCCGACGAGCGCCAGCGCGGCCTGGTCGTACGCGACCGACTCGGCATCGAGAATGTGCGCAAGGCGCTCTGCGATCATTGCGCGCGGCAGCGGCGTCAGGTTGAGCTGCAGGCAGCGCGACAGCACGGTGACCGGGATCTTCTGCGGATCGGTCGTCGCGAGCACGAACTTGACGTGTGCGGGCGGCTCCTCGAGCGTCTTCAGCATCGAGTTGAACGCGCCCTTCGACAGCATGTGCACCTCGTCGATCAGGTACACCTTGTAGCGGCCCGCCGTGGGTGCGTAGCGCGCGTTGTCGAGGATCTCGCGCATGTTGTCGACGCCGGTGTTCGACGCCGCGTCGAGCTCGAGCAGGTCGACGAAGCGCCCCGCGTCGACGTCACGGCACGCCGTGCACTCGCCGCACGGCGTGGCCGACACGCCATGCTCGCAGTTGAGGCTTTTCGCGAGGATCCGCGCGATCGTCGTCTTGCCGACGCCGCGCGTACCGGTCAGCAGGTACGCGTGGTGCAGCTGACCGTTCGTCAGCGCGTTGGTGAGCGCGGTGACGACGTGCGACTGGCCCACGAGCTCGCCGAACGCCCGCGGGCGCCACTTCCGGGCCAGGACGAGGTAACTCATCGGGAGCGTTGGGTGAAGCGCCCGCCGATCAGCGTGATCCGGCGAGCAAGGCGAAGGGGTGGCGAGCCGTTCCCCCGGCACTTGCAGTGAGTCGCTGTGGCTGCTTCCTTCCGGACCTGACCAGATTCACGACGCTGCAATGCGGGGCGACCCGCCGTTGATCGGTGTGCATTGGCGAAGCGACATTATATCGGTCGCCTGCGACCGCGACCGGGCGAACGGTCGAAATCGCGACCTCGAGCGGCCGATCGGCCGGGCCGGACGGTGGGTCGACAGCCGGCCACAGACCGTTATAATGCCCCCGTCGCATTCATGAGACGCGCCGCGTCTTGCGACCCCAGTGGAGTCACGCGCAGCCCATGGCAAGGCTGCGGCAATGCACGGCGGCACGAAGATCGCCGCAAAAACTTTCGAGCTGCTCCGGCAACGGAGCGAAGGAGAGTCCATGCGCGATCGTTCGATTGCCGAGAATCTCGCCCTGCTGTGCCGACGTTCGCTGCTCGCGATCGCGGCGTTCACCCTCCTGGGCTTCGTCGGCTGCGAGCGGGCGGTCATCACGCCGCCGCGACCCGCAGCGCCCCCAACGCCCGGACTCAGCGTCGTCGTCCGCCCGGGTCCGGCCACGTGGTTCATCGCCCCGAACGGCCAGGTCAGCGGATTCGATCACGATCTCCTCACGCGCTTCGCGCGCGAACGCGGCGTGCCGCTCAACGTGGTGTTCGCCAACGGCGCCGCGTCGCTGCTCGCAAAAATCCGCGCCGGCGAAGCGCAGCTCGGCGCGGGCGGCCTTTTCGGCGCCGGTGGCGACGATGCGCGCAGCGCCGTGTACTGGAGCCGCGGCTACCACGCGGTCGAGCCGGTGTTGATCTACAACGTCGACGGGTACCGGCCCAAGCGCTTCGAGGATCTCGACAAGGCGGTGGTCTCCTATCCCGCGCACACCGGCCTCGCCAGGCAACTCGCGACCGTGCGTGCCGCGCATCCCGGCGTGGAGTGGCGGCCGGTCGACGTCGCGTCGGCCGACGACCTGATCGCGCAGGTTTCGGACGGTACGCTCTCCTACGCAGTCGTCGCGTCGAGCGACGCGATGATGGCGCGCAACATCTACCTCGACTTCGACGTCGCGTTTCCCGCCGGCGCCGAACACGAATTCGCCTGGGCGATCGCGCCGGGGTACCCGGAACTGCGCGACGCGCTCGACCGCTTCATCTCGAAGCTCCGCAAGGACGGCACGCTCGACCGTCTCGCCGACCGCTATTTCGGCGAGCCGCGCCAGGTCGAGCGCATCGACGCGGGCGTGTTCCAGGAGCGCATCCGCAAGACGCTGCCCACGTGGCGCAAGACGTTCCTGGAGGCGCAGGCGAAGAGCGGCGTCGAGTGGCGGCTGCTCGCCGCGGTCGCGTACCAGGAATCGCAATGGGATCCCGACGCGACCAGCGAAACGGGCGTGCGCGGCCTGATGCAACTGACCGAGGACACCGCGCGTGCGCTTGGCGTGGCCGACCGGCTCGATCCGCGCGCCGCCTCGATCGGCGCCGCCCGCTACATCGCCGACCTGAAGCGCAAGTTGCCCGCGCGCATCGCCGAGCCGGATCGCACGTGGTTCGCACTTGCCGCGTTCAACATCGGCCTCGGGCACCTCGAGGATGCGCGCGTGCTGGCGCAGCGGCAGAAGCTCAATCCCGACCTGTGGAGCGACGTGCGCAAGGTGCTGCCGCTGCTGGCCGAGCCCGATTACTACATGACGCTGAAGAACGGCTACGCGCGCGGCGGCATGCCAGTCGCCTTCGTCGGGCGCGTGCGCGGCTACTACGACATCCTGCTCCGCACCGAAGCCGCCGGCCAGCCGCAGTTGCGCGCGGAAATCGCCGAACGCTAGGGCGTCGGCGTGACGCGCGCGCAACAGCGCGTGCGTGTTCAGCACCATTCTGCAAAGGCGATGTGCGCGTCACGCGCGCACATCGCCTACCATTGCGGGCATGTTGCGCCGGCCGGCCCGATTCCTCGTCGCGTGCGCGGTCGCCGTCTTCGCCACCGCGCTCCATGCGCAGAGCGTGTTTCTCGAAGACCTGACGTCGCCCGAGGTGCAGGCGCTCGTGCGCAACGGCCATACGACGGTGTTGATTCCGATCGGCGGCACCGAGCAGAACGGGCCGCACATGGTGCTCGGCAAGCACAACGTGCGCGCGAAGGTCTTGTGCGGCCGCATCGCGGCCGCACTGGGGAACGCGCTCGTCGCGCCCGTGATCGCGTACGTGCCCGAAGGCAGCGTGTCGCCGCCGTCGTCGCACATGCGTTTCGCGGGCACGATCTCGATCACGCCACAAACCTTCGAGCGCCTGCTGGAAGACGCCGCGCGAAGCCTCCGCGCGACCGGCTTTCGGGACATCGTGTTCGTCGGCGACCACGGCGGCTACCAGCGCAACGAGCAGGCGGTGGCCGAGCGCCTCGATCGCGAATGGGCGAAGACGCCGGCGCGCGCACGTGCGCTCGTCGAGTACTACCGCGCCGCCGAAACGGAGTATCCTGCCGCCCTCGCTGCGCGCGGGCACTCGAAGGACGCCATCGGCACGCACGCGGGGCTCGCCGACACGTCGCTGTCGCTCGCCGTCGATCCCAAGCTCGTGCGCCGCGACGTGCTCGCTGCGGGCCAGCATCTCGACGGCGCGCACGGCGTGTATGGCGATCCGCGTGGATCGAGCGAGGCGCTCGGGCAGCTCGGCGTCGATGCGATCGTGCGCCGGTCGGTCGAGGCCCTGCGCGGCGCCACGCAGCACTGAATCGCACGTCCCCTCTTTCTCTTTCACCGGTTTTCTCGTGAAGTCACACCTGTTCGTTGTCTCCACGCTCGCGCTGTCGCTCGCGGCCGTCGTCTCGCCCTGCGTTGCCCAAACGGCAACCGCTCCCGCGGCGATCCCGGCCATCGCCACCATTCCCGGCATGCCACCCGTCGTGGATCCGACCAACCTCTACAGCGAAACGACGGCGGCGCACATGAGCGCCGTCGCGGGCAAGGCGCTGCCGCGCGTCTACGTACCGAATATCCAGTCCGACGACGTGTACGTGATCGATCCCGCGACGAAGAAGGTCGTCAATCGCTTCCGGGTGGGCCTCAATCCGCAGCACGTCGTGCCATCGTGGGACATGACCACGCTGTGGGTCGCGAACAACGCGGAGAACACGACGAAGGGCAGCCTGACGCCGATCGACCCGAACACCGGCAAGCCCGGCAAGGCGATCGCCGTCGACGATCCGTACAACATGTATTTCACGCCCGACGGCCGCTCGGCGATCATCGTCGCGGAGGCACTGAAGCGGCTCGACTTTCGCGACCCGAAGACGATGCAATTGCAATCGTCGCTCGACGTGTCGCAATGCCCCGGCATCAACCACGCCGATTTCTCGATCGACGGCCGCTACGCGATCTTCACCTGCGAGTTCGGCAAGGGCCTCGCGAAGATCGATTTCGTGAACCGGAAGATCGACGGCTACCTCACGCTGTCGAAAGGCGGCATGCCGCAGGACATTCGCATCAGTCCCGACGGCACGGTGTTCTACGTCGCCGACATGATGGCCGACGGCGTGTTCGTCGTCGACGGCAACACGTTCAAGGAAATCGGCTTCATCGCCACTGGCAAGGGCACGCACGGGCTCTACCCGAGCCGCGACGGACGCAAGCTCTACGTGGCGAACCGCGGCTCCAACAAGATTCACGGGCCCGCGCACGGCAAGGGCAGCGTGTCCGTGATCGATTTCGCGACTCGCAAGGTCGAGGCGAACTGGCCGATTCCAGGCGGCGGCAGCCCCGACATGGGCAACGTCAGCGCCGACGGCAAGGAGCTGTGGCTATCGGGCCGCTACGACAACCTCGTGTACGTGTTCGACACGACGACGGGCGCGGTGCAGAAGATTCCCGTCGGCAAGGAGCCGCATGGCCTCGCGGTGTGGCCGCAGCCGGGCCGCTATTCGCTGGGGCACACGGGCAACATGCGCTAGCAGATCAGGGGCAGACTCCGATGGCCGGACGCGTTGCCTCGTTTCGCGGCATCGTCCCGGTAATGGGCGCCTGACCCTGATTTCGAGTCCCTATTTCCCGATGACCTCCTGGCCGTTCATGTACGGCCGCAGCGCCGCCGGCACCTCGATCGAGCCGTCCGCGCGCTGGTAGTTCTCCATCACGGCGACGAGCGTGCGACCGACGGCCAGCCCGGAGCCGTTCAGCGTGTGCACGAGCTCGACCTTGCCCTTGTCGTTTCGAAAGCGCGCCTGCATCCGCCTCGCCTGGAACGCCTCGCAATTCGAGCACGACGAAATCTCGCGATACGCGTTCTGCGCCGGCAGCCACACTTCGAGGTCGTACGTCCTGGCCGCGGCAAAGCCCATGTCGCCGGTGCAGAGCGCCATCACGCGGTATGGCAGCTCGAGCTTCTGCAGGATCACCTCGGCGTGCCTTGTCAGTTCCTCGAGCGCTTCGTCCGAGCGCTCCGGATGCACGATCTGCACGAGCTCGACCTTGTCGAACTGGTGCTGGCGAATCATGCCGCGCGTGTCCTTGCCGTAGCTGCCGGCTTCCGAGCGGAAGCACGGGGTGTGCGCAGTGAGCCGCAAGGGCAACGCTTCGCCGGGAAGGATCTCCTCGCGCACCGAGTTCGTGAGCGTGATCTCCGACGTCGAGATCAGGAACTGCGACACTCCCGCCCGCTCCTCCTCGCTCGCCCCGCCCTTGGTGACGCCGAACATGTCGGCCTCGAACTTCGGCAGCTGCGCCGTGCCGACGAGCGTCGACGCGTTGACGATGTAGGGCGTGTAGCACTCCGCGTAACCGTGCTCCCGCGTATGCGTGTCGAGCATCAGCTGCGCGAGCGCGCGATGCACCCGCGCGAGCCCCGTGCGCAGGAACGTGAAGCGCGCCCCCGACATCTTCGACGCGGTCGCGAAGTCGAGCATGCCGAGCGCTTCACCGAGATCCGTGTGGTCCTTCGGCGTGAAGTCGAACGTGCGCGGCGTGCCCACGCGGCGCACCTCGACGTTGTCGTCGGCGCTTCGACCGACCGGCACCGTCGCATTGGGGAGGTTCGGCAGCTCGAGCAGGAACGCGCGAAGCTTCGCCTGCGCGTCGTCGAGTTCGCGCTCGAGGTTCGCAAGCTCGTCGCCGAGGCCCGCGACGTCGCGCAGCAACGCTTGCGCGTCCTCGCCGCGCCGCTTGGCGAGGCCCACGTCCTTCGACAACGCGTTGCGCTTCGCCTGCAACTCCTGCGTGCGCGTCTGGATGCGCTTGCGCTCGGCTTCGAGCGCTTCGAAGCGCAACGTGTCGAGCGCGACGCCGCGCTTGGCCAGCGCCGCGGCGACGGCCGGCAGGTCGTTTCGCAATGCGTTGATGTCGAGCATCGGCGGATTCTAGCAAGCGACGATGCGCGATCCCGTCGCGGCCTCGCGCGCGGTCACTCGTCGTGCGAAGGCGCCGCGCGCCTGCCGCCGGCGGCGTCGTCGCGCGCCCGCAATTCGCGCAGCTTCTCGCGAATACGCGCTTCCGCACCCTGCTCCGTCGGTGTGTAGAACGCGACGTCGGGCATGTCGTCCGGCAGATAGCGCTCGCCCGCCGCGTAGGCGTTCGCCTCGGCGTGCGCGTAGCGATAGCCCTTGCCGTAGCCCAGTCCCTTCATCAACCGCGTCGGCGCATTGCGCAAGCGCAGCGGCACCGGGCGCGATCCGTCCTCGGCGACGAAGCTGCGCGCTGCGCCGAACGCCACATAAACCGCATTGCTTTTCGGCGCGCAGGCGAGGTACACGACGCATTGCGCGAGCGCCAGTTCGCCTTCGGGCGAGCCGAGACGCTCGTACGCCGCGACGGCATCGAGCGCCTGCGTGAGCGCGCGCGGATCGGCGAGGCCGATGTCTTCGCTCGCCATGCGAATCAGGCGTCGACCCACGTACAGCGGATCGGCGCCGCCGTCGAGCATGCGGCACATCCAGTACAACGACGCATCGGGGTCCGACCCGCGCACCGACTTGTGCAGCGCGGAGATCTGGTCGTAGAACGCGTCGCCGCCCTTGTCGAAGCGGCGCAGGCTCCGCGCGATCGTTTCCTCGACGAACACGACGTCGATCGTCGTCTTCTTCGCTTCGCTCGCGGCCGTGGCGAGCTGCTCGACGACGTTCACGAGGCGGCGACCGTCGCCGTCGGCGTAATTGACGAGCGCGTCGCGCGCCGCGTCGTCGACGATCGTGCCCGGCATCGCCTCCTGCGCGGCACGCGCGAGCAACCGTGCGAGATCGTCCGGCGACAGCGGGTGCAGCACGTACACCGCCGCGCGCGACAAGAGCGCGCTGTTCACCTCGAACGACGGGTTCTCGGTGGTCGCGCCGATGAACGTCAGCAGGCCGCGCTCGACGAACGGCAGGAACGCGTCCTGCTGCGCCTTGTTGAAGCGATGCACTTCGTCGACGAACAGAATCGTCGATCGCCCGTATTGCTCGCGTGCGGCTTCGGCGCGCGCTACGGCGTCGCGGATGTCCTTGACGCCCGCGAGCACCGCCGAGATCGCGATGAAATCCGCATTGAAGGCGTCGGCCATGAGCCGCGCGAGCGTCGTCTTGCCCACACCCGGCGGGCCCCACAGGATCATCGAATGCGGCTTGCGCGCGGCAAACGCGACCGCGAGCGGCTTGCCGGGCGCGAGCAGATGACGCTGCCCGATCACCTCGTCGATCGTCTTCGGCCGCAGCCGCTCGGCGAGCGGCGTCAGTGAGGTGTCGCCCGCGGCAGCGAAGAGATCGTCGGCCATGGCGGAACCGGATCGGGGACAGGGTCGATGCCTAGCGGCCGCGCGCGGTGCCCCGATCCCCGTATCCCGCTACTGGCCCACCACGTCCGCGCCTTTCGGCGGCGTGAACTGGAAGAGATCGGGCGGGAGCTTCGGATTGCGCGCGACGTCGCTGAACGCAAGATCGGTCGTCTGGCCGAATGCGTCGGTCAGGACCATCCGCTGGGGAAGCCCGCTCTTGAAGCCGATGCGGATCTGCTTGAACTGCGAGTCGGCGGTCCGCGGCACCGCGTTCACGAATTCCAGGCCTTCGCCCGCGCCGCCGGCCGTCAGCGTGAAGTTCCTTTCGAGCGCGTTGTCGCCGGCGAGCAGCGCCGCGGGCGTCGCGCCGAGCGCCGCATCGAGCTTGCGCACGATCACCTGATTGAGGTCGCGATCGTAGACGTAGACCTTTTCGCCATCGCCGACGATCAGCTGGTCGAACGGCTTGTCGTAGCTCCAGCGGAACTTGCCCGGCCGTTCGAACGCGAACGTGCCCGAGCTCGTCTGCGTCGTGCGGCCTTCGCGGTTGGTCACCACCTGCGTGAACTTGCCCTGCGCCGTGCGCGTTCCCTCGAGGAACGCGTGCAGTTCGTCGAGGCCCGACGCCAACGCGTTCGCGCCAAGGCAAAGCAGCGCCACACCGAGGCACATGTGCGCGCGCGCGGATCGAATCATCGCGGGGCTCCCTGTTCGGTCCCCGGGATGTTGGCGTAGCAGTTGCCGCGCGCGTCGAGGACGACGTAGGTGTGAGTGAGGCCGCCCCAGTCGCGTTCCGCGCCGCGCAGTCGATACTGATGGAAGTAGATGCGCCACGAGCCGAGCGCGCGTTCCGGCACGACCTCGCAGCCGCTCACGAACGTCGACGGCCCGCAAAAGCCGTCGGGCAGCAGCGTGCGCGCACGATCGACGGCCTGCGCTTCGGTAAGAACGGCGGCGTCGCCCGTGCGGTCGTGCGGGCAGTAGCGATCACCCTCGCGATAGACCTCGACGGGTCCGGCAGCCGCGATCCCGGTCCAGCCGGCGATCAGCGCCACGAGAAGTGCTCGACGTCGGAGGGTCGGAATCGGCGCGTTCACGCTTCGGATTTTGCGCCCGCCGGAACGAGCACCTCGCGATTGCCGTTCGTTTGCATCGGCGACACGAGTCCCGATTTCTCCATCTGCTCGATCAGCCGTGCCGCGCGGTTGTAGCCGATGCGCAGGTGCCGCTGCACGAGCGAGATCGACGGGCGCCTCGTCTTCATCACCACCTGCACCGCCTGGTCGTACATCGGGTCGGCTTCGGCGTCGCCGCCCTCGCCGTCCGGCGAGGCCTCGCCGTCGGTCCCCGCCACCCCGCCTTCGAGAATGCCCTCGACGTATTGCGGCTCCCCCTGCGCCTTGAGGTGCTCGACGACGCGATGCACTTCCGCGTCCGATACGAAGGCGCCATGCACGCGCTGCGGATGGCCGGTGCCGGGCGGCAGGTACAGCATGTCGCCCTGCCCGAGCAGCGCCTCGGCGCCCATCTGGTCGAGGATCGTGCGCGAGTCGATCTTGCTCGCTACCTGGAACGCGATGCGGGACGGAATGTTCGCCTTGATGAGGCCCGTGATCACGTCGACCGACGGACGTTGCGTCGCGAGGATCAGGTGGATGCCGGCGGCACGCGCCTTCTGCGCGATGCGCGCGATCAGCTCCTCGATCTTCTTGCCCGTCACCATCATCAGGTCGGCGAGCTCGTCGACGACGACGACGATCAGCGGCATTTCGTCGAGCGGCTCGGGCGTGTCCGGCGTGAGCGAGAACGGATGCGTGAGCGGCTTGCCCGCCTTCTTCGCATCCGCGACCTTCTGGTTGTAGCCCGCGAGGTTGCGCACGCCGAGCTGCGACATCAGCTTGTAGCGCCGCTCCATCTCGCCCACGCACCAGTTGAGCGCGTTGGGCGCGAGCTTCATGTCGGTGACGACCGGCGCGAGCAGATGCGGAATGCCGTCGTAGACGGACAGCTCGAGCATCTTCGGATCGATCAGGATCAGGCGCACCTGCCGCGGCTCGGCCTTGTACAGCAGCGACAGGATCATCGCATTCACCGCAACCGATTTGCCGGAACCCGTCGTGCCGGCGACGAGCAGGTGCGGCATCTTCGCAAGATCGGCGATCGTGGGCTTGCCGGCGATGTCCTTGCCGAGCGCGAGTGTCAGCACGCCCGGCGCGTCGTTGTATGTCGCCGACGCAAGCAGCTCGACGAGCTTCACCACCTGCCGCCGCGGATTCGGCAGCTCGAGCGCCATGCACGACTTGCCGGGAATCGTCTCGACGACGCGGATCGACACCACCGACAGTGCACGCGCGAGGTCCTTGACGAGGTTGACGATCTGCGCGCCTTTCACGCCGACCGCGGGCTCGATTTCATAGCGCGTGATCACGGGTCCCGGATACGCTGCGAGCACCTTCACCGCGACGCCGAAATCGGCGAGCTTGCGTTCGATGAGGCGCGACGTGAATTCGAGCGTTTCCGCACTCACCGTCTCCGTCGCCGGCGGCGCTTCCTCGAGCAGCGACAGCGGCGGCAGCGGGGAATCGGGCATCTCGGTGAAGAGCGGCCGCTGCTTCTCGCGCACGACGCGCTCCGACTTCGGCACGGCCCCGACCGGCGGCACCACGACTACCGGCTCGTGCTGAATCGAGTCCTCGCGCCATTGCTCGACGACTTCGGCGCGCTCGGCCACGCTCTGCACGCCGATCTGGCGATCGAGCGCCGCTTCGCGCCGCGCGCGCATGCGCACCACCAGCGCCTCGACACCGGCGCCGATGCGTTCCATCACGCGCAGCCACGACACGCCGAACAGAAGCGACGTGCCGACGGCGAACACGGCGAGCAGCAGCAGCGTTGCGCCATTGAAGCCGACGCCGCGTGCGAGCGCCTGGCCGAGTGCGTCGCCGAGTGCACCGCCGGGCGCGAGCGGCAACGAGACCGGCAGCCGCCACAGCCGGATGGCCTCGAGCGAGGCACTCGACAGCAGCACCAGCACGAAACCGGCGCCGGCGAGCGCGATCGGATGCTCGTGTTGCCGGTCGGGATGCATGACGCGGCGATAGCCCAGCACGACGAGCACGACGCCGCCGATCACCCACCACCATGCCGACAATCCGAAGAGGTAGAGCAGAAGGTCCGACAGCCAGGCGCCGATCACGCCGCCGCGATTGCCGATCGGCGCGCCGGTGCCCGAGAACGACCAGCCGGGATCGCTCTTCGTGTAGGTGACGAGCGTGAGCGCGAGATAGAGGAATGTCGCGGCGACGAGCAGCCACCACGACTCGCGCAGCAGCCGCGCCATGCGCGGCGAAAGCTCGGGCTCCGTTCGCGCCGCACGACGACGCGTGTTGCCGTTTCGCTTGGAAAACATGAAGCTAGCGCCCGAAGCTCATCCGAGCGATTATACGGAGCGCGCACACCGCGCCACAACGAGCGCCGCGCGTCGTCGAAACCGCCGCGGGGTGTTTGTTGTAACGGCGATGCGCGGCTTGCGCCGCGTCGACACGCCCCCGTGCGTCTTGCGGCATCCTTGCGGCCCCGGCTCACGGCCCCATCTCCACTACAATCGACCGCTCGACCCTCCCCGAAACGAGGGTCAGAGCTCCATTTTCGCGTCGGCGGAATTCGGGGCCTGACCCTCATTTCGATACGCCATGGCCACCAAGCACGCCCGCCTCCTCATCCTCGGTTCCGGCCCCGCCGGCTACACCGCCGCCCTCTATGCCGCACGCGCGAATCTCCACCCGGTCCTGATCACCGGCCTGGCCCAGGGCGGCCAGTTGATGACGACGACCGAGGTCGACAACTGGCCGGCCGACGCCGACGGCATCCTCGGCCCCGAACTGATGGCGCGCTTCGAGAAGCACGCGGCGCGCTTCGACACCGAGATCGTGTTCGACCACATCAACCGGGTCGACCTGTCGGACCGGCCGTTCCGCCTCGAAGGCGACAGCGGCGAGTACACGTGCGACGCGCTGATCATCGCCACCGGCGCCTCCGCGCGCTACCTTGGGCTCCCCTCGGAAGAGGCGTACATGGGGCGTGGCGTGTCGGCGTGCGCGACCTGCGACGGCTTCTTCTACAAGGGTCAGGACGTGATCGTCGTCGGCGGCGGCAACACCGCCGTCGAGGAAGCGCTGTATCTGTCGAACATCGCGCGCACGGTCACGCTCGTGCACCGGCGCGATCGCCTGCGCGCCGAAGCGATCCTCGTCGACCGTCTGCACGCCAAGGCCGGCCACGGCGGCAACATCCGCATCCTCTGGAACCACGTGCTCGACGAGGTGCTCGGCGACGCGAACGGCGTCACCGGCGCGCGCGTGCGCGACGTGCGGTCGAACGGCACGCAGACGCTGACGCTGCACGGCGTGTTCATCGCGATCGGCCACACGCCGAACACGCAGATCTTCGAAGGCCAGCTCGCGATGAACAACGGCTACATATGCGTGAAGACCGGCACGGAAGGCAACGCGACGGCGACGAGCGTGCCCGGCGTGTTCGCCGCGGGCGACGTCGCCGACCAGGTGTATCGGCAGGCGGTCACGTCTGCCGGCACCGGTTGCATGGCCGCGCTCGACGCCGAGATGTTCCTGGAGACGGCGGCCGCGACGGCCGAACCGGCAACCGTATAACGAACGTGGCCAAGCTCGACCAGCTGAAGTCGCTGCTCGATGCGGCGCGCGAACGCGTCGCGTCCGAGGCGCTCGCGCCCCCTGCGCCGGCTGCAGTCACGGACGCGCGTCATCGCGCCGTCATCCATGGCGCGCAGCACCCCAACGGCCACACCCACGAGCGCATGCATGCGCGTCCGCCGAAGCGGCCGCTCGCCACGACCAGGCACGCCGACGGCGACATCGACATCGCGCGAGCGTTCGCCGACGTGACGCGGCTGCCGCCGCGCAATCGCGCCGCGCAGACGCGCGCGCGTCCGGCGCCGCACGCGCACTCGCGCCTGCAGGACGAGCGCGAAGTGCTCGAGCTGGCGAAGTACGGCCACGAGCCTGCGCCGCATACGTGGGACATCGGCCAGGAGCTCGAAGGCGAGCAGACGTTCCTGCGCCCGGGCCTCGGCAGCGACGTGCTCGTCAAGCTGCGCCGCGCGCACTGGGTGGTGCAGGCGGTGATCGACCTGCACGGCATGACGCAGACGGAAGCGCACGATGCGCTTGCCGACTTCCTGCTCGACGCGCGCAACCGCGGCCTGCGCTGCGTGCGCGTGATCCACGGCAAGGGATTGACGTCCCCCAACCGCGAGCCCGTGCTGAAGGGCCGCGTGCGCCGCTGGCTCGCGCAATGGGACGACGTGCTCGCCTATTGCGAAGCACCGGGCCATGCGGGCGGAAGCGGAGCGGTCGTCGTGCTGCTGCGCGGCCGCTGACGTTGCGAGCGGACAGGCGCGCACGCCCCGGATCGTTCACAATCCACGTGCCGCCCGTTCCGCCGACGACTTGCCGGCGCTGCCGCGTAACGCCTTTCCGATCACGCCCAAGGAGACCGTTCGATGCCCTCCGAGTCGCCGCGATTTTCAGATCTCGTCGCCCGCCACGAATCGCAACTGCTGGCCGACTGGTTTGCCCAGCAGAAAGCCTCGCGCGCCACACGGCTCGACCTGATCGGCGAAGCCGAGCTCGAAGACCAGTCGCGCCGGTTCCTGCGCGCGTTCCGCGCCGCGCTCGAAAGCGGTGAGCTCGACGACATCTCGCGGCCCGCGTGGGACGAGGTGCGCGACTTCCTGCAAGAAGTGTCGCGCTCGCGGGCCATGCAGGGCTTCAGGCCGAACGAGACGGCGTCGTTCGTCTTCTCGTTGAAGCAGCCGGTCTTCGCACTGCTTCGCCAGGAGTTCGCGAAGGCCCCGGAGGAGCTCGCCGCGCAGACGTGGACGTTGTCGATGCTCCTCGACCAGCTCGGCTTGTACACGACCGAGATCTACCAGCAGACGCGCGAGGAGATCATCGTGCGCCAGCAGCAGGAGCTCCTCGAGCTGTCCACGCCGGTCGTGCAGTTGTGGGACCGCATCCTTGCGCTGCCGCTCGTCGGCACGCTCGACAGCTCGCGCACCCAGGTGGTGATGGAGAGCCTGCTCGAGCGCATCGTGTCGAGCGGCTCCGAAATCGCGATCATCGACATCACCGGCGTGCCCACGGTCGACACGCTCGTCGCGCAGCATCTGCTGAAGACGATCGCCGCGACGCGACTCATGGGTGCCGACTGCATCATCAGCGGCATCCGCCCGCAGATTGCCCAGACGATCGTGCATCTCGGCGTCGATCTCGGTACCGTCGTGACGAAGGCGACGCTCGCCGACGCGTTCGCGGTGGCGCTGAAGCGCACGCGGGACAGCCGGACCCACGTCATCGAAGGCGCCTGACGCACGGAGCGCTGATCCATGGACCGCATTCCGATCCTCAAGATGGGCGAGTACCTGCTCGTCACGATCCAGGTCGACATGCACGACCAGCTCGCGCTGCAGTTGCAGGAAGACCTGACCGAACGCATCAGTCGCGAATCGGCCGCCGGCGTGCTGATCGACATCTCGTCGCTCGACGTCGTCGACTCGTTCATCGGCAGGATGATCGGGAACATCGCGGCGATGGCGCGCGTGCTCGACGCCGACACCGTCGTCACCGGGATGCGGCCCGCCGTCGCCATCACGCTCGTCGAGCTCGGCCTGTCGCTCGAAGGCGTCCACACCGCGTTGAACGTCGAGCGCGGCATGGCACTGCTCCGCGAGAAGGTGGCCGCACGGCATGCCTGATGCGCGCGCGGCCGGGGCAGCCATACAGTCCGTCACGCGCTTGCCGCTTCGCGCCTCGGAGGACGTCGTACGTATGCGCCAGCTCGTACGCGAACGTGCGGTCGCGCTCGGCTTCGGGCTCGTCGACCAGACGAAGCTCGTCACCGCTGCGAGCGAGCTCGCACGCAACACCCTCATCCACGGCGGAGGCGGCCATGGCGAGATTGCGGACGTGCGAAACGGAGCACGGCTCGGCCTATGCCTCGCGTTCGTCGATGAAGGTCCGGGCATCGCCGATGTCCAGCAGGCGCTGCAGGATGGCTACACGACGGGGACCGGCCTCGGATTGGGCCTCGGCGGTGCCCGCAGGCTCGCGAGCGAATTCGCGATCGAGTCCGCGCCCGGCCGCGGCACCCGCGTGACGATCATTCGCTGGCGATGAATCGCGCGATCGACGTCCACGAACGCAGCCAGGTCGGCGCCGCTCGCCGCGAGGCCGTGCGCCTCGCGGAGTCGATCGCTGTCGGCGCGGCGACCGTCGATCGTCTCGCCCTCACGGTCACCGAAGCGGCAACGAATCTCGTCAAGCACGCGCGCGAAGGCAGGATCCTGCTTGCGCCGCTCGTGCAGGTGGATGCGCGCGGCGTCGAAGTCATCGCCCTCGATCGCGGTCCCGGCATGGCGAACGTGGCAGCGAGCATGCGCGACGGTCACTCGACGGCGGGAAGTCCCGGCCTCGGCCTCGGCTCCATATCGCGACTCGCGAGCGGCCTCGACATCTATTCGCAGGCGGGCCACGGGACCGTCCTGCGCTTCGAGGTGTGGAACCAGGTGCGCGCGGCACGAGCGGAGGTCGTCGCCGGCGGCGTCTGCGTGCCGAAATCGGGCGAGGAAGTCAGCGGTGACGCATGGACGGCGAGCGCGTGGGAGGAAACGCATCGGCTCCTCGTCGTCGACGGCCTCGGTCACGGTCCGGATGCGGCCATGGCCGCCAACGCGGCGGTTCGCGTCGCAGGTGAGCGACCGGAGCTGGCACCCGATGCGCTCGTGTCGGCGATGCACGCCGCACTGCGCAGCACGCGCGGCGCGGCCGCGTCGGTGGCGAGCGTGTCGGCGCGCACGTCGAGCGGCATCTACGCGGGCGTCGGCAACATTCGCGGCTTCGTGCGCGAACAGGACGCCGTGCGTCATCTCGTGTCGCACAACGGAACGCTCGGCCAGCAGGTGCGCAAGATCCAGCCGTTCGACTTCGCCTTTCCGAAGAACGCCCTCCTCGTCATGCATTCCGACGGCATCGCGTCGCACTGGAGCTTCGACGCGTATCCCGGACTCGCACGACGCCATCCGGGGGTGATCGCCGCGGTCGTCTATCGCGACCATGCGCGGGCGCGTGACGACGCGACGGTCGCGATCCTGAGCCGCGCGGTGCACTGACATGATCGATATCGTCGATCGCATGCCGCTCGCCTCGGAACAGGACGTCGTGGCCGCGCGGCAGCGCGTACGCACGATCGCGGCGCTTGCCGGATTCGATGCGCAGGACCAGGCGCGCGTCGCGACTGCGGTCTCGGAGATCGCTCGCAACGCCGTACGCTACGCGCATGGCGGCCACATCGAGTTCGCGCTCGACGGCGACACGTCGTGCCGGGCGCTCGAGGTTCGCGTCACCGACGAAGGGCCCGGCATTCGCGATCTCCGGGCCGTCCTCGACGGCGCCTACCGATCTGGGTCCGGCACGGGCCTCGGCCTCGTCGGCGCGCGCCGGCTGATGGACCACTGCGACATCGACTCCGATGCGCGCGGGACGCGGGTGACGATGACCAAAATCCTCGCCGCGCGCCAGGACGTGCCGATGGAGGCGTGCGTCGAGCGCATACACGAGGCGCTCGCCAGGGCGCGCCTCGGCGGCCCCGTCGACGAAAGCCGCCAGCAGCAGCGCGAACTGCTGGTGGCACTCGCCGAGGCGCGCGAGCGTGGTGAGCAGCTCGTGCAGTTGAACCGCGAACTCGAGGACACGAACCGGGGCGTGGTGGCGCTCTACGCGGAGCTCGACGAAAAGGCGTTGCGGCTGCGCCAAGCCGACGAGACGAAGTCGCGCTTCCTCTCGAGCATCAGCCACGAGTTCCGCACGCCGCTCAACTCGATCCGCGCGCTCGCGGGGCTGCTGCTGGGGCGCGTCGACGGCCCGCTCAACGAAGAGCAGGCGCATCAGGTGGAGCTGATCCGCACCGCCGCGAACGACCTCGGCGAGCTCGTCGAGGATCTGCTCGACATCGGCCGAATCGAAGCCGGCAAGCTCGACATCCACGACGGCCAGTTCACGGCCGAGAATCTGTTCAGCGCACTCCGCGGCATGCTGCGGCCGCTCATGGGGGAGGGCGTCGCGCTTCGCTTCGAGGCGCCCGACGGCGTGCCGCCGATCGTCTCGGACGAAGGCAAGGTCGCGCAGATCCTGCGCAACTTCATCTCGAACGCGCTGAAGTTCACCGAGCGCGGTACGGTCAGCGTTCGCGTGCAGCTCATGCAGGGCGACATCGTCGAGTTCGTCGTCGCCGATACGGGCATCGGCATCGCGCCCGAGGACCAGGAGCGTATCTTCGAGGAATTCGTGCAGGTGCGGGGGCCGCTGCAACGACGTGCGAAGGGAAGTGGACTCGGGCTTGCGCTTTGCCGCCGACTCGCCGGGGCCCTCGGCGGCAGCGTTCGCGTCGAGAGCCGCATCGGTGAGGGATCGCGCTTCTATCTGTCGTTGCCGCGCCTCAGGACGGGCGCCGACGACGACGTGTCCGAGGATCGACCGTCGCGCAAGCGCGCCCCCATACCGGTGCTGATCGTCGAAGACGACGCGCCCGCGCGCTACGCATCGCGCCGCCTCCTGGAGGACGCAGGCTTCGTCGTCAACGAGACTGCAACGGCCGAAGCCGGTTTGCAGGCGGCCGCCGCGAGCGACGTCGCCGTCATCGTCCTCGACCTCGGCCTTCCGGACCTCGATGGCTTCGCGATGCTCGAGCGGCTTGCGACGGCGACGCCCACGCGCGACATCCCGGTCGTCATCTGCACGTCGCGCGTGCTTTCGGGCGCCGAGCGCGACCGGCTCGTCACGCGCGCGTTTCGTATCGTCGACAAGGGCGACATGCAGGCGCAGCTCGTCGACGCGACGAACGCGGCGCTGGCGCACGCCCTCGCGGGGCGGCCGGAGGCGGCATGAAGCTAGCAAACAGCCAGACGATCCTGAACGTCGACGACAACGAGCCCGGGCTCTACGCGAAGTCGCGCATCCTGCGCCACGCGGGCTTCGAGGTGCTGGAGGCGAGCGACGGTGAGACTGCGCTCCGGCTCGCGGCCACCGCGTCGCCGCAGCTCGTGCTTCTCGATGTGCGCCTGCCCGACATCAGCGGACTCGAAGTATGTCGCCGCATCAAGAGCGATCCCGCCACGCGGCGCCTTCCCGTGCTGCACATCTCGGCGACCCACGTCACCGAGACGGACCAGCAGCACGGGATGGAAAGCGGCGCAGACATCTACCTCGTGGAGCCGCTGGCGCCCGAGGAACTGATCACGGTCGTCCGCACGCTGCTGCGGCTGCGCCAGACGGAAGCCGGGCTCGCCGCCAGCGAGGAACGGCTTCGGCTCGCCACCGAAAGCGCAGGCTTCGGCACCTGTGACATCGACATTCGCACCGGGAACGCGGTGTTCAGCACCGCGATGCTCGAGATCCTGGGGATCGACGCCTCACCCGGGCCCGCCAGCATGACGGCGTGGACCGACCACATTCACCCGGACGATCTCGACGCGACGCTCGCCGCATTCGACGCTGCGCGGCGGGCGAACGCGCAGTTCCGCCATGAGCACCGGATCCTCCGCGCGGGTGATGGCTCGGAGCGGTGGATCGCGCCGACCGGCCTCTTCCACGCCGATCCGACCGGCGGGCGCACGCGCTTCATCGGCGTGATGCTCGACGTCACCGAGCG
This sequence comes from Burkholderiales bacterium, assembly GCA_025927765.1. GTDB lineage: Bacteria > Pseudomonadota > Gammaproteobacteria > Burkholderiales > Casimicrobiaceae > VBCG01. The sequence continues at coordinate 44,381 of JAICKU010000021.1, forward strand.
GCGCCGCGCGGACGTCGAGCGCAATGCGCTGCTTGCACGCGAGTCCGAGGCGCGGCGGACTGCCGAAGACGCCGTGCGGCTCAAGGATCAGTTCCTCGCCACGCTCTCGCACGAGTTGCGCACGCCGATGAGCGCCGTCCTCGGGTGGCTGCACCTCATGAAGAGCGGCAGGCTGACGGCGGAGCAGCAGGCGCAGGCGCTCGAGACGATCGAGCGGAACGCCCGGCTGCAGCACCAGCTGATCAACGACCTGCTCGACGTGTCGCGGATCATCACCGGCCGCTTTCGCCTGGACCGCGATGTCGTCCACCCGTCTGTGATCATCGAGGCGGCGGTCGACGCGATCCGCCCGCAAGCCGCGGCGCGCCGCATCGCCATCCGCACGACCTTGCCGCAGGCGATCGTCACCGTCTTCGGCGATCCCATGCGGCTGCAGCAAGTGCTGACGAACCTGCTCGTGAACGCCATCAAGTTCTCGCCCGACGGCGCCGCGATCGACGTTTCGATGGAGCGGCGCGACGACCGCGTCGTGATCACCGTCGCCGACCAAGGCGAAGGCATCGCTTCCAGCGCGCTGCCGTACATCTTCGAGCGCTTTCGCCAGGCCGACGGATCGATCACGCGACGCCACGGTGGCATGGGTCTCGGCCTCGCCATCGTGCGCCACATCCTCGACGTGCACGACGGTACGGTGGCGGCGTCCAGCGATGGACCCGGTCGCGGCGCGACGTTCACCGTGACGTTGCCGGCGCGTATCGACCAGGCGGCGCGGCGCGCGGAGTCCACGCCCGCGCACGCAGCATCCCATCTCGACCAACGTCTCGCCGGCGTTCACGCGCTCGCGGTCGACGACGACGCCAACGCGGTGTCGATGCTCGCGTCGATGCTCCAACTCGGAGGTGCAAAGGTGACGACCGCCCAAAGCGTCGACGAGGCGATGTGCGCATTCGGCGCGCACCGGGACATCCGCGTCGTGCTCTCCGACATCGGGATGCCCGGGCGCGACGGCTACGACCTGATCGCGAGCCTGAGACGCGAGTACGTGACGCGGCTCGCGAGCGTCGCGGCAATCGCCGTATCGGGCTATGCGAGCGACGAGGATCACGCGCGCGCGCTGCGCGCCGGCTTCGACGCGCATGTCGCGAAGCCGTTCGACATGAACGCGTTGTTCGACCTGATCGTTCGCCTCACCCGCGACCGTACCGCGCCGTCCGGCGACTGAGCCGTTACGCGCGCGGCACGTGCAGGTGCTCGCAGAGCACCGCCTCGAGCCGGTCCATCGAATACGGCTTGATCAACGGAATCGCGCCGGCAGCAGCGACGGCATCGACGATGGTCGCGTAGCCGGTCGCCAGCACGATCGGCAGCGACGAGCGGCGCTGCCGCACGTCGTGCGCGAGCTCGAGGCCGCTGCCCGACGGCATCACGACGTCGGAGAACAGGAGGTCGACGTGCGCGCCCGAATCGAGGATCGCCAGCGCTTCGTCGCGCGAGGTGGCGCGCAGCACGCTGCAGCCGAGCGCCTCGATCGCGTACGCGGCGGTCGCGAGGCTGTCAAGATCGTCGTCGACGACCAGCACGACGAACTCACGAAGCAGGGGCGCGTTCGGCGTCATTGCGAGCCTCGACGCATGCGCGGATGCTCGCGCTGCATTTGTTGACCGGGCGAACGATTGTAAGACGCGAATCGCCCGACGTTACGTACGGCGCGAAATAATTGCGTCTTGGACGCGCGTACAAACACGCCCGGCAGCCCGTTCCGTCTTGGACGCGCGTCCGATACGCGCGGCAACCCGTTTCCGAGCCGGCAACGCGTCACGAAACGAGCCGGCGATGCGACCATGCGGGAAGCCGCGCGCGCACGTCGGCGATGCGTTGCGGATCGACGTCGCCGGTGACGACCCCCTCGCCTTCAGCCAGCAGCGCCACCACGTCGCCCCACGGATCGACGAGCAGCGAGTGGCCGAACGTGCGCCGCCCGCCCGGATGCGTGCCGGCCTGCGCGGCGGCGAGCACGTAGCACTGGTTTTCGATCGCGCGGGCGCGCAGCAGCACGTCCCAGTGCGCTTCGCCCGTGCGCTGCGTGAACGCGGCCGGCACGACGATCAGCGCGAGGTCGCCTTCGGCGCGATAGAGCTCGGGAAAGCGCAGGTCGTAGCAGATCGACAGCCCGACGCGGCCGCACGGCGCCGCGAACGTCGCGGGCGTGGCGCCGGCGACGATCGTCTTCGCCTCGTCGTAATCCTCGCTGCCATGCGTGAAGCGGAAGAGGTGCACCTTGTCGTAGCGCGCCACACGCTCGCCGCGCGGCCCGTATACGAGCAGCGACTGCATCGTGCGCGACGGGTCCTCGCACGCGAGCGGTACGCTGCCGCCGATCACGAAGATTCCGTGCCTGCGCGCCATGTCGGCGAGCAGCGCCTGCTGGGGGCCGTCGCCGTCGGGCTCGCGCGCGGCGACCTTGTCCTTTGCGTGCTGCGCCATCAGGCCGAAGTTCTCGGGCAGCAGCACCACCTTCGCGCCCTTCGCCGCCGCCTCGTCCACCAGCGCGCGCGCGCGCTGCAGATTCGCGGCAACGTGGTCGTCGGACGTCATCTGCACCGCGGCCACCTTCGTCTTCGTCGCCGTCATCGCCTTGCTCCTGGTGCCTTCGGTTATCGGTTCGCGGCGGTGGACGACACCTCACTCGCCGCCGCCAGCCCGTCGCGCGTGACCACCGGGTCGGCGAAGCTGCCGGACACCGTATAACGGTAGCTGAAGAGCCGGTCGAACGGATTGTTCAGGATCTTCTGCGCGAGCAGCGTTCCTGCACCGACCGCCGCACCGATTAGCGGGTTCGCGAGGAACAGCACGGCGGCGCCGGCCGACACACCCGTCGACAGCGACGGCTGTACGCGCACGTGCAGGCGTTGCGTTTCGTTCGCGAGATCGACGTCGCCCGAGATCTCGACGGCGGCGGCCGGTCCCACGAGACGCAGGTCGTCGCTTTGCATCCGGCCCCGCGCCATTCGGACGTGGCCGGCGATCGAGTCGAACGCGAAGCCTTCGCTGAACACGTCGCGGAAATCGAGCGAGATGCGTCGCGGCAGCGCCTGCAGCGACAGCACGCCGAGGAGGCGCCCGACACCGGGCTCGACCTTGGTGAACTGTCCCGCGGCCGTGGCAAGCGTCAGGCGCCCCCCGAGCGACGCGACGTCGAAATCCGTCGGCGCGCCGCTCCACGACACGCTGCCGTCGATCTTCGTCGGCGCACCCTTGATCGCATCCGGCCAGCCGAAGCGCGCGAGGAACGCCGGCGCGTCCTTGACGTCGATGGCGACGTCGAGTTGCGTCGTGGGCGGCGTCGCCGCACGCGCCCACGAGCCGTGCGCATCGATGCGCCCGGCATCGTTTGCGAGCACGAGCTTGCGGATCTGCCAGTCGGTGCCCGCCGGCTGCGCCTGCACTTCGAGGCGCCCGATCGCGCGGCCGCGGCGCACGAGGGTGTCGGCGACGAGATCGACGGCAGGCCAGCGCGCGGCCGTCGGCGGAGTCGACGCTTGCGCTTCGTCGCTGCTTGCGGTGTCATCGGTCATGACGAAACGCGACAGATGCGCGACGATGCGACCGTCGGGTTCGTTCGGCGTGGCCGTGCGCCACGTCGCGTCGCCGGCGAGTTCCGGACCGTCGAAGGCGAGCCGCCAGTCGTCGCCGCGCCGGCGCACGCTCGCCTTCACGTTCGTGAACGTGCGGCCGAGCGCTCGCACGCTCGCGGACTGCAGGTCGATGCCGTTGATCGCAAGCTTGTCCGTCGCCGCACCGCTCACCCCACCGGCGTCCGTCGCGCGATCGGCCACGTCGAGCCACTCGTCGACGTCGATCGCCGGCACATCGGCGCGAATCCACAGGCCGGACTGCGTGGCGTCGGCGTTGGCCACGATCGCCTTGCCGAGTTGCACGAGCGCGCGGTCGAAGCTGCCGTCGCTCGCACGACGATGCAGCACGGCGCGCGCGATGGGGCCGTAAGCGACGTCGATGCGATCGCCGCCGCCCGCCTTCGCCTTGCGCTCGACGCGCAGCGGCATCGCGTCGGCGGCGGATTTGCGAAGTGGCGCCGGCAGGTCGACGCGCGCACCGGCGAGCGTCGACTCGATCGTCCACGCGGTGTCCTGGCCGTGCGCGTCGAAGGCGAGCTTCCAGTCGGTCGTCCCCTGCATCCGGGCGAGGATGGGCACGTCGAACGCGTCGCGCACGCGCGCGACGTCGGCATTTCCGCTGCCTTCGGCGTGCACGCGTTCGCGGTCGGCGGACACCGCGAGCTTCATCGTGCCGCCCAGCGCCTCTGCGGTGATCGCCGGCGCCCGGAAGTCGCGCTCGGTGAACGCGAGCTCGCCGTCGGCATTCGCGAGGGTCGGCATGCCGGCGAGTTCGACGTCGTTTCGCGCGAGCACGTAGCGTCCGTTGACCTTCGCCTGGTCGAGATGCTCGAGCGGCAGCGCGAGCCTGAGCTCCAGCCGCCCGTCGCCGGTCGCCTTGATGCCGTCGGTCGCGTGGCCGATCCAATCCGCGACCGGCGTTTTCGCGATGAACGCGAGGAACGCGCGCGTAGGTCCGCTCGCGCGTCCGTCGACGGTGAGCAGCGGCGCGTGGAAGTCGGCGATCTCCGCGTGCGTGGCGCCCACGACGACGTCTCCCATGCGCGCCCGCGTCGCATCGACGACCACGCGCGGACCGTCGATGCGCACGTCGGCGGCAACGCCGGTGAACACGGGCCAGTCGTCGGCATAGGCGAGCGTCGCATCGACCGCCTTGACCGCGAGCGTGAAGCGTCCGCCCTTGCCGTCGCGAAACGGGAATTGGCCGAGGTCGCCCGCGAGCACGAGGCGCACGTCGCTCGACGTTCCGCCCTTCACCGCATGCTGCAGCCATTCGCGAACGCCGTCGCGCGCGACGAGCGGCACGTAGCGATCGGCGCTCGCGAGATTCGCGTGCGTCAGTGCCACGTCGAGGTCGATCGTGCCGGCACCGCCCGCCGACGCATCGAAGCTGCCGGACGTCGTTCCGGTGATGTCGGCGTTGGTGAAGGCGACTCCGCGCCATTGCACGCTCGGGCCCGTCTCGCCGTACTGCCATGCGACGACACCCTGCAGTCGGTCCGCGGCGATCGTGTCGGCGAAAAGATGCGGCAGCGTGAAGCGCGCGTGCTCGGCATCGACGTGCACCTCCCCGCCGTGCTCGTTCAGCGCAACACTCCCCGATACCGACGTCACGCTGGGCCGGTCGCGCTGCGGCGCGAGCGAGAGATCGCGCACGTCGGCCGCGACCGTGTAGTGGGCAGGATTGCGCCCGTCGCCGCTCCACGCGATGCGGCCGCGGGCAAGCGTGCCGTGCGGTGCGAGGCGCCCGACTTCCGTGCGCAATGCGTCGGGCAGCGGCATGTGCGCGGCGATCGTCGCGAGCGGTGCGAGGTCGAGCGTATCGAACGAAA
>JAICKU010000097.1 GCA_025927765.1 Burkholderiales bacterium
CATCATCACGCTCGACGTCGCGATTCTCGGTCGCGAGTTCAAGATCGCGTGCCGGGAGGACGAGCGCGACGAGTTGCTGGAGGCGGTGGCGCTGCTCGACAGGCGCATGCGTGAGATTCGCGACACGGGCAAGGTGAGCGGCACCGATCGCATCGCGGTGATGGCCGCGCTCAACATCGCGCACGATCTCTTGCGTGAACGCAAGCGCGCCGCCATGTCGGACGAAGTCGTCATGCCGCGCGAGGCGGGCGAGAGTTTTGACGCCGAGGCCGCGCGGCGTAAAATTCAGGCCATGCAGGCGACGATCGACGAGACGCTCGCCGCGCAGGACAAGCTTTTCTAGTCAGCGGATTCAGGATCAGGCTCCAGATGCGGTGCCGCGTCCGGAGCCTGACCCTGAATCCGATTTCCATCCCCTGCGGTGTTCGATCCGGCTTTGTGTTCTTTGAACCAATGCTCTCGTAGCGAGGTTGCCTAGAGCCAGCGGACCGGTGTGCGCTCCCACGCGGAAGCGCCTGATGGTCCCGGACGGGTGACCGTTCTTGAACCCAGGTTCAAGATACCGGCCGGAACGGCACAGGCGGGGGTCCCATGCCCGAGGCGATGCACTTCATGACGAAGTGCGTCGCCTTTTGCTTTTGGCCGCGCAATGCGGAATTCGAACAGGGGGAGACGTGCGCCACTGGCTGATGAAGTCCGAGCCCGCCGAGTTCTCGATCGACGATCTCGTAACGGCGCCGAACCAGACGACGCCCTGGTTCGGCGTACGCAACTACCAGGCGCGCAATTTCATGCGCGACGACATGCGCGTCGGCGACAGGGCGTTCTTCTATCACTCGAGCTGCCCGGAGCCCGGCATCGCGGGCATCGTCGAGATCGCCCACGCCGCCTATCCCGACGAATCGCAGTTCGATCCGAAGAGCGCGTATTACGACGCGAAGTCGACGCGCGACAACCCGCGCTGGCAGCACGTCGACGTGAAGCTCGTTCGCAAGACGCCGCTGATCACCGTGGCGACGTTGCGCGAGACGAAAGGTCTCGAGGACATGGTGACGCTGCGCCGCGGCAACCGGTTGTCGATCACGCCGGTCACGGCGTCGGAGTGGAAGATCGTCGAGGACCTGATGAAGCGGGCGTCGAAAGCGGCGTGACGCAGGTCCGCGATTGCGCGAGCCCGCTACGATTCGAAACTCTGCACGCGATCCTCGATTCGTCGATCGGGCACGAGCCACATCAGCGCAACCGCCGCGTAGAGCGCCAGCGCGAGCCACGTCGCGACGAACGCCACCGCCATCGCAACCAGGTAGAGGACCGGCGACAGCTTGCCCTTCCAGTCGTGGCCGATTGCCCTCGCGAGGGGCGATGCCGGCCCTTCGGCAGCGATGATTTGCTGCTGCAGGATCGTGTACGCGATCGCCGCCATGAACAGCACGACGCCGTAGAGCGCGGTCGGCGCCGGCGCGAAGTGATTCTCGCCCATCCAGGCGGTCGTGAACGGAAAGAGCGACAGCCAGAACAGCAGGTGCAGGTTCGCCCACAGCACGCGGCCGTTCACGTGCGTCGTCGCGTGGAGCATGTGATGATGGTTGTTCCAGTAGATGCCGACGTACACGAACGAGAGCACGTAGCTCACGAACACCGGCGCGAGCGGCACGAGCACTGCAAAGCTTTCGCCGTGCGGCTCGTGCAGCTCGAGCACCATGATCGTGATGATGATCGCGATCACGCCGTCGCTGAAGGCCTCGAGCCTTCCCTTCGGCATGCCGCGGGTCACCGTGGCGCCATTCAGTCCGCCGCCATCGATTCAGGCTCGCCGTAGCCAGGTGTGGTGTCGGGTATTCCCCCCGGCGTGACCTTCACGGCGCAATACTTGAACTCGGGGATCTTGCCGAACGGGTCGAGGACCGGGTTCGTGAGCAGGTTCGCCGCCGCTTCGTAATAGCAGAACGGGATGAACACGCTGCCCTGCGGCGTGCCGCCGTCCGCGCGTGCGTAGAGCGAGACTTCGCCGCGGCGCGAGGCTACCGTGATCGCGCCGCCCGGCGGGACGCCAAGGGCGGCCAGGTCGGCCGGATTGACGGACGCCACCGGGAACGGCTCGATCGCATCGAGTGCGCGGCTGCGGCGTGTCATGCTGCCGGTGTGCCAGTGCTCGAGCTGGCGCCCGGTGATCAGCACGAACGGGAACTGCGCATCGGGCTTCTCGGCAGCAGGAATGAGCTCGGCCGGAACCAGCCGGGCGCGACCGCTCTCGGTCGGGAAGCTGTCGATGAACACGACCGGCTCGCCCGGGTCGCCCACGTGCTCGCACGGGTACGTGACGCCGCCTTCGCGCTCGAGGCGCTCCCACGTGATGCCGGCGATCGACGGCATCGCCTGGCGCATCTCGTCGAACACTTCGCGCGGATGCGTGTAGTGCCAGTCGAGGCCGAGCTCGCGCGCCATCGCGACGATGATGTCCAAGTCCTTGCGCGCGTCGCCGGGCAACGGCAGCGCCTCGCGGCCAAGCTGCACGTTGCGGTCGGTGTTCGTGTACGTGCCGGTCTTCTCGGGGAACGCGGAGGCGGGGAGGATCACGTCGGCGTGATAGCAGGTCTCGGTGACGAACAGGTCCTGCACGACCAGCATGTCGAGCTTGGCGAGCGCGGCGCGCGCATGCTCGACGTCGGGGTCCGACATCGCCGGGTTCTCGCCCATGATGTACATGCCGCGAATCACGCCCGCGTGGACGGCGTGCATGATCTCGACGACCGTGAGCCCCGGCTTGGGATCGAGCGTCGTGCCCCAGAGCTTCTCGAACTTCGCGCGCACCGCCGGATTGTCGACCGCCTGGTAATCCGGATACACCATCGGGATCAGGCCGACGTCGGACGCGCCCTGCACGTTGTTCTGGCCGCGCAACGGATGCAAGCCCGTGCCGGGCCGCCCGATCTGGCCGGTCATCATGCAAAGCGCGATCAGGCAGCGCGCGTTGTCGGTGCCGTGGACATGTTGCGAGACGCCCATCCCCCACAAAATCATCGATGCGCGTGACTTCGCGAACATTCGCGCCACGGTGCGGATCGTCTGCGCATCGATGCCGCAGATCGGCGCCATCGCTTCCGGCGGATAGCGGAGCACGTTCTCGCGCAGCTCGGCGTAGCCGCTCGTGCGGTCCTCGATGAACTTCGGATCGACGAGGTTCTCCTCGACGATCGTGCACATCATCGCGTTCAGGAGCGCGACGTCGCTGTCGGGCTTGAACTGCAGCATGTGCACCGCGTGGCGCGAAAGCTCGCTGCGCCGCGGGTCGGCGTAGATCAGCTTCGTGCCGTTCTTCACCGCGTTCTTCATCCACGTCGCGGCCACCGGGTGGTTCGACACGGGATTCGCGCCGATCAGGAACACCACTTCCGCCTTCAGCACGTCCATCACCGGATTCGAGACCGCGCCCGAGCCGATGCCTTCCAGCAGCGCGGCGACGCTCGACGCGTGGCAAAGCCGCGTGCAGTGATCGACGTTGTTGGTGCGAAAGCCGGTGCGCACGAGCTTCTGGAAGAGGTACGCCTCCTCGTTGCTGCCTTTCGCCGAGCCGAAGCCCGAGAGTGCCTGCGGACCGTGGGTGTCGCGGATCCTGGCGAGCGTGCCGCCCGCGAGCGCCAGCGCTTCCTCCCACGTCGCTTCGCGGAACACCGTCAACGGGTTCGCCGGATCGACCTTGAAGTCGGCCGACTTCGGAAAGCCCGGCTTGCGAATGAGCGGCTTCGTGAGCCGCTGCGGGTGATGCACGTAATCGAAGCCGAAGCGGCCCTTCACGCACAGTCGCTCGTGATTCGCCGGGCCGTCGCGGCCCTCGACGTGAACGATTTCGTTGTCCTGGATGTTGTACGTGATCTGGCAGCCGACACCGCAGTACGGACACACCGACGCGACCTCTTTGTCGATCGGCTGCATGAACGCTTCGAGCGCGGGAGCCAGCGCGCCGGTCGGGCACGCCTGCACGCATTCACCGCACGCGACGCACGTCGACAGGCCCATCGGGTCGTCGAGGTCGAACACGATCTTCGAATGCGCGGCGCGGAACGCGTAGCCGATCACGTCGTTGACCTGTTCCTCGCGGCAGGCGCGCACGCAGCGCGTGCACTGGATGCACGCGTCGAGGTTCACCGCCATCGCCGGATGCGACAGATCCGCGGGCGGTTCCGCACGGCGCTCGAAGCGAGGCGAGGTCACGCCAAGCGCGCTCTGCCAGTACGCGAGCTCCGAATCCTTCTTGTACACGCGATCCGGCATGTCGGACGCGAGCAGCTCGACGATCATCTTCTGCGAATGCACGGCGCGCTCGCTGTTGCTCGTGACTTCCATGCCCGGCGTCGGCTTGCGGCAGCACGACGGCGCGAGCACGCGCTCGCCCTTGATCTCGACCATGCATGCGCGGCAGTTGCCGTCGGGCCGATAGCCTGGCTTGTAGCAAAGGCGTGGAATCGCGGCGAGGCCGAGGCGATCGGCCGCTTCGAGAATCGTCTCGCCGGGCTCGGCCACGACTTCCTCGCCGTTGAGCAGGAACGTCACCTGCGGGCCGACGGGAACGTCGCCGGCAAGCCGGCGCGCCTTCACGCTCGGGCCGTTGCCTGCCGTCAGGAACCCGAACTGTTCGTAAGGTGCATTCATCGCGCTTGGCTCCCATCGGGGCCCGACGAGGCGGTGGCGAGCTCGTCGGGGAAATACTTGTAGACACAGGCAATCGGGTTCGGTGCCGCCTGACCCAGGCCGCAGATCGACGCGTCGGCCATCGCCTGCGACAGGTCGTCGAGCAGCGGCTTGTCCCACTGCGGCTTTTCCATCAGCCCCACCGCCTTCTGCGTGCCGACACGGCACGGCGTGCATTGTCCGCACGACTCCTCGGCGAAGAATTCGAGCAGGTTCAATGCGGCGTCGCGCGCACGGTCGTGCTGCGAGAGCACGATGACCGCGGCCGAGCCGATGAAGCAGCCGTACGGCTGCAGCGTGTCGAAGTCGAGCGGAATGTCGCCAAGCGACGCGGGCAGGATGCCGCCCGAAGCGCCGCCGGGCAGGTAGCCGTAGAACGTGTGGCCGTCCTGCATGCCGCCGCAGAATTCGTCGATCAATTCGCGCACCGTGATGCCGGCGGGGGCGAGGTGCACGCCGGGCTTCTTCACGCGGCCGGACACCGAGAACGAGCGCAGCCCCTTGCGGCCGTGGCGGCCCTGGCTCGCGAACCAGTTCGCGCCGCGCTCGAGGATGTCGCGCACCCAGTGCAGGGTCTCCATGTTGTGCTCGAGCGTCGGGCGTCCGAACAGTCCCACCTGCGCCACGTACGGCGGGCGCAGCCGGGGCATGCCGCGCTTGCCCTCGATCGACTCGATCATCGCCGATTCCTCGCCGCAGATGTAGGCGCCGGCGCCGCGCCGCAGCTCGATCGGCGGCAGCGGGCACGGCGGATTCGCGGAGAGCGCCTCGAGCTCGCGCGTCAGGATCGCGCGGCACGCCGCATATTCGTCGCGCAGATAAATGTAGATGGCGTCGATGCCGACTGCCCACGCGGCGATCAGCATGCCTTCGAGGAAGCGGTGCGGGTCGCGCTCGAGGTAGAAGCGATCCTTGAACGTGCCGGGCTCGCCTTCGTCGATATTGACGGCCATGAGCCTCGGCGCGGGCTCGCCGCGCACGATCTTCCACTTGCGACCCGCGGGGAAGCCGGCGCCGCCGAGGCCGCGCAGCGACGAGTTTTCCATCTCGGCGATCGCCTGCTCGGGCGAGCGCTTGCCCTCGACGCAGTCGACGAGCGTGCGGTAGCCGCCGTCGCGCCGGTACGCGTCGTAATCGATGTACGGAGGTGCCGTCGCTTCGAGCGCACCCGATTTCACCGCGTCGAGCACTTTTGCCGGCGTCGCCTCGCCGATCGCATTGCGACCGACGACGGCGGCCGGCGCCTGCTCGCAGCGACCGATGCACGGTGCGCCGATCACGCGCACGTTGGCGTCACCATGCGCGAGCAGCGCGTCGCGCAGCGCGTCGGCGCCCGCCATCTTGCAGGAGAGCGTTTCGCAGACGCGAATGGTGATCGGCGGCGGTGGCGTGTCTTCGGCGTCGACGACCTCGAAGTGGTGATAGAACGTGGCCACCTCGTACACCTCGGTCATCGCGAGCTTCATTTCCTGCGCGAGCGCGACCAGGTACGACGCCGGGAGGTAGCCGCGGGCATCCTGGATACGGTGCAGGTGCTCGATCAAAAGCGAGCGCTCGCGTGACGCGTCGCCGAGCAGCCGCTGCACGTCGGCGAGCGCCTCCGCGTTGACGTGGCGTCCCTTGGGCCGCGCCTTGACGCCGCGCCCGCCCCGCAGCCGCGAGGTGTCGACGACGACCGCCTCGTTCGTGTTCCCGTTCATGGCCGACCTCCTAATGCGCGCGCGAATGCATGCCCGCGCGCGATGCTCAATCCAAAAAGTCGCAGTGCTTCTCGACGAACCGCGCGAGGTCGAGCGAGTGCTCGCGCACGAGGCGCTCGGCCAGCTCGGTGTCGCGGCGCTCGAGCGCCTCGATGATCTGCATATGGTCGACGATCGACCGCGCGGCGCGGTCGCTTTGCGAGATCGTAAGCCTTCGCATCGCGCGCACGTGCACGAACAGGTTGTCGATCGTCTTGCCCATCAGGTGCGAGCCCGACAGCGCGATGATCGCCTGGTGGAACGCGATGTTCGCGTGCGAGTACTCCTCGATGTGCTCGGCGGGTGTCGAGTTGCGGAACTCGTCGAACATCGTGCGGAGCTTCGCGATCTGGGCATCGGACGCGTTCAGTGTCGCGAGGCGTGCCGCCATGCTCTCGAGCGCGGCCCACATCTCGATCATCTCGACCAGCTGCCGCTTGGTCTTGCGGATGATGAAGATGCCGCGCCGCGGCACGGTGCGCAGGAACCCTTCCTGCTCGAGCAGCGTCATCGCCTCGCGGATCGGCGTGCGCGACACGCCGAGCGATTTCGACAGCTGGCGCTCGTCGAGCCGCAGCTCGTGGCGGTGCGCGTAGATGTCGGCTTCCATGATCGCTTCCTTGATCGCGGCGTACGCCTGATCGCGAAAGCTGACGTTCGTCGGAAGCGGGCGCAGCGCGAGCGGAATCGCGGGCGCGCCGGCAATGCTTGTCACCGGGTGTCCTTTCGGCGCCCTCGAAATGCGGGCCGTCTCATATCTTATATACCAAAAACCACGCGAGGGGGTAACGGGCCGTTCTCACCTGTTCTCGATGCTGCGCTGCAGCATCGTCAAGAATGCAATCATCGCGCATCGCGGAGTCATTTTCGTCGCACGGCAGTCCAACGTCGGCGATCCGGAGGTCACGCCGAAAGCGATTGACGGCGCGTGGTATATCACATACGTTATTGGATATTTCGCGGAAGCCGAGGAGATACGCATGGACACCCTGACCGCCACCCGGAAGGAACCGGTCGCCCCCCAATCGCCGGCCGCTTCTGCCGACGCTGCCTCGGCGCCGCAGCCGGAAACCGACGGCTTCCACCTGCTGATCGATGCGCTGAAGCTGAACGGCATCGACACGATCTTCGGCCTCCCGGGCATCCCGATCACCGACCTGACGCGCAAGGCGCAGGCGTCGGGGATTCGCGTGGTCTCGTTCCGGCACGAGCAGAACGCCGGTTACGCGGCGTCGATCGCCGGCTTCATCACGCAGAAGCCCGGCATCTGCCTCACCGTGTCGGCTCCGGGGTTCCTGAACGGCCTGACCGCGCTCGCCAACGCCACGACGAACTGCTTCCCGATGATCCTGATCAGCGGATCGTCCGAGCGCGAGATCGTCGACCTGCAGCAAGGCGACTACGAGGAGATGGACCAGCTCGCGATCGCGAAGCCGCTGTGCAAGGCCGCGTTCCGCGTGCTGCACGCCGAGGACATCGGCGTGGGCGTCGCGCGTGCCATTCGCGCTGCGGTGTCGGGACGTCCCGGCGGCGTGTACCTCGACCTGCCGGCGAAGCTCTTTCCGCAGTCGATGGACGCCGAAGCCGGGAAGAACTCGCTCATCGAGGTCGTCGATCCGGCGCCCCGGCAAATCCCGGGGCCCGAAGCGGTGCAGCGCGCGCTCGATCTCTTGAGGCATGCCAAGCGGCCGCTGATCATCCTCGGCAAGGGCGCCGCCTACGCGCAGGCCGATGACGACATTCGCGCGCTGATCGAGAAGACCGGCATTCCGTATTTGCCGATGGCGATGGCGAAGGGCCTGCTGCCCGACACGCACGAGCTGTCCGCCGCCGCCGCACGCTCGTTCGTGCTGCCCGGCGCCGACGTCGTGATGCTGATCGGCGCGCGCCTCAACTGGCTGTTGTCGCACGGCAAGGGCAAGACGTGGGGCGGCAAGAGCCCCAAGGATTGGGGTGGCCAGAAGTTCGTCCAGGTCGACATCTCGCCGACGGAGGCGGACAGCAACGTGCGCATCGACGCGCCGGTGGTGGGCGACATCGACTCGTGCGTGAAGGCGATGCTGGCCGGCATCGGCGCGAGCTGGCCAAAGCCGCCGGCGGACTGGATGAACGCGATCGCCGAGCGCAGGAACAAGAACGTCGCGAAGATGGCCGAGACGCTCGCGAAGAATCCGACGCCGATGAACTTTCACAGCGCGCTCAACGTCGTGCGCGACATCGTGAAGGCGAATCCCGACGCGTATCTCGTCAACGAAGGCGCGAATGCGCTCGACTTCACGCGCAGCATCGTCGACATGTACAAGCCGCGCAAGCGCCTCGACGTCGGCACGTGGGGCGTGATGGGCATCGGCATGGGCTACTCGGTGGCCGCGGCGGTGGTGAGCGGCCAGCAGGTGATCGCCATCGAAGGCGACAGCGCCTTCGGCTTCTCGGGCATGGAAGTCGAGACGATCTGCCGCTACAAGCTGCCGGTGTGCGTCGTGATCCTCAACAACAACGGCGTATACCGAGGCGACGAGACCAACTGGGCGGGCAAGACCGACGGCGATCCCTCGCCGCTCGTGTTCGTGAAGAACGCGCGCTACGAAATGCTGATGGAAGCGTTCGGCGGCGTGGGTGCGTACGTCACCACGCCGGCCGAGTTGCGCAAGGCGATGGAAGAGGCGATCCGCTCGCGCGAGCCGACGCTCATCAACGCGATGATCGCCGAAGGTGCGGGCACGGAAAGCGGCCGCATCACGAGCCTCAATCCGACGGCCAAGAAGTCATGACAAAATTCTCAATGCAGTGACAGACGAGGGTGAAAGGGTAATCGATGGGTAAAGCACTGGATGGCGTCAAGATCCTCGACTTCACGCACGTGCAGTCGGGGCCGACGTGCACGCAGCTTCTGGCCTGGTTCGGCGCCGACGTCATCAAGGTCGAGCGTGAAGGCGTTGGCGACATCACGCGCGGGCAACTGCGCGATGTCCCCGACGCCGACAGTCTCTACTTCACGATGCTGAACCACAACAAGCGCTCGATCACGATCGACGCGAAGCATCCCAAGGGCAAGGAGGTGCTCGAGAAGCTCGTGCGCGAATGCGACGTGCTGGTCGAGAACTTCGCGCCGGGCGCGCTCGACCGGATGGGCTTCACCTGGGAGCGCATCCAGGAACTCAACCCGAAGATGATCGTCGCGTCGATCAAGGGCTTCGGCCCGGGGCCGTACCAGGACTGCAAGGTGTACGAGAACGTCGCGCAATGCGCGGGCGGCGCGGCGTCGACGACGGGGTTCGACGACGGGCCGCCGCTCGTGACCGGCGCGCAGATCGGCGACAGCGGCACGGGGTTGCATCTGGCGCTCGGCATCGTCACGGCGCTCTATCAGCGAAAGACCACCGGTCGCGGCCAGAAGGTGAACGCGGCGATGCAGGACGGCGTGCTCAATCTGTGCCGCGTGAAGCTGCGCGACCAGCAGCGGCTCGACCGCACGCACGTGCTCGAGGAATATCCGCAATATCCGAACGGCCATTTCGGCGAGGCGGTGCCGCGCGCCGGCAATGCGTCGGGCGGCGGGCAGCCCGGCTGGATCCTGAAGTGCAAGGGCTGGGAGACCGATCCCAACGCGTACATCTACTTCATCACGCAGGCGCCCGTGTGGAAGCAGATCTGCAACGTGATCGGGCGCGAGGAATGGCTGACCGATCCGCGCTATGCGACGCCGAAGGCGCGTCTTCCCCACCTCACCGAGATCTTCGACGAGATCGAGAAGTGGACGATGACGAAGTCGAAGTTCGAGGCAATGGAGATCCTGAACAAGTACGACATCCCGTGCGGTCCGATCCTGTCGATGAAGGAGATCGCCGAGGAGCCGTCGCTGCGCAAGACCGGCACCGTCGTCGAGGTCGATCACCCGACGCGCGGCAAGTACCTGACGGTCGGCAATCCGATCAAGCTCTCCGACAGCCCGACCGAGGTGAAGCGCTCGCCGCTCCTCGGTGAGCACACCGACGAGATCATGAAGGAGCTCGGCTACACCGACGCGCAGATCCGCGAGCTCCACGAAGCGAAAGTAATCTAAGGAAACGAAATGGCGCACGACAAGACGACGGTCCGCAACATCATCGACAAGGTCAAGGCCGAGGGGCGCACGTCGTTGACGGCGCCCGAAGGAAAGCTCGTCTGCGACGCCTACAGCATTCCCGTGCCGCAGGAGGGTGTGGCGAAGTCGGCGAGCGAAGCGGTGCGCCTCGCCACCGAGATGGGCTTTCCGGTCGTGATGAAGATCGTCTCGCCCGAGATCCTGCACAAGACCGAAGCGGGCGGGGTGCTCGTCGGCTTGAAGAACGCGTCGGACGTCGAGCAGGGCTACCGGACGATCATGGACAACGCGCGCCGCTACAACGACAAGGCGAATCTCGTCGGCGTGCAGGTGCAGCAGATGCTGACCGGCGGGCACGAGGTGATCGTCGGCGCGGTCACCGATCCGTCGTTCGGCAAGCTCGTCGCGTTCGGCTTGGGCGGCGTGCTCGTCGAGGTGCTGAAGGACGTGACGTTCCGTCTCGCGCCGATGACGAACGACGAAGCGCTCGGCATGCTCGACAGCATCGAAGCCGCCGACGTGCTGAAGGGCGTGCGCGGCGAAAAGCCGGTCAACCGCGAAGCGCTCGCGCTGATTCTCCAGCACGTGAGCGCACTCGTCTCGGACTTTCCCGAGATCTCCGAGATGGACCTGAACCCGGTGTTCGCGACGCCGAAGGGCGCGATCGCCGCCGACGTGCGCATCGTGATCGGCGAGCCGCTGCCGGAAAAGTATCGGCCGGCGAAGGACGAGATCGTCCGCTCGATGAACCACATCATGAAGCCCGACGCGGTCGCCGTGATCGGCGCGTCGAACGAGGCAGGCAAGATCGGCAACTCGGTGATGAAGAACCTGGTCAACGGCGGCTACAAGGGGCAGATCTACCCGATCCACCCGAGGGCCGACGAGGTGATGGGCTACAAGGCGTACCGGAGCGTCAAGGACGTGCCCGGGAACATCGACGTCGCCGTGTTCGCGATCCCGGCGAAGCTCGTGGCGCAGGCGCTCATCGAAGTCGGCGAGAAGGGCATTCCGGGCGCCGTGCTGATCCCGTCGGGATTCGCGGAAACGGGCAACGTCGAAGGCCAGCGCGAGATCCAGGAGATCGGCCGCAAGTACAACGTGCGGCTGATGGGGCCGAACATCTACGGCTTCTATTACACCTGGAAGGATCTCTGCGCGACGTTCTGCACGCCCTACGATTTCAAGGGCCACACGGCGCTGTCGTCGCAATCGGGTGGCATCGGGATGGCGATCATCGGCTTCTCG
>JAICKU010000133.1 GCA_025927765.1 Burkholderiales bacterium
ACTCCTGCAGGTAACGAAGATCAGTAGGGACCGCCGACGCGGTGGCGCGCGACGAAGTGTCCGGGAGCCACCTCGACGAGCGGCGAAACGACGGGCTCGTCGCCCACGGCGCGGATGGGGCTCGGAATTTCGTCGGATGATAGCGCCCTTTCCAGGCGTCGTTTCGACGGGTCGGCCACCGGCACGGCCGCGAGAAGCTTCCGCGTATACGGATGCTGCGGATTGCCGAACACGAGGCGACGCGGTCCCATCTCGACGATCTGGCCGAGGTACATCACCGCGACGCGGTGGCTGACGCGCTCGACGACCGCCATGTCGTGCGAGATGAAGATGTACGACAGGCCGAACTCGTGTTGCAGGTCGAGGAGCAGGTCGACGATCTGCGCCTGGATCGACACGTCGAGCGCCGACACCGCCTCGTCCGCGACGATGATCCGCGGATTCAACGCGAGCGCCCGCGCGATCGCGATGCGCTGCCGCTGCCCGCCGGAGAATTCGTGCGGATAGCGCCGCGCGTGCTCGGCATCGAGGCCCACGTGGTCGAGCAGCCAGGCGACGCGCTCCTCGGCCTCGCGCCCCTTGGCGACGCCATGCACGTACAGCGGCTCGGCGACGGAAAACCCGACGGTCAGCCGCGGGTCGAGCGACGCGAACGGATCCTGGAAAATCATCTGAATGTCGCGTCGCACCGGCTGCAATTGATCGTCGGGCAGCTTCGCGATGTCGCGGCCCTCGAAGTCGATCGAGCCCCCCGCGATGTCGACGAGGCGCAGGAGCGAGCGTCCCGTCGTCGACTTGCCGCAGCCGGATTCGCCGACGAGCGCGAGCGTTTCGCCGGCACGAAGATCGAAGCTCACCTGCTCGACGGCGTGCACGCGCCGGCGCACGCGACCGAAGAAGCCAGACCTGACGTCGAAGCGCGTGCTGAGGTTACGCACGCAGAGCAGCGGTCGTGTGTGATGCGAGGGTGGGGGCGGCCCCGGCGTGGACGTCGTCGAGAACTTTCGCGGCTCGTCCTCGTTCGCGAGTGCGCCCAGCGTCGGCACGGCCGCGAGCAGCGCACGCGTGTACGCCTCGCGCGGCGCGGCGAAGATGCGATGCACGTCGCCTTCCTCGACCTTCTCGCCGCGGTTCATCACCACGACGCGATCGGCGATCTCGGCCACCACACCCATCGCGTGCGTGATGAACATCACCGCCATCTGCATCTCGTCCTGCAGCAGGCGGATCAACGCGAGGATCTGCGCCTGGATGGTGACGTCGAGGGCCGTCGTGGGCTCGTCGGCAATGAGGAGCGCCGGGCGGCAGGAGAGGGCCATCGCGATCATGACGCGCTGGCGCATGCCGCCCGACAGTTGATGCGGATAGCGGCCGAGCACCGAACGCGCCTCGGGAATGCGCACCTGCTCGAGCATGCGCAGCGCCTCGCGGCGGGCTGCCGCCGCGTCCTTCGCCTGATGCAGCCGGATCGATTCCGCGATCTGGTCGCCGACCGGAAACACCGGATTGAGCGAGGTCATCGGCTCCTGGAAGATCATCGCGATCTCGGCGCCGCGTATCGCGCGCAATGTCGCCGTACCGGCCTGCGTCAGGTCGACGACGCCGTCGCCGGGACGCGCAAAGCGCAAGGCGCCTGTGACGATGCGGCCGCCGCCGTGCTCGACGAGCCGCATCACCGAAAGTGCGGTGACCGATTTGCCGGAGCCCGATTCGCCGACGATCGCGAGCGTCTCGCCGCGGCCGATCGTAAACGACAGTTCGCGCACGGCCGTGACCACGCGCTCGGTCGTCGCGAATTCGACGGTGAGGCGATCGACGTCGAGGACAGCCCCCACGGTACCCTGCATCCTTGCCGGCATCCTGCAATGGTAGCCGCGGCGCGCTGCGAACGCCCGTGACGGCGCGCGCGAATGCGCGCATCATTTACGGGATCGTACGTCCACTCATGGAGGCGCGCATGGCCACGCAATGGAACCTGAACGGACGGTACTACGAAACCTGCAACTGCGATCTCGTGTGCCCCTGTCTCACCCACCAGATGGCCGCGCAGCCCAGCAAGGGCGACTGCACGTTCGCGATGGCGTTCGAAGTCGAGCGCGGCCGCTACGGCGACGTTTCGCTCGACGGCTTGGGCTTCATCGTGATCGGCCACACGCCTGGGGCGATGAACAAGGGAGACTGGTCGGTGGGACTCGTCGTCGACGAACGCGCGGACGAGGCGCAGCGCGATGCGCTGACGACGATCGCCAGTGGCGCCGCCGGCGGCCCGATGGCTGCCCTGTCGGGACTGATCGGGAAATTCCTCGGCGTCCAGGGGGCGCGCATCCGTTTCGAGGACGACGGGCGGCGCTGGTCGATCGACGCGCCGGGCCTCGTCGACATGGCGGCCGAGGCGGCGATGGGACTCGATCCGGCTGCCAAGGAGCCACTTCGCCTCCAGAACACAGGGCATCCGGCCGCGAACGATTACTCGCTCGCGCACGTGGCGCGTAGCCACGTGCACGCCTTCGGCCTCGGCTGGGACGACGCGAGCGGCGGCAACAACGGCCAGTTCGCGCCGTTCGCGTGGCGCAGCGCCTGAGCGGTGCACTGAGGCGCGAGCGTATGCCAACGCTCGCGTCGAAGGTCAGACCTTTTCGGGTTCCCGCGCCGCGGATGCAGCGCTGACCTCGGCCGGTGCCGGACGCCGCTTCTGCAGCAGCATCGGGATCGGCTTCGCACGGCGCGCGGCGTGCATGTGCGGGCGGTGATGCGCGAGTGCGTCGACGTCCTCGCGCGCGGGCAGCGCGCGGCGCACGATCGGCTGGTCGGGATTCTTCGCGTACGCCGCTTCGCGCTCGGCACGCCGCGCGTCGCCGTTCGTCACCGGACGACGCGCAGCGTCGTCCCGGTCGCGCCGCGCGTGAGCGCCGTTCGCTGCGCTGGCCTGGCCGCGCCGACGTGCGTCGCCGTTCGCGGCATGTGCGCGCGTGCGGGGTTCGTGCGTCGCCGCGTCGCGTCGGCTTGTGGCTTCGCGTTCAGGCTCGAAGCCCTGCGCCACTTCGATTGCCACCTTCTTCTTCAGGAGCTTCTCGATCTCGGTGAGGTACTTCTCTTCCTCGGGGGCGACGAACGAGATCGCCTCGCCGGTGGCCCCGGCGCGGCCCGTGCGGCCGATGCGGTGGATGTAATCCTCGGGCACGTGCGGCAGCTCGTAGTTGACGACGAGCGGCATGTCGTCGATGTCGAGGCCGCGCGCCGCCACGTCGGTGGCGACGAGCACCTGCAGCTTGCCGTCCTTGAACTTCGACAGCGCGTCGAGACGTGCCGCCTGCGTCTTGTCGCCGTGGATCGCAGACGTCGCGAGCCCTTCCTTCTCGAGCTGGCGCGCAAGCCGCGACGCGCCGTGCTTGGTGCGCACGAAGCAGAGCACCTGCCACACGTTACGCGACTTCACGAGATGCACGAGCAGGCCGCGCTTCGCTTCCTGCGGCAGCTTGTATGCGCTTTGCGTCACGGTCTCGGCCGCGGTGTTGCGCCGCGCGACTTCGATCAGCTTCGGCTTGTTCAGCAGTTCATCGGCGAGCTTCTTGATCTCGTTGCTGAACGTCGCCGAGAAGAGCAGGTTCTGCCGCTCTTTGGGGAGCAGCGCCATGATGCGCTTGATGTCCGGAATGAAACCCATGTCGAGCATGCGGTCGGCCTCGTCGAGGACGAAGACCTCCACCTGCCCGAGGTAGACGCTCTTCTGCTCGATGTGATCGAGGAGCCGGCCGGGGGTGGCGACGAGAATCTCGACGCCGCCGCGCACGATGGGCAGCTGCTGCTTGATGTCGACACCGCCGAACACGCAGGTCGAGCGCACGTTCGTGTACTTGCCGTATTCGCGGATCGATTGCTCGACCTGGATCGCGAGCTCGCGCGTCGGCGCGAGGATCAGCGCCCGCACCGGATGCCGCGCAGGCGACGGGCTCGTGTTGGCGTGCTGCGACAGCTTCTGGAGGATGGGCAGGCCGAAGCCTGCCGTCTTGCCGGTGCCGGTCTGGGCGCCACCCATGATGTCGCGGCCGGCGAGGATTTCGGGAATGGCCTGCGCCTGGATAGGCGTAGGCTTGGTGTAGCCCGAGTCGGTCACGGCCCGCAGGATCTCGGGACGCAGGCCGAGCTCGTCAAAGCTCGTGACGTTCATGCAATGCTCCTGGTACGCGGCCTACCGCTTCAGCGGTTTCCGGTCCAGGCAGCGAAATTCGTTGGGTTTTGCGAGCGATCCCCTTGTCGCGAGGACGCGCTCGACGCCGTGAGGCGGGGTGGGCGGTGACCGGAACGGCCGCCCGACAACCGGATTATAGGGCCGGCGCCTTGAATTCCCAAGGGAAGGGCACAAAAAAGGTTGCTCTTCCCGCTATAATCGACAGTTTTTCCAATGACCGCAGCCCGCCACGACCTTCGCAACATCGCGATCATCGCGCACGTCGACCACGGCAAGACCACGCTCGTCGACAAGCTGCTCGTCCAGGCCGGCACGTTTGCCGCGCACCAGCACGTGGGCGAGCGGATCATGGACAGCAACGACATCGAGCGCGAGCGGGGCATCACGATCTTCGCGAAGAACTGCGCGATCCGCTATCGCGACATCCACATCAACATCGTCGATACGCCGGGGCACGCCGACTTCGGCGGCGAGGTCGAGCGCGTGCTCGGCATGGTCGACGGCGTGCTGCTGCTCGTCGACGCCGTCGAAGGCCCGATGCCGCAGACGCGTTTCGTGACGATGAAGGCGCTCGCCGAGGGCCTGCGGCCGATCGTCGTCGTGAACAAGGTCGACCGGCCGGGCGCGCGGTCCGAGTGGGTCGTGAACGAAACGTTCGAGCTCTTCGACCGCCTCGGCGCCAGCGACGCGCAGCTCGACTTTCCCGTCGTCTACGCCTCCGGTCTGAACGGGTGGGCGACGCTCGACGTCGCAATCGCGAAGACGGGTGCGCACGATGGCGACATGCGTCCGTTGTTCGACACGATCCTCGAGCACGTGCCGCCGCCCGAGGGGGACGTGGATGGCGCGCTGCAGTTCCAGGTGAGCGCGCTCGACTACTCGAGCTATGTCGGGCGGCTCGGTATCGG
>JAICKU010000029.1 GCA_025927765.1 Burkholderiales bacterium
CGCTTCGCTTCCGAATCGCGGCCGTTCCTCGAACTGCCGCCTGCCTTCTTGTGTGCCATGAGCTACTCCTTCAGCCGACGATCGCTTCGATGCGAAGCTCGGTGAAATTCTGCCGATGCCCCTGATGCTTCTGATAGTGCTTGCGGCGGCGCATCTTGAAGATCCGGATCTTCTCGCCGCGGCCATGGGCGACCACCGTCGCCTTCACCGTGGCGCCCGACACCGTGGGCTGGCCGACGCGAACCGCTTCACCGTCGCCCACCATCAGCACCTGATCCAGGATCACTTCCGCGCCCACGTCCGCCGGTATCTGTTCGACCTTGAGTTTTTCGCCGGGGGCAACCTTGTATTGCTTGCCGCCGGTTTTTACGACCGCGTACATGAGTGGAACTCCCGTGATTGGGGAAAAGCCTTGCATTATAGCGCGTTTTTCGCCCCAGATGAATCCTGCGCGTGATCTCCGGTAGAATCGTCGGGCGTCACGCAAAGCTTCGCCTGCGACGCGCCACACATCAGGATTTCCGCATCGACGCGCGCTGTTCACGTCCCTCGTGACCCTCGAATTCCTCCGCCCCGTCATTGGCGACGACATGGCCGGCGTCGACCAGGTGCTGCGCGAAAGCCTGGACTCCGACGTGGTGCTGATCCGCGAGGTGGCAAGCCACATCATCGCGGGCGGCGGCAAGCGCCTGCGTCCGGCGCTGCTGCTGCTGGCCGCGCGCGCCTGCGGCTACGAAGGCACCGATCACCGCACGCTCGCCGCGACGATCGAGATGATCCACACCGCAACGCTGCTCCACGACGACGTCGTCGACGAGTCGCAGCTTCGCCGGGGGCACGCCACCGCGAACGCGCGCTTCGGCAATGCCGCGTCGGTGCTCGTCGGCGATTACCTCTATACGCGCGCGTTT
Source organism: Burkholderiales bacterium (assembly GCA_025927765.1). Taxonomy (GTDB): domain Bacteria; phylum Pseudomonadota; class Gammaproteobacteria; order Burkholderiales; family Casimicrobiaceae; genus VBCG01. The sequence continues at coordinate 912 of JAICKU010000029.1, forward strand.
CAGCTCATGGTCAGCGTGAACCGGATGCGCGTGATGTCGATCATCGCCGACGCGACGAACCTGATCTCCGAAGGCGAGGTGCTGCAACTGCTGCACATGCGCGATGCGGCGCTCGACGAGCGCGCGTACTTCGACGTGATCGAACGCAAGACGGCGAAGCTGTTCGAAGCCGCCGGACGGATCGGCGCCGTACTCGGGGGTGCCGGTCGAAACGTCGAGGACGCGCTTGCGCGCTACAGCATGCATCTCGGCACCGCGTTCCAGATCATGGACGACGTGCTCGACTACTCGGGCGACGCGGGTGAGATCGGCAAGAACGTGGGCGACGACCTCGAAGAAGGCAAGATGACCTTGCCGCTGATTCGCGCCGTCGCCGTCGGTACTCCCGACGAAGCCGACACGATCCGCCACGCGATCACCGAAGGTGGATTGACCGATTTCGCACCGGTGGTGCGCGCGCTCCACCGCACCGGCGCGCTCGAGTACGCGCGCGAACGCGCGCAGGCAGAAAGCGACGCAGCGGCCGAGTGTCTCGGCGTGCTTGCACCCTCGCCGGCGGCATCGAGTCTGCTACAATTATCGACTTTCGCGTGCCGGCGCAGCTATTGATTTCCCGAGCGCCGCGAGCCGCGACTCAAGCAGGAAAACGGGGTGTAGCTTAGCCTGGTAGAGCGCTACGTTCGGGACGTAGAGGCCGGAGGTTCGAATCCTCTCACCCCGACCATCCTTCGCACTTCCCGCCATCTACACCGGCCGGCGCCCCACCAGATCCACGAGTGCGGACATCCCGCGATGCGCGGTGCCTTCGTCGAGCATGTCGTCGCGCTCGACGAGATGCACGATCTCGAGCGGCGCGAAACTCTCACGCAACAGCTCCGGTGTATAGAGGTGGTCCGCATCCTTCGGCCCGCCCGTCCGGTACTCGAGCTGCTTCAACCCGTAGCCTTCGAGGATAAGCAGGCCGCCGGGCGTGAGCGCCTGCATCATGCCGTCGAACATCGTCGCGCGCAGCGCGGGCGGTGCGAACTGCACGAAGATCGCGACGACCGCGTCGTATTGCGCCGCGCTCCAAGCGAAGCGCGCGGCTTCGCACTGGCGATAGTCGACGCGCACGCCGGCCGAGGCGGCGAGCGCGCGCGCCTTCGCGAGGCCGGCCGGCGAGAAGTCGAACGCCGTCACGGCAAGCCCCTGCTGCGCGAGCCACACGCTGTTGCGGCCTTCGCCGTCGGCGACGCAGAGCGCGGTCATCCCCGGTCGCAAGCGTTGCGCCTGCGCCGCGAGAAACGCGTTCGGCGCCGTACCGAACGCGTATTCGCGCGCCGCGAAACGCGTGTTCCAGCGTGCAACATCCGGATGCTCCTCGCCGTTCTCCATCGTCGGTCGCTCCGCCTGTGTCATCAGGGTTGCGGCGCCTCGCGCGCCGTGACTTCGCAGCGCTCGAACATCGCGTGCACCTTGTTCGCAAGCGCCGCGAACGTGAAGGGCTTGGTGATCAGGTCGACGCCCGGATCGAGGCGGCCGTGGTGCACGATCGCGTTGCGCGCGTAGCCTGTGGTGAAGAGCACCGCAAGCTCGGGGTTGCGGCGTCGCAACGCGTCGGCAAGCTCGCGGCCGTTGCGCCCGCCCGGCAAGCCGACGTCGGTGAACAACAGGCGTACATCCGGGTGCGCGTCGAACAGGCGCAGCGCGGACTCGGCGTCGGCGGCCTCGAGCACCGTATAGCCGAGTTCCTTCAGCATCGTCACCGCGTGCGTGCGCACGTCCTCGTCGTCCTCGACCACGAGAATGCGGCGATCCTCGCGTCCGGCGGGCAACGCCGGCGCGCCCACCGCAACGCGCTCGCCGCTAGCGGCCCCGGCAAGCCGCGGCAGGTACAGCTTGACCGTCGTGCCGTCGCCGGGCTCGCTGTAGATCTTCGCGTGCCCCTCCGACTGCTTGATGAAGCCGTAGACCTGCGACAGCCCGAGGCCCGAGCCCTTGCCGACGTCCTTCGTCGTGAAGAACGGCTCGAACGCCTTCGCCGTCACCTCCGGCGTCATGCCCGATCCGCTGTCGCTCACGGCGATCATCACGTACTGCCCGGGCCGCACTTCGTTCGCCTGCGCATACGGCTCGTCGAGATGCACGTTCGCCGTTTCGATCGTGAGCTTGCCTGTCCCCGCCATCGCGTCGCGCGCATTGACGGCGAGATTGAGCAGCGCGTTCTCGAGCTGGTTCGCGTCGACGGCCACGCGCCAGATGCCGCCGGCCAGCACCGTTTCGACGCGGATCGCTTCCCCGAGCGAGCGATGCAGCAGGTCCGACATGCCCTGCACGAGCTTGTTGACGTCGAGCGGACGCGGGTCGAGCGGCTGCCGGCGCGCGAACGCGAGCAGGCGCTGCGTCAGCGTCGCCGCGCGTTCGGCGCCCCGCACCGCGGAGGCGACCATGCGATTCGCCTCGTCGTCCGCCACGAGCTTGCGCCGTTGCAGGAGCTCGAGGTTGCCGAGGATCACCTGCAGCAGGTTGTTGAAGTCGTGCGCGATGCCGCCCGTCAGCTGCCCCATCGCCTCCATCTTCTGCGCCTGCCGCAGCGCGCCCTCCACGCTTTCGCGTTGCGCGATCTGCGCGAGCAGGTTCTCGTTGGCTTCCGCAAGGTCGATGCCCTGCCGGCGCAATCGCTCGTTGGCCTCGGCGAGACGCCGCTGCGCAAGGCCCAGCAGCACGAAGATGAGCGACGCCATCGACACGAGCAACGCGATGATCGCGTATCGCTCGAGGCGGCGCGAGATCGGATCGATGGCGGTTTCGAGATACACGCTCCCCAGCGTGTTGCGTCCCTGTGCGACGGGAACCGTCACTTTCAGGACATCGCCGTCGAGGCGCGGATCCGAAACCGCGGTCGCCGCAGGCAACGCGTGCTCGCCGTCGCGTGCGTACGCGGCAAACAAATGGCCCCTCGCGTCGTACACCGCCACCGCCTGGATCTGCGGATCGACGGCGAGCGCGTTCACGTACTCGCGCGCGGCCTTGCGGTCGTCGAACGCGAGCGCGGCCGTGACGGTGGACGCGAGCACGCGGCTTTGCGCCTCGACCTGCTGCGCCTTCGCCTCCTTGTACGACACTTCGTTGTACATCACGATGCCGGCGCCGGCGAGCAGGAGCAGCAGCACGCCGGCCGCGGCGATCGCGGTCATCACGTTGGCACGGTCGAAACGGAGCATCGGTGATGAATCAGGGTCTCGGAAGCACGCGAGCGGCGAGGTTCAGGAGCTTCGAGCTGATCGTAAGGTGATTGGCGGCGGCGGCATTGAGGTCGATCTCGAAGCGCACGCGATTGTCCTGCACCACGAAGTTGACGATGCCGTGAGCGGCGGCAGCGTTGTCGGTCACGGTGAGCACGGGCATGCCGCGGAAGCGTTCGAGCATCGCTGCCCGGGCATTGCCGCGCTCCGCGAGATACAGGATATTGCACGGCGTGGTCGCGCCGGCCGCGAGATGAACCACGGCAATCGGATGGCTGCCCACGCTCTGTCCCTTCACCGCCTCGTCGACGAGATCCGCGACCTCATCCTCGCCTGCCACGCAGATCACGAGCGGGTCGGCCGGCCCCGTGAACGTTCCCGCCGGCCAATCGACGAACGGCGCGAGCTTGTAGAGGTACGTCGCCTTCACCGCGTACTCGACATTCGGCGCCTGCGCAGCGAGCGGCGGCGCGAGCATGCCGCAGAGCGCGGCGAAGAACGCGACGCAACGCCTGCGCATGCTCGCCCGCGGGTCGCGTGACGTCAGAACGTCCACCGCACGCCGGCGTAGACGCTGCGCGGGATCTGGTCGACCGATCCGTCCGCGAACGCCTCGGCATGGTAACGATGCACGAGGTTGCGGCCGGTGAGCGACAGCTCGACGCGCGGCGTCACGTGCCACGCGATACGCATGTCGGCTTCGACGTAGCTCGGCACACCGACGTCGGACAGCGCACCGATTTGCCGCAGGCCGATGTAGAGATCGACGTTCGGACCGAGGTCCATGAACGAGCGCAGGAACACCTGATGACCGGGATCGTGGCCGAGCACGGTCTGCGTGCCCGCAATGTCCTGCTCGCCCGGCTTCAGGTGGAAGTCCTTGCGCAGCAGCTCGAGGCCGGCGTCGATCCGCCACCACGGTGCCGGGCTCATGCTGCCCCAAAGGTCGGCGCCGTACGTGTGCCCTTCCCAGCCGTTGCCGAACGTGACCGGAAACATGGTTGCCGGGTTGGGCTTCGTGGTGCGGAGGTCGTCATAATCGTTGTAGAAAAGCGATGCCGACAACGACACGCGCCGCGACCATTGCCCGCGCCAGCCCGCCTCGTACGCGACGAGCTTCTCCGCGACGAAATCCGGCGACGGATTGACGATGCCCGGCGCGCTCAAGTCGCGCTCGAGCCGCGATGGCGGGCGAACCGCGCGCGAGATGGCGGCCCACACGAAATGATCGTCGCTCACGCGCCAGCCCGCACGCACGTTCGGCATCACCTGCCAGCCGCTGAACGTGCTGTACTCGAACTTGCTGCCGACCGTCACCTTGACCGCGTTCGACACCGCGACCGTATCCTGCGCGAACACATTCGTGATGCTGAGGTTCTCGGACGGCGGCATCAGCACGAACGGATTCGCCGTGTTGGTGAAGCGGTCGTTCCAGTTGCGTTGTCCGGCGCCCCATACGATGCGGTGCGCGCCGAGGTTCATCAGGTGCTCGGCTTCGATGTCGAACGTGCGCGTGCGCTCGAACGAGCCGCCGGTATCCACCTCTGAGATGCGATCCTGCTGGTCGTAGTACGCCTGCACGGTGAGCGACCCGGTTGCAAGCGTCTTCGTCCAGCGTCCGAGCACGTTGCCGCCGCTGCGCCGCCCGCCGGGATCGTCGATCAGGTTCTCGTAGATGTCGCCCTGGAACGTGAACGCGTTGCCGAGCGTCGCGAGATCGGTGCGAAAGCCGCCCTGTTTGCCGCGCCAGCTGTCCATGGCGCTGCTGCCGTTCGGGGACCGGGTGCTCCCTTCGCCGAAGCCGAGGCCGTAGACGCGATACGTGCCCACGTCGCCGATCTTGCCGCCGTAGCGGCCTTCGCCGCGGCGCGTGAAATCGCCGACCTTCGCGTCGACAAGGCCGCCCTGCGTGTCGGCCGAGCTCTTCGTGATCACGTTGATCACGCCGTTCATCGCGTTGGAGCCCCACAGGGTGCCGCCCGGCCCGCTGATCACCTCGATGCGGTCGACGTCGGCGAGCATCAGGTCCTGCTGGTCCCAAAACACGCTCGAGAAGAGCGGCGTGTAAACGCTGCGCCCGTCGACCAGCACGAGCAGCTTGTTCGACGCGTTGACCGAGTTCATGCCGCGCGAGCTGATGTTGTACGTCTGCGAATTGACGCGCGCGACTTCGAGGTTCGGCGCGAGCCGCAGGGCCTCGGCGAGCGACGTAACGCCCGAACGGTCGATGTCGTCGCTGGTGATCACGTACACGGCCGAAGGCGCCTGCGACAGCGGCTCGGGCCGCTTCGACACCGAGGTGATCTCCACCTGCGACAGTTCCTCGAGCGACAGGTCGCCCAATTCGCGCAGCGATTGTGCAGAGGCGCGGCCGCCGGCCGCGAGGATCGCGAGCGCGCACGCCGCCGCCGCGCTCACACGCCACGCGCGGGGCGACGTGTGCATCGCATGCTTGAATGTCGTGGCCATGCGGGCGTCCTGTCTCCGTCGGGGAAAATAGGTCGCGGTGCGCGAAAGGCACCGGTTCGTCGAGCGCGTGAATGATCGCTGATCGGCCTCGGATTGAACAGGTCATTGCACGAGGTGCCGACGAGCGACCTCGTGCATGCGCGATTCGCGCAACGCGTGAAAGAATTACAACGGGCGAAGACGATGGATAGGCGCATGGGTGATGACGACCACGACGGTGCCGCGTGACGGGCGGCACGAACCTCGCGCACGTCGCCATCTGGTTCATTACGCTCGCCGCCCTCGCCGGCGTCATCGTGCGGCCCTGGCGGGTGCCGGAAGCCGCGTGGGCGGGGGCAGGCGCCGTGGCGCTCGTCGTGTTCTCGCTCCTGCCGTGGCAGCAGGCGCTAGCGGGCGTGGCCAAGGGCCGCGACGTCTACCTGTTCCTCGCCGGGATGATGCTGCTGTCCGAGATGGCGCGAAACGAGCGCCTTTTCGACTGGCTGGCGGCGCGCGCCGCGCGCTTCGCCCAAGGCTCGGCAACGCGGCTCTTCGCGCTCGTGTACGGCGTGGGCGTCGTGGTGACCGTGTTCCTGTCGAACGATGCGACGGCGGTGGTGATGACGCCCGCGGTGCACGCCGCGGCGCGCGCGGCGAATGCAGTCGCGCTGCCGTACCTTTTCGCGTGCGCGTTCGTCGCCAATGCCGCGAGCTTCGTGCTGCCGATTTCGAATCCGGCGAATTTCGTCGTGTTCGGCAGCGACCTGCCGCCGCTCGGCGCCTGGCTCGCGCGCTTCGCGCTGCCGTCGCTCGCCGCGATCGTCGCCACGTACGTCGCGCTGCGCGTCGTGCTGCGCCGCGCGCTCCAGGCACCGCTCGCGCGCGACGTGCCGCTGCCGGCGTTGACGCGCGGCGGACGCGTGGCTGCGGCAGGCATCACGGTGGCCGGCGTCGCGCTCGTGCTCGCGTCGGCGTATGGATTCGACCTCGGCATGGCGACCTTTACCGTGGCGATCGTCACGCTCGCCGTGGTGCTCACGGTCGAGCGTGCCTCGCCGTGGCCCATCGTGCGCCAGGTGTCGTGGGGCATCCTGCCGCTCGTCGCCGGGCTGTTCGTGCTCGTGGAAGGCTTGCGTGCGAGCGGGGCCATCGATCTGCTGCGTCAGGCGCTCACACAACTCGCCGCGCATTCGACGCACGGCGCAGCGTTCGTCGTCGGCATCGTCGTCGCACTCGCGTGCAACGTGCTGAACAACCTGCCTGCAGCCTTCATCGCGGGCTCGACGGCAGCGGGCGCGCACGTCGATCCACGGATCGGCGACGCGATCCTGATCGGCATCGACCTTGGCCCCAATCTCTCGGTGACGGGGTCGCTCGCGACCCTCCTGTGGCTCGCGGCGCTGCGCCACGATGGCGTGGCGATGCGCGGCCGCGATTTCCTGCGCGTGGGTGCCTGCGTGATGCCGCCGGCGCTGCTGTTGGCGCTCGCCGCCGCCGTCTGGCACTGAAGCGGGCACTCCGGCACGCCCGACGAGGTCGAACGCCGGGGAGGATCGAGCATGTCGAATGCGCAAGCGGCGCGCGGCGGCCGCGTGGTGGTCGTGTACGGGCAGGCGTCGGTGCATCGCGCGGCGCACGATCATGAAACGACGGCGGCGCTCGCGCGGCTGCTGGCCGACATCAAGGGCCTGCCGTTCGCGGGAGAATACGACGCCGATGCCGGGTATCCGTGCACGCCCTACTTCGTGCCGACCGATACGCTGATCGGGGTCGACCGCGCGCAATCGCTGGGCATCGCGGGCGAGGACGACCTCTTCGGCGGCGTCGTCCGCTATCCGTTCGTCGCCACGAAGTCGATCAGCCATCCGCTCGTCGACGAACGCGCGCGCGCGCCCGAGGGGTGGTCGCAGGCGTTCGCCGGCGCAGTGGAGGCAGTCGTGCTTCGCGGCTACACGGCGTTCGATCTCGACGACGGGCATCGAGCCGGCATCGAGCTGCTGCGAACCGGGCGCCTACGCATCAAGCGCGCGCTCGGCATCGGCGGCCATGGCCAGGACATCGTGCACGACCAACGCGAGCTCGAGGCCGCCCTCGAGGGCACCGACGCCGACGAAGTGTGGCGCTACGGCATCGCGCTCGAGGCGGATCTCGACGACGTGACGACGTACAGCGTCGGCTATGCGCACGTCGACGACCTCGTGCTCGCGTACTGCGGCACGCAGCGGACGACGCGCAATCTGCGCGGCCACGACGTGTACGGCGGTTCCGACCTCGTCGTCGCGCGAGGCGACTTCGATGCGCTTGCCGGCTTGGATCTTGCCGACGATGCGAGGCGCGCCATCGCTCACGCGCGCACCTACGACGACGCAGCGCTGCGCTGCTTCGACGGACTGGTCGCCTCGCGGCGCAACTACGACGTGGTGTCGGGCAACGATCCGGCGGGGCGGCTGCGCTTCGGCGTACTCGAGCAGTCGTGGCGCGTCGGCGGCGCGAGCGGCGCGGAAGTGGCCGCGTTCCGCGCGTTTCGCGACGACCCGAACGTGCGCATCGTTTGCGCCTCGTCGGTGGAAGCGTACGGAGACGCGGCGCCTCCCGACGGCGCGCTCGTGTATTACCGCGGTGCCGACAAGCACGGCGACACGCTGACGAAGTACGCGCGCATCGAGCGCGTGCGATGAGGGACTCGCCGTCGCACACAACCACCGGAGCCTGCCTTGCCCATACGTGACGAACTCCTGGAGATCCCCGTCGACGGCCGCGCGATCGCGGGCACGCTGATCGTTCCCGACGCGCGGATGCCGGGCGTGCTGTTCCTGCATGGCTGGGGCGGCAACCAGAAGCAACACGGGCCGCGTGCGCGCGAGGTCGCCGCACTGGGCTGCGCGTGTCTCACCGTCGACATGCGTGGGCACGCGATGACCGAGCCCGACCGCCCGTCGGTGACGCGCGAGGACAACCTGCAGGACGCGCTCGCCGCGTACGATCGCCTCGTGCGGGAGTTCGTCGTGAACGACGACGAGGTTGCGGTCGTCGGCAGCAGCTACGGCGGCTACCTCGCAACGCTTCTCACGACGCTGCGGCCCGTCAAGTGGCTCGCGCTGCGCGCGCCGGCGTTGTACCGCGACAGCGATTGGAATGCGCCGAAGCAGAAGCTGCGCAAGCTGCAGGACCTTCCGGCGTACCGCCGCGAGCGCATCGCCGCGACCGACAACCGGGCGCTATGCGCCGCGAACGCGTATCGCGGCGACGTGCTGATCGTCGAGAGCGGTCGCGACGACACGATTCCGCATCCGGTGATCGAGAACTATCGCGACGCGTTCGGCAACGCGCGCTCGCTCACGTACCGGGTGCTCGACGATGCCGATCATGCTCTTTCCGATCCGTCGTGGCGGCACGCGTACACGACGATCCTCGTCAACTGGATCACCGAGATGATCGCCGGCAAGCGGACCGGCGATGCCACGTCGCAAAGGCGCCGCCAGGATGCGATGAAGACGCAGCAGGCGGCCGCGAGCCCGGAATCGGTCGCTGCACGGTAAGCGCGACGAGCGTTCACGGCGCTCGAGAAAAAGGGCAGCCGTTGCCGGCTGCCCTTCGCTTCGTGCGTCGACGTCGTCGACGGGTAATGCGGAGCCGCTATTTGCCGCGCACGCTTCCCGGTCCCATGTAACCCGGCGTCACGTCCGAACCGGTGCTCGGCAGACCCGGCGCGTAGATGCGGTGCGCTTGCTCCGGCGTCAGGTAGCCCTGCCGCTGCGTGTCGTACATGTCCCACCGCCGTCCCATCTGGTCCATGAACTCGTCGCGCGTAATTTGTCCCTTGTGCGTAGCCGCGTAGTCGTTCATCCACGCGTCCAAATTCGGAATCCGTTCGGTCTGGTTGTTGGCACCGACCGAACCCGGCGTCTTGCCGAGCGGCGCCGTCTCGGTACTGGGCGTCATTCCCGTCGAACCGCTGCGGTCCGTTCCCATCGCCGCGTTGTCGGCTGCGAACGCGCCGCCCGCCAAGCCCAATGCTGACGTCATCGCGGCAACCTGCATCCACTTGCTTGCATTCATGTGCGGCTCCTCATCTTGTTGGTCAAGCAGCCGATTATCCAGAGTCCGTCGTCCCATTCACCTCGGCCATCGCCCGATACGGTTGTAAGCGGATGGGCAACGACAGGCCGCACCTGTGAGCGCGAGGCCGACCCCGACGCGTTGCGCTCGCACACGCCTCGCTAAAACGACCGCGGCAACCCGAGCACGTGCTCGGCCACGTACGCGAAGATCATGTTGGTCGAGATCGGCGCCACCTGGTAGAGGCGCGTCTCGCGAAACTTGCGCTCGATGTCGTATTCGGCGGCGAACCCGAAGCCGCCGTGCGTCTGCATGCACACGTTCGCCGCTTCCCACGACGCCTTCGCGGCGAGGTATTTCGCCATGTTCGCCTCGCCGCCGCACGGCCTACCCGCGTCGAACAGGTCGCAGGCGCGGTAGCGCATCAGATTCGCGGCCTCGATCTCGATGTACGCGTCCGCGATCGGGAACTGGACGCCCTGGTTCTTCCCGATCGGCCGGTCGAACACGATGCGCTCGTTCGCATACTTGACCGACCGGTCGACGAACCAGTAACCGTCGCCGATGCACTCGGCGGCTATGAGCGTGCGCTCGGCGTTGAGGCCGTCGAGGATGTAGCGAAAGCCACTGCCTTCCTCGCCGATCAGGTTGTCCGCGGGGATCTCGAGGTTGTCGAAGAACAATTCGTTCGTCTCGTGGTTGACGAGATTCGCGATCGGCCGCACCGCAAGCCCGTGGCCGACGGCGTCGCGCAGGTCGACGATGAAGATGGACAGGCCTTCCGAGCGCTTCTTCACCTCGGCGACGGGCGTCGTGCGCGCGAGCAGGATCATGAGATCGGAGTGCCGCACGCGCGAGATGAACACCTTCTGCCCGTTGACGACGTAGCGATCGCCACGGCGCGTGGCGGTCGTGCGGATCTTCGTGGTGTCCGTGCCGGCCGACGGCTCGGTCACCGCCATCGACTGGATGCGCAACTCGCCTTTCGCGATCGGCGGCAGGTACGCGCACTTCTGCGCCTCGCTGCCGTGGCGGAGCAGCGTGCCCATGTTGTACATCTGGCCGTGCACCGCCCCCGCATTGCCACCGCAGCGATTGATCTCCTCGAGGATCACCGACGCTTCCGACAGGCCGAGGCCCGCGCCGCCATACGCGTCGGGAATCATCGCGGCGAGCCAGCCGGCGCCGATCAGCGCATCGACGAACGCATCGGGATACGCGCGTTCCGCGTCGACGTGCCGGAAGTACTCGTCGGGATAGTCGGCGCAAAGCGCGCGGATCGCGTCGCGGATCTCGGGGTGGCGGTCGTCGACGGTCTTCATCATGACAGCGTCGCTTCGGCATCCATCGCGAGGGCGCCGTGGACGTTGGCCGCCCACAGGTGCACGCGCCGCCCGTCGTGCATGGGTTGTCCGCGCACGAAGAACGAGGCGGTATCGAAGAGCGGGCTCACCGCGCGAAACGCGAATTGCGCCACTGCTGCGTCGGGCATCGCATGTCGCAAGAGGTCGACGAGCAGCGTCGCGATCAGCGGGCCATGCACGACGAGGCCGGGATAGCCTTCGACGTCGGTGACGTAACGGCGATCGTAGTGGATGCGGTGACCGTTGAACGTCAGCGCCGAATAGCGGAAGAGCAGGACGGGATCGGGATCGATCTCGCGCGTCCACGCCGCGTCGACGGGTGCGCGCGGCGGCTCGGCGGCCGGCGCCTGCGGCGTCGGTGCGGCGCGATACACGATGTCGTGCTCCTCGACGAGCGCGACGCCCGTGCCGACGCTGATCGTGTGGCGGACGACGACGAACGCGAGCCGGCCGCTGCGTCCTTCCTTCTCGTCGATCGCGACGATCTCCGAGGCACGCACGGCGACATCGCCCACGCGCAGCGGCGTCTCGAACCGGATGCGCCCGCCCGCCCACATCCGGCGCGGCAGTGCAATCGGCGGCAGGAATTCGCCCCGCGTCGCATGGCCGTCGGGGCCCACCGCCGATTGGCGATACGCAGGCAAGAAATACAGCCAATGCGCAAGCGGCGGCAGCGGGTCACCGGTCGTCGGCGCCGCCTCGTCCCGGTCGAGCGTGGCCGCGAGCCGCGCGAGCGGCGCGGCCGTGATCGTGTCGGTGCACGCCTCCGCGCGGCCGATCCAATCGTTCCACTGCCCGTCCATCCTTTCCTCCCGAAGTGCAGCATAGAATAGCGTTCCGACCGGCCCCCGGTTCGTGCATCGCGTCCGCGGGGCCCGCGCCCGACTCATCAAAGTTCAACCACCCAGGAGGTTCGGATGTCGCCACGCCCGTTGCTGCTTGCACTTGCGCTTGCCGCCGCACCTGTTGTCGCGCAGACCGTTCCGGCCGGCTATCCGGCCGATTATGCGCAAACGATCGCGGCGGCGAAGAAGGAAGGTCGCGTGGTGATCTACAGCGCGCTCGATACGAAGGCCGCGCAGCCGCTGATCAAGGACTTCAACGCGCTCTACCCGGACATCAAGGTCGAGTACAACGACATGAACTCGACCGAGATGTACAACCGCTTCATCGCCGAATCGGCGGCCGGCCAGGGCGGCGCCGACGTGATGTGGAGCTCGGCGATGGACCTGCAGGTGAAGCTCGTCGACGACGGCAAGGCGATGGCGTACATGTCGCCCGAAGCTTCGAAGCTCCCGAAGTGGGCGGTGTACAAGAACGAGGCGTACGGCACCACGTACGAGCCGGCGGCGATCATCTACAACAAGCGCCTCATCACGGGCAACGAGATTCCGCACGATCACGCGTCGTTCGCGAAGCTGCTCGAGACGCAGACCGCGAAGCTCAAGGGCAAGGTCACGACGTACGACATCGAGAAGAGCGGCGTCGGCTTCATGTTCGTCGTGCAGGACACGAAGTACTTCCCGGGCATGAAGGAGCTCGAGAAGGGCTTCGGTGCGACGAACTACCGCGTGTACGCGAGCACCGGCAATATGCTGGAGAAGGTGAGCTCGGGCGAGCACCTGCTGGGCTACAACGTGCTGGGCTCGTACGCGCTCGTGCGCTCGAAGAAGGATCCGAACCTCGGCGTCGTGCTGCCGAAGGACTACACGCTGGTGCTGTCGCGCGTCATGTTCATCGCGAAGGGCGCGAAGAACCCGAACGCCGCGAAGGTGTGGACCGACTACATCCTGTCGCAGCGCGGTCAGAAGATGATCGGCGGCCCCGTCGAGCTCTTCTCCGTCCGCGACGACGTCGACGCCGAGTACACGGCGGCATCGCTGACGAAGGAGCTCGGCCCGAACGTCGCGAAGCCGATTCCGGTCAGCTCGGAAATCACGCAGTACCTCGACCCGAAGAAGCGGCTCGAATTCCTCGCCGACTGGAAGAAGAACGTCGCGGCGGGGAGCGGGAAGTAGTTCGGGAATCAGGGATCGGGTATCGGGGATCGGCACCGCTGACAGGTGCGCTTTCGGCTGATAGCTGATGCCCGATGCGTGATACCTGACGATGGCAACGATCGCGAAGCCTTCCATTCCGGCGTTGCCTGGCGCGCGCCTGCCGTTCACGAGCGGCCTGCCGCGCTTTCTCACGATCCTGATCACGGCCGCGGCGGTGCTCGCGCCGCTGTCGCTGATCATCTACCAGAGCCTGCTCGACGCGCCGTTCTTCGACAAGCATCACGCCGGGATCGCGGCCTATCAGTTCATCTTCGCCGATCCGGATTTCTGGAGCGCGCTCGAGAATTCGCTGCTGATCGCCACCGGCATGACGATCATCGCCGTGCCGCTCGGCGGCGTGCTCGCGTTCGTGATGGAGCGCACCGACTTTCCCGGCAAGCGCTGGCTCGAGCCGATGCTGCTCGTGCCGAGCTTCGTGTCACCGATGGTGCTGTCGTTCGGCTACATCGTCGCCGCCGGTCCCGTCGGCTTCTATTCGATCTGGGCGACGGACGTCTTCGGCGTCGTGCCGTGGGGCCTCTATTCGCTGCTCGCGATGTCGGTGATCGCGGGCCTCACGCACGTGCCGAACGTGTACGTCTACGCGTCGTCGGCGCTGAAGAACCTCGGATCCGACGTCGAGGAAGCGGCACGCGTCGCCGGCGCGTCGCCGTTCCGCGTCGCGGTTTCGGTGAGCCTGCCGCTCATCATGCCCGCGATGTTGTTCTCCGCGGTGCTGATCTTCTTCCTGGGCCTCGAGCTCTTCGGCCTGCCGCTGGTGCTCGGCGACCCGGAGGGACACCTCGTGTTGTCGACGTACCTGTACAAGCTTACGAACAAGCTCGGCACGCCGTCGTATCACCTGATGGCCGCGGTGGCCGTATGCATCGTCGCGCTGACCATTCCGCTCGTGCTGCTGCAGCGGCGCCTGCTGCAGAACGTGCGCAAATACGCCACGATCAAGGGCAAGGCGGGCCGCATCCGTGAGCTGCCGCTCGGCAAGTGGCGCTGGCTCGCCGTGGCGCTCGTCTATGCATGGCTCATCGTCGCGGTGATCGTGCCGCTCACCGGCATTGCGCTGCGCGCGTTCGTCACGAACTGGGGCTTCGGCGTGAAGCTCGCCGACGCGCTCACGCTCGACACGTTCCGCACGATCTGGAACGAGCCCACCGACGTGCGGGCGATCATCAACACCATTTTGCTCGGCGTGATCGGCGGCGCCATCACGGTCGCCTGCTACACCGCCATCGGCTTCGCGACCCACCGACGCAACGACGGCTGGTCGCGCGTGATCGACTACCTCGTGCTCTTGCCGCGCGCGGTGCCGGGCCTTTTGATCGGCCTCGCGTTCCTGTGGGTGTTCCTGTTCTTCCCGCCGCTGCAGCCGCTGCGCGCGACGATGTTCAGCATGTGGCTCGCGTACACCGTCGTGTGGCTCGCATACGGCATGCGGCTCGTGTCGTCGTCGCTCTTGCAGGTGAGCAACGAGCTCGAGGAAGCGGCGCGCACGGTTGGCGCGAGCCGCGGCCGCATCTCGCGCGAAATCACGCTGCCGCTGATCCGCCACGGCCTGCTCGGCTCGTGGCTGCTCGTGTTCATGATCTTCGAGCGCGAATACTCGACCGGCGTGTACCTGCTCGCGCCCGGCAACGAAGTGATCGGCGCATCGCTCGTATCGCTGTGGCAGGGCGGCGCGATCGACATCGTGGCCGCGCTGTCGCTCGTCAACATCGTGCTGGTCGCGATCGGCCTCGCGTTCGCGCTGCGCTTCGGCGTGCGGCTGCGCGACTAGGAAATCGAATTCCATCTCTGACCCGCATCGACCGTCTCATGTCCGAACTCACTGTCGAGAACCTCCACCTCGCCTACGGCGACAACCCGATCCTGAAGGGCGTCGACATGAAGCTCGAGCGCGGCGAAGTGGTGTCGCTGCTCGGGCCGTCGGGCAGCGGCAAGACCACGCTGCTGCGCGCCGTCGCGGGCCTCGAAGTGCCGTCGCAGGGGCGCATCCTGATCGGCGACAAGGTCGTGTTCGACGGCAGCCGCGGCGTCGACGTGCCGGCGGAGGGACGCAATCTCGGGCTCGTGTTCCAGTCGTACGCGCTGTGGCCGCACAAGACGGTGTTCGACAACGTCGCGTACGGCTTGAAGCTCCGCCATGCGAACCGCGGCGACATCGGCGAGCGCGTGAGATCGGCGCTCGAGCAACTGTCGCTCGGGCCGCTCGCGCAGCGCCTGCCGCACCAGCTTTCCGGCGGCCAGCAGCAGCGCGTCGCGCTCGCCCGTGCCCTCGTCTACAACCCGCCCGTCATCCTGCTCGACGAGCCGCTGTCGAACCTCGACGCGAAGCTCCGCGAAGAGGCGCGCGCGTGGCTGCGCGAACTGATCGTGCGCCTGCAACTGTCCGCGCTTTGCGTCACGCACGACCAGGCCGAGGCACTGGCGATCTCCGATCGCATCCTGCTCCTGAACGGCGGACGCATCGAGCAGCAGGGCACGCCGCAGGAGATGTACAGCTCGCCGCAGACGCTCTTCACCGCCGATTTCATGGGCAGCAACAACCGGCTGCCGGGACGCGTCGCCGAAGTGCGCGACGGCATGGCGCTGCTCGAAGGCCACGGCTGGCGGCTGCGCGGCACGGCCAAGCCCAGTGCGGCGCCCGGCGGCGAAGGGGTGGGCATGATCCGGCTCGAGAACATTCGGATCGCCGAAGGCCCGGGCGAGAATCGCCTCCCGGCGAAGCTTTCCACGTCGATGTACCTCGGCGACCGCTGGGAGCATCTTTTCCACGTTGGCGAAGCGCGCGTGCGAGCGTATGGCAACGCGCAACTCGCAGGCGATTCGCACTGGCTCGAAGTGCCGCCCCAGGCGTTGTGGGTGTTCTGAAGTCCTCGCTCGCGTTCCTGATCGACCTCGAGGCGGCACTTTCGGGCGTCGTCGAAGGCGAACCCGCCGTCGCGACCGCGTTGCGCATCCTCGCGGGGCGCCTCGACGCCGACGACTGCGCGTACGACGAGATGGACGACCCGCAGGGCAACGCTGCGCTCTCCACGCATCACCCGGCCTCGGCCGGCGGCGTCGCGATTCCGGTGCTCCGCAACGACCGCGTGGAGGCGGTGCTCACGCTCGACCGGCGCGGCGAACACGCGTGGCAGCGCGAAGAGATCGAACTCGCGACGCTCGTCGCGCATCGCTGCCACGAATCGCTCGCGCGCGCCCGCGCCGTGCGTGAAGCGAAGGAACGCGCCGCACACATCCGGCTCGTCGCCGACAACCTGCCGGCGAAGATCGGCTACGTCGACTGCGATCTACGCTATCGCTTCAACAATGCCGCCTACGCGGACTGGTACGGCATGCCGCTCTCGGCAATCGTCGGGCGTCACGTGAAGGAGATTCTCGGCGACGAAACGTACGACGAGCGGCTGCCGTACATGGAGCGCGCGCTCGCGGGCGAGACGGTCACGTTCGAAAGCCGCAGCGAGCACAGCCGGCTCGGCGTGCGGATGACCGACATCACCTGCGTGCCCGATGTGGATGCAAGCGGCGACGTGCAGGGCTTCTTCGTGATGAGCGTCGACACGACGGAGCGCAAGCGTGCCGAGGAGCAGTTGCGCGAGAACGACCGGCGCAAGGACGAATTCCTCGCGATGCTCGCGCACGAGTTGCGCAATCCGCTGGCGCCGCTCGCGAACGCGCTGTACCTGTGGCCCCGGGTCGAGCACGACGCCGCGAAGCTCGCCGAGCTGCGGCACATGATGGAACGGCAGATTGGACAGTTGCGACGCCTGATCGACGATCTGCTCGACGTGTCGCGCATCAGTCGCGGCCGGATCGAGCTGCGACGTGCGGCGATTTCGCTCGGCGACGTGCTGCACGACGCCGTCGACGCGATCCGCCCGCAGGTCGAGCAGCACGGCCAGCAGCTGGTCGTCGACGACGAAACCTTGATGAACGTTTCCGGCGATGCCGCGCGGCTGACGCAGGTGTTCGGCAACGTGCTGAACAACGCGTCGAAGTACACGCAGGACGGGGGCACGATCCGGGTCGTGGCGAGGCGGGAAGGCGCAGAGGCGGTCGTGCAGGTGATCGACAACGGCCGCGGCATCCCGCCGCAGATGCTCGACCACGTGTTCGACATGTTCGTGCAGGTCGAGCCGACGCTCGAGTCGCGCGAAGGCGGCCTCGGCATCGGCCTCGCGTTGTCGCGCCGGCTGACCGAGCTGCACGGCGGGCGCATCGAGGCGCGAAGCGCCGGTACCGGGTGCGGCACCGAAGTCGTCGTGCGGTTGCCGATCATCGACGAGGGTGACGCTCCGGTCGCCGATACGCCGCGCCGCATCCTCATCGTGGACCAGCTGGAGCCGCGCGACGAACGGCTGCAGTAGCAGTGGCCGAAGGGCCGCGCCTCCCAAGAAAATCGAAGCAACCCGCACGAGAAGCGTGACGTGAACGACGTTGGCCCCCGGCAGCACACGCCGATGATGCAGCAGTACCTGCGCGTCAAGGACGAGCATCCCGACCGGCTCGTCTTCTATCGCATGGGCGACTTCTACGAGCTCTTCTACGACGACGCGGAGCGCGCTGCGCGCCTGCTCGACATCACGCTGACCGCGCGCGGGCAATCCGCGGGAGCGCCGATTCCGATGGCCGGCGTGCCGTTCCACGCGCTCGAGCAGCACCTCGTGCGCCTGATCGCGCGCGGCGAAAGCGCGGTGATCGTCGACCAGATCGGCGATTCCGCGACGAGCAAGGGCCTGGTCGAGCGCAAGGTCACCCGCATTGTCACGCCGGGCACGCTGACCGACGCGAACCTGCTCGACGCGAAGCGCGAAGCGCCGCTCGCCGCGGTGGTGCGCGACGGCGCGCGTGCCGGTGTCGCCTGGCTTGCACTCGCGTCCGGGAAGATGACGCTCACCGACGTCGCGGAGGGCGAACTCGCGGCGACGCTCGAGCGCATCGAGCCGGCCGAACTGCTCGTCGCCGAGGATGCGGCACCGATCGCGATGCGTGGCTCGCGCATGCCGGTGCGCGGCATGCCCGCGTGGCATTTCGATCCCACGCACGCGGCGCGCGCGCTCGCGCGCCAGCTCGGCACCGCGGACCTGCGCGGCTTCGGCGCCGACGCCGTGCCGCTCGCGGTGGGTGCCGCCGGCGCGCTGCTGACCTACGCGAGCGCCACGCAACAGGGCGGCCTCGAGCACGTGCGCCTGCTGCATGTCGAAACCGACGACGAATTCGTCGCGCTCGATGCGGCGACCCGGCGCAACCTCGAGATCACGCAGACCCTGTCCGGCGAGCGCGATCCGACGCTCCATTCGCTGCTCGATGCGTGCGCGACGGCCGCGGGCAGCCGTCTGCTGCGTCATTGGCTGACGCATCCGCTGCGCGACGTGACGCGCGCCGGCGCGCGTCACGACGCGATCGAAGCGCTCATCGGGAACAGCGCGCGTGCCGCGACGATCGTGTCGCTGCTTGCGCGAAGCGTCGACGTCGAGCGCATCGTCTCGCGCATCGCGCTCGGCAGTGCGCGGCCACGCGATCTTTCCGGCCTGCGCGATACGCTGGCGCTGCTGCCGGCGCTGCACGGAGCGGTCGCGGCGTTCACGCCGTCATTGCTGGTCGACATCGCACGCGTTCTCGCGCCCGACCCCGCGTGGCACACATTGCTCGTCCGCGCGATTGCACCCGAGCCGGCGGCGCAACTGCGCGAAGGCGGCGTGATCGCCGGGGGCTACGACGCCGAGCTCGACGAGCTGCGGCACATCGACGCGGGATGCGGCGAATTCCTGCTCGAGCTCGAGCGCCGCGAGCGCGAGCGCAGCGGCATCGCGTCGCTTAAGGTCGAGTACAACCGCGTGCACGGCTTCTACATCGAGGTGACGCGCGCGAATGCCGAGCGCGTGCCCGACGATTATCGGCGGCGCCAGACGCTCAAGAACGCCGAGCGCTACACGACGCCGGAGCTCGCGGCGTTCGAAGCCAAGGCCTTGTCGGCGCAGGAGCGCGCGCTCGCCTGCGAGCGGCGCCTTTACGACGCGCTGCTGTCCGAGCTCGCGCCGGCGATTCCGGCGTTGCAGGGCGTTGCGGAAGCGCTCGCGACGCTCGACGTCGTGGCCACACTCGCCGAACGGTCAGCGACGCTGCGCCTGGTGCGTCCGCAGTTCACGAGCGAGACCGGCGTCACGATCGCCGGCGGACGGCACCCGGTGGTCGAGCGGCAGGTCGAATCGTTCATCCCCAACGACCTCGTACTCGACGCGTCGCGGCGGCTGCTCGTGGTCACCGGGCCGAACATGGGCGGCAAGTCGACGTACATGCGCCAGACGGCCGTGATCGCGCTCCTCGCCCACTGCGGGATGTTCGTGCCGGCCGCGCGCGCCACGCTCGGGCCGATCGACGCGATCTTCACGCGCATCGGCTCGGCCGACGACCTCGCGGGCGGCCGCTCGACGTTCATGGTCGAGATGACCGAAGCCGCGTACATCCTCAATCGCGCGACATCGAAGAGCCTGGTGCTGATCGACGAGATCGGGCGCGGAACGTCGACGTTCGACGGCCTCGCGCTCGCATGGGCGATCGCGCATCGGCTGGCGTCGCAAAACCGCAGCCTCGCGCTCTTCGCGACGCACTACTTCGAGCTGACCGCCCTGCCGTCGGAATTGCCCGACTGCGCGAACATTCATTTCGATGCGATCGAAACACGCAGCAAGCAGGGGCCGGGCATCGTGTTCCTGCACAAGGTCGAGGACGGGCCGGCGAACCGCAGCTACGGCCTGCAGGTCGCGCGGCTCGCGGGCGTGCCCCAGGACGCGCTGAAGCTTGCACAGCGCTATTTCGCGCGGCTCGACAAGTTCCACGTACGCGACGACGCGCAGCACGACCTGTTCGCTTCCACTTCGGGGTCAGAGCGACAAGTCGTTCCGGCACCCACTTCGGGGTCAGAGCGACAAGTCGGAACGACTTGTCGCTCTGACCCCGAAGTGGGTGCCGAAGCCATTGCAGCGCGACTGCGCGCGCTCGACCCCGACGCGCTGTCGCCGCGCGACGCGCTCGCTGCACTCTACGAGTTGAAGCGTCTCATCGCGGACGGCTGATCGCCGCCCGCGTGGACGCTGCTAAGCCGGCGCCGCGGCCACTGCGCGACGCTTTGCAGCCACCTCATCAGGGGAACCGACGAGCGACCCCATCGCCGCGTCGACGCCCCCCTTGCGATGCGGCACCTTCGCGAGCGCGAGGCCCATCTCGACGCCGGCGAGCGTGCCCATCAGCGTGAGGTCGTTGAAGTCGCCGAGATGGCCGATGCGAAACACCTTGCCGGCGAGCTTCGAAAGCCCTGTGCCGAGCGACATGTCGAAACGTTCGAGCACGAGCTTGCGGAACGCGTCGGCGTCGTGCCCCTCGGGCATCAGCACGGCGGTGAGCGAGTTGCTGTATTCGTCGGGATTCGCGCACAGGATCTCGAGGCCCCACGCGCGTACCGCGGCGCGCGTCGCGTTGCCGTGACGCGCGTGGCGCGCGAACACGTTCGGCATGCCCTCCTCCAGCAACTGATCGAGCGCCGCATCGAGGCCGTACAGCAGATTCGTCGCCGGCGTCCACGGCCAGTAGCCCTTCCTGTTCGACTCGATGATCTCGTCCCAGCCCCAGTAGGCGCGCGGCAGCTTCGACTGCTTCGACGCCGCGCGCGCCTTCGCGCTCACCGCGTTGAACGACAATCCGGGCGGCAGCATCAACCCCTTCTGCGAGCCGGCGACGGTCACGTCGACGCCCCACGCATCGTGCCGATACTCGATCGAGCCGAGCGACGAGATCGTGTCGACCATCAGCAATGCCGGATGCGACGCACGGTCGATCGCCTGGCGCACGCCGGGAATGTTGCTGACCACGCCCGTCGACGTCTCGTTGTGCACGACGCACACCGCCTTGATCGCGTGCTCGCGATCGTCGGCAAGGCGCGCGTGGATCGCGTCGACGTTCGCGCCATGTCGCCAGTCACCCGGCAGGAATTCAGGTTGCAGCCCGAGGCGCTCCGCGAGCCGCTTCCACAACAGCGCGAAATGCCCGGTTTCGGCCATCAGCACGCGATCGCCGGGCGACAGCGTGTTGACGAGCGCGGCTTCCCAGGCGCCGGTCCCCGACGCGGTGTAGATGACGACGGGCTCGCGCGTATCGAAGATCGAGCCGATGCGTCCGAGGATCGACAGGCCGAGTTGCGCGAACTCCGGTCCGCGATGGTCGATCGTCGGATGGTCGATCGCGCGCAGCACGCGATCGGGCACGTTCGTCGGCCCCGGAATCTGCAGGAAATGGCGTCCGGCGGAGTGATTGTCGTAGCGGATCATGGACGTGGATCAGTGATGATGGCCGTGGGCGCCGTGCACGTGGCCGTGCGTGATTTCCTCCTGCGTCGCCGGCCGGATGTCGAGCACCTTGCAGTCGAAGCGCAGCCGCTGCCCCGCGAGCTCGTGGTTGCCGTCGAGCACCGCCTTGCCGTCGGCGATGTCGGTGATCCGCCACACGACCTCGTTGCCGTCCTGATCGGAGACGAGATGTCCGCCCACAGCGATGTCGGGGGGCAGCTGATCGACGGGCTCGATGCGCATCAGCTTCGTGTCGTAATCGCCGAAGGCGTCGTCGGGCTCGAGCGTCACCGACACGCTGTCGCCCACCGTCTTGTTCGCGAGCGCGGCTTCCACCTTGGGGAAAATGCCCGAGTGGCCGCCGTGCAGGTACGCGATCGGCTCGTCGGTTTCCTCGATCAGCTGATTGCCCGCGTCGAACAGCTTGAACGACAACGTGACGACGGTGTTGGCGAAAACGTTCATGAGTGCATAACCGGAAGAAAAAAGAAACGCCGCGCCGATTCGTGCGCGGCGCAGCCGATTGTACGCCCCGCACCACGCTCGTCCGGCTCCGCGTTCGACGCTGGCTATACTCGATGCATGAAGCACGGCTCGCGCGTCGACGACCGTCGCCTGCTCGGCGGCCACAGCGTGCCGGCATTCCTGCGCGGCTACTGGCACAAGCAGGCGTTGCTCGTGGCGAAGGCGATTCCCGACTTCCCTCCGCTGCTGTCGCGCGACGCGTTGTTCGCGCTCGCCGCCCGCGACGACGTCGAGGCGCGGCTCGTGCAACGCGTGCGCCGCCGCTACACGTTGCGCGAAGGACCGTTCACACGGGCGCAGTTGCGAAGGATGCCGCCACGCGACTGGACGCTGCTGGTGCAGGGCGTGAACCTGCACGACGATCGCGTGGATGCGCTGCTGCGCCGCTTTGCGTTCATCCCGTACGCGCGGCTGGACGACCTGATGGTGAGCTATGCGGCGCCGGGCGGCGGCGTCGGGCCGCACTTCGATTCGTACGACGTGTTTCTGCTGCAGGCGTTCGGGCAGCGACGCTGGCGCTACGGCCGGCAGGAGGACCTGACGCTCGACGCGAAGGCGCCCGTCAAGATCCTCGCGCGCTTCACGCCCGAGCACGACGCGACGCTCGACGCGGGCGACATGCTGTACCTGCCGCCCGATTGCGCGCACGACGGCATCGCGCTCGGCGAATGCATCACGTATTCGATCGGCTTTCGCGCGGCCGCGTGGCAGGAACTGGCTGAAGCGTTTCTCGATCATCTGCGCGACAACCTCGACATCCCCGGCCGCTATGCCGACCCCGATCTTCGCGCGCATCGCGGTGCGGCGCACATCGGCGCGGCGATGCAGCGCCAGGTCGCGCGTGCGCTGACCGCGATCCGTTTCGATCGCGCCGAGATCGAGCGCTTCCTCGGCCGCTACCTGAGCGAGCCGAAACCCGGCGTGGTGTTCGCGCCCAATCAGCGCATGCCGCGCGAGCGCTTCGCGCGCCGAATCGCGCGCGACGGCGTGCGCCTCGACCGGCGCACGCAACTGCTCTACGACGACGCCCGCTATTACCTCAACGGCGACGATGAGCCACTGCCGCAGACGGATCGCGACGCCGTGGCCGCGCTCGCGAACGAACGCACGCTCGACGCATCGGCGTGCGCAGCGCTCGCCGCGGAAACGATCGACCTCCTCCACGACTGGCATCGCCATGGATTCCTCGCCGATCATTGACCCGCTGCCCGCGCCCCCCGGCCTGCCGCGCGAAGCGCGCCTCGATTCCATCGGCGCACTTGCCGCCGCGCAGGACGACGTGCTTGCGCTTGCCAAACGTCACGTCAAGGTGTTCGACGTCGACCTTTCGTGGGGCGGCTGGCATACGGCCGCGCGCTGCGACGCGCTGTCCGCGTTCCTGCGCGGCGTGCCGGGGGCGCGCGTCGACATCATCGTGCGCGACACGCGCTGGATCGAAGCGACGGCCGCGCGCCTGACCGCGCTGCTCGGGCGCTATGCCGGCGCGATGACGATCTATCGCACCGGCGACGCCGCGCGCGCCGCGATGGATCCGCTGGTGATCGTCGACGACATCCACTTCGTGCATCGCCATCACATCGACTGGCCGCACGGCACGCTATCGATCGGCAGTCCCGAGCGCGCGAAGCCGTTCGTGGAGCGATTCAGCGAAATCTGGGCGACGGGAGAACCGGGCGTGTCGGGGAGCGTGCTGGGGCTTTAGGTTGCGTGCAGGGAGAAGTCGCCTGCGTTCCGCCACCCGCCCGTCCTCGCGAAGCTGACTGAGGAGCGACGCCGCACGCTCGTCGGGAACCTGCTCGATCGTGAACGTGACGGGCATGGTAGGCGACTGAATGCCATTCGGTTGCGTTATGGATTCGAACCGGATCCAGCGCACGCGCTCGGACGTTCACCGAAACGGACTACAGCGGCGCGCCGATCCTTCGTCCCACCTCGCGGTAGTGCTCGATCACCTCGCCGAGATCGCGCCGAAACCGATCCTTGTCGAGTTTCTCGCCGGTCTTCGCGTCCCACAGACGGCAGCCGTCGGGGGTGAATTCGTCGCCGAGGATGAGCGGTCCGTTCGGATCGTCGATCGGATGGCCGAACTCGAGCTTGTAGTCGACGAGGTCGATGCCGGCTTCGGCGAAGAGCGGCTTCAGCACGCGGTTCACGCGATGCGTGAGCGATTTCATTTCCTCGATTTCGTGCTGCGTCGCCCAGCCGAGCACGCGGATGTGGTCGTCGTTGACGAGCGGATCGTGCAGTGCGTCGCTTTTCAGGAAGAACTCGAAGATCGGCTCGGGCAGGCGGTAACCCTCGTCGATGCCGTAGCGCTTCGCCATCGAGCCCGCGCAGATGTTGCGCACCACGCATTCGACCGGCACCATCTTCATCGCGCGCACCAGCGACTCGCGGTCGTTCAGCAAACGCACGAAGTGGCTCGCGATGCCGGCGTCGGCGAGCTTGCCCATCACGTATGCGTTGATGCGGTTGTTGGTCTCGCCCTTGCCTTCGAGCCTGGCGAGCTTCGCACCGTCGAACGCCGACACGTCGTCGCGGTAGTGCATCACGAGATAGCGTCGGTCGTCCGTCGCGTACACCGTCTTCGCCTTGCCGCGGTATTTCTCTTCGCGCTTCTCCATCCGCTTCTCCGTTAGAGTTCCCGCCAGCCGAAGCCCTGGTGCTGGTCGGCGACGCCGATCCAGTCGGGCGTGCAGTTCAATGCCTTCGACAACGCGGCGCGCGCCTTGTCCGGCGTGTTGTTCTGCTGCGAAAGATGCGCGGCGACGACGTGGCGCAGCCGCGACGTGTCGATCGCGGCGACGAGCTCGGCCGCCGCTTCGTTGTGCAGATGCCCGAAGCGGCCGGAGATGCGCTGCTTGAGCGGCCACGGATAGTCGCCTTCCGCGAGCATGTCGAGATCGTGGTTGCATTCGATCACGAGCGCTTCGCAGCCCGACAGGCTCGCCTCCACGTAGCGGGTCGTGGCGCCGATGTCGGTGAGGATGCCGAGCCGATGCATGCCGTCGCCCACGACGAACTGCACGGGCTCGCGCGCATCGTGCGGCACCGGGAACGGCCGGACCTCGATCATGCCCACTTCGAACACGTCGTGGCTGTCGAAGCCGCGAATGTCGAGGCGCTCGAGGAAGCGTTCGCCGGCGACCGTCAGCGTGCCGAACGTGAGCCATACCGGAATGCGATAGCGCGCAGCGAACGCGGCGACGCCGCCGATGTGATCGGCGTGCTCGTGCGTGACGAGGATCGCAGTGACGCTGTCGGGCGCGATGCCGAGGCGCAGAAGGCGCGCGACGGTGTCGCGCAGGCGAAACCCGCAGTCGATCAGGATGCGGGTGTCGCCCACCTCGACGACAAGGCCGTTGCCCTCGCTGCCGCTGCCCAACGAAGCGAAGCGCACGCCCGCTCCGAAGCGCCTACTTCAGTTGATCGCGCAGCAGCGTCAGGATGCGCTCGCTCGCCTGCGTGCGGTCAGGATTGCCCGACGGATCCTGCACGCTCACCGCGGTCTGCGGCGACGAGCCTTCGGCCACCTTGATCCGATACTGCTCGGGCTTGTCCTTGTCGTCATCCTTGCGAAACACGTTCATCAGCTTCGACAGGAAGCCCTTCTCGCGATCCTTGCGCGCCATGTCGGCATCGGGATCGGCATAGCGCACGAAGTACGTGCCGGTCGAGCGGTCGCGGTCGACCACCGTGAAGCCGGTGCGATCGAGTGCGAGGCCCACGCGGCGCCAGGCGCGATCGAACGGATCGTCGACGACCAGCGTCGCGACGCCGTCGGCCTTCTCGAGCCGCGCGTGCACGGGGGCGTTCGCAGCCGCGGCCGGCGACACGGCCGCCTCGGCCGTCGCTTCGGGAGCGCCGAATTGCATCATCAGCCGCGTCAGCATCACGGCCTCGAGGCCGGGATCGGCGGGCATCAGCGCCCACGCGAAGCCCGCGGGTGTCGAGTTGTCGATTTTCGTCGTCGGCACCTGCTCCATGCCTCGATGCGAAATGTAGATCTCGACGGTGCCAGGCGCAGTACCCCGCTCGATCCGCGTGCGGAACTTGTCGCGCTTGTACGTCGTGTAGAACACGTCGATGTACTTGCCGATGTACTTGCGCAGAAGGTCCTGCGGAATCTCCGCGCGGTTCTCGGCCCAGTCGGTTTCCATCACGCCGACCTGCGGCTGCTCGGTCGCGATCACGAAGCCGGTGTCCGTCCAGAACTTGCGCACCGCCGACCACGCCTGTTCCGGCGTGGCCTTGACGACGAGCCAGCGCTCGGTGCCGGCGCGCACGATGTGCGCCTCGGGATTCGTGGGTAGCAGCTCGGAGCGATTCGGCTTCGCGGCATCGCGGGCGGCCACACCCGACGCGGTCGCGATCGAGAAACGATCGTCGTAGGTGGGCTGGGTGAGGTCGGGCGGCAGCTCGAGCGACGGCGCACTCGCGGCCGACTTGTAGTCGATGCGCTTGCCCATCGTGTTGAGACCCATCGACTCGCAGCCGGCGAGCGACACGAGGACGACAAGCAGGAGCGCGCACGTGCGTGCGCCGGGATTCGATCGTACGTTCATCAGGAGTAAACCTTCGTTGCAGGTCGTGCGATGCAGCCCGCTTCGCGCAGCGCGCGGCGGACGGTGTCGCGGTGACGCGGCGAAAGCGGCGTGAGCGGCAACCGCAGTTCGTTGTGGATCCACCCGAGTTCGGCGAGGGCCCATTTGACGGGAATCGGGTTCGCCTCGACGAACAGGCTCGAGTGCAGGGGGATAAGCTTGGCGTTCAGGCGCCGCGCATTGGCGACGTCGCCGCGCAGCGCGGCGTCGCACACGTCCGCGACCTGGCGCGGCGCGACGTTGGCGGTGACCGAGATCACGCCGTGGCCGCCGAGCAGCATGAACGCGAGGGCGGTGTCGTCGTTGCCCGAGTAAAGCGCGAAATCACGATTCGCGGGCAGCCGATTGGTGAGGTCGACGAGGCGCACGAGGTCGGACGTCGCGTCCTTCAATCCGACGACGTTCGGGATCTCGGTGAGCCGCACGATCGTGTCGTTCGCAAGATCCGCGACGGTGCGACTCGGGACGTTGTACAGCACGATCGGCACGTCGACGGCTTCGGCGATCGTGCGGAAGTGCCGGTACAACCCTTCCTGCGTCGGCTTGTTGTAGTACGGCACCACGGACAGGCACGCGTCGGCGCCCGCCTGCTTCGCGAAGCGCGTGAGCTCGATCGCTTCCCGCGTCGAATTGCCCCCGGTACCCGCGATCACCGGGACGCGGCCGGCGGTGTGCTCGATCGTAGACTGGATCAGCCGGCAATGCTCGTCGACGTCGACCGTCGGCGATTCACCGGTGGTCCCGACCACCACGATCGCAGCGGTGCCCTGATCGACGTGAAAGTCGATCAGGCGGTGAAGCGCGTCGAGATCGAGTGCGCCGCCTTCCTGCATCGGCGTCACGATCGCGACGAGACTGCCTGCGATCATTAGGGCCTTCCTGGAAAAACGCGGATTCTACCCGATTCCCCTCGCGAAGCATGCCATTGGAATGGACGCCACCGAGTCGTCAGCACGCCGGGAGGAGCAGCGACGGCCAGGAACGCCCGCGACCGACCGCCGCGATCCGTTGCACCACGCGGCTCCCGGCGTCGTCGTCGATCCGCCCCTGCTCGAAGGCGACCACCTCGAGCCGCGCCGCCACGCGCTCGAGAAGCTCGTTCTTGCCGAGCAGGAACGCCGGATTCGACGGGCGACCGAAGCGTTCGTTCCCGATCGCGAACGTGTCGTAGAGCAGCACGCCGTCGTCGGCGAGCGCATCGAGCAGCGACGCGAAGAGCGGCCGGTGCAGGTAATGCACGACGACGATCGCGTCGAAGCGAAGATCGCCGAACGGCCAGGGCGCTGCTTCGAGATCCGCAACCCGGGAGTCTACGTTCGCGAGATCGGCGAGATGCACGAGTGCATCCGCGTCGCGGTCGACCGCGACCACGTGCATGCCACGCGAAGCGAGGAAGCGCGCATGGCGCCCGCGTCCCGCGGCGAGGTCGAGCACGCGGCCATGTTGCGCGATCAGCGGCGCGAAGCGCGCGATCCAGGGCGAAGGCGAGTCCGTGTGGTGGTTCACGTCGCCCTCGACGGTCGATTCCAACAAAAGGTTTTCATGCGCGCGCTCACACCACCCGCCCCTCGCCCTTCGCCCGTCACCTTTCACCCCTCGTCCCGATTTTCCGTCTCGCGCGCCTCCTCGCACAGCCACGCGCGGAACACCTTCACGTCGTCGCGCTCAGCGGCCCGCGGTGACGTAAGCGCGAAGTAGCCGCGTGCGATGACGTGCTTGCGGGCGAACGGCGCAACGAGCCGCCCGTCGCGCAAATGCTCGGCAAGCATCGGCAACCGCCCGAGCGCCACACCCTGCCCGCCAACGGCCGCCTGGGCGACCTGATCGTAGAGGCGAAAGCGCAGCGACCCCGCCGGCTTCAAACCCGGCTCGCCGTTCGACGCGAGCCAGCTTCGCCAGTCGAGCCAGGGCGTATGACCTTCGGGATCGTCGAGGTGCACGAGCACGTGGCGCGCGAGGTCGCGCGGTATGCGCAGTCGCATCGCGCCACGCAGCAGCTTCGGGCTCGCAACCGGCGTCATGCGTTCGCCGAAGAGCCGGATCGCGTGCGCGGGCGCCGCGTTGTCGGGCAGGTAGCGCACGGCAATGTCGACGTCGCCGCGCGCGAGATCGACCACGCGGTCGTCGGCCGACACGTACACCTCGACCTGTGGATGTCGTGCGCGAAATGCGGCGAGCCGCGGAATCACCCACAGCGACGCGAACGACACGGTCGTCGACAACGTGACGCCGGGGCTGCGGACGGCGCCTCGCAGGCGATCCGTCGCGTGGGCGAGCGCTTCGAGCAGTTCGGACACCTCGCGATGGAACGCCGCACCGGCCGCGGTGAGCGCCAGCGCACGATGACGACGCTCGAAGAGCGGAACGCCAAGTGCGTCCTCGAGCGCCTTGATCTGGCGCGACAGCGCCGATTGCGTGAGGAACAGCTCCTGCGCGGCGAGCGTGAACGAGAGCCTGCGCCCGGCCGCCTCGAAGCCGCGGAGAAAGTCGAGCGACGGCAGCGCGCGAAGCGTCCTATGCATGCGTTACGTGCATGCGAAGCATGAGAATCGATCGTTTGATATCCACCAGCGCGAGGTCGAAAATTCGTTTCATCGAGAGCGTGGAAGCCGGCTTCGCCCGCGCGAAACCCGGCAAGCTTGCGTCGCACCTCGAATGCACCAAGCGCATTCTAACGGAGGTTCATCATGGCCTGCTACCAAACCAGAACGCTCGTCAACCTCGCGACGAGAGAAGCGATCACGCTGCCCGACGTGCGCGGCGCAACGCTGCACCTTCGCAGAGGAACCCTTTGGCTCACTCAGGAAGGCCGGCTGAACGACACCGTGCTGCGCGGAGGCGATACGTTCGTGGTCGAGTTCGACGGCGACACCGTGGTGGAGGCGCAGCAGGACAGCGCGTTCACGATCGTCGGGCCCCGCGGCCGCACGCTCGCCCTGCCCCGGTCGTCGTCGTCGCTCGCGCACGTCGCGTCGTCGCTTTCGCGATTGGCAAGGAGCCTCGCCGCTTCGATGCCGCCCCGGCAGGTTCCTTACATGTAATCGCGACGGCGCGCGGCGCCGGCCGGCGCGCGCTTGCTAAAATCTGTCGTGGACTCGATGCGGCTTTCGGGAGCATGAGCGCGCCCTCGACGAAGGGCGATTTCGCGCTCAACCGCAGGCTTCTCGGTGTCGCAGGGCTCGCCGCCGTCATCGGCGGCGTCGCGTCGCTCGGCGCGGCGGCGCTGCTCGACCTGATCCGCTTCTTCACGAACGTCTTCTTCTTCCAGAAGGCGTCGATCGCGTATACGTCGCCGGCCGACAATACCCTCGGCCCATGGGTGATCGTCGTGCCCGTGATCGGCGGGTTGATCGTCGGGCTGATGGCCCGCTATGGATCGGATCGGATCCGCGGGCACGGCATCCCGGAGGCGATCGAGGCGATCCTCTTCGGGAAGAGCCGCATGTCGGCGAAAGTGGCCGTGCTGAAACCCCTGTCCTCGGGCATCGTCATCGGCAGCGGCGGCCCCTTCGGCGCTGAGGGGCCCGTCATCATGACCGGCGCAGCCATCGGCTCGCTGATCGCGCAGTACATCCACCTGACGGCCGCCGAACGCAAGGCGCTCCTCGTCGCCGGTGCCACCGCGGGTATGACCGCGGTATTCGGCACACCGGTCGCTGCCGTGCTGCTGGCCGTCGAACTGCTGCTGTTCGAGTTGCGGCCGCGCAGCCTCCTGCCCGTTGCCGTCGCATGCACGGTCGCAGGATTCATCCGGCCGCTCCTCATGTCCTCCTCCGGTCCGCTCTTTCCGCTGGAAACCGCTGCGCCCGGCCTGCTCGCGCTCGCCTCGTGTGTGGTCGCGGGACTGCTGTGCGGCGCGCTGTCGGCGCTATTGTCCGCATCGCTCTACAAGGTCGAGGATCTGTTCGGTGCGCTGCCGTTTCATTGGAGCTGGTGGCCGGCGATCGGCGGACTCGCCGTCGGCATCGGTGGCTATTTCGAGCCGCGCGCGCTCGGCGTAGGGTATGACGTCATCGGCGACCTGCTGCATGGACATCTCGCTCTGGAGGTCGCACTCGGGCTGCTGATCGTAAAGGCGGTGATCTGGGTGATTGCGCTCGCCTCGGGCACGTCGGGCGGCATTCTCGCACCGCTCCTCATGATGGGCGCGGGCCTCGGCGTCATGCTCGCGCCGGTCCTGCCCGGTGCCGACCCGTTGCTGTGGCCGCTCGTCTGCATGTCGGCGACGCTCGCAGGCGTGATGCGCGCACCGCTGACGGCCACGATCTTCGCCTTCGAGTTGACGCGCGACCCGAACGCGCTTCTGGCGCTGATCGCGACCTCGGCGATCTCGTACGGCTTCACCGTGCTGACGATGCGGCGCTCGATCCTCACGGAGAAGATCGCGCGGCGCGGTTACCACATCTATCGCGAATATGGCGTCGATCCGCTCGAGCGGGTGTTCATCGAGGATGTCATGACGCGCGACGTGCAGACGATCGACGCTGCGCTGCCCGTGAGCGTGGCGCTGGCCCGCTATTTCGGGCCCGATCAGGCGCACCGCGCGTTTCCCGTCGTGCGCGACGCTGCGGTCGTCGGCACCGTCGATCGGGCCACGCTGGCCGCGGCCGCGGAAGACGGCCTCCGTCGCACCGTCGGCGACCTTTTCGTCGCGGCGCAACCGGTCGTCGCCCTGCCCGACGACACGTGCCGCATGGTGGCATCGCGACTCGCCCTGCATCGGCTCGAACGCATGCCGGTGGTCGCCGACGAACAGTCGATGCGCCTCGTCGGACTTGTCGCAAGAAGCGACCTCGTGAAGCCACGACTCGGCCATATCGAAGAGGAAGAGACGCTCGAGCGCTTGCGGCGCGCGCCCTGGCACACCGGCGATCGGGACGTTTAACCCAAGACCGCGCCTTCTACGCCGCTCCAGAAACGTGCAGACCCTGGTGCGTGGATTGCCCGCAATCCGGTCGGGCGCGCGCCGACAGCATTGACGCAATGCCTCGTTCGTCTGCGCATTTGTTGCCGGGTCGCCTCCGGATCGGAAGCGGTCTCGCCTCTTGGCCCGTCCCGGTACGCGATATGCGTCAGCCCAAGCACTTCACCGTCTTGTCGAGGAGCTTGCGATGGCAACGCTTGTTGATCGGAACGACAGAAGCATTGCGTGGGGCCCCGCGCTCATCGCCGGGATCATCGCGATGGTCGTGCTCGTGATCGTCGAGATCGCGTTTTCGTGGGCGATGCGCGGCCAGTCGCCGTGGCATCCGCTCGTCGTGTTCGGCACGGCGACGCTCGACGCGTTCATGCCGGGCACGCACGCGGGCGGCGGCCCGCGCACGATGGCGATCGGTTGCGCGCTGCTCATCGCGCTCGGTGCCCTGTCGGGGATTGTCCTCGCCTACATCGTGGATCGCTTAGGCGTGGTTTCCGCCGCGATCGCCGGCGTGGTGTTCGGCCTCGCGATGTTCGCGATCGACCTCTACGCGCTCGCGCGAACGTTCCCGGTGCTCGCGGACCTGCGCGACTGGATGAGCGCGCTCGCGTACGCAATCCAGGGCGCGCTGGCAGCGGGGCTGTACAAGGCTTCGACGCATCACGAGCGCCCGCTCGCAATGCCGAAGGGCCCCGACCTGCGCGACCTGCGGCACGCTCCGCTCGTGTAAAAGCCAAAATCGGGGTCAGAGATGCATTTCGGGGCGAGGCGCAGCGTTTCGTGCGCTTTCCCGGAAATGCATCTCTGACCCCGATTTTGACCCCGATTTTGGTTTACGCCTCGACCGGCTCCGCCTGCGCGGTCCGGTCGAACTCGATGTGCCCGTTGCGATCGCGCACGTGCACGACGTCGCCCGGGCCGAACCCGCCGGACAGGATCTCCTTCGCCAGCGGATTTTCGATCTCCTGCTGGATCGCGCGCTTCAGCGGACGCGCGCCGTAAACCGGATCGAAACCCGCCTGCGCAACGTGCGCGAGTGCATCGGGGCCGACGTCGAGCCTGATGTCGAGCTTCGCAAGACGTGCCTCGAGTCCACGCAACTGGATGCGCGCGATGTTGGCGATCTGGTCCTGCGCCAGCGGATGGAACACGATGATCTCGTCGATGCGGTTCACGAATTCGGGTCGAAACGCCGACTTCACTTCCGCCATCACCGCAACCTTGATCGCGCCCGGATCGCGGCCTTCGTTCGTCATCTCCTGAATTCGCGGCGAGGCGAGGTTCGACGTCATCACGATCACCGTGTTGCGGAAGTCGACGGTGCGTCCCTGCCCGTCGGTGAGCCGCCCGTCGTCGAGCACCTGCAAGAGCACGTTGAACACGTCGGGGTGCGCCTTCTCGATCTCGTCGAACAGGATCACCGAGTACGGCTTGCGGCGCACCGCTTCGGTCAGATAGCCGCCTTCTTCATAGCCGACGTAGCCCGGCGGTGCGCCGATCAGCCGCGCGACCGAATGCTTCTCCATGAACTCGGACATGTCGATGCGGACCATCGCCTGGTCGCTGTCGAACAGGAACTCGGCGAGCGCCTTCGTGAGCTCGGTCTTGCCCACACCGGTGGGTCCGAGGAACAGGAACGAGCCGTACGGACGATTCGGATCGGACAGACCCGAACGTGAGCGGCGGATCGCATCGGAAACGAGCCGCACCGCTTCGTTCTGCCCGACCACGCGATTGTGCAGCCGCTCTTCCATGTGCAGCAGCTTCTCGCGCTCGCCCTGCATCATCTTCGACACGGGGATCCCGGTCGCGCGCGACACCACCTCGGCGATCTCCTCGGCGCCGACCTGCGTACGCAGCAGCTTCGGCTTCTTCTGCTCTTCGGTCGCGAGCTTCGTGTCGGCCTTCGAGAGCTGCGCCTCGAGCTGCGGCAACTTGCCGTACTGCAGTTCGGACATTTGCTGCCAGTCGCCCTTGCGCTTCGCCTCCTCCATCTGGAGCTTGACCTTGTCGATCTCCTCCTTGATGTGCTGCGCACCCGCGACCTGCGCCTTCTCGGCCTGCCAAACCTCGTCCAGATCGGCGTACTCGCGCTCGAGCCGCGCAATCTCCTCCTCGATCGACGCGAGGCGCTTCTTCGACGCTTCGTCGGTTTCCTTCTTCACCGCCTCGCGCTCGATCTTGAGCTGGATCGCTCGCCGGTCGAGCCGGTCCATCGCCTCGGGCTTCGAGTCGATCTCCATCTTGATGCGCGCCGCCGCCTCGTCGATCAGGTCGATCGCCTTGTCGGGCAGGAACCGGTCGGTGATGTAGCGGTGCGAAAGCTCGGCCGCGGCGACAATGGCCGGGTCGGTGATCTCGACGCCGTGGTGGATTTCGTAACGCTCCTGCAGGCCCCGCAGGATCGCGATCGTCGACTCGACCGACGGCTCGTCGACCAGCACCTTCTGGAAGCGCCGCTCGAGCGCCGCGTCCTTCTCGATGTACTTGCGGTATTCGTCGAGCGTGGTGGCGCCGATGCAGTGCAGCTCGCCGCGCGCGAGCGCGGGCTTCAGCATGTTGCCGGCGTCGATTGCGCCTTCCGCCTTGCCGGCGCCGCCCATCGTGTGAAGTTCGTCGATGAAAACGATGGTGCGGCCCGCGTCGGCCGCGATGTCCTTCAGGACCGCCTTCAGCCGCTCCTCGAACTCGCCGCGATATTTCGCGCCCGCGAGGAGCGCCGCCATGTCGAGCGACAGCACGCGCTTGTTCTTGAGCGTCTCCGGCACTTCGCCGTTGACGATGCGCTGCGCGAGTCCTTCGACGATGGCCGTCTTGCCCACGCCCGGCTCGCCGATCAGCACCGGATTGTTCTTGGTGCGTCGCTGCAGGATCTGGATCGAGCGGCGGATCTCGTCGTCGCGCCCGATCACCGGGTCGAGCTTGCCCTGGCGGGCGCGCTCGGTGAGATCGAGCGTGTACTTGCCGAGCGCCTCGCGCTGGCCTTCGGCCTCCTGCGAGTCGACGCTCTGCCCGCCGCGCACGGCGTCGATCGCCGCTTCCAGCGACGCGCGGTCGAGGCCGTTTTCCTTGAGGAGACGCCCGGTGGGCCCCTTGTCCTCGGTCAGCGCGAGCAGGAAGAGCTCGCTCGGGATGAACTGGTCGCCGCGCCGCGTGGCTTCCTTGTCCGTCAGGTTGAGCAGGTTGTTGAGGTCGCGCGAGATCGTGATTTCGCCGCCTGTCCCCGTGACCTTGGGCAGGTTGTTGATCTCGGTGCGAAGGCCCGTCTGGACGCGCGGCACGTTGACGCCCGCGCGCGCAAGCAGCGATGCGGTTCCGCCGTCCTGTTGCATGAGCAGCGCCGAGAGCACATGCTGGGGCTCGATGTAGCCGTTGTCGTTCGCAAGCGCGAGGCTTTGCGCCTCGCCGAGGGCCTGTTGGAATTTGGTGGTGAGCTTGTCGAAGCGCATGATGGGTCCCGAATTGGACGAACGAGCAAGAAATGAGGCGGATTCGCTGCGTTTCAAGCGAGGGACCCGGCGGTTTCGACAGCGTTCCGCGATGCCGTCGCGGCCTTTGGCTTAGGATGCGCGCATGGCCGACACAGCCCGCCCCAGTCCCGGAGCGTCCACGGCGCGCGGCGTCAGGTTGTCGCAGATCGACAAGCCGCTCTTCCGGAGTTTCCCGACCTGATTCCCGTGCGCTCGTCCAAGGTCCGCGTGCACGCGCTTGCCGCCGTCGTCCTGTGCGCCGCCGCCCTCGCCGCCTGCAGCGAGCGTCCGGCGAACCCGCGACGCGTCGCCCTCGGCGAATGCCGGCTGCCGAAGGTCGCGCAGGCCGCCCAATGCGGGCACGTCGACGTGCCCGAGAACCGCAGCTCGCCGAATGGCCGCACGCTGTCGATCTTCGTCGCCGTGCTGCCGGCGAACACGCTGTCGCCGGCGCCCGACCCGCTGGTGATCGTCGCCGGCGGCCCCGGCCAGGCAGCGTCGAGCCTCGGCGCGTTCGCCCGCCAACTGACCGACGTTCGGCGCACCCGCGACATCGTGCTCGTCGACCAGCGCGGCACCGGCCGTTCTTCGCCGCTCGACTGCGCGGCGTTCGCTCCCGACGAGCACGCGGAGTTCGACAGCGATCCGGTGCCGAAGGCAACGCTCTGCGCGGCGCAACTCGCTGCCAAGGGCGTCGACGCGTCGCAATACACGACCAGCGCTTTCGTCGCCGACCTCGACGACGTGCGCGCAGCGCTTGGCTACGCGCGCTGGAACGTATGGGGCGGCAGCTACGGCACGCGCGTCGCGCAGGAATACCTGCGGCGCCATCCGGACCGCGTCCGCTCGATGGTGCTCGACGGCGTCGCCCCGCCGGCACTGCGCATCGCGTTCGACGTGTGGCCAACGCGCGACCACGCGATCGATCGCGTGATCGCCGCCTGCCAGGGATCGCCGTCGTGCGCACAGGCGCATCCGGCGCTCGACACGATCTTCGACGATCTGCAACGGGACCTGGCCGGCGGCCGTACGGTCGCGCTGACCGATCCGCGTACCGGCGCTACGCGCGACATCCGCATCGACTTCGACAACATCGTCGCGGCGCTGCAGCCGCTCACCTACGCGCCGGAAGTCGCGACGCTCGTTCCGGAACTCCTCGCGCTCGCGCGGCACCATGAATATGCGCCGCTCCTCGCCGCCTCGCTGACCGTCGTGGGCGACCTGCCCTATGCATTCTCGCCCGCGCTCTATTACTCGGTGACCTGCGCCGAGGATATCCCGCGCGTCACGCCGGCCGAGCGCGCGAACGGCGTTGCCGATCCCCGCGTGCGCCATCTCGCTGCCCTGTCGATCGCCGTGTGCGACCACTGGCCCAAGGGCACGTACCCCGCCGATTTCGCGTCGCCGGTGCAAAGCGACGTGCCGGTGCTGCTGCTCTCCGGCGGTCTCGATCCCGTGACGCCACCCGAGTACGCGGCGGAGGTGGCGAAGCACCTGCCGAACAGCCGGCAAATCGTCGCGCGGGGCTTCGGCCATATCGTGTCGCCCAACGCGTGCGCGCCTCGGCTGATCGCCGCGTTCGTCGATGCGGCCGGCTTCGCCCAGCTCCCCGAGAGTTGCGTGAACTTCTTCGCGCAGTCGACGCCGCCGCCGCCATGGCCCGATCGTCTCGCGCCGCAGCCATGAACGGCGTCGTGGACGAACGAGGCGCGCGGCCGTGATCGCGCTCGAACACCTCGCGAAGGCGTTCGGCAAGCGGCGCGAGGTGCAGGCCGTGCGCGACGTGTCGTTGGTCGCGCCCGACGGCGAAATCACCGGACTGCTCGGCCCGAACGGCGCGGGCAAGACCACCCTTTTGCGCATGATCGCGACACTCGTCGTCCCCGACGCGGGACGCGCCGAGGTCGACGGCCAGGACGTGGTCGCCGACCGCTACGACGTACGACGCCGCATCGGCGTGCTGTCGGATGCGCGCGGCCTCTATCCGCGCCTCACGGCGCGCGAGAACGTTCGCTACTACGGCGCGCTGCACGGCCTCGCCGGCGCTCCGCTCGAGCGACGGATCGACGCGCTCTTCGACACGCTCGGCCTCGCCGGCATCGCGGATCGGCGCACCGCGGGTTTTTCGCAGGGCGAGAAGATGAAGGTCGCGATCGCGCGCGCGCTCGTGCACGACCCACGCACGATCCTGCTCGACGAACCCACGAACGGCCTCGACATCATGAGCGTGCGCATGCTGCGCGACGAGTTACGCACGCTCCGCGCGCAGGGTCGCTGCCTGCTGTTCTCGTCGCACGTGATGCAGGAAGTGGTCGCCCTTTGCGATCGCATCGTCGTGCTGTCGCATGGGCGCGTCGTCGCCGAAGGGACCGCGGCCGACCTCACGGCGCAGGCGGCGACGACGAATCTCGAGGATGCATTCGTAGCTCTGCTCGGGGCCGAGGAAGGCACGATCGCATGAGCAGCGTGCAGCGCACGTTGGCGATCGTCCGCAAGGAACTCGTCGACACGTTCCGCGACCGCCGCACCGGCACGGTGACGCTGCTGTCGTCGATCCTCGCCGGGCCCATCCTGCTCATGCTGATCTTCAACCTCATGGCGAGCCAGGCCGGCCGTGCGCGCGACCTCACGCTGCCCGTGCAGGGCGCCGAGCATGCGCCCGCCGTCGTCGCGTTCCTCGAGCGGCAGCAGGTGAAGGTGATGCCGGCGCCCGGCGATTACGAAGCGGCGATCCGCCGCGGCGACCTCGACGTCGTGCTCGTCGTCGACGACGGGTTCATGCACGACGTCGCCGGTGGCCGGCCCGGTCGCGTTCGTCTCGTCTACGATCGGTCCCGCGATCGTGCACGCGCGTCGATCGACCAGGCCGAGACGCTGCTCGCCGCGTACAACCGCTTGTGGGGCGAGCAGCGGCTGATGCTGCGCGGCGTGACGGCGAGCGTCGCGAATCCGCTGCGCATCGAGAACGCCGATCTCGCCACCCCACAGCAATCGGGCGCGCTCGTGCTGTTTCTCGTCGCCTACTACGGCCTCTTCGCCGCGTTGATGGGCGGCATGGCGGTCGCGCTCGACACGACCGCGGGCGAACGCGAACGGCAATCGCTCGAGCCGCTGCTCACCACACCGGCCCGGCCGCTCGAGATCGTGGTCGGCAAATGGCTCGCGGTCGTCGCGTTCGATGCGCTCGTCGTCGTGCTGACGCTCACCGGCTTCTACCTGACGCTCGCGTTCGCGCCGCTGCCGCCCGTCGGCGTCCCGTTCCTGTTCGGGTCGCGCGAATTCGGCCGATTCCTGATCGTGCTCGTGCCGATGGTCCTGATGCTGCCGGCACTTCTGCTCTACATCGGCAGCCGGGCCAAGGCGTATCGCGAAGCGCAGGCGAACGTGTCCGTGCTGCTGTTCGTGGTGTCGCTGATTCCGCTCGTCCAGCTTTTCATGCAGCGCAAGGAGCCATCGTGGCTGATGCTCGTGCCTGTGTCCGCGCAGTATTCGCTGCTCAACACGTCGCTGCGCGGTGAAGCGCCTGCGCTCGCGCAACTCGCGCTGTCGTGGCTCGCGCCGCTCGTGCTGATCGCGCTCGCGCTCGGCGCCTTCGCGCGGCGGCTGTCGCGCGAGTCGATCCTGGCATGAGCGCGGCAGGCGAGGCGAAGCCGAGCGCCGGCGACGCCAGGCCGTCACGTACCGCGGACGTGCGCGACGACGCGCCGGCGATGATGGACACGCGCGAAGTCGCCGCGTATCTGCGCCTGAAGGAGCGGCGGATCTACGACCTCGTGCGCGACGGCGCGATCCCGCATGTGCGCGCGACCGGCAAACTGCTCTTTCCGCGCGCGCAACTCGATGCGTGGTTGCGCTCGCGAAACGCATCGCCGGTGCCGGCAGCGGCGGCGCGACCGCCGATCGTCGCCGGCAGTCACGATCCGCTGCTCGAATGGTCGGTGCGCGAATCGCGTTCGGGCCTCGCGATCCTCGCGTGCGGCAGCCGTGCCGGCATCGAGGCGCTCGCACGCAACCAGGCCAGCGCCGCCCTCGTGCACTGGCTCGACGAGGCGAGCGGCGAATACAACGTGCCGCTGGTGCGCGCGATGCTCGATGCGTCCGACGCGGTCGTCATCGAATGGGCGCGCCGAATGCAGGGCCTGCTGCTGCCGGCGGGCAATCCGAAGCATGTGGA
>JAICKU010000015.1 GCA_025927765.1 Burkholderiales bacterium
GATCTTCGACGGCGTATGCGTGACGCCGTCGCTGCCGAGCGGCTCGAGATCCGGCGGCGTCCAGACGTCGCTATAGAAATTGGCGTTGACCTTCGTCCAGGAGTTGGCAGGCATCTGCACGATCCTGGGCAGCAGCGACGAATCGAACACGTAGGACGGAATGGCCTGCGCCAAGCCGATGCTGCCGCAGAGGAACGATGCCAGCGCAACGACCGATTGCAGGACACGAACTGCTGCAGACGGGTTCAGCACCTTGCGAGACTCCGAATCCGCTTCGAAGGCCGAAACCGTAGTCTTCGATGGCGTAGAGCGTCAACCTCGAATCGTCGCTGGCGGACGGTAAATCGACGAACGGTGCCCCGGTCGCTTCGTTCGAATACTTCGTATAATTGTTATTATGTCAAATGTCAGGGAGCTTCTTGCTCATCGAGCGTTGACCGATCAGTCGAGTCGGGATGCGTCCTGCCCCGGCCCTCGGCCGATGCGCCAGGCCAGCCAGAGGAAGTACAGCGCGATCACGAAGAACGGGACGTTCCCCAGGAACGCGTCCTTCCAGGAATAGCCCGGATCGCCGATTTCCGGGAGCGCGTAGTTGTGCGGATCGCGCGGGTCGTAGCGCACCGTGTAGTGGCGACCCGGAGCGTCGCCCCGGCGAACGGCCTTGCCCTCGAACGTTTCGCCACTCTCGGCGGTGAATTGGATGATCTCCATCGGCTGTTCGCGGCCACTGCGCAGGATGTTGCTGTAGAAGCGCGTCACCGTCCCTTCGGCCGTCGCGGTGCGGGCGTCCCGGCGCGACATGTACGCGTTGATGTCCTCATGATCGCGCGACACGTTGCGGCATCCGAGGACCAATGCCACCACCGCGAGGACGTACAACGCAATCGAACCGAAGCGCCGCACCGGGCGGCCTTGGTTGGGCAGGTTCGCGTGGTCGAGCGAGCTCATCGCTGGGGACACGGGTAAGCGCGGGACGGCGCATTGTAGTCGTGCCGTCTCCGAGCCGACCCCGTTTCATGGAGACGTCGCCACATCGACGAGCGCCGGTTGCAGCACCCG
The DNA here is from genome assembly GCA_025927765.1 of Burkholderiales bacterium. Classification (GTDB taxonomy): domain Bacteria; phylum Pseudomonadota; class Gammaproteobacteria; order Burkholderiales; family Casimicrobiaceae; genus VBCG01. Next base: position 1,060 of record JAICKU010000015.1, read on the forward strand.
CACCAGGTCCGACGGCGCCATGCCGACGAGATATCCGCGCCGCCCGCCATTGACGTATATGTATGGCAAGTCCGCAATGCTCCGTTCCATGTAAACCGGCATCGTCTTTCGTGTGCCGAACGGGCTCGTTCCGCCCACCTGGTAGCCCGAGTGCCGATCGGCCACGGCGGGATCGCACGGCGTCACGTGCTTCACGCCGAGGAAGCGCGCCAAGTTCTTCGTCGACACTTCGCGGTCGCCGTGCATCAGCACGATCAGCGGCCGCTTGCAGTCGTCCTCCATGATCAGCGTCTTGATCACCGCGTGCTCGTCGACGCCGAGCTCGCGCGCCGACACCTCCGTGCCGCCGCGCGGCTCGTAGTCGTACGCATGGTCGGTGTACCGGACGCCGTGCTCGCGCAGCACGCGTATCGCTTTGGTGACAGTCAGGTTCTCGCGCGCCATGCCAAATGATCGCACTCATGGCAGTGCGCGGCTGTTTCCTCGATCATCGGCGATCTCGACGACGACATCGCGGTGCGCGCATTCGTGCTCGACGCGTTGGCGAGGCACGCGAAGGCGAGCGGCATGCGTTAGCAAAATGGGGGCGATGCTTCGTTGCGCGTCGAAGCATCGACGTGCAAGGAGGCGATACGGTGGAGGCCATGAACGCTTCCACTCGCGCGCTCGCCTTCACCGTCGCGACGACGAGCCTTGGCTTCGCCGTCGTGCAACTCGACGTCACGATCGTCAACGTCGCGCTGCCCCGCATCGCCGACGAGCTCGGCGCATCGCTCGCGTGGCTCCAATGGGTCGTCGACGCCTATACGCTCAGCTTCGCGGTGCTGCTGCTGTCGGCGGGCGCCCTGTGCGACCGGATCGGCGCGCGTCGCGCTTACGCCGCCGGGCTCGCCGCGTTCGCGCTCGCTTCCGCGCTTTGCGCCTTCGCGCCGGACGTGCGCTGGCTCGTGACGGCGCGCGCGCTGCAAGGCGTCGGCGCCGCGCTGCTGCTGCCGAGCTCGCTCGCGCTGCTCAATGCAGCGTGCGGCGATAACGGCAAGGCGCGAGCGCGTGCTGTCGCTTTCTGGACCGCAGCGGGCGGCGTGTCGATCGCGGCCGGGCCGATCGCAGGCGGCATCCTGCTCACGGCATTCGGCTGGCGGAGCGTCTTCCTCGTCAACATTCCGATCTGCGCGGCTGCCATCGCATTCGTCATGCGGCAGCGTGTGCCGATCTCGCGCCATCCCGCCCGCGCGTTCGACATTCGCGGCCAGCTGCTCGCGATCGTGTCGCTGATTGCGCTGGTCGGTTCGATCATCGAGGCATCGTCGCAACATGCGAGGCCTCCGATATTCGTCATCGGGGCGGCGATCACCCTGCTCGGCGCAATCGCCTTTCGCATCGTCGAGGCGCGCGCCGAGGCACCGATGTTTCCGCTCACGCTCCTGGCCCGGCCCGGTTTCGCGCGCGCGGTCCTGTTCGGTGTGGCCGCCAACCTCACGTACTATGGAATCGTGTTCGTGCTGTGCCTCTATCTGCAGCAGGTCCGGCATTACTCGGCCCTCGACACGGGACTCGCCTATCTGCCGCTGACGGCGACGTTCATCGTGTCGAACATCGCCAGCGGCGCGCTCGTTTCCCGCTCCGGCACGCGCACACCGATGGTCGCGGGTGCGCTGATCGGTGCCGCCGGGTTCGTCCTCATCGCTCGCCTCGATGCCACAAGTAGCTTCATCCAGATGCTGCCGGGATTCACGCTCGTTCCCTTCGGCATGGGGCTCGCCGTGCCGGCGATGACGGCGACGGTGCTGGCGAGCGTCGATCGCAGTTTCGCCGGCACAGCGTCCGGGGCATTGAACGCGGCACGCCAGGTCGGCGGCGCGCTCGGCGTGGCCGCGTTCGGCGCGCTCGCGAGCCACATGAACCTCGTGACGGCATTGCAGGCGGCCGCGGCGAGTTCGGCCGCGCTGATGGTCGTGGCCGCGCTGATCGCGTGGGGCAACCAGCCAACTGTCCGGGGCTTCATTCGCCTGCCGGGCGCCCGCGCGATCGCGTTCGTCACGCGACGCGGCAATCCTTGATTCACACACCCCGCCACCGCTACGCTTCGACGATGTCCAGGGACCCCGAACCCCGCTTCGCGCGCATCGCCGCGATGATCGCCGATCCGACGCGCGCCCGCATGCTCACCCATCTGCTGGGCAGCGAACATGTCACCGCCGGCGAGCTCGCGCGCGCCGCGGGCATCACGCCGCAAACGGCGAGCGCGCATCTTTCGAAGCTCGTCGACGCAGCGCTCGTCGCGATCCGCTCGCAAGGCCGCCATCGCTACTTTCGGCTTGCGAATGGCGACATTGCGCACGCGCTGGAAGCGCTTTCCCTCGTTGCCGAGAGCGATGCGTCGAGCACGGCGGCGAAGGATCGCTGGTCGACCGGCGCGTTTCGGTCGCTACGCGAGGCGCGAAGCTGCTACGGGCATCTCGCAGGCCGGCTCGGCGTGGCGCTCCACGACGCGCTCGTCGAACGCCGCGCGCTGGCGCACGACGGTGAAGCGTTCCGGCTGACCGATGAGGGCCGCGCCACGTTGCACACGCTCGGGCTCGACGCCGATACGGTGAAGACGAGCCGTCGCGGCATCGTCTATCCATGCCTCGACTGGTCGGAGCGGCGCGACCATTTCGCCGGGCCGCTCGCAGTCGCCCTCCTCAGCCACTTCGTCGATCGGCGCTGGCTCGCGCGCGTGGCCGACTCGCGCGCGATCGAGCCGACGCCGATCGGGCGCCGTGCGCTCGCCAGCCTGCTGGGCAATGCGCTGCGGTGATCCGGACGGCGCGAGCGCCGCCGGATCCCGGGCCAGCTAGCTCGTCGTCAGCTGCAGGAACCGAGCGCCGGCGGCATCCGGTCCGCCGCGGGCGGCAGGTAGGCGGCGGTGAACACTTCCGCTGTCGTCGGCGACGATTTCAGGCCGAACGCCTTCACGGTCTCCTCGATCGATGCCTCGAGGCGCTTCTCGTCGATCGACGACAGGCCCTTCTGCTTGAACTCGGGCGTCAGCGTGAGGTTCTTGAGGCCGTCGACGAGACGCACGCACTCGATCTTGAGGTCCACCAGGGAGTCGCGTGCCTTGATCGACTCGACCGACTGCTGCGGGTGGGCAATCGCGTCCTTCTGCGCATTGTTGATCGCGCGCACGACCGCCGCGACCGTTTTCGGATTCTGCTTGATGAAATCCGGCTTCGCGATGATTGCCGTGCCGTACTGCTTCACACCGAAGTCGTTGTAGCGGAACGTGACGATCTTCTCGAGCGGCACGCCGAGCTGCACGACGCTCATGATGCTCGACGTCGTGAAGCCCGCGACGGCGTCGACGGTGCCGCGCACCATCATAGGCTCGCGCAACTGTCCGCTCAATTGCTTCCACGTGATCGTCTTCGGATCGAAGCCCGCGCTTTGCGCGAACACGTCGAACAGCGTGAACGCCGCGCTGCCCGCCGTTGCACCGAGCGTGCGTCCCTGCAGGTCCTTCGGCGTCTTGATGCCGCGGCCTTCGACGGTGACGACGGCGAGCGGCGAATTGCCGCCGGTCACGTACACGGCGGTCAGCTTGTTGTTCGGGTTCTCGGCGTTGAACTTGATCATCGTCGCGATATCGGCCCACCCGAACTGGTACGCGCCCGACGCCACGCGCGTCATCACGTCGCTCGAGCCGCTGCCGCGGTCGATCGTCGCGTTGATCCCCTCCTTCTTGAAGCGCCCTTCCTGCAACCCGTACAGGAACATCGACTGCGGGCCCTGGAACGCCCAGTCGAGCGTGATCTTGACGTCGGACGTTTCGACCTGCTGCGCGGACGCAGGCAGTGCGTTGACCGAAATCGCGAGACCGATGACGACGGCAATGCGGCGGAACATGTCAGACCTCCAATGTGTCGTTCTTGTGGCAAGGCGGCTTCCGATCCGCGCCCTGCTCCCTCGTTGCGAAAGCATGCATCAACCCCCGGGGATGATGCCCGCGGGCAGAGCGTAGCAGTGATCGGCGACGGCGCCCGGCGTGGTCCACCACACGCGATCGTTCTTCGGATGCCCGACGCAATGCTGCAACGCCTTGCGCAGCGCACCGATCCGAAACGGCTGGCCGACGACGAACGCGTGCAGCGACAACGTGAGCACGAGCGGCTGCGCAACGCACTGCTCGACCATCTCGTCGAACTGCGCGACGATCATGTCGGCGAACTGGTTGACCGAGTCGCGGCGGTGGATGATCGATGCCGAGTCGTTGAGCTCCGCCGGATAGGGCACCGAAAGAATGCGTCCCTTGCGCGTTCGCAGCCAGAACGGCTGGTCGTCTGCGGGCCAGTCCATCACGTAGCGATACCCGGCCTCCTGCAGCAGGTCGGGCGTCGTGTTGCTTTCCGACGCCGCCGGACCCATCCACCCTTTCGGCGGCTTGCCCTCGTGCGCCTCGATCACACGGGTCACGTCGTCGATCAGGCGCCGTTCGTCCAGCTCCCACAGGTCGCCCTGGCGCTCGGCGTTCGTGCGGCCGTGCGCGATGATCTCGTCGCGGCGCTGGCGGATGCGCTCGAAGATCTGCGGATGATCGTCGTACAGGAGCGAGTTGACGTTGTGCGCGGCAGGCATGCCGAGCTGGTCGAAGAGATCGAACAGCCGCCACACACCCACGCGATTGCCGTAGTCGCGCCACGAATAGTTGCGCTGGTTCTGCGGCTCGCCGACCTTCGCCGGATCCCAGCCGGTGCCCTTGCGATACGCGTACACCTCGAGGTTCGTGACGGCGCAGAACGCGAGCCGCTTGCCGCCGGGCCACGAGTAATCGGCCCGCGAGTTGATCGGCGAGTAATCGTAACGGCCATGCTTCGGAAGCATCGTCTTCTCCGGTTCACGTCAGCATTTCGTTGCCGCGCGTCGCCCAGAAGGTGACGCGCCGCTCGACGTACGCGAACACTTCGTACATCGCAATGCCCATCAGCGCGACCACGAGGAGCCCGGCGAACACGAGCGTGATGTCGAAGCGTGCACTGGCGGCGATCATCAGGTAGCCGATCCCGCGGTCCGACGCGACGGTTTCGGCGACGATCGATCCGATGAACGCGAGCGTCACGGCCACCTTGAGCGACGCGAAGAAATACGGCATCGCACGCGGGATGCCCACCTTGCGCAGGATCTGCCAGCGCCGCGCGCCGAGCGAGCGCAGCACGTCGCGCATCTCGGGCTCGATCGTTGCGAGTCCCGTGGCGACGTTGACCATGATCGGGAAGAACGAGATCACGAACGCCGTGATGATCGCCGGCACGGTGCCGATGCCGAACCAGATCACGAGGATCGGCACGATCGCCACCTTGGGGATCGCATTCAGGCCCACCATGACCGGGTAGATGCCGTTGTAGACGGGGGGCATCGCCCCGACCAGCATGCCCAGGAACAAGCCCACCGCCACCGCGAGCGCGAAACCGACAAGCGTCGTGTAGAGCGTCTGCAACGCATTGGCCGTGATTGCAGGATAGTGCTGGAACAGGCTGACGACGATCTGGCTGGGCTTCGGCAGGATGAAGGTATCGACGTGGAAGACGACACAGACGATTTCCCACAGGATGAAGAAGCTCGCGGTCACGAGCCACGGCGTGATGCGGCGGACGAGTGGCGCCGACACGAGCGGTGCGCGCCTCGGGCGATCGGTCCGCTCCTTGGCCGGGAGCGGTCGTGCGAACGTGGGTGGAGGTTTCATTTCGATTTCAGTGCGCGATCCTCTCGCGCAGGCCGTGGACCTTGGCGATGAACTCGGGGGCGTACGTCGTCTCGAGCGTGCGCGGGCGCGCGAACTCGACTTCCGTGCGCGACACGATGCGCCCGGGCCGCGGGCTCGAGACGTAGATGGTGTCCGCGAGATAAGCGGCCTCGCGCAAATCGTGCGTCACCAGGATCACCGTCGGCCGCTTCTCGATCCACAGCGATTGCAGCACGGCCCACAAATCCTCGCGCGTGAACGCGTCGAGCGCGCCGAACGGCTCGTCGAGCAGCAGGATGCGCGGCTCGTGGATCAGCGCGCGGCAGAGCGATGCGCGCTGCTGCATGCCGCCGGACAGCTCCCACGGATACTTGTCCTCGAATCCGGCGAGTCCCACCGAGCGCAGCAGGCCGCGGGCACGCTCGACGTACTCGCCTTTGCGGCGGCGGAAGCTGCTCGCGTAGGGCTCGACGATCTCGAGCGGAAGCAGCACGTTGTCGAGCGCGCTCCGCCATGGCAACAGTGTCGAATTCTGGAACGCCATGCCGCAGATGCTGATGGGCGACGTGACCTGCCTTCCGTCGACGATCACTTCGCCGCGAAGCGCCGGATGCAATCCGGACACGAGCTTCAGCAGCGACGATTTGCCGCAGCCGCTCGGTCCGACCAGCGCGATGAACTCCCCCTCGCGGATCGTCATCGAGACGTCGTCGATTGCGAGCACCTCCTTGTCCTCGACGCCGTAGGCGAGGCTCGCATTCGCGAGCCGAACGAACGATTCCAACTTGTGCATTCCCCCTGACGGATGATCGGCGCACGGCATGGCGCGCGCATCGCCGCGGCACTATACGACATACGCAATTCAGGACTGGGCGAGCGGCTTCAGCGGACGTGCGGCTCGGATGCCTCTGTGAATGCGCGCACCGCGCGCCACAGTGCTTCGACCTGCTCGGACGGCAAGCGCCGCGCAATCAACACCAGCGCCGAGCCGGCATTCGCGGCGGCGGGGTGCGGCAACGGACGCAGCGCGTCGAACACGTGACGCACGCCCTGCACGACGATGGGCTGCGGCATGTCGTCGAAGCGGAGGATGCCCTTCACGCGCAGCAGGTCGGGGCCGCGCAGGCGCACCAGCGTATCGAGGAACACGTCGAACGCCGCATGCGGCACCGGATCGTCGAAGCGCAGCGCCACGGTATCGATGTCCCGCGGATGCTCGCCCGGGGCATGCATGACCGAACGCCCACGCGTGGCCTGAGGGACATGCGTCCACGGCGCAGCAGCCGCGTCGAGCAGCAGCGCGTGATCGACGTCACCTCGCGCGGATCGCGCCAATCGCGCGAAACCGTTGATGTCCGCCACCCACGCTTCGGTGGCGTGCAGTGCCTCTGCGTCGGCGAGATCGACTTTCGACAGGACGACGACGTCCGCACAGGCGACCTGATGCGTGGCGATGGTGGCGGCAGCGGCGCGCGCCTCACCGTCGTGGGCGTCGACGAGCGTAACCACGCGGGCGAGGCGGTAATCGTGCGCAAGGGCCCGGTCGCTGAAAAGCGTTTGCACGATCGGACCCGGGTCGGCGAGGCCGCTCGTTTCGACGAACACGCGATCGAAGCCGGGCAGCTCGCCGCGGCGTCGCCGCATCGTCACGTCGACGAGCGTCTCCTGCAGGTCGCCGCGCAATTCGCAACACAGGCACCCGTTCTCGAGCAGCACGGTGCGGTCGTCCGAGCGCTCGAGCAGGTGGTGGTCGATGCCGACTTCGCCGAACTCGTTCACGATGACGAGCGACTCGGCGTACGCGGGCGCCGCCAGCATCCGCTGCAGCAGCGTGGTCTTGCCGCTGCCGAGGAAGCCGCTGACGACGACGACGGGAATGCGCGAGTCGCGCAGGAGGGCCGAAGCGCCGACGACAGACGCCTTCGGGGTCAGAAATTCGTCTCCAGCACGTACAGCCCGCCGGTGTGGCGGTCGACGGTGTAGAGCACCGCGCGGTCGTCGACGAAGAGATCGTTCAGCTGCACCGCGCCGACCGGCGTACCGGCGGGCGCCGGCGGCACATAGTAGGCGATCTCGCGCGGCGCGAACGGGTCGGTGATGTCGTAGGCGCGTACGCCCGCGTTGAAGAACGTGCCGACGACAATGTCCTCGGATTTCCACGCGCCAGGCACCGGCGGGTTCTCGTGCAGGTTGTGCGCACCGAAGCGTCCGCCGCGGCGCTTGAACGCATCGACCGGCGGTGCCGGCAGCGTGGCGAGGTTGACGAGGTTCCGCTCGTCGCGTCCGTCGAGCACCCACACGAGCTTCGGCCAGTCGGCGCCGTCATCCATCACGCACTCGTCGCTCACGACGACGAGACCGCGCCCGAAGAGCGGCAGTGCCGTGTGCGTGAAGCCATTGAAGGGCGGCGAGTTGCGCCAGCGCGTCACGAGCTTCGGCCGGTCGAGGTCGGCGATATCCAGAATGATCGCCCCGCCGTCGATGTAGCCCATGTAGCAGCGGTCCGGACGATCGGGATACACGTTCGTGTTGTGCGCGCGAAAGCCCGAATCGAACGGCGCCGCAAGCCGCGTGGGCGGGGGTGCGTCGTCGTTCTCCATCGTGCCGGGCAAGTGCCACGAGCCGCGTGCCCGGGGCCGCGGGGGATCGGAGACGTCGACGATCCGATAGATCTGGTCGTCCTTCGCATTGCGCGGCCTCTGCGCCGGGTCGCCGCAGGTCATGTGCACCGTCTTGCCATCGACGAACCACAACGCGTGGCAGCCGCGCGAGTGCGGTGCCGAGGCGTCGAACATCGCGATCGAACGCGGCCGCTCGGGCACGCTGATGTCGAAGAGCTCGAAACCCGCCGGCGCGAGACCCGGCGTGCTCACCTGGTACGCAACCGCCAACAGGTTGCCGGACACGTCGAGCGAATTCGACCGCATCGATGCGTGCGGCAGCTCGGTTTGCACCAGCACGCGCGGCGAGCGCGGCTCGGTGACGTCGACGGCCGTGAAGTTCTTCGGCGCGTTCTCGTGCGCTATCCACAGCACGCGACGGCCTTGCGGCAGGCACTGGATGGCCACGCCCTCCCCCATGCCACCGAACCCGTCGAGCGTGTGGTGGGCGAGCAGCTTCATGTTGAGGCTCGCGGGACGATTCGGGTCGATCATGTGCGAAGGCATGGCGGCAGGTCGGCACGAATTGTACGTGCGAAGCGTTGACATGAAAGCGCAATGGCGCATTCTCGAATTGCTGCGCGGAGCCGGAGGACCGGGCAGTAATCGGCTGCACGCGGTCCTGGCGCTCACGCGCTTCCATCGACATCGGTATCGCGACGCAGCGCGTCGGCCGCCCGTTGGCCGGCACGCGCTCGCGCCTTGCGCAAAGCTGCCCAGCCGGTCACGATCGCGCCGAGCAGAAAGATCGCGAGCGCTGCAGGCGGATACACGACGATCAGCGTCGCGCATACGACGAGCATCGTCAGCAACGGGTACATCATCGGTCAGCGATCGAGGGAGAACACGTGAAGGGTGACATCGACATTGCCGCTTTGATCCGCAGCATTCCCGATTTCCCGAAGCCCGGCGTGACCTTTCGCGATATCACCACGCTGCTCAAGGATCGCGCCGGGTTCCACCGCGTCATCGAAACGCTCGCCGCAGGTTATCCCGAAGGCGTCGTCGACAAGGTCGCCGGCGTCGAGTCGCGCGGCTTCATCATCGGCGCGGCGCTCGCGCACCGGCTTCGCGCCGGATTCGTGCCCGTCCGAAAGCACGGCAAGCTTCCCGCCAAGAGGTTCGGCCGCGACTACGCCCTCGAGTACGGCAACGACCGGCTCGAGATCCACTGCGACGCGATGGGCGCAGGCGAGGCCGTGCTGCTCGTCGACGATCTTCTCGCGACCGGCGGCACGGCGGAAGCAGCGCTGAAGTTGATCGAGATGACGGGCGCGGCCGTCGTGGGCGCGGCGTTCGTCATCGACCTCCCGGAACTCGGCGGCCGCGCGCGGCTCGAGCGCCAGGAGTACTCGGTCCGCACGCTCTGCACGTTCCCGGGCCACTGAAGCGCTGCACGGTATCATTCGGCCAGCGCCGGCGTGCGGCGCGCGCTCGCAATGCCTCCGGCGTCACGGCTCCCGCTGTTCGACCTCACCCCCGCTTCGCAGCCCTCATGGCTCGAGGAGCGCCTCGCGCGTCCGGCGCCGCCCGGCGCCGTCGGCCTGTCGGATGGCTTTCGCCTGCCGGGTCGCGAAGGGCCGCCGATTCCCGCGGCGGTGCTGGTGCCGCTCGTCAATCGCCCGCATGGGCTGCAACTGCTGCTCACGCAACGCAGCGAGTCCTTGCCGGATCATCCGGGGCAGATCAGCTTTCCCGGCGGCCGCGTGGAGACCGCCGACGCGAGCCATGCCGCCGCCGCGCTGCGCGAAACGAGCGAGGAGATCGGCCTCGCCCCCGCGAAAGTGCGCGTGCTCGGCCAGCTCGCGAACTACGAGACGGTCAGCGGCTATCGCGTGCGTCCGATCGTGGGCTGGATCGAGCCGCCGTTCGACTTGGCACCCGATCCCGTCGAAGTGGCCGACGTATTCGAAGTGCCGCTCGCTTTCGTCCTCGATCCCGCCAATCACAAGCGCAATTTCCGCATGATCGGCGACGTGCGCCGCGACTACTGGTCGATTCCGTGGACCACGCGCTACATCTGGGGCGCGACGGCCGCCATGCTGCTGATCCTCCATCGCACGCTCGAAGGCCGATGATGCTGACACGCACCACGCCGCGCACGAAGCACTTCCCGAGTCTTTCCCCTCACGGATTCCATCGCGTCGTGTATTACGACTGGGGCGCCGCCGACAACGACCACGTCGTGATCTGCGTGCACGGCATCGGGCGCAACGGCCGCGACTTCGACGTGCTCGCCGAGGCGCTCGCGCCCACGCATCGCGTGCTCGCCGTCGACATGCCCGGCCGCGGCCAGAGCGAATGGCTGCGCGAACCGATGGATTACGTGACACCCGTGTATCTGACCGCGCTGACGGCGCTGATCGCGCGAAGCGGCGCCGACGAAGTGTCCTGGGTAGGCACGTCGATGGGCGGCCTGCTCGGCATGATCATGGGGGCGCAACCGGGAACACCGGTGTCTCGCCTCGTCGTGAACGACGTCGGTCCGTCGATCGAGCCTGAAGCGCTCGCGCGCATCGGTCAGTACTTCGGCCTCGCGCCGACGTTCGCGACGTACGAGCAACTCGCGCTGTACGTTCGCACCATTTCCGCGCCGTTCGGGCCGTTGACCGACGAGCAGTGGGAGCACATCACCCGTACCAATGCGCGCCAACTCGACGACGGCCGCTGGACGGTCGGCTACGACCCGCGCATTGCGATTCCGTTTCGCGCCCAAGCGGTGGCGCCGGACCTTTGGACGCTGTGGGACGCGATCGCGTGCCCGACGCTCGTGCTGCGCGGCGAGCATTCGGACCTGTTGTCGCAGGCCACCGCGCAGGCGATGAGCGAGCGCGGTCCGCGTGCACGTGTGGCAGAGATTCCACAGGTGGGTCATGCGCCGATGCTGATGTCGCCCGAGCAGGTCGCGATCGTCGTCGAGTTCCTGCGCGAGCCCGTATAATCGGCGGCGCTCGACATCCTTGTCGCACTACGGCGACACGCCGTCTCCATGCCGCTCGCGCTCCGACTGCCGCCGTTCGCCGATCGTCCGCGCGATCCTCCCGAAATCCGTCCGTCGCGCGCCGCGCAATGGCTGACCGAGATGTCCACGCGCGAGCCGGGCTTCGCCGCGCGCGTCATGGGCGAAGCGCTCGCGGCGGTGAATCGCGTGTCGATGAGCCACGCGCGGCGGCTCGATCTCGCGGAACAGTACTGGAAGGCGGCGGCGCTTCTGTGGCCGCGCCTCGAGCATCGCTTCATCCGCGCGACGCATCCGCTGGCCGGTGACGATCTCGAAGCCGCGAAATCGGCGCTGACACTCGCGATCGAGCTGTCGACGGCGTACAAGCGGCTGCTCGTCGCCGAATCGGGGCGGCGCTTCCGCTTCGGCGGCCCGCGCCGTCTCGTGTCGCTGGTGCGGCGCGCATTCCAGGCGACCTCGCGCGTGCTCGCCAACAGCTATCTTTCGTACGCGCCGGTCCCGTCGCACACCTGGTACGACGCGCACGAGATCTACATGTTCACGCGCGAGCGGCACATACACCGTCACGCCGTGACCGTCGATCAGCCGGACGTCACGCTCGAGCGCCTGTACGTGCAGTCGCTCTTGCTCGCGCTTGCGAATCCGTATGGCTTCCTGCCGAGCCAGCTCGCGATGGTGCTGCATTACCTGCAGGAGCACGCGCAACTCGCGAAGCTCACGCCCGTGCCGCCGGTGCACCGCCTCGCGAAGGCCGTGGCCATCGTCCCGGTCGGCCACGACTTTCCGCCGTTCTCGGCGAACAAGGGCGGCAACACCGAGGGCACGAAGCTCTTCCTGCTCACGTTCGACCTCGCCTTCGAGCTGCAGGAGCAGATCCGCGCGCTCGAAGCCGGAGGGTTGCTGCCGCGCGAAGCGGGCGCCGATCCCGAGGCGCGGCATCGCTACACCGCGCTCCTGAAGCGCCTGTTGCGCCAGTGGGCGATTCCGCCGGCGCGCCAGTTCAATCGCCTGCCGTCGCGCGCACGCGTCGTCATGTGCGCAGGCCTGCCTGGCGTATGGCACTACAGCCGGGGCACCGAGCATCCGCCGCCCGACGGCGTCCCGGCGCCGCCGCCGATGACCGAATGCCAGGTGATCAACCATACCTCAGGCGGGTATGCACTGCGGCAGATCGATCCGTCGCCCAATCCGCTGCGCGTGGGCGATTTGATCGCCTTGCGCGTCGACGGCCGCGAGGGCCTGCAGGTCGCGATGGTGCGCTGGTTCCGCAACACGCTCGCCGGCAGCATCCTGGAATTCGGCTGCGAGCTCTTGTCTGATGCGCCGGAAGCAGCCGCGGCCGCGGCCGAAGACGCGCCCGAGAGCCACCTGATGCCGGTGCTGGTGCTGCCCGAGGAGGCGCAGGACGACGAGGCGAGCCCGCAACTCGCCGCACCCGCGGGCGCGTTCGCCCTCGAGCAGGCGGTGAGCTTGCGGCGGCGTGGAGGCGCGGGCTTCGCGGTACTGACCAAGCTCGTCGAGCAGGGTCCCGGGTTCGACCTGTACGAATTCGTCGCGGTGCGTTGACCGGATGAAGTTCCCCCACGCTCGCTTTGCTCGCTGCCCCCCGGGGGACGCAATCAGTCGCTCGGGGCGACCCTTCACGACTGATGCCCGGGCGGTCGCGCCGCGCGCGAGCGTCGCGGGCACGCTCGCCCTCCTCCTGCTCGAGCTTCTGTGGGAACTGGTGCTGGCGCCCCTCGGCGGCCACCCGTCGTGGCTTGCGCTGAAGGCATTACCGCTCGCCGTGCTGCTGCCCGGCGTCGCGCGCGGTGCGACCGCCCAGCGGCAGTGGCTCGCGCTGCTGTTGCCGTTCTACGCTGCAGAAGGGTTCACGCGCGCGTACGGTGAGCACGCCCGGCATGCGCTCGTCGCCGCGGTCGCCTGCGCCGTCGCGGCCGCGACGTTCGTAGCCTTACTCGTGTGGTTGCGCAGCGACGCTGCCGGCCGCCGGTAGATCCTTCGGCAACGCGAATACGACGCGCTCGACAGCACCGTCGAGCTCGGTGACCGATTCGGCGCCGAGTTCGAGCAGCCGCGCGACGACGTCGCGCACGAGAATTTCGGGTGCCGACGCCCCAGCGGTGAGGCCGATACGCGTCGCATCGCCAAGCCACGCTCCATCGACGTCGTCGGCGCCATCGACGAGATATGCGCATACGCCGTGCTGGATCGCGACCTCGCGGAGCCGGTTCGAGTTCGAACTGTTGCGGCTGCCGACGACGATGACGACGTCGACGTCGTGCGCGAGCGCCTTGACCGCATCCTGGCGGTTCTGCGTCGCGTAGCAGATGTCGCCCTTGCGCGGGCCCACGATCGCCGGAAAACGCGCACGCAGCGCCGACACGATCGCCGCGGCGTCGTCGATCGACAGCGTCGTCTGCGTCACGTAGGCGAGGCGCGCGGGATCGCGCACCACGAGCGCCGCCACGTCGTCGACGCATTCGACGAGATGCGCGTTGCCATCGCACTGGCCGATCGTGCCCTCGACCTCCGGATGACCGGCATGACCGATCATCACGATCTCGCGGCCTTCGCGATGCATCTTCGCGACTTCGGCGTGCACCTTGGTGACGAGCGGGCAGGTCGCGTCGAACACGCGCAGGCCGCGTTGCAAAGCTTCGGCACGCACCGATTTCGCAACCCCGTGCGCGCTGAACACGATCGTCGCGCCCGGCGGCACGTCGTCGAGCGATTCGACGAAGATCGCGCCCTTGCGGCGCAATTCGTCGACGACGTAGCGGTTGTGCACGACTTCGTGGCGCACGTAGATCGGCGCGCCGAACGCTTCGAGCGCACGCTCGACGATCGCGATCGCGCGGTCGACGCCCGCGCAGAAGCCGCGCGGATTGGCGAGCACGACGTCCATCAGCTTGCCTTGTCGCGCGCTTCGCGTGGCTGACGGAAGCTGTCGAGGATCAGCGCGCCGGCGCCGATCGTGATCGCCGTGTCCGCGACGTTGAACGCCGGGTAATACCAGTCGCGCCAGTGCAGCAGCACGAAGTCGACGACGTGGCCGAGCGTGATGCGATCGTAGAGATTGCCGAGTGCGCCGCCGATGATCAGCGCAAGGCCTGCGCAGAAGAGCGCGCGGCCGCCGCGCGACAGCAGCCACGCCATCACCGCGCACGCCGCGATCGCGACCAGCGTGAAGAGCCAGCGCTGCCAGCCGGTCTCGCTTGCGAGGAAGCTGAACGCGGCGCCACGGTTGAACGCGAGCACGAGGCTCGCGAACGGCGTGACCACGATGCTGTCGCCCGGACGAAGCGACGCGACGACGAGATGCTTCGTCAGCTGGTCGAGCACGATGACGATCACCGCGAGCCACAGCCAGCGCAGGTTGCCGAAGGCCGGCGCACGCACGGCAGCCACATCCGTCATGCGTAAGACCTCGCTTCACCGTCGCCGAAGAGATTGGCGACGCAGCGCCCGCACAGGCCCGGATGCGATGCATCCGCGCCGACGTCGGCACGCCAATGCCAGCAGCGCTCGCACTTCTGCGCCGCGCTCGGCGTCACGACCACGCGCAGCGCGTCGCCCCGCCGGACGCGCGCGGCGGAAGTGATCAGCACGAAGCGCAGATCGTCGCCGAGCGAGGCCAGCGCGTCGTACGTTTCGCCGTCGGCATCTACGACGACATCGGCTTGCAACGACGAGCCGATCGCACCCGATTGCCGCACCGCTTCGAGTTCCTTCTGCACGAGCGCGCGCACGGCGAGGATGCGATCCCATTTGGCGACGAGCGCGTCGGCGTCCGCCACTTCCGGCAGCAACTCGCCCCACGTGCGCACGAAGATCGTCGGATCGCTCGCGCGCAGGATCGACCACGCTTCCTCGGCGGTGAACGACAGGATCGGCGCCATCAGCGCGAGCAGCGCGTCGCGAATCTGCGCGAGCGCGGTCTGCGCCGAGCGGCGTGCGATGCCCTCCGCGGGCGTCGTGTACAGGCGATCCTTGAGGACGTCGAGGTAGAAGCCGCCGAGGTCCTCCGAGCAATAGGTCTGCAGCCGCTGCACGACGAGGTGGAACTCGTAGTTGTCGTAGTCGCCGATCACCGCATCGGCCAGCGCGCGAAAGCGCGCGAGCGCGTAGCGGTCGATCTCGACGAGGTCGTTCAGCGCGACGCCGTCGCGCGCCGGATCGAAGTCGGCGGTGTTCGCCATCAGGAAGCGCAGCGTGTTGCGGATGCGACGGTAGCTCTCGACGACCCGCTTCAAAATCTCGTCAGAGATCGACAGCTCGCCCGAATAGTCGGTCGCACCCACCCACAGGCGAAGGATCTCGGCGCCGAGCGTGCCCGCCACCTTCTGCGGCGCGACGACGTTGCCCTTCGATTTCGACATCTTGCGGCCTTCGCCGTCGACGACGAAGCCGTGCGTGAGCAGCGCCTTGTAGGGCGGCACGCCGTTCAGCATGCACGACGTCAGGAGCGACGAGTGGAACCAGCCGCGGTGCTGGTCGGAGCCCTCGAGGTAGAGGTCGGCCGGGAATTGCGTCTCGCTCGCATGCGAGCCGCGGCCGTGGCGTCCCATCACCGTCTCGTGCGTGGTCCCCGAGTCGAACCACACGTCGAGCGTGTCGGTGAGTTTGCGATAGCGCGTCTCGTCGACGCCGAAATCTTCGGGGGATGCTTCGAACCACGTCTCGATGCCGCCCGCCTCGACCTTCGTGGCGGCGAGCTCGAGCAGTTCGAGCGTGTCGGGATGCAATTCCCCGGTTTCGCGATCGACGAAGAACGGCAGCGGCACGCCCCACTGGCGCTGCCGCGAGAGCGTCCAGTCGGGACGGTTCGCGATCATGCTGAAGAGGCGCGACTTGCCCCAGGCGGGATAGAACCGCGTCGCCTCGATGCCGCGGAGCGCGGTTTCCCGGAGCGGCTCCGCCGGCTTGACGCCGCGATAGCCCGGCACGTCGTCCATGCCCGCGAACCACTGCGTCGTCGCGCGATAGATGATCGGCGTCTTGTGCCGCCAGCAGTGCATGTAGCTGTGCGCGAACTTCTCGACGTGCAACAGCGCGCCGACGTCGCGCAGCTTGTCGACGATCTTCGGATTCGCGTCCCAGATCGACAGTCCGCCGAAGAACGGCAGGCTCGGCTTGTAGCGGCCGTCGCCTTCCACCGGATTCAGGATCGCGTCGTCGGTCATGCCGTAACGGCGGCACGACACGAAATCCTCGATGCCGTACGCCGGTGAGCTGTGCACGATCCCCGTGCCCTGCTCGAGCGTGACGAAGTCCGCGAGGTAGACGGGCGACGCGCGATCGTAGAACGGGTGGCGGAACGCGAGGTGCTCGAGCGCGGCACCCTTCGTCGTCGCGACGACGCTGCCTTCGACGCCGAAGCGCGCGAGCGACGAGGCGACGAGATCCTGCGCGAGCACGAGTGCGCCGCGCGGCGTCGCGACGAGTGCGTAGTCGAGGTCTGGATGCACGTTGAGCGCCTGGTTCGCGGGAATCGTCCACGGCGTCGTCGTCCAGATGACGACCGCGATCGGTCCTTCCGGGGCGGCCGGCAATCCGAAGGCGCGTGCAAGCTTCGCGCGCTCGGCGTCGCCTTGAAGCGGAAATGCGACGTCGATCGCAGGGTCGGTACGGTCCTCGTACTCGACCTCGGCTTCGGCGAGCGCGCTGCCGCAATCGAAGCACCAGTTCACGGGCTTCAGGCCGCGGTACACGTAGCCCTTCTCGAGCACCTTGCCGAGCGCGCGGATCTCGTTCGCCTCGTTGCCGAAGCTCATCGTCGTGTACGGATGATCCCAGTCGCCCAGCACGCCGAGACGCTCGAAATCCTTCTTCTGGCGCTCGATCTGCTCCTTCGCGTATGCACGCGCGAGGCGCTGCGTCTCCGCCGTGGGCAGCTCCTTGCCGTACGTCTTCTCGATCTGCACCTCGATCGGCATGCCGTGGCAATCCCAGCCGGGCACGTACGGCGCGTCGAATCCCGCGAGCGTGCGGCTCTTGACGATGACGTCCTTCAGGATCTTGTTGACCGCGTGGCCGATGTGGATGTCACCGTTGGCGTACGGCGGCCCGTCGTGCAGCACGAAGCGCGGCCGACCGCGCGACGCTTCGCGAATCGCCTCGTACACGTGGCGGCGCCGCCACGACGCGACCCACTCGGGCTCGCGGCGCGCGAGGTCGCCGCGCATCGGGAAGGCGGGGTCGGGAAGGTTCAACGTCGACTTGTAGTCGCGGCGGGAGTCGTCGGGCATGCGTGTTCGATCAGGGTCGTCGTTCGGGCGAGGTCAGGTCGTGCTGCGCGCAAGGGCGACGGGCGAGCCCGCCGTGCCGCGCGCGAAATAGCCGCGTGCGTCGGCCACGTCGCGCTCGATCTGCCGCGTCAGCGCTGCCAGATCGGCGAAGCGCGCCTCGTCGCGCAGCTTGTACAGGAACTCGATCGTGATGCGCCGCCCGTAAATGGACGCGTCGAAATCGAGCAGGTACACCTCCGCGAGCGGACGGCCGTTCGACGTGACCGTCGGCCGCACGCCCACGCTCGCCACGCCCGGCACCGCGGTGTCGCGCACGCCGTGTACGCGCACCGCGAAGATGCCGCAGAGCGCGGGCTTGCGGCGCAGCACGACGTTCGCGGTCGGAAAGCCCAGCGAACGGCCAAGCTTGCGGCCATGTGCGACGTGCCCGGTGATCGTGTAATTGCGGCCGAGCAGCGCCGATGCAAGCGCGAGATCGCCATCGGCGAGCGCCGTGCGCACGGCGGTGCTCGCCGCACGGTCGCCGTCGATCGTGACCGTGCGCATCGCTTCCACGCTGAAGCTGCGTGCCATCGACTGCAACAGCGCGAGATCGCCGCTGCGGCCGCGGCCGAAGCGGAAGTCCTCGCCCACCAGCAGCCAGCGCGTCTGCAAGCCCTGCTCGAGCACCTGCGTGACGAACGCTTCGGCGGACAGCGATGCGAGCCGCGCGTCGAAGCGCGCGACGAACGTGACCGCCACGCCGTAGGCGCGGAAGAGATCGAGCTTCGAGCGGAGCGACGAAAGTCGCGGCGGCGCCGATGCCGCCGCGAAATACTCGCGCGGATGCGGGTCGAACGTCAGGACAGCGGGGGGAAGCGACAGATCCTCGGCCGCCTCGACCAGGCGCGCGAGCATCGCCTGATGGCCGCGATGCACGCCGTCGAAGTTGCCGATCGTGAGCGCGACCGGATGCCCCGGTGGGCTCGACAGTTCCCGCCTGACGCGCAAAATGCATTTGCCCGCGGCGGCGAAGACCGGGCTTCCCGCTACGGCACCGTGAGGAGTGGAAAACCGTCGATTTTAGCGCAACGCGCCGTCAATCCGACCCGAATCGGCCGCTGGTCCCGGTCGCGGTCGCTTCAGCGGACGGATTGAGCGGCGTCATCAGCGACGCGGAAATGGGCCCGGGACGAACGGCCGCCGGCTGCATCAGCAGGTTGCGCGGATCGCTCGCCATGCTGTCGCCCTTGCGCTTCGCCGCCGTCCATTCGCCGCACCAGTCGTCGTCGCGGACACTCGGCCAGATGCCCTCGACCATGTAGGCCTTCGCGGACATCGGGTGGACGATCGGACCCGTGCGCCGGCACTTGCCCCAGCGCACGCCCTTGTCCTCGGCGTGCGCTTCGTTGCGATCGTAGAACTGGCAGGCGACGCACTTTTCCACGCTCTTCTCCCTGTTGCTTTCTCGTTGTCGTCGTTCAATGCAGCAGCATGCCGGCGAAGCCGACGTGCCGTCGCCTTCGCGCCGGACGCACCCGCGGGCGCGCCGATCGATGCACGCTGCGCCGGATCGGCGTAGCGTCGTCGCGGCGCGCGAGTCGGCGACGCGACCGGCTAGCAGCGCCACGCATGCGCCGCGCACCGGGGCGCTGCTTCGTGCGCCATGTCGAAGGCTTGCTCGATGAAAGAAAGACCGCCGACCGCATCGCTGTTTGCAGTTAACCAATGAAACCGGCGGCCAAAGCTGTCCGCGCGAGCGTTCACGCCGCGAGTTCTGGAAGCGTCGCGAGCAGCGTCTCCGGCACCTGCTGCACGCGCGTGAATCCGGTGAGCGCCGCCGCGTCGAGCTGCGACTGCAGCTCCGCGTCCGCCGCTTCGGCTTCGTGCGAAAGCTGCGCGTCGTAAGCGCGCCGCTGCTCGGGGTCGGACAGCACCGCATACGCGGCGTGGATCATGCGCACGAGACCCGACAGGTCCTGCCCCGCTTCCGTGTGGCCGTACTGGAAGCGCTCGAGCAGCGCGCAATAGGCGGCTTCGATGCGCTGCGCGCTCGCGCCGGGTGCGAGCTCGAGGTAATCGTAGTGCGTGTAATTCAAGAGACTCTCCTGTCGTCGATTCGGTGCGTCATGCACCGGTTGCGAGCCTTTTCAGCAGCAAGCGTGCCACGCGCGGTTTCCACCTGTCGGCATGCGATAAGTCATTGACGCAACAGAGGTCCGGGCGGAACGGCAACGTGCGCCGCACACTTCGTGCACTACGAACGCTGACCGCGTGCCGCGAGGCGCCACGCGCGTGGCGCGTCGAATCGCGGCACGTGGGCGACGCGTTCGATGGCGCGGCGTCACGTACAATCGATTTCATGCCCCTGGACGACGCGACTTCCGTCGATCGGCGCGTCGTACGCGCCGCGTGCCCGCACGATTGCCCGGACACGTGCGCGATGCTCGTCACCGTCGAGAACGGCCGCGCCATCGACATTCGCGGCGCGCCCGATCATCCGCCCACGAACGGCACGCTCTGCACGAAGGTCGCGCGCTATCTCGATCGCACGTATTCGCGCGATCGGCTGCGCCATCCGATGCGCAGGATCGGCGCGAAAGGCGAAGGACGCTTCGCGCGCATCACCTGGGACGAGGCGCTCGACGAGATCGCGCAACGCTTCGCGACGATTGCCGCGTCGAACGACGGTCCGCAGGCGATCCTGCCCTACAGCTACGCCGGCACGATGGGACTGCTGCAGGGTTCGTCGATGGACCGGCGCTTCTTCCATCGACTCGGCGCGTCGCTGCTCGATCGCACCATCTGCTCGGCCGCCGGCAAGGCCGGCTGGGCGTCGGTGATCGGCGCGTCGGTCGGCATGGACGTCGAGGAGTTCGCGAACAGCAGGCTGATCCTGATCTGGGGCAGCAATCCGATCACGTCGAGCCTGCACTTCTGGGCGCGCGCGCAGGAGGCGAAGCGCCGCGGCGCCAAACTCGTCGCGATCGATCCGTACCGCAGCCTGACGGCGCAGAAGTGCCACGAGCATGTCGCGCTGCTGCCGGGGACCGACGGCGCGCTGGCGTTCGGATTGATGCACGTGCTGATCCGCGACGGCCTCGTCGATCGCGATTACGTCGACCGTTACACCGTCGGCTTCGACGCGCTGGCTGCGCGTTCGGAGGAATGGACGCCCGCGCGTGCGGCGAGCGTGTGCGGCATCGACGCGGAAACCATCGTGCGGCTCGCGCACGACTACGCGACGACGCGTCCGGCGGCGATCCGTCTCAACTACGGCATGCAGCGCACGCACGGCGGCGGCAATGGCGTGCGGGCCATTGCATGCCTGCCCGCGCTCGTCGGCGCGTGGCGCGATGCGGCCGGCGGAGCGCTGTTGTCGTCGTCGGGGACGTTCCCGGTGCAGAAGGCGGCGCTCGAACGGCCCGACCTGATCCGCGGCACGCCGCGCACGATCAACATGTCCACGATCGGCGATGCGCTGACGCAACTCGCCGATCCGCCGATTCGTGCGATCTACGTCTACAACTCGAACCCGGTCGCCGTCGCGCCCGAATCGTCGCGCGTCGTGCAGGGCTTCGCGCGCGAGGATCTCTTCTGCGTCGTGCACGAGATCTTCAAGACCGATACCGCCGACTACGCCGATATCCTCCTGCCCGCGACGACGCAGCTCGAGCAGACCGACATCCACACGTCGTACGGCCACCTGTACGCGCTCGCCAACAATCCGGCGATCGAGCCGATCGCCGAGGCGCTGCCGAACACCGAAGTGTTCCGGCGGCTCGCCACGCGCATGGGCTTCGACGAGCCGTGCTTCAGGGACAGCGACGACGAACTCGCGCGCCAGGCGTACCACGCGGGCGACATGAAAGGCATCGACGTCGACTGGGATGCGCTCAAGGCCTCCGGTTTTTGCCGCCTGGCCGTACCCCGCCCCTTCGCACCGTTCGCGCAGGGTCACTTCCCCACGCCGTCGGGCAAGTGCGAGTTCCGCTCGGAGACTCTGGCTGCGCAGGGCGAGGATGCGTTGCCAGCATTCGTGGCGCCGCGCGAGTCGGCGCAATCGAATCCCGCACTCGCCGCGCGCTATCCGCTCGCGTTCGTTTCACCGCCCGCGCGCAACTTCCTGAACTCGTCGTTCGCGAATCTTTCGTCGTTCAGCGACGAGGAGAAGCGTCCGCATCTCGACATTCACGCGGATGACGCCTCGCCACGCGGCATCGCCACCGGCGATCCGGTGCGGATCTTCAACGATCGCGGCAGCCTGCTTGCGATCGCACGCGTGACCGATCGCGCGCGACCCGGCGTCGTGGTCGCGCCGTCGCTTTGGTGGCGCAAGCTCGCACCCGGCGGCGAGAACGCGAATGCGGTGACGAGCCAGGCGCTGACCGATCTCGGCCGCGGCCCCACGTTCTACGATTGCCTGGTGGAAGTGCGTCCGGCGTAGACGATCAGAGCTTGCGCACGAGGCCGACCATTACGCCGAAGATTTCGAGCGTGCCTTCGGGGCGGATGACCGGATAGCCCTTGTTCTCGGGCCGCAGGATGAAGCGGCCGTTCTCGAGGTCGAGCCGCTTCAGCGTGAACTGGTTGTCGACGATGGCGACGACGATGTCGCCCTTCTTGGCCGCCGGCTGCTTTTCCACGACGACGAGGTCGCCGTCGAAGATGCCCGCGTCGATCATCGAATCGCCCTTGACGCGCACGAGCACCGTTTGCGACGGCCGCTCGATCAGGTAATCGTCGAGCGTGACGGCGTCGGCTTCGTCGTCGACGATGGGCTCGGGCAGGCCCGCGCGCACGAAGCCGGTGGCGATCGGTCGCGCGAAGAAGCGTTTGGTGGGCGCGAGGCGCCGGTCGGGTGTGGACTCGACGTAACCGGCGAGTTTCATGCGGGCGATCAGCGCGGCCACCGACGATTTCGACTTCAGCCCGAGCAGGCTGCCGATCGACGCATACGATGGCAGCGCGCGATGGCGCGCGTAGTAGTCCTGCAGCGTGCCCAGATAGGAACGATCGTTCGACATACCGCTACAATAGCGAACGATCGTTCGCACTGTCAAGCGTGCTTCCGCTGCCCGCCTTCGCCTTCGTCGACCTCGAAACCACGGGCACGCACGCCGGCGCCGACCGCATCACCGAAATCGGCATCGTGCGCGTCGACGACGTCGACGGCGTCGTGCGCGTGCGCGAGTGGCAATCGCTCGTCGATCCCGGCGTGCCCATTCCGCCCGCCATCCAGGTGCTCACCGGCATCACCGATGCCATGGTCGCCCGAGCGCCCTCGTTCCCGGCGGTTGCGCGCGACGTGCTCGACCTGTTGCGCGACTGCGTGTTCGTCGCGCACAACGCGCGCTTCGACTACGGCTTCCTGAAGCATGCGTTCGCGCGGCTCGACGTCGCGTACTCGGCACGCGTGCTTTGCACGGTGCGCCTGTCGCGACGTCTCTTTCCCGACGCCGACGGAGGCCATGGCCTCGACGCGGTGATCGCGCGCCACGCGCTTGCGGTGAGCGAGCGTCATCGCGCGCTCGGCGATGCCCGTGCGATCTGGTCGTTCGTCGACGGCCTCTATCGCAGTGAACCGGCCGAGCGCGTCCACGCGGCGGTGCGCGGCATCCTCAAGGTGCCGAGCCTGCCGCCGCAACTGCCGGCCGATGCGATCGACGCGCTGCCCGAAGCGCCCGGCGTCTACCTCTTCTACGGCGACAATCCGCTGCCGCTCTACATCGGCAAGAGCGTCAACCTGCGCGAGCGCGTCGGCGCGCATTTCAGCAGCGACTGGCGCAGTGAAACCGACCTGCGGCTGTCGCAGGAGATTCGCCGCATCGAGCACGAGCGAACCGCCGGCGAGCTCGGCGCGCTGCTGCGCGAAGCCGTGCTCGTGAAGGCGCTCATGCCCGCGCACAACCGCGCGCTGCGTCGCAAGGAAGACGCCGGCATCGCCACGCTCGTCGACGGATTGCCCGCATTCATGCCTGCGGACACCATCGATGCGCGCGACCTCGATGCGGCCTACGGGCCGTTCGCGTCGCGCGCGTCGTTTCGCACGACGCTGCGCGCGCTCGCCCGCGAGCATCGACTGTGTGAACGACGGCTGCGGCTCGAGCGCGGCGCCGGTGCGTGCTTCGCGCGGCAACTGCATCGCTGCAACGGTGTGTGCGTGGGCGAAGAGCCGGCGCACACGCACGACCAGCGCCTGATCGCCGCACTCGCGCCGCTCGCGATTCCGCGCTGGCCGCTCGACGGTCCCGCCTGCGTGCGCGAGTGCGCGAGCGACGCCGAGCGCGTCGACGTGCACGTGTTTCGCGACTGGCACTGGATCGGCACGGCACGCGACGAGGGCGAGCTGCAGGAACTCGCCACCGCGACCTCGCGTGCGTCGTTCGACCTCGACGTCACGCGGCTTTTGATTCGGCGTTATCGCGCCGGCACGCTCACGCTGCTGCCTCTGGTGCGGTAACTATTCCCAAAGGTGTGCCGCGTGCGCGGCGATCACTTCGGCAACGCACGCCGTGAGCTTCTTCGCGTAATCGATGTGCAGGAACTCGTTCGGCCCATGCGCGTTCGAGTGCGGGCCGAGCACGCCGGTGATCAGGAACTGCGCCTGCGGGAAGCGCTTGCCGAGCATCGCCATGAACGGAATCGTGCCGCCCTCGCCGATGGCGGCGGACGGCTGGCCGTAGATCGCCTGCGACGCGCGATCGAGCGCGTGCGCAAGCCACGGTGCGGTCGGGGGCGCGTTCCAGCCGGTGGCGCCCTGCTCGGGATGGAACGTGACGTTCGCGCGATACGGCGCATCCGCTTCGAACAGCGCCTTCATCGCCTGTGTCGCCGCCTCGCCGTCGATGGGCGGCGGCAGCCGCAGCGACAGCTTGAGCGACGTCGACGGCCGCAGCACGTTCCCCGCGTCGGTGATCGCCGGCAGGCCGTCGGCGCCGATCGTCGACAGCGCCGGGCGCCACGAGCGATTGAGCAACGCCTCGGCGCCGTCGCTGGCCATGGGCTGCGTGTCACCGGCGAACGGATACTCGCGAATGACGACGTCGCCGAGAATGGCAGCGGTCTCGCGCGCCTGCGCGAGCCGCTCCTCGGGTATGTCGGCGTGAAACGCGGCCGGGAGTATGCGGCCGGTGGTCGCGTCCTCCAGCCGCTCGATCAGCCTGCGCGCAATGCGAAACGACGACGGCACGATGCCGCTCGCGTGCCCGGAATGCACGCCCTCGGTGAGGACCTCGACCTTCAGCGTGCCCGCCGCAAGGCCGCGCAGCGACGTCGTCATCCACAACCGTTCGTAATCGCCGCAACCCGAATCGAGGCCCACGACGAGATCGACGTGGCCGATGCGCGGCGCGAGCGCCTCGAGGTAGGCCGGCAGGTCCGGGCTGCCGCTTTCCTCGCAGGTCTCGATCAGCCCCACGCAGCGTGCATGGCGGACGCCCTGTGCGTGCAGCGCGCCGAGCGCCGACAGCGCAGCGAAGATGGCATAGCCATCGTCGGCCCCGCCGCGGCCGTAGAGCTTGCCGTCGTCGATCAGCGGCGTCCACGGACCGCCATCCGGGCGCCACCCGACCATCTCCGGCTGCTTGTCGAGGTGGCCGTATATCAGGACGGTGCCCTTCGGCGTGCCGTTCGCCGGGACCTCGAAGTACAGCAGCGGCGTGCGGCCGGCGAGGCGGATCACCTCGACGACGAGCCCCGGAATGGGCTGCGCACGCGCGAAGCCCTCCGCGAGCGCCACCACGCGATCGATATGCCCGTGTTCGGCCCACGACGGGTCGAAGTGCGGCGACTTCGCGGGAATGCGGACGTACTCGACGAGGCGCGGAACGATCTCGTCGTCCCATTGCCGATAGATGCGGTCGGTGGCGATCATGAATGGTGGGCGATGCAGGAGGGCGCGGGAATGACAACGATAGCATCGCTGCCTTACGCGGAGCTCGGCCCGGAATGCGTGCAGGACGCGCTCGACAGCGTGGGCGTGCACGGCGATGGGCGCCTGCTGGCGCTGAACAGCTACGAAAACCGCGTCTACCAGGCGTGGCGCGAGGACGCGCCGCCGGTGGTGGTGAAGTTCTACCGGCCGCAGCGCTGGAGCGACGAAGAAATCCGCGAAGAGCACGCGTTCATCGACGAGCTCGCGCGCGCCGACGTGCCTGCCGTGGCGCCGCTGCGGCTGCCCGAAGACACGTTGCACCACTACGCGGGCTTTCGCTTCGCGGTGTTTCCGCGGCGCGGCGGCCGCGCGCCGGAACTCGATCGGGGCGACACGCTGACGCAGCTCGGCCGTTACATCGCCCGCATCCACACGGTCGGCGCGGCGAAGCCGTTCGCGCACCGTCCGGCGATCACGGTCGCCACGTTCGGGGACGAATCGCGCGCGTACCTGCTCGAGCACGGCTTCGTGCCCGACGACCTCGTGGCGCCGTGGCGGGCGATCGCCGACCTCGCGCTCGACGCGACGCGTCGCATCGTCGACCGCATCGACGTGGCGGACATCCGCCTGCACGGCGACTGCCACGCGGGAAATGTGTTGTGGACCGACGCCGGCCCGCATTTCGTCGACTTCGACGACGCGCGCATGGGCCCCGCGATCCAGGACCTGTGGATGCTGCTGTCCGGCGACCGTGCCTCGATGCAGGCGCAACTTCGAAGCATCCTCGAAGGCTACGAATCGTTCCGCGACTTCGACCGCCGCGAAATTACGCTGATCGAGCCGCTGCGCACGCTGCGCCTCCTGCATTACAGCGCGTGGATCGCACGGCGCTGGAGCGACCCGGCGTTTCCCGCCGCATTCCCCTGGTTCGGCACGAACCGCTACTGGCAGGATCGGATTCTCGAGTTGCGCGAACAGGTGGGATTGATGGAGGAGCCGCCGCTGACGGTCTAGCCTGCTGTCGGTGCCTCGCCTACGCCGTTTTCAGCGTTGAGGCCTTGGCGTTTGTCGCCCGGCGCGACAAGAATGGAAGGCCCGTCAACGATCGAGTCGGGGCGGAAGGAAGAACAGCCGACACCACGATGGGGCTCGAACTCTATCGCAAGAAGCGTAACTTCAGGACGACGCCCGAGCCGGCCGGTCGCGTGCACACGAAGCGCGCGCGCGAACCGGCGTTCGTGATCCAGAAGCATGCGGCGTCGCACCTGCATTACGACTTCCGGCTCGAGCATAACGGCGTGCTGCTGAGCTGGGCGGTGCCGAAGGGGCCGAGCCTCGATCCGCGCGACAAGCGCCTCGCGATGCACGTCGAGGATCACCCGATCGAGTACGGCGACTTCGAAGGCGTGATTCCGCCGAAGCAATACGGCTCGGGCACGGTGCTGCTGTGGGACCGCGGCACGTGGGAGCCGCAGGGCGACCCCGAAGCCGGCTACCACCAGGGCAAGCTCAAGTTCGTGCTGCACGGCGAGAAGTTGCACGGCGGCTGGATGCTGGTGAAGAGTCACGGCGGCAAGTACGACGGCGAGAAGAGCTGGCTGCTCATCAAGGAAAACGACGAATACGCGCGCCGCGGGCCCGACGCCCGCGTCGTCGACACCGAGCCGGAAAGCGTCGCCTCCGGGCGCAGCCTGGAAGCGATCGCCGCCGATCCCGACCGCGTGTGGCACTCGAACAAACCGGTCGAGGAAAACGTGCGCAGCGGCAAAGTGGCCAAGCGCAAGCTCGACCTCGGCCTGGCGAAGGTGCACGGCGCGCGCAAGGCACCGTTGCCCGACGCCATGGAAGCGGAGCTCGCGACGCTCGTCGATCAGGCGCCGGCCGGCGACGCGTGGCTGCACGAAATCAAGTTCGACGGCTATCGGATGCTCGCGCGCGTCGACGACGGCGAATGCGTGATCGTGTCGCGCAACGGCAAGGATTGGTCGTCGTCGTTCCCGACGATCGGTGACGCGCTGGTGCGCCTGCCGCTGAAGAACGCGTGGATCGACGGCGAGATCGTCGTCCTCGACGCCCACGGACGCTCGAGCTTCCAGGCACTGCAGAACGCGTTGTCGGGAGTGGTGCGCGGCAAGCTCGTCTACTGCGTGTTCGACCTGCCGTACGTCGACGGCTACGACCTGCGCGATGTCCCGCTCGACAAGCGCAAGGCGTTGCTCGCGAAGATCGTGGGCGCAGGAAGCGTGATTCGCTTCAGCGATCACGTCGTCGGCGATGGGCCCGCATTCTTTGCGCAGGCCTGCGGCCTCGGCGTCGAAGGCATCGTGTCGAAGCGCGTCGACTCGCGCTACGTGGCAACGCGAAGCCGCGACTGGCAGAAGGTCAAGTGCGGGATGCGCCAGGAGTTCGTGATCGGCGGCTACACCGATCCGCAAGGATCGCGTACGGGCTTCGGCGCGCTGCTGCTCGGCGTGTACGACGGCAATGCGCTGCGCTACTGCGGCAAGGTCGGCACGGGCTTCAACGACGCCACGCTGAAGACGCTCGCTGCCGAGCTCGAGGAGCTCGCGATCGACGAGCCCGCGTTCGTGAACCCGCCCACAGGCGCCGAAGCGCGGCGTGCGCATTGGGTGCGGCCGGAGCTCGTCGCCGAAGTGTCGTTCACCGAATGGACGCGCGACGGCACGCTACGCCATCCGTCGTTCCAGGGACTGCGCGAGGACAAGCCGGCGCGGCAGGTCGTACGCGAAGCGCCGAGCGAGGCGACGGACGCGCCGCCGCCCGAAGCGCCGGTCGCGAAGACCCGCAGCGAGGCGGTTGCGAAACCGAAGTCGTCTCGCGCCACGCGCGCGCGGAAGACGACGGCGTCACGGCACGATGATGCGAAGGATACCGTCGCAGGCATCGCGATCAGCAATCCCGACAAGGTGCTCTACCCCGAGGCGGGCATCACCAAGCTCGACGTCGCGCACTATTACGACGCCGTCGGCAAGCTGATCGTGCCGCAGCTTTGCGACCGGCCGCTCACGCTCGTACGCTGCCCCAACGGCTGGGACAAGCCGTGCTTCTACCAGAAACATGCGAACGAAGCGGTGTCAGAGCACATCGAGCGCATCGACATCCGCGACGGCGGTGGCGTGCAGCCGTACATGATGGCGAACAGCGTCGAAGCCGTCGTCGCGCTGCTGCAGATGGGCGTGATCGAGATGCACCCGTGGGGGTCGCGTGCGCCGCATCTCGATCGGCCCGACCGGCTGATCTTCGACTTCGATCCGGACGAAGCGCTCGACTACGAGCCGCTCGTCGAAGGCGTCACGGTGCTGCGCAAGCTGCTCGACACGCTCGAGCTCGAGGCGTTCCTGAAGACAACCGGCGGCAAGGGCGTGCACGTCGTGGTGCCGATCGAGCCGACGCGAACTTGGGACGATGCGAAGGAGTTCTGCCGCGCCGTCGCCGACATGATCGTCAAGGCGTTTCCGGATCGCTATACGGCGAGCATGGCCAAGGCGCGGCGGCCCGGGCGCATCTTCATCGACTACCTGCGCAACGTCGAAGGCGCGACGGCCGTCGCGGCGTATTCGGTGCGCGCGAAGGCGCGTGCGCCGGTGTCGATGCCGATCGACTGGAGCGAGCTGTCGCACGACGTGCGCTTCGACCGATTCAACGTGAAGAACGTCCCGGAGATCGTCGCGAAGCGCAAACGCGATCCATGGGCGCGCATGCCGCGCGTGCGGCAGGCATTGACCGACGAGATGCTCGCGCGTGTGGGCGCGAAGGTCCCGTCGACGAGGAGATGACGATGGCACGGGCAATCTGGAAAGGCACGATCAGCTTCGGTCTCGTCAACGTCCCGGTCGAGCTCTACCCCGCGTCGCAGTCGCAGACGCTCTCGTTCACGATGCTCGACAAGCGCGACTTCAGCCCGGTGGGCTACAAGCGTTACAACAAGACCACCGGTGGGGAAGTGCCGTGGAACGACATCGTCAAGGGCTACGAGTACGAGAAGGACCAGTACGTGGTGATGAGCGACGAGGACTTTCGCCGCGCGAACGCGCAGCAGGCGAAGTCGGTGGAAATCTCGACGTTCGTCGACGCGCGCAGCATCCCGCCGCAGTACTTCGAGACGCCGTACTACCTGGTGCCCGGTGAGCGCGGGCAGAAGGTCTACGCGCTGCTGCGCGAGACGATGCGCGAGACCGGCAAGGTCGGCGTCGGACAGGTGGTGATCCGCACGACGCACCATCTCGCGGCCGTCGTCCCGGTGGGCCCAGCGCTGATGATGATCACGCTGCGCTATGCGGACGAAATCCGGCCGCAGAAGGAGTTCGATTTCCCGCCCGAGTCGTTGAAGAGCGCCGGCGTGACGCCGAAGGAGCTCGACCTCGCGAAGCGGCTGATCGACGACATGGCCGGCGATTGGGACCCGAACGCGTTCGAGGACACGTACAACGAAGACCTGATGGCGCGCATCGAAGACAAGATCAAGCGCGGGGAAACGCATCTTCTGACCAAGCCCGAGGCCGAGGCCGGCGAAGGCCGCAGCGCGCAGGTGATCGACCTGATGGAGCTCCTGAAGCGCAGCATCGACAAGACGAGCGAGCGCGCACCTGCACGCAAGCGGTCCGCGAAGAGCTCGGAAGCAGCCAACGAGGAAGAGGCCACGCCGGCGGAGGAAGCGCGGCCGCCTGCCGCAGCGCGCGCGCGCAAGGTCACGACGGCGAGCAAGGCAGCAGCGGCCGAGCGCAAGCCGGCGACCAAGCGCAAGCGCGCGTAACGCCGCGTTGCATGCAGTGTGACGATGGCGGACCAGAAGTGGCCACAAGTGCTGTGGATCGTCCGCCACGGGCAAAGCGCCGGCAACGTGGCGCGCGAGCTCGCGGAAGCGGCGTACGAGCCGCTGATCGACGTCGCCACGCGCGACGTGGACACGCCGCTGTCGGAACTCGGCGAGCGACAGGCGATCGCGCTCGGCCGCTGGTTCGGGGCGATGCCGCTCGACGCGCAGCCGAACGTCGTGCTGTGCTCGCCGTACGTGCGCGCCGTGCAGACGACGGACCTCCTGCTCGACGCCGCCGGCATCGACGAGGCCCGCGTCGCGCATCGTCGCGACGAGCGGCTGCGTGAAAAGGAATTCGGGCTCCTCGACCGGTTGACGAAGCTCGGCATCCGCCAGAAGTATCCCGAGCTCGCGGAACAGCGTGCGCACGTCGGCAAGTTCTATTTCCGCCCGCCGGGCGGCGAGAGCTGGTGCGACGTGATCCTGCGCCTGCGCAGCCTGCTCGACACGCTGACGCGCGAATACCGGCGCGAGCGCGTGCTGATCGTCGCGCATCAGGTGATCGTCAATTGCCTGCGCTACCTCTTCGAGCGGCTGAGCGAAGCGGAGATCATGGCGATCGATCGCGCTGCCGACGTGCCGAACTGCGCCGTCACGTCGTATGTGTTCGATCCGCGCGCCGGCCGCGCGGGCAAGCTCGTGCTGCAACTCGTCAACTTCGTCGCACCGCTCGAGGAAGCCGGTGCACGCGTCACGGCCGCTCCGGATGTGCCCGGCGCGCCGAAATCGTGACGGAGCGTCGGGCCCCTTGGTAGGACGAAGGCCGACGGTGCGAAGCGTCGAACGCTGATGGCCGCACACGGTGTGCGCCGCAAAGATGACGGCGCGTCCAACTGTTCGCGATTCCCTCGCAGGAGAACCCAATGCGCGTCCTTCGCATGCTGCTCGCCGCCCTCGCCTTCGCATCGCTCACGTCCGCCGTGCGCGCGTCGTCGGGAACGAACTTCAGTGATCAATGGTGGAACCCGAACGAGTCGGGCTGGGGCCTGTCCGTGCTGCAGCAGGCCGACGTCCTGTTCATCGACCTCTTCGTGTACGGGCCCGACGGCCGGCCCACGTGGTACACGGCAGCGCTCGACTTCCAGCCGCAGTTTCCGAACCGCATCGTGTTCTCGGGCGATCTCGCCGCGACGGCCGGGCCATGGTTCGGCGGCTTCTTCAATCCGGCCTTCGTTGCGGTCGGCAAGGTCGGGACGATCACGTTCGAGGCCACCAGCACCGACACGGCAGCGCTGACCTACTCCGTCAACGGCGTCGTGGTGTCGAAGGCCATCCAGCGGCAGCTGTGGGCGTACGAGCACTTCACGGGCAGTTACTACGGCGGCCTCGTCTACGACCAGAGCGGCTGCGTCAACCCAACGGACAACGGGCACGTCGAGGAACTGGGCGCCTTCCAGATCACGCACGCGGCTGACAACACGTTCACGCTCGCGCTGCAGTCGAATTACGGCACGTGCACGGTCACGGGCAACTACAGCCAGCTCGGCCACATGGGTACGGTCGACGCGAACTACGCGTGCTCATACGGCATCAACGGCACGATGACGCTCTACGAGCTCGAGCGCACCGGCGCGGGCATGACGGGACGGTTCATCGCCCAGAACAATGCCTGCCAGGTCGCCGGGAGGTTGGGTGGCGTCGAGCGCTGACGCAAAATGGAAATGCCGGCGCACCGGCGCCGGCATTTCCAGGGACTACCGGGATCGGTCAGGCCGAAACCGCGACCACGCCGATCGTGTTGCCGTTCTTGTTGACCGGATTGAGACCCGGGTTGATCGCGCACAAGCCGACGTTGTACGTCGCGGCGGGCACGGTCGCAGAGCCCGACGCGAATACGGTCGACGGTGTGCTCGTGACTGTCGCGGCTGTCGCCGTACCCATCGGCACGACGGGACCCGGACCGGCCTGGTTCTGGTAGCACACGCCCACGCTGACCGACTTCGAGCCGGAGTTGACGGCGAACACGCCGCTGCCGCTCGACGTGATCGTCGCCTGCGCGACGAGCACGATGTCCGACGCGACGGGCCCGAGGAACACGAACGTGTTCTGGTTCGAGCCGAGCGAATTGAGCGTGCCCTGCCACTGGCTCGTGAGCGGCTGCTGCACGACCTGCAGCGTCGCATCCTTGGCGATCCGGAAGTCGGCGCCAAGGCTCGCGCTGTCCTGCACGGTGCAGAAGCCGGCGAGCTTCAGCGACGTAAGGCTCGTGCGCGTGAATTCCGCACGCACGTTCGCGTAGTCACCCGCCGGCACGCCGGCGCTTGCGAACACGTCGAGATAGCGCGTTTGCTCGAATGCGTTGAGGCTGCCCGAAATCGTATTGCCGAGTTGCGCACCCGTGGTGCCGTCGTAGAGCTTGAGGTCGTACGTGGTCGGCCCTTCGAGGCTTGCTGCGAAGCAGTTCGTCTGGTAGCCCGGCGCCGTGGTGCCGCTCCGAAGGCCGGTGACGTGCGACACCGCGCTCGTGAAGTTGGCGGCCGGGAAGGCCTCGATCGAAAAGCCCTGCGCGTTGTTGTTCTCGGTGCGCGAGTAGCCGAGCAGCGCATTCGTGGCGGCCGCATCCGACACCATCAGGATGCCGAAATGGCTCCCATCCTCGAGCGTGCATTTCTCCGCCAGCGTGAACTCGATGCTCGTGTTGGCGGGCACGACGACGTCCGCGCACGTATGCGCGCCGGGCGTGGGCACGTTGTTGGCGTCGAAGTAATCGAGGTTCGCGGTGACGTCGGCCGCGCCCGGGTTGTAAAGCGTGATGTGGCCGGTGAACGTCGAAGTGCTGGCCACGACGGGGAACACGAGCGTGGTCGAGGCGCCGAATGCGGTTTGCGCGTTCGCACTTCCGCAAAGCGCGAGGCCGAGCGCGACACCGACGACCAACTGCCGGCCCGATGCCGGCGTACGTTTATTCTGGTTCATGAACAATCGCCCTCCCATGGCGAGTAAGTTAGCGGTGACCGGAAAAGCAATAAGCAGGCCACCCATCGAACCAACGCTGACGCGCCCGCGCCGCATGCCTCGTGCCGACGCGTTATCCTCGAACCTCGCGATCAGCGCGACGAAACGGCGGTGATGGACGCAAAACGACGACGTGATTTTCTGAAGGCCTCGGCCGCGCTCGCGGGCGCGGCCGCATCGAGCGGCATCGCGGTCGCGGCAAGCGCACAGGGCGCGCCCGTGCTCGACAAGCCCCCGCGGGTCAAGCCCCTGCGGCGAAACCCGGGAACGGCGATCAACTTCACCGAGGGCGTGCCGGCGCGGGTGAGCGTCGCGCACTTGCTGCCCCCGGGCGCCGACCGGTATCACGGCGGCTACTACGACATGATCCCGGGCAGCGTGAGCGTCGCCGACTTCATTCAAGGCATCAGTTTCGATCCGGCGACGCTTGAAATCGTTTACGACGGCAGCCCGCTCGCCGCCAACTCGTATAACGGCAAGCTCCTCGCGGCGAATCCCAACACGTCGTATTTCGTTGGCGCCGAAACGGGTCCCTACAACGCGCATTGGCCCTATCCGCCCACGGAAGTCCCCATTCCACAGGCGAAGCTCGTAGGCGGCGTGTGGACCCAGCAGGCGATCACCAACGCATGCAAGCACACGCGGCCGCGTTTCTGTCCTCTCGACGGCAAAGTGCATATCTTCGGCGGCGACTACTCGTCGATCGGCGTGCTCGGTGCAGGGCAGAACGGGCGAATGCTGATGTGGAACGTCGATCCGGTGACAGGCGCGTGGGGTCTCGACTACCCGCCGAAGGGTCGTCCCGGCGAAGACATGCCGCTGTCGACCGACCTCATGGGCTACGCGTGGGACAACGCACGCGGATTGTGGTGGGTGATGTTCGGGTCGTGCCGTGCGGGTTACGCATCGGAAGCGGCGTGGAAGGCCGACGGCGGCCTTGCGAACGCTTGGCCCAAGGACGCGAACGATCCGTCGCCACTGCCGCTATTCGTCTTCGATCCGAAGCTCCCGCAACCGAAATACCGGCTGCTTCCCGTGAACACCGCATGGCCGGGAAGCAAGGTCATCGCGGAGATCGTGTACGACGAGACGAGCCGGCGCATCTACGCGATGGAACCCGGACAAAACGGCCCGCTCGTCCATTGGCTCGACACGGCGCCGTTCGATTCGGATCCCTCGAGGCTGGCCTGGCAATCCGACGACATCGACCTCGGCATCATGTCGTCGACGAACCTGACGGGCACCGACAAGCATCGCTACATCGCTGGAAACACGCACTCGCCGATGCACGTGGACGACGCCACGCGGCGGTTGTATTTCATCGACTCGCGCTCCCCGGCGGTGCTCGCGTTGACGCTGCCTGGGCATCCGCGCGGCGAGCACCAGGTCGAACTCGTCGTCGATCTGCCGGGCATGCCCGACATGACGACGGTGTCGCAGGGCCTGACGGGGTGCGCATCGAGCCCGTTCGTGTGGATTCCCGAGCATCGCGTGCTCGTGCTGATGACCGAGCCCGTCAAGCACATGGTCGGCCCGCAAACGAACAGCTACACGATCGACGTCGATCGCAAGGCGATTTCGGAAGGGCCACGCTTTCCGAATCGCGAGGATGGGCGACCCTGGTTTCCAGGCGCAGGAGTCTGGTATCCGCCCACGCAGGAACTCATGCTCTACGCATTCTTCACGGATGAATTCGGGACGCCCTTCACGACGCCCCAGACGTTCCTTCGCTACAAATGGTTGGCTTGAATGTGGACCTGGACTCGACTGACGATCACCGTCGCCACGGCTGATTCGCAACCCGCCAGTGCAAAGGGCGCGGAGTTGGTCGGCACGAATAGCATCGCGTCGCTCGATCCCTGCCCCGCTCGCAATTGCAGCTACTCCGCGATCGGCGGGGTAGCCGGTGTGCTCGCATACAGCGGCATGGCCGTGGCACCGAACTATGGTCAGCAGGGCGGCCTCGTGATCCACGGAGGTGGCCACGGCGATTACTGGGGCAACGAAGTCTACGTATTCGACATCGCGGCGGCGCGATGGACGCGGATCAATCGTCCGTCGAATGCGGCGGCACCGGACACCGATCCCCGAGTCGATCTCGAGCATGGGGAATATCCGGACGGTTCGCCGATGGCCGCGCACACGTACGACGTGATGCGTGTCATCCCGGGCGGAACCAAGGGGCTGCTGTTGCGGGCCGTTGCGCCGAGCGTGGCAGGCAGCGGCGGCCGGGGTTCGGGGTGGTCGCACGCGTGCGACCTGGAAACGGGCCAATGGAGCCGGTATTCGACGAATGCGGCGCCGAGCGATCGCTTCAAGGTCGCCGACGCCACGTGCTACGACAGCGTCCGCAATCGCATCTGGGAGCTTTATCGCGGCGGCTTCCACAGTCAGTTCGCGTATCTCGACCTCGCGACGCGCGAACATGTGCCCGTCCGCATCAAGTCGTCGAACTTCGGGTACAACCCATGCGCGGCCCAGGCGCCCGTGCGCGACTTGATGCTGTTCATCACCGGCGTGTACGGCGTGGCCGCCGGACCAACGCTTTGTGCAGTGGACCTGATGAACCCCGAGGCAGGCATGGCCACGCTGAAACTCACCGGCGACGAGATTCCGGCCCAGCCCTCGCCGCCATGGGGATTCGACTGGGATACGACGCAGGATTGCGGGTACGTGTTCGGCGGCGACAACGACGCGAATCACCTGTATCGGATCGATCCGCCCGCATCCAGGATCCTGGACGAGCCATGGAAGGTGACGAAGATCACGCTGCCGTCGCCGATGCCGAGCAATCACGCCGACGGCGTGTACGGCCATTGGCGATACGTGCCGACCATCAAGGCCTTCGCGTACGTGTCGACGGTGACCAATCAGGTCGCGCTCTATCGACCGTGATGCTGGATCGCGTGTTAATGCAACGTCGATGACGGCGCCCGCGCGCTCCGCTATAATTCGACGTTCGCCGTGGGGGTATAGCTCAGCTGGGAGAGCGCTTGCATGGCATGCAAGAGGTCAGCGGTTCGATCCCGCTTACCTCCACCACACCGATTGATGCGCCGTACCTCATGCGGCGTTGCTGCAGACTGGGTCCCCATCGTCTAGAGGCCTAGGACATCGCCCTTTCACGGCGGTAACAGGGGTTCGAATCCCCTTGGGGACGCAACGCTTGGCTTTGCCGTCGGCCTCGATGCCGATTCCGCTCGCTTCCGACGAACATCTCCCGCAGGCACCGCTCGATGGACGCGTCGTCCTGATCACGGGCGCCGCGGGCGGGCTCGGCCGTCCGCTGTCGCTCGCGTGCGCCAAGGCGGGCGCCACGGTCATTCTCCATGGCCGCGTGGTGCGCAAGCTGGAGGCGCTGTATGACGACATCGTCGCAGCGCATCTGCCCGAGCCGGTGATTCTGCCGCTTGACCTCGCGCGCGCCGAAGCTGCCGACTTCGCCAACGTCGCGAGCGCGCTCGAAGCGCAATTCGGCCGCCTCGACGCACTCGTGCACACCGCCGTGATGCTGGGCTCACTCAGTCCGCTCGAGCATCAGTCGTTCGACGTGTGGCTGTCACTTCTGCGCGTGAACGTGGCGGCGCCGATGGGTCTGACGCGCGTCGTGATGCCGCTCCTTGCCCGCGCGCCCGACGCCAGCGTCGTGTTCACGCTCGACAACCGCGGTCAGGAGCCGCGCGCATACTGGGGCGGCTATGCAGTGACCAAGGCCGCGATCGCCGCTCTCGCGCGCGAACTTGCCGACGAATGGGAGCATCGCGCGAACCTGCGCGTGAACGCGGTGGTGCCCGGGCCCATTCGTTCTCCGCTGCGACTGCAAACGCACCCTGGCGAGGATCCCCGGGCATTGCCCGACGCGACGCGCATCGTGCCGCTGTACCGGCACCTGATCGCAGGGCAACAGAAGGCTGCAAGCGAGCTTTTGATCGACGCTCAGGCATGGCTCGCGGGCGCCGTGTGCGCGACGTCGCTTCGCGCGTAGCGAAGCAATACGCGCAACCGGCGGAAATCGTCGGGTGCGAGCATGTCGGGCAGGATGAGGATCGCGCGCGAGCGCCAGCGCCCGTAGGGTCGCCACACGATCGTCGAAAGCCTTGCACCGACGTAGCTGGCCGGCCGCACGCGCCCGGCGCACGCGGCACCGTCCGCGAACGCGACGATCAGGCTCAAGTCGCCGCGTAATTCGAATGCTCGGACCGCGCGCGGGCCTTGCCGCAATCCCACGACGACGATGCGATCCACCGCCCACGCGACGATGATCGCGCTCGCGAGGGACAGCACGAGCGGTGGCAGCGGCAACGTACCCACGACGGCGCAGGTGACCATCGCGAGAAGCGCGATCAGCCAGCAGGCGAAGCGCGAAGGTGCGAGCGTGACGCGGACGGGAGGCGGCCAGCGCATTCACGCATGAAAGCGCGCCGCACGTCGAAGCGCATTCGGCCAAACGGCCGAGCCGCGGATAGGGTCGGTAGAGTCCGACCCTATTTTTCGGGGCTCGCCTTCGCGAGCATCATCCACGTCGACACGACCGTATCGGGATTGAGCGACATGCTCTCGATGCCCTGGTCGACGAGCCACTGCGCGAGATCAGGATGGTCGGACGGGCCCTGGCCGCAGATGCCCACGTACTTGCCGCGGTCGCGGCAGGCGGCGATCGCCATCGCGAGCATCTTCTTGACGGCCTCGTCGCGCTCGTCGAACGTGGCGCCGAGCGCACCGCTCGCGTCGCGATCGACGCCGAGCGTCAACTGCGTCATGTCGTTCGAGCCGATCGAGAAGCCGTCGAAGTACTCGAGGAAGCGGTCGGCGAGGATCACGTTCGACGGGATCTCGCACATCATGATGATGCGAAGCCCGTTCTTCCCGCGCTCGAGGCCGTTCTTCGCGAGGAGCGCCATCACCTGCTCCGCCTCGCGCGTCGTGCGCACGAACGGCACCATCAGCTGCACGTTGATGAAGCCGAGCACGTCGCGCACGCGTCGCATCGCCTCGCACTCGAGCGCGAAGCAGTCGTAGAACTCCGGTGAGACATAACGTGACGCACCGCGGAAGCCCAGCATCGGGTTCTCCTCGTGCGGCTCGTACCGGCTGCCGCCGACGAGATTCGAGTACTCGTTCGACTTGAAGTCGGACAGGCGCACGATCACGGGCTTCGGATTGAAGGCGGCAGCGATCGTCGCCACGCCTTCCGTGATCTTCGCCACATAGAATTCGGTGGGGCTCTCGTAGCCTGCGATGCGCGCCTCGATGTCGTCGCGAACGTCCCGCGGCTGCCGATCGAATTCGAGCAATGCTTTGGGATGGATGCCGACGTTGCGATTGATGATGAACTCGAGGCGCGCGAGGCCGACGCCCTCGTTCGGCAGCTGGCAGAACTCGAACGCGAGCTCCGGATTGCCGACGTTCATCATGATCTTCGTCGGGCACGGTGGCATGCGGTCGAGCTCGACGTCGACGGTCTCCACGTCGAGCAATCCGGCGTACACATGCCCCGTATCGCCTTCCGCGCAGCTCACCGTCACTGCCGTGCCGTCGGCAAGCGTCGACGTGGCGTCGCCGCAGCCGACGACGGCGGGAACGCCGAGCTCGCGCGCGATGATCGCCGCATGGCACGTGCGCCCGCCGCGGTCGGTGACGATCGCGCTCGCGCGCTTCATCACCGGCTCCCAGTCGGGGTCGGTGAGCTCGGTGACGAGCACGTCACCCTCCTGCACGCGATCCATTTCGCGTGCAGAACGGACGAGGCGCACCGCGCCCTGCCCGATCTTCTGACCGATCGCACGACCGCTCGCGAGCGGTTCGCCGTGGCTGTTCAAGCGATAGCGGCGAAGCGAGTTCGCATCGTCGCGCGACTTCACCGTTTCCGGCCGTGCCTGCAGGATGTAGAGCGCATGCTCGTTGCCGTCGAGCGCCCACTCGATGTCCATCGGCCGGCCGTAATGGCGCTCGATCGCCACGGCGTGACGTGCCAGCTCGTCGGCCTGCGCGTCGGTCAGCGAAAAGCGCCGCCGCTCGGCGCCGGGCACGTCGACCACACGCGTCGACGCGCCGGCGGCCGCCTGGTCGCCGAACACCATCTTCGACGCCTTGGTGCCGAGGCTCTTGCGCAGCACCCCGGGTCGACCGGCGGCAAGATTCGGCTTGTAGACGTAGAACTCGTCGGGATTCACCGACCCCTGCACGACGGATTCGCCGAGCCCGTAGGCCGACGTGATGAACACCACCCCGTCGAACCCCGATTCGGTGTCGAGCGTGAACATGACGCCTGCTGCGCCCAGGTCGCTACGGATCATCCGTTGCACGCCGACCGATAGCGCGACGTCGCGATGGGCGAAGCCCTGATGCACGCGGTAGGCGATCGCGCGATCGTTGTAGACGGATGCGAATACCTGAGAAATGGCGTGAAGAACGTTATCCAATGCTTTGATATTTAGGATGGTATCTTGCTGACCCGCGAACGAGGCATCCGGGAGATCTTCGGCGGTGGCCGACGAGCGGATGGCAAACGAGGCGTCGGGATGATCGCGCGTCAGGTCGGCGTAGGCACCCTCGATGTCCGCCACCAACCCCTTCGGCAGCGGCGCGCCGGCGATCCAGCCGCGAATCGTCTCGCCCGCTTCGCGCAACACCGTCACGTCGTCGACATCGACGTTCGCCAGCAATCGCTCGATGCGGCCCGCAAGGTCGTCCTGCGTTAGGAATTCGCGGAATGCGGAGGCGGTGGTCGCGAACCCCGCCGGCACGCGAATGCCGGCTTGCGCCATTTCGCCGATCATTTCGCCGAGCGAAGCATTCTTGCCGCCCACTTCGGCGAGGTCGCGCATGCGGACGCGTTCGAAGGAGATGACGCGGGGCTGATCGGACATAGGAATGGTGGCGCGGACGCGGCGTGTCGCCGGCAGGAGCTTCCAATTCTAGCAAGCAGGCCGTATCGCACGACCGCGCGCTGCGGTCATGCGTTCATGACTACGATGCAAAACGAAGCTGTTGCGACGCGAGCGCGCCGCGAGGCGGGTGGGCGTCGACTAATCGCCGCGCGCTTCGCCGGCAGTCGCCGGCGGTTCGACGGTCGGGGGACCGAGGTCTTCGGCCGCACCAAGCGGAATGTCGGCGAGCGCCGACGTATCATGGCCGCCTGCGCGATGGCGCGCAGCGCGGCGCAGGCTCCGGTACAGGTCCGGATGCGCTTCCTTCAGGTAGCTGATGATCTCGAAATCGATCCGCTTGACCTGCGAAAGATCGATCTGCTCGACGTGCACGAGACGCAGCAACTCCTTGACCGGGCGCGGCATCTCGCGGCCGCTCTCGTAACGCGAGCCGCCGCTCTGCGTGACGCCGATCTGCGTCCAGAACTGCTCCTGATTCATGCCCAAGCGTCGCCGAATCTCGCGGGGATTCAGCACGCGATCGAAGAATTTCACGGAAACTCCGCGTGGTCAAAGAGTTGGCAGGCATTCTTACTATACCATTGGCATATCGTAATGCGCTCAAGCGATCGCCTCTCCAAGGCCCCGCGGGCGACCCCGCAGTCGGCATGAAAACAACAGTCGGCCATCGATGACCCAGTACGACCTCCATTGCCATTCGACACGTTCGGACGGCCTCCTTTCCCCAACCGACGTGGTGCGGCGGGCCGCGGCGCGCGGTGTCGACGTGCTGGCACTGACCGACCATGACGAACTGGCGGGTCTCGACGAAGCGCGCGTCGCCGCCCACGAATGCGGCATCCGCCTCATCGACGGCTGCGAGCTCTCGGTCACATGGCGAAGTACGACGATTCACGTCGTCGCGCTCGGCATCGACGCCGGCCACGCGGCCCTTGCGGACGGTCTCGACGAGGTTCGCCGCGGTCGCGACGCGCGCGCGCGACGCATCGGCGAGTCGCTGGCCGACGCCGGCATTCCGGATGCGTTCGAAGGCGCGCTCGCGTACGTGACGAGCGCGCGGCTCGTCTCGCGCACGCACTTCGCGCGGCATCTGATCGACGCTGGCCACGCGCGCGACATGAAGGACGCCTTTCGCCGCTATCTCACGCCAGGCAACCCCGGCTACGTCGCGCATCAATGGCCGAGCCTCGCGCAGGCGATCGACTGGATTCACGGCGCCGGCGGCCGGGCCGTGATCGCGCATCCCGGTCGCTACAAGCTCGACGCGCATGAACGCCGCGCACTTTTCGCCGAGTTTCGCGACCTTGGCGGCGGTGCCCTCGAAGTCGTGTCGTCGTCGCACGATCCTGCGCAGTTCGCCGAGTTCGCGACGCTCGCGCGCGTGTTCGGCCTCGCTGCGTCGTGCGGCACCGATTTTCACGGCGAGGGCGAGAGCCGCTTCGATTTCGGCGAATTGCCGCCGTTGCCGGCAGGCGCAGTTTCCGTGTGGGCGAACTGGTAGCGGCGATGACCGAGCGGCGCACGGTCTTCTTCATCTCGGATCGCACGGGCATCACGGCCGAGATGCTCGGCAACAGCCTGCTCACGCAATTCGAGGACATTCATTTCCACCGCGTGACGATCCCATTCGTCGATTCCCACGAGAAGGTCGCCGACGCCATTCGCCAGATCAACGCAACCGCCACGGCGGAAGGCCGGCGCCCGATCGTCGTGAGCTCGGTGGTCGACGAGACGATGAGCGAGACGATACGTCGCGAGACCCAGGCGCTCACGCTCGACATGTTCCAGATCTTCATCCAGCCGCTCGAGGCAGAGCTCGGCCACAAGAGCTCTCACGCGGCGGGACGCTCGCACGGCGTCGCGAACAGCCACGAGTACTTCGCGCGCATGGAGGCGATCAACTTCACGCAGGCTTACGACGACGGCGCACTGACGCGCGACCTCGACAAGGCGCAGGTGATCCTGATCGGCGTGTCGCGCTGCGGCAAGACGCCGACGTCGCTCTATCTCGCGCTGCAGTTCGGCATTCGCGCCGCCAACTACCCGCTGACGCCCGACGATTTCGCCGATCGCCGGCTACCGGCGTCCGTGCTGCCGTTTCGCGAGCGTCTTTTCGGCCTCACGATCCAGGCCGAGCGGCTGCACGAGATCCGCGAGGAGCGGCGGCCGCGCAGCCGTTACGCGCAACTCGACAGCTGCCGTTACGAAGTGCGCGAAGCCGAGCACCTGATGCACGAATACGGCGTGCCGATGCTGGACACGACGTCGAAGTCGATCGAGGAGATCGCCACGACGATCCTGCATCGCGGGAAGCTCGAGCGGCACATTTACTAGGATCAGGGGCCAGGCGTCAGCGAATCACCGGCGCGGTGTCCGCGGCACGACGCCGCTGCCGGACCGCTTCGAACAGCACGACCGCGGTGGCGGCCGCTGCGTTCAGCGACTCGTTGCCAGACGCCATCGGAATCGTCACCGCGTCGTCGGCTGCGTCGCG
Source organism: Burkholderiales bacterium (assembly GCA_025927765.1). Classification (GTDB taxonomy): domain Bacteria; phylum Pseudomonadota; class Gammaproteobacteria; order Burkholderiales; family Casimicrobiaceae; genus VBCG01. Next base: position 43,686 of record JAICKU010000015.1, read on the forward strand.
CAACGCCTGCGACACGCCCTGCCCTTCGCTGCCGATCACGATCGCGACGCGGCCGCACAATCGCGCGTCGTAGATCGGCGTCGCTGCATCGACCACTGCCGCAAACGTGCGTCCCCCTGACGCACCGAAGGCCTTTGCCCACGCGACGAGATCGACGTCCTCGACGATCGTGGTCAGGAAATGCGCGCCCTGCGCGGCGCGGAGCACCTTCGGCGACCAGGCGAACGCGCAATGCTTCGACAACAGCACCTGCGCGACCCCGGCCGCCGCGGCCGTGCGAATGACCGAGCCGACGTTGCCCGGGTCCTGCACGTCCTCGAGAAGGAGGCAGAAGTCCGCGGGCGCCGGAAGTGCCGGTCTCGGCGTTGCGACGACTGCGAGCATGGCCACGTCCGCCGGCAGCGTGGCGATCTGGTCGAAGCGCCTGCGCGACACGACGAGCGTCTTCGCATCGGGAACGCGAGCGACGAGCGCGCGAACGTCATCGCGCGCGAGCGCATCGTCGACGACGACGAGCGTTTCGGGAAGGCCAACCCGCGCGAGATGGACGTCGACGAGGTGCATGCCTTCGAGCACGCACCGGCCCGACTTGCGCCGATCGCGCGACGACGCGATCAGCCGTGCGACCTCGCGCAGGCGCTCGTTGTGAGGGCTTTCGACCCGCACAGGGTCAGACCCTACTTCCTCGCAGCAGGCTTCGCGGGCTTCGGCGCGGCCGGCTTCACTCCCGCGCCGCCGCTTTCGAGCTGGAAGAACACCTCGTCGTTGCGGATCATGCCGAGGTCGGCGCGCGCGCGCTCCTCGATCGCCTCGTAGCCGGTCTTGAGGTCGCGCACGTCGGCGTCGAGCGCCGTGTTGCGCGCCTTGAGCTTGGCGTTCACGTCGCGCTGCGCGGCAAGCTGGCGCTCGTACTCGCGCACCTGCAGCCAGCCGCCCTTGCCGAGCCACATCGGGTACTGCAGCGCGACGATCAGCGCGACGAACGTGAGGGCGAGCCAGCGCATGATCAGCCGATGTTGAAGAATGCGTCGCGCCCAGGGTACGACGCCGCATCGCCGAGATCCTCTTCGATGCGCAGCAGCTGGTTGTACTTCGCGATCCGATCCGATCGCGATAGCGACCCGGTCTTGATCTGCCCGGCGTTCGTGCCGACGGCGATGTCGGCGATCATCGAATCCTCGGTCTCGCCCGAACGATGCGAAATCACGGCCGTATACGCCGCGCGGTTGGCCATCGTGATCGCGGCGAACGTTTCGGTGAGCGTTCCGATCTGGTTGATCTTGATCAGGATCGAGTTGGCGATGCCCTGCGCAATGCCTTCCTTCAGGATCTTCGTGTTCGTCACGAAGACGTCGTCCCCCACGAGTTGCACGTCGTCGCCGAGCCGGTCGGTCAGGAGCTTCCAGCCGTCCCAGTCATCCTCGGCCATGCCGTCCTCGATGCTGATGATCGGGTAACGATCGCACCAGTCGGCGAGGAGATCGGTGAGCGCCTGCGACGTGAGCGAACGGTTTTCCGATTCGAGCCGATACATGCCGTCGCGGTAGAACTCGCTCGCCGCGCAATCGAGCGCGAGCGCGATGTCGCTGCCCGGCTGATAGCCTGCCGCGCCGATCGCCTCGACGAGCAGTCCGAGCGCGGCCTCGTTCGACGGCAGGTTCGGTGCAAAGCCACCTTCGTCGCCGACCGTCGTGGGCATGCCGCGCGCGTCGATCAGCTTCTTCAGCGTGTGGAACACCTCGGCGCCGTAGCGCAATGCCTCGCGGAAGGTGGGCGCGCCGAGCGGCACGATCATGAATTCCTGGAAGTCGATGCGGTTGTTCGCGTGCGCGCCGCCGTTGATGACGTTCATCAGCGGCACGGGCAGCGACATCTCGCCGGCACCGCCGAGGTAGCGGTACAGCGGCAGCGAGCATTCCTCGGCCGCGGCCTTCGCCACCGCGCAGGACACGGCAAGGATCGCGTTCGCGCCGAGGCGGGACTTGTTGTCGGTGTCGTCGAGGTCGATCAGCGTGCGGTCGATCAGGCCCTGCTCGGTCGCGTCGAGCCCGAGCACCGCTTCGGTGATTTCGGTGTTGACGTTCTCGATCGCCTTCGTTACACCCTTGCCGAAGTAACGCGACGCATCGCCGTCGCGCAACTCGATCGCTTCGCGCGAGCCGGTCGACGCGCCTGACGGAACGGCGGCCCGTCCCGACACGCCGGACTCGAGGACGACGTCGGCTTCGATCGTGGGATTGCCGCGCGAATCGAGGATTTCGCGGGCGATGACGTCGACGATGGCGGTCATTGTCAGGTATCGGAGATCAGGTATCGGGGATCAGGACTTCGGCGAAGCCGCGTGCCTTCACGACGGCGTCGAGCTCCTTGAGCGTTTCGAGCAGTTCGCGCATGCGCGACAGCGGCCACGCGTTGGGGCCATCGGAAAGTGCTCGCTCGGGATCGGGATGCGTTTCCATGAACAGCCCCGACACGCCGGCGGCAACGGCCGCGCGCGCGAGCACCGGGACGAACTGTCGCTCGCCGCCGGACGACGTGCCCTTGCCGCCCGGCAATTGCACCGAATGCGTGGCATCGAACACGACCGGGCAATCGGTGTCGCGCATGATCGCGAGCGAACGCATGTCGGACACGAGGTTGTGATAGCCGAACGACGCGCCGCGTTCGCACACGAGCACGTTGTCGGTGCCGCTCGCCGCTTTCGCCTTCGCGACGACCTGCGTCATGTCGTCGGGTGCCAGGAACTGGCCCTTCTTGATGTTGACCGGCTTGCCCGTGCGCGCAACGGCCTGGATGAAATCGGTCTGCCGGCACAGGAAAGCCGGCGTCTGCAGCGCATCGACGACGGAGGCGGCCGCATCGATTTCGTCCTCGGCGTGCACGTCCGTCAGCACCGGCACGGCAACGTGCCGGCGCACGTCGGCAAGGATGCGCAGACCCTCTTCCATGCCGGGGCCCCGATACGACGCGTGCGAACTGCGGTTCGCCTTGTCGTACGACGACTTGAATACGAACGGGATCTCGAGATCGGCGCAGATGGCCTTGAGTTCGCCGGCGACGTCCATCTGCAGTTGCCGCGACTCGACGACGCACGGCCCGGCAATCAGGAAGATCGGCCGCGCGAGGCCGACGTCGTAACCGCAGAAGTTCATGCCGACGCCACGAGCCGGCGCGCGCCGCCATGCGCATGGTCGGCCTGCTGCGCGCGCTTCTGATGCTCGATGGCGGCGCGAACGAAGCTCACGAACAGCGGATGGCCGCGGCGCGGGTTCGATGTGAATTCGGGGTGGAACTGGCAGCCGAAGAACCACGGATGCTGCGGCAGCTCGATCATTTCGCAGAGGTCGCCGGCGGTTTCGCTCTTCGTCCACGCGCCTACCGTCAGGCCTGCGGCTTCGAGGCGCGGCAGGTAATGGTTGTTGACTTCGTAGCGATGGCGATGCCGCTCGGACACGACCGGCGTGCCGTAGATGTGGCTCGCCAGCGTGCCGGCCACCACCTGGCAGGGCTGCGAACCGAGGCGCATCGTGCCGCCGAGATTCGAGCTCGCGTCGCGCTTTTCGACGCTGCCGTCGCGGTTCTGCCATTCGGTGATCAGCGCGACGACCGGATGCGGCGTGCTGGGATCGAACTCGGTACTGTTCGCGTCGGGCAGTTGCGCGAGGTGCCGCGCATACTCGATCACCGCGAGCTGCATGCCGAGGCAGATGCCGAGGTAGGGAATGCCGTGCTCGCGCGCATAACGGATTGCGGCGATCTTGCCTTCGACGCCGCGCTTGCCGAAGCCGCCCGGCACGAGGATCGCGTCCATGCGCTCGAGCGCGGCGGTGCCGTCGCGCTCGACGTTTTCCGAATCGACATAGTGGATCTTCACCCGCGAGCGCGTGTGGATGCCTGCGTGCGTGAGCGCCTCGGACAGCGACTTGTACGACTCGGTCAGGTCGACGTATTTGCCGACCATCGCGATGTTCACCACACGCTCCGGATGCTCCAGCGCGTCGACCAGCGCTTCCCAGCCCGACAGATCGGCGGGCGGCGGGTCGATGCCGAGCTTCCTGCAGACGATCACGTCGAGGCCCTCGCGATGCAACGCGAGCGGGATCTTGTAGATCGAGTCGGTGTCGAGCGCGGGGATCACCGCCTCGGGCGCGACGTTGGTGAAGAGCGCGATCTTGCGCCGGTCGCCTTCGGGGATCGGCCGATCGGCGCGGCACAGCACGACGTCGGGCTGGATACCGATTTCGCGCAGTTCGCGCACCGAATGCTGCGTCGGCTTCGTCTTCATCTCGCCGGCCGTGGGAATGAACGGCACCAGCGTCAGGTGGATGTAGCAGACGTTGTCGCGCCCGAGCGTGATGCCCATTTGCCGGATCGCTTCGAGAAACGGCAGCGACTCGATGTCGCCGACGGTGCCGCCGACCTCGACCACCGCCACTTCGGCGTCGCCGGCGCCGCTTCTGATCCAGCCCTTGATCTCGTCGGTGATGTGCGGAATGACCTGCACGGTGCCGCCGAGGTAGTCACCGCGGCGCTCCTTGCGGATCACGCTTTCGTAGATCTGGCCGGTGGTGAAGTTGTTGCGCTTCGTCATCCGTACGTCGGTGAAGCGCTCGTAGTGACCGAGGTCGAGGTCGGTCTCGGCGCCGTCGTCGGTGACGAACACTTCGCCGTGCTGGAACGGCGACATCGTCCCCGGATCGACGTTGATGTACGGGTCGAGCTTGAGGTTGGTGACGCGGACGCCGCGCGAGGCGAGGATCGCGGCGAGCGACGCGGCGGCGATGCCCTTCCCCAACGAGGAAACGACGCCACCCGTCACGAACACGAACTTGGTCATTGGCTGGCCAGTTCCGGGAAATTCGTATTTTACCGGAACCGACCCCTCGCGAACAGCTTCGCGCTCTTCGCGCGGGCGCGACATTCGCGTCAGTGCGGCGCTTACAACGCCGTTGCGCGATACGCGCGTGCCGCTCGCCGCCTACGGAAGGTGCTTCACGATGTGCGGCCCGATCGCGTTGGTCACGATCAGCGGCAACCGTTGCCACATGCGTATCGCGAGCGCGTATTTCGGGTTCTGCGGATTGAGCTCGGGCATCGCACGGCCGCTTTCCAGCCAGTAATACCAGTGGAGCTGGATCGGTTTCGCGCCCCATTGCGCCTTGAAACGATAGGTTCCGCTGTCAGGGCTGGAGCGTCCGAAGTCGAACGTGCGAAAGCCCTGCCGGCATGCGTGCTCGAGGACCGTGGCGTAGAGCAGCATGTTCGGGGCGAGCCGATTGAAGCGCTTGTCCGACGCCGCCCATGGGATCTCCAGCACCGTGCGGTAGCCGTACAGGAAACCGCCGGCCACGGGAGTCCCGCCCAAGGTCACCACGCAGATCTTCGCATCGTCCGGGAAGACCTCGAGGATCTTCGCAAAAAAGCGTTTCGCGTAGACGGGTGTGCCGAGATCGCGCATGCACCGCGAGAAGACGGCGTAGAACGCATCGAGATGCTCGCGCCCCCCGACGCTCGCCACCATCCCTTCTTTCTGCGCGCGCCGGATCTGGCTCCGCAGCTTGGATGGAAACGCCTTCGACAATTCCTCGTAGGTGTCGGGCAACGCGAGGCGCATCGACACTTTTCGATGACTGGGTAACCACGACGTTTCGACCGGCTGTTCATGCCGGAGCTCGACGTGCTCGGCCTTCAGCGCCTTCGCGTGCTCGACGATCGAACGCTCGAGCAGCGCGCGCACGTCCGCGGCGTCCGCGATGGGTCCGCCATAGTTCACGAACGGCAGCGATACGAGGAAGCGGCCGAAGCCCCGGCTCGCGAGCAACACCAGGGGCGCCACGCCGCGGAGCGTCTTTTCGGGCCCTTCGACCTTGACATAACACGTGCGATGCCCAAACGCGTCCTCGATCACGCGCCGCCAGCCGGCGAGGTGGTAGCCCGACGACGACGCGTTGCCGAGCACGTATGCATCCCACGCGCGCGTGTCGGCTTCGCTTCGCCCCAACAGCGAAGCCTCCCATGCGCTCATTCGAAGTCCAGCCCGCGTGCCATGCGAGCGCGGGTCGCCTCGCGGCCCACGAGTTCGAGCACCGCGTCGATCGCCGGTGTCTTGAGCGTGCCCGCGACGAGCGCACGCAGCGGCATCATCAGCTGCGGCGGCTTGAGCTTGTGGCGCGCGGCCGCCGCCTTGATCGTGCTGCCGAGAGTCGCGCGCGCCCAGTCGATCGTCGCGAACTCGTTGTGGAGCTCGCCGAGCACCGGTCGATTCGCGTCGTTGATCTGCTCGGCGAGCATCGCGGGATCGGGCGCGGGGGCCTCGTAGAAGTAGCGTGCGGCATCGGCCATCTCGGCGAGCGTGGCCGCGCGATCGCGCAGCAACGCCGCGACGCGCTCGACACCGGGACCGCCGGCGACGTCGAGCCCGGCCCGCGCGAGGAACGGCTGCAGACGCCGGCCAAGCTCGCCATCGTCGAGGCGCTTCAGATGCTCGTGGTTCAGCCACTTGAGCTTCTCGGGGTCGAAGCGCGCCGGCGACGGCGTCAGGCCTGCGAGATCGAACCACGCGACGAATTCGTCGACGTCAAAGACTTCGGCGTCGCCGTGCGCCCATCCGAGACGCGCGAGATAGTTGACGACCGCCTCGGGCACGTAGCCTTCGTCGCGATACTGCAGCACGCCGCGGGCGCCATGCCGCTTCGACAACCGCTCGCCGGTCGGCGTGAGCACCGTGGGCAGGTGCGCGTACACCGGTGGCGTCGCGGCGAGCGCACGCATGATGTTGATCTGGCGTGGCGTGTTGTTCACGTGATCGTCGCCACGGATCACGTGCGTGATGCGCATGTCGACGTCGTCGACGACCACGCAGAAGTTGTACGTCGGCGTGCCGTCGGCGCGCGCGATCACCAGGTCGTCGAGCTCGCGGTTGGCGATCTCGATGCGGCCCTTGACGGCGTCGTCCCAGGCGACGACGCCATCGTCGGGATTGCGGAACCGATACACGGGTGTCACGCCTTCGGGCGGCGTCTTGCCCTGCGCGTTCTCCGGACGCCAGCGGCCGTCGTAACGCGGCTTCTCGCCGCGCGCCATCTGCTCGGCGCGCAACTCGTCCAGTTCCTCGGGCGTGGTATAGCAGCGATAGGCTAGGCCGCGCGCGAGCAGGTCGTCGAGCACTGCGCGGTAGCGATCCATCCGCTGCATCTGGTAATACGGACCCTCGTCGTAATCGAGGCCGAGCCAGTGCATCGCGTCGACGATCGCCTGCGTCGCCTCGGGCGTCGAGCGCTCGGCATCGGTGTCCTCGATGCGCAGGATGAACGTGCCGCGGCGGTGGCGCGCGTAGGCCCACGGAAACAGCGCGGAGCGAATGTTGCCGAGATGGAGAAAGCCCGTCGGGCTCGGTGCGAAGCGGGTGCGAACGGACATCAGGCGCGAGGATCGAGAATCGACGATCGGGAGGGCGTCGGCGCAGCGGCAAAGCGCAGGTCGAGCGTGGCGGGCGTCGCCGGATTCGGCGCTTCGTCGCGCACGTCGAGGCTGCCCGCGCTGTGTGCATGCGGCGAAAACCGTGCGACACGACGCGCTTCCGCTTCATTCGCATTCACCGGAAACGCGTCGTAGCTCCGGCCGCCCGGATGAACGACATGATAAATGCAGCCGCCGATCGCGCGTCCGAGCAGCCGATCGACGATGTCGAAGCGGAGCGGCGACTGCACGCCGATCGTGGGATGCAGCGACGACGGCGGGTTCCACGCCTTGAAGCGCACGCCGGCGACGAACTCACCCGGCAATCCGCTCGGCGTCATCGGCAGCGCACGCCCATTGCACGCGATCGCATGCCGCCCGGGAACGAAGCCCGTCGCCTTCGCCTGCAGCCGCTCGACCGACGAATCGACGTAGCGTGCGGTCCCCGCGCGGTGCATTTCCTCGCCGAGCACGTGCCAGGGCTCGATCGCCTGCCGCAGCTCCAGCGTCAGGTTGTCGCAGGTGACGCTGCCGAAGCGCGGGAAGCGGAACTCGACGAACGCGTCGAACCATTCGCGGGCGAAGGTGTAGCCGTGCGTTGCGAGATCCTCGAGCACGTGCGCGAAGTCGGCGCTCACGAAATGCGGCAGCATCCACCGGTCGTGCAGCGCCGTGCCCCACGGCATCAGCGGCGCGCGGTACGGCGCGCGCCAGAAGCGCGCGACGAGCGCACGCAAGAGCAGCATCTGCACGGCGGCCATTCGCGGATGCGGCGGCATCTCGAACGCGCGGAATTCGAGCAGGCCGAGCCGGCCCGTCGGCGCATCCGGCGAGTACAGCTTGTCGATCGAGAATTCCGCGCGATGCGTATTGCCGGTGAGGTCGGTCAGCAGGTGACGCAGCAGGCGATCGACAAGGCTTGCGCGCTCGCGAAACGCGTCGAGGTTCGCGGTATCCGACGCGGGCAGCGGTGGCAACGCGTCGAGCTGCTGGAACGCGATCGCGAGCTCGTAGAGGCGATCGTCGCGCGCCTCGTCGACGCGCGGCGCCTGGCTCGTCGGCCCGACGAACTGCCCGGAGAACAGGTACGAGAGCGACGGATGGTTCTGCCAGAACGTGACGAGGCTTTGCAGCAGATCCGGGCGTCGCAAAAGCGGGCTGTCGTCCACGGTGCGGCCGCCGAGCGTCACGTGATTGCCGCCGCCGGTACCCGCATGGCGCCCGTCGAGCATGAACTTCTCGGTCGTGAGGCCGACGCCGCCCGCCTCCTCGTACAGCACGCGCGTCGTGTCGACGAGGTCGCGCCACGACGATGCGGGCTGCACGTTGACTTCGATCACGCCAGGATCGGGCGTCACCAGCAGCGCACGGATCGCGGGGTCACGCGGCGGCGGATAACCGTCCACGAGCACGGGCAGCGCAAGATGAGACGCCAGGGCTTCGACGTGCGCGACGAGGTCGACGTAATCGTCGACGCGCTCGGTCGGCGGCATGAACACCGCGACGTGACCTGCGCGCATTTCCACGGCGAGTGCCGTGCGCACGCCGAGATCCTGGGGCAGCGCGGCGAGCGGCAGCCGCAGCCCGAGCGGCGAATCGCCCGCCACCGCGCGCAGACGTCCGTCGCCGGGAAGCCGCCAGGCGGCGCTCTTCCAGCCGCGCTCGGCCGTTTCACCGTTCGCAGCGAGCGGCATCACGTAGCCGATCGCCACGTCCCACCCGGGGCTCGCAGGTTCGTACGCGGTCGCCACGTTGCCGACGGGCACGCCGAGCGCGTCGGCGAGCCTCTCGATGAAGCGGCGCGCGTCGTCGAGCGTGCGCGCGCCGGGCGCGCGTGGATCGGCCAGCAGCTGTTCGTCGCGCCACAGCGCGCGCCCATCGGCGCGCCAGTACAGCCCGAGCGCCCAGCGCGGCAGCGCCTCGCCCGGATACCACTTGCCCTGCCCCTCGTGCAGCAAACCCGTCGGCGCGAAGCGGGCCTTCAGCCGGCGAACCAGCGCATCTGCGCGTTCGCGCTTCGCGGGGGACAGCGCGGTCGTATTCCACTCGGGCGCGTCGACGTCGTCGACCGCGACGAACGTCGGTTCGCCGCCGTGCGTCAGCCGCACGTCGAGTCGCGCAAGGTCCGCGTCGACCGTCTCGCCGAGCGCGATGATCGCCTGCCATTGCGCGTCGCTATACGGGCGCGTGACGCGCGCCTGCTCGGCGAGGCGCGTGACCTGCATCGCGAAGTCGAATTCGACGTTGGCGACATCGGCAAGGCCCGTGATCGGCGCCGCACTGCCGGGACTCGCGGTGCACGCGAGCGGCAGGTGGCCTTCGCCGGCCAGCAGGCCCGACGTCGCGTCGAGGCCGATCCAGCCTGCGCCGGGAACGTAGGCCTCGGCCCATGCGTGAAGGTCGGTGAAGTCGCGCGTGAGCGCCGCCGGAGCATCACGTGGCGCCTCATCGGGAACGAGCTGGATCAGGTAGCCCGATGCGAAGCGCGCCGCGATGCCGAGGCGCCGGAGGATCTGCACTTCGAGCCACGCCGAATCGCGGCACGAGCCACGCGCGAGCGCGAGCGTTTCGGTGGGCGGTTGCACGCCCGGCTCCATCCGCAGCACGTACGCGATGTCGTCCTTGATCTTCTGGTTGACGCGCACGAGCGCGTCGACCGTGGGCATCGATGTCAGCGCTGCGCGCAGCCGCCCGACGTACGCGTCGAGCGCATCCCCGCTCTCGTCGCGCTCGAGAAACGGCGCCAGCTCCTTGGCGAGCGACGGGGCATATGCGAAGGCGAACGTCTCGGCGTACGGCTCGACGAAGAAATCGAACGGGTTCTGCACGGCGAGCTCCGCGACGAGGTCGACGGTGACATCGAGCATTCGCGTGCGCTCGGGAAACACCACGCGCGCAACGTGGTTGCCGTACGGATCCTGTTGCCAATTGATGAAATGCGCGCGCGGCTCGATTGCGAGCGCATACGCGAGGATCGGCGTGCGGCAGTGCGGTGCGGGGCGCAGCCGGATTTCGTGCGGCGACAACGCGACGTCGCGGTCGTAGCGATAGGTCGTGCGATGCGTGAGCGCGACGCGGATGGGCATGCCGAAGGCAGGAACCAGGGATCGGGACTCAGGGGCCAGGGGGCATCGCGGCGCCGCACACGCGCAGACGTCGTCTTGGCTTCACGAAAGCGCTTGCATGACGCGGGCGCAGCCGGGTCCCTGAATCCTGGCCCCTGCCCCCGCCGTTCACAACCAATCCGGATCCGGCAGTTGCGCGAAGACCCGCCGCAACCCCTCGCCCCACTGGTGATGGATCAGCTGGAAATACGGATCGAATTCCTGGATGCGCCGCTGCAGCGCGACCTGGAGGCTGCCGGTTTCGTACACGAGCAGGTCGATCGGCAGGCCGACCGAAATGTTCGAGCGCATCGTCGAATCGAACGACACGATCACGCACTTCGTCGCGTCGAGCAGCGTGGTGCCGCGATGCACGACGCGGTCGATCACCGGCTTGCCGTACTTCGATTCGCCGATCTGAAAGTAGCAGGTGTCGGGCGTGGCCTCGATGAAGTTGCCCTCGCTGTACACCTCGAAAAGCCGCGACTGCTCGCCCTGCACCTGCCCGCCGACGATGAAGTTCGCCGACGCGTCGATGTTGTTCTGCAGCATGTACGGGCCGTCGCGCGCGCGCACTTCGCGCAGCGCATCGCCAAGCAGCCGCGCGACCTCGTACATGGACTTCGCCGTCCAGATGTTGACGTCGGACTCGCCGCTTCGCGCCTGCTGCTCGAGGATGTTGATCGCGTTCTGCGTGACCGACAGGTTGCCCGACGACAGCGTGACGACCACCCGGTCCTTGTCGCGCGCGAACACGCGCATCTTGGAGAAGCGCGCGATGTGGTCGACACCGGCGTTGGTGCGCGAGTCGGACGCGAAGATCATGCCGGCGTCCAGCGACATGGCCACGCAATAGGTCATGAGAAGGAAGATCAGGAAACCACGGCAGACCGATGAGTTTACGGGATATCGAAACGCGGGCGCTGGCAATCAGTGCGCCGGGGCGAAGAAGGTCCTGCTCACTTCGTCGCCAAGGTGCGAAATATGTTCCAGGAACGCCATCAGGTATTCGTGCAAGCCGAACGCCATGATTTCGTCGGTTTGCGCGTACTCGAGTCGCGCGTGCATCTCGCCCGCCTGTCGCACGAGCGCATCGCTTTGCGGCGTGCACAGCAGCGCCAGCGTGTCGTGGATGAAGCGCATGCAGCTCCGCAGCGAGCGCGGCATGTCCGCGCGCAGGATCAGCAGTTCGGCGATGCGCCTCGGCGCGATCACGTCGCTGTAGATCTTGCGGTACGACTCGAACGCCGACACCGACTGCAGCAGCGACGCCCACTGGTAGTAGTCGACGGCGCCGCCGACGTCGGCGACCGACGGCAGCAGGATGTGATACTTCGTGTCGAGGATGCGCGCCGTGTTGTCGGCGCGTTCCATGTGCGTGCCGAGCCGGATGAAGTGGTACGCCTCGTCGCGCAGCATGGTGCCGAACGTGACGCCGCGAAACAGGTGCGAGCGCATCTTCACCCAGTCGAGGAAATCCGACACGCCGCGCGACTGGATGCGCTCGTAATCGAACGCGCGCATCTCGAGCCACGTTGCGTTCAGGTCCTCGTACATCTCGGAGGTGATGGCGCCACGCACCGTGCGCGCCGATTCGCGGGCCGCCTGCAGGCACGCGAGGATCGACGACGGGTTCGCCGGATCGAGGATCATGAAGCGCAGCGCGTGCTCGGGCGTGATCTCCGGGTAGCGCTCGTAGTAGCCGGTCGCGAGGCCCAGCGTGATCAGCGGTACCGACCACGGATGCACCCATGCGAGCCCGGGATCGCCCACTTCGTACGGCAGCAGCGACGTGCGGTACGTCACGTCGAGGAGCCGCGCCGTGTTCTCCGCCCGCTCGATGTGCCGCGCAATCCAGTAGAGCTCGTTCGCGTGGCGGCTCAGCACCGCCCGTCCTCGTCGGACGCGAGCACCCAGGTGTCCTTCGTGCCCCCGCCCTGCGACGAATTGACGACGAGCGAGCCTGGACGCAACGCTACGCGCGTCAGGCCACCCGGCACGAGGCGCACTTCACGGCCGGCGAGCACGTAGGGGCGAAGATCGATGTGGCGGGCGGAGAGGTCCCCGTCCGCGAACGTCGGCGACGTCGACAGCGCGAGCGCCGGCTGCGCGATGTAGCACGCAGGGTCGGCGAGGATGCGCGCGCGAAATGCTTCGCGCTCGGCTTTCGTCGACGCCGGTCCCACCAGCATGCCGTAGCCGCCCGCGCCGTGCACTTCCTTGACGACCAGTTCGGGCAGGCGCGCCAGTGCCTGCGAACGGTCGTCGTCGCGCGCAAGATCGAGCGTGGGCACGCTCGCGAGCAGCGGCCCCTCCGACAGGTAGAAGCGAATGATGTCGGGCACGTACGGATAGAGCGACTTGTCGTCGGCCACGCCGGCGCCGATCGCATTGGCGAGCGTGACGCGCCCCGCGCGGTACGCGGCGAAGAGCCCGGGCACGCCGAGCCGCGAATCGGGGCGGAACGCGAGCGGGTCGAGGAAGTCGTCCTCGACGCGCCGGTAGATCACGTGCACGCGCTCACGGCCGCGCGTCGTACGCATGTACACCGTGTCGTTCTGCACGAAGAGGTCCTGCCCCTCGACGAGCACGACGCCCATCTGCTGCGCGAGGAACGCGTGCTCGAAGTACGCCGAATTGAACGGGCCCGGCGTCATGACCGCCACGGTCGGCCGCTCGATGCCGCCGGGCGCGACCGCGTGCAGCGTTTCGAGCAGCGCGTCGGGGTAGTGCTGGATCGCACGGATCGATTGCGACGCGAAGAGCTCGGGGAAGAGCCGCATCATCATCTTGCGGTTCTCGAGCATGTACGACACGCCCGAGGGCACGCGCAGGTTGTCCTCGAGCACACAGAATTCGCCGGTCGGCAGGCGCACGACGTCGATGCCGGCGACGTGCGCGTAGATGCCGAGCGGCACGTCGACGCCGACCATTTCGGGCCGGTACTGCCTGTTGTCGAGCACGCGCCCGGGCGGCACGACCCCAGCGCGCAGGATCGCCTGATCGTGGTAGATGTCGTGCAGGAACAGGTTCAGCGCGCGCACGCGCTGCGTGAGACCCGCTTCGAGCGTGTGCCACTCGTGTGCTGCGATGATCCGCGGCACGAGGTCGAACGGAATCAATCGCTCGGTGCCGGCGTCTTCACCGTCCACGGCGAACGTGATGCCCACGCGATGAAACAGGCGCTCGGCCTCTTCGCGCTTTTGCGCCATGCGCTCGGGCGGCGTGCGCTCGAGCCAGTCGGCGAACGCCCGGTAGTGGGCGCGCACCTGTCCATCGGGGCCCCGCATCTCGTCATAGGGGGCGGAGGACAACGCGGATACAACAGGGGAATCGGTCAGGGCATGCAAAGGATGGGCCAGACAGGGAAAAGCGTGTCGAAACAAGCAGCGACGCGGGGGCGCCACGGCGCCGGCGGGGTCTCAGGAGGGGGAACGATGCCAGTTTTGCACCGCGTCGATGCCGAAGTGTCCTGGACAGCGTTTGTCAAAGTGATGGCGTCGGTTTGAACTGCCCTCCCGGGTATGGTTAAATCGCGGCTCCTGTCTGGGTTCGCGGGGCGGTTAGCTCAGCGGTAGAGCACTGCCTTCACACGGCAGGGGTCACTGGTTCGAACCCAGTATCGCCCACCACATGAACCAAGGGGTTACGCGCGAGTGTAAC
>JAICKU010000086.1 GCA_025927765.1 Burkholderiales bacterium
CGAGATCTTGTCGATCTCGTCGATGTAGACGATGCCGCGCTGCGCCTTCTCGATGTCGTAGTCGCACTTCTGCAACAGCTTCTGGATGATGTTCTCGACATCCTCGCCGACGTAGCCCGCTTCGGTGAGCGTGGTGGCGTCGGCGATCACGAACGGCACGTCGAGGAGCCGCGCGAGCGTCTGCGCGAGCAGCGTCTTGCCCGAGCCCGTGGGCCCGATCAGCAGGATGTTCGACTTCGCGAGCTCGACCTCGTCGTCCTTGCCGCCGGACTCGAGCCGCTTGTAGTGGTTGTACACGGCGACCGACAGGATCTTCTTCGCCGGCTCCTGGCCGATCACGTATTGGTCGAGGATCTGGCGGATCTCGTGCGGCGTCGGCAGCTTGCTGCGGTCGGCGCGCGCCGTTTCGCTGCTGCTGCCCTCCTCGCGGATGATGTCGTTGCAAAGCTCGATGCACTCGTCGCAGATGAACACCGACGGGCCCGCGATCAGCTTGCGGACCTCGTGCTGGCTCTTGCCGCAGAACGAGCAGTAGAGGAGCTTGTCGCCGGAGGAGGATTTTTCGGCCATTCGCTGAACGCCTTGGGTCGAATTGACTTTACTCGGGTGTGAGCCGCTTTTGCAACACTTTGTCGACGATCCCGTACTCCTTCGCCTGTTCGGCGGTGAGGAAATTGTCGCGTTCGGTGTCGCGGGCGATCTGCTCGACCGGACGGCCGGTATGCATGGCCATCAGCTGGTTCAGCCGCTGGCGCAGGCTCAGGATGTATTTCGCGTGAATTTCGACGTCCGACGCCTGTCCCTGGAAGCCGCCGAGCGGCTGGTGGATCATCACGTCGGAATTGGGCAATGCAAAACGCTTGCCCTTGGCGCCCGCCGCGAGCAGGAACGCGCCCATCGACGCCGCCATGCCGACGCAAAGCGTCGACACGTCGGGCTTGATGAACTGCATCGTGTCGTATACAGCGAAGCCCGCGGCGATCGAGCCGCCGGGGGAATTGATGTAGAAGTGGATGTCCTTGTCCGGATTCTCGGACTCGAGGAACAGCATCTGCGCGACGACGAGATTCGCCGTCGCCTCGTTGACCGGCCCCACGAGAAAGACGACCCGCTCCTTCAGAAGGCGCGAGTAGATGTCGTACGCGCGCTCGCCGCGTCCGCTCTGCTCGATCACCATCGGGATCAGGCCGAGGCCTTTCGGTTCTTCCATGCGTGCTTGCTCCGTCATTGTTCGGTGACACGCACGGACCGTGCCGTGCGCGAGTCGGGGAAGATGGGACCGGCGGGTACGCTCGTCAAGCGGCAGCCGGCGAACGGCCCATCGCCTGCTCGAAACTCATCGGCTCGTCGGTCACCTTCGCGCGGGACACGATCCAGTCGACGACGTTCTGCTCGAGGACCATCGCCTCGAAATCGCGCAGCCGCTCGGGCTTCTCGTAATGCCAACGGACCACGGCCTCCGGTTGCTCGTATGTCTGGGCGGTCTCCGCGACGAGCGACTTCACCTGCTCGGGCTGCGCCTGGAGATTCTCCTTGCGCACGAGCTCGCCCACGAGGAGGCCGAGCGCGACGCGCTCCTCGGCCTGCGGACGAAACAGATCGACCGACACGTCGAGGTCTTCCGCTTTGACGTTGCGCTGTTCGCGGAGGTTCGCGATCGCCTGTCGGCGCAGAAGCTGCGCTTCGCTCTCGACGAGCGACTTCGGAATCGCGAACTTCGACAGCTTGCGCAATCCCGACAGCGCCTGTCCCTTCACGTTCGCCTCGACCTTGCGCTTCAGCTCGAGCTTGAGATTCGCCTCGACCTCGCGACGCAGATCGTCGACTTCGCCACTCGCGATGCCGAACGCCTTCACGAAGTCCGCGTCGAGCGCGGGCACCTGCGGCGCTTCGACCGCGAGCACGTGCAACGCGAACTGCGCGGTCTTGCCCGCCACTTCCTTGCCGTGGTAATCCGCGGGGAACGTGAGGTCGAACGTCTTAGATTCGCCCGCGCGCATCCCCGTCACCGCGGTGTCGAATTCCGGCAGCATCCGGCCCTCGCCGAGCACGATCGGAAAGTCCTTCGCCTGGCCCCCGGCGAATTCGACGCCGTCGATCGTGCCCGTGAAATCGACGCGCACGCGATCGCCGCTTTCCGCCGGACGATCGGCCGCTTCGTACGTAGTGCGCTGGCGACGCAGGATCTCGAGCGTACGCGCGACGTCTTCGGTCGTGACGTCGGCCTGCGGGCGCTTGATCTCGATCGTCGATACGTCACCGATCTCGACGTCGGGATACACCTCGAACACGGCGGTGAACTCGAGCGCGTCGGGCTGGCGCTCCTCAGCGCGCGCGGGTTCGATGCGCGGCGCGCCGGCGACGCGCAGGTTCTGCTCGCGGACGGCGTCGTTGAAGCTCGACTGCACGCGCTCGGTGATCACGTCGGAGCGCACCTGCGGCCCGTACTGCTGATCGAGCATCTTGAGCGGCACCTTGCCCGGGCGAAAGCCCGCGACCTTCGCGGTGCGCGCGAGGCGGTTCAGGCGCTTCCTGACCTCGCCTTCGATTTCGGTGAGAGGTACGGCAACGGAAAGCCGGCGCTCGAGGTCGCCGAGCGTTTCGAGTGTCGTTTGCATGCGAAAGGAATCCTGGCTGGTGGGAATCAAACTTCGGGGTCAGAGCAACGAGGGAAACAAACCCAGGGGTCAGAGCAACAGGCGACTTCGGGGTCAGAGCGACAAGTCTGACCGATTTTTGGCTCTGACCCCGAAGTCGGAACGACTTGTCGCTCTGACCCCGAAGCTCTGACCCCGATGGTGCGAAAGGGGGGACTCGAACCCCCACGGGTCGCCCCGCCAGCTCCTAAGGCTGGTGCGTCTACCAGTTCCGCCACTTTCGCGAACCGGCACTCTCGCGCGGGGGCTCAGCGCCGGCGTCGCACGACAGCCGCGCCGTGCGCGCGCCGAATGAGAGTGGCGAGGTTCGAAGCGCCATCGCCGAATCGGCTAGTATAGCCGAGGGTGCACGCCGCCCGCCACCCGTTGACGGCGTTTGCCGCACGTCCGCCGACGCGGGTTCGATTCGAGGTCGAGGTGTCGGTCGGTCATTACGAAAATTTTCCCGTCGCATCGCTGCTCGTGCCGGCGCGTTACCGCAGCGCCGTCGTCGCGATCTACCGCTTCGCGCGCGCCGCCGACGACATCGCCGACGAAGGGAACGCGCCGCCGGACGAGCGTCTCGCGGGCCTCGCCGGCTTCGAACGCGGCCTCGACGCGATCGAGCGCGGCGAAACACCGAGTGAACCTCCGTTCGACGCCCTCGCACCGGTCGTGCGCACGCACGGACTGCCGATCCAGCTCTTCCGTGATCTGCTGTCGGCGTTCGCGCAGGACGTGCGCGTCGGGCGGTACCGCACGTACGACGACGTTCTCGATTACTGCCGGCGCTCCGCGAATCCCGTCGGCCGGCTGCTGCTCGCGCTGTATCGCGTCGACGACGACGAAGCGCTGGCGCAGAGCGATCGCATCTGCACGGCCCTGCAACTCGCCAACTTCTGGCAGGACGTCGCCGTCGACCTGCGCAAGGATCGCGTCTACCTGCCGCTCGAGGACCTCGAACGCGAAGGCGTCACGCTCGCGCAGATCGCGCAAGGGCGCTGCGACGAGCGCTGGCGAAGGCTGATGGCGTTCGAGACGGCGCGCACGCGCGCGCTCTTCGAGGCGGGACGACCGCTCTGTCGCCGCCTGCCCTTCCGCCTCGGCCTCGAACTGCGCGCCGTGGTCGCCGGCGGCATGCGCGTGCTCGAACGCATCGACGCGGTCGGCGGCGACGTCTTCACGCGCCGGCCGGTGCTCGGCCGCCGCGACTGGGCGCTGCTCGCCGTGCGCATGCTGGTGCCCGTGCCTGCGCATTTCCCATGACCCCGGACGAGTACTGCGAGCAGAAGGCCGCGCAAAGCGGCTCGAGCTTCTACTACAGCTTCCGCCTGCTCGCACCGGAGCGGCGAAGCGCGATCACCGCGCTCTATGCGTATTGCCGGGAGGTCGACGACGTCGTCGACGAAGTGTCCGAGCCGAACGTCGCGCGGACCAAGCTCGCGTGGTGGCGCAGCGAAGTCGACCGCATCTACGACGGCGTGCCGCAGCATCCGGTGGCGCAGGCGTTGCAGGCGGCGATCGCACGCTATCCGCTCCAGCGCGAGCACCTGCTGCGCGTGATCGACGGCATGCAGATGGATCTGGAGCGCACGCGTTACCCGAACTTCGCCGCGCTGGAAAACTACTGCGATCACGTCGCCGGCGTCGTCGGGCTCATGTCGGCCGAGATCTTCGGCTACGAGGATCCGCGCACGCTCGACTACGCGGGGAAGCTCGGCGTTGCGTTCCAGCTCACCAACATCATCCGCGACGTCGGCGAGGACGCGCGGCGCGGCCGCATCTACCTGCCGCAGGACGAGCTCGCGCGCTTCGGCGTCGCGGAGGCCGACGTGCTGCACACGCGCTCGTCGCCGGCGTTCGTCGAGCTGATGCAGTTCGAGACCGAGCGCGCGCGCCGCTGGTACGACGACGCGCTCGCCGCGCTGCCCGCGCAGGATCGCCGCGCGCAGCGCGCCGGTCTCGCGATGGCGGCGATCTACCGCACCCTCCTCGACGAGATCGCGCGCGACGGTTTCGGCGTGCTCGACCGTCGCATCGCGCTGACGCCGCTGCGCAAGCTGTGGATCGCGACGCGGACGGTGTGGCACGCATGAGACGCGAGTTCAACGCGGCCGAGGCGTGAACCCGGTCGTCGTCATCGGCGGTGGCTGGGCCGGCTGTGCAGCCGCCGTCGAACTCGCGAAGGCCGGCC
The DNA here is from genome assembly GCA_025927765.1 of Burkholderiales bacterium. GTDB lineage: Bacteria > Pseudomonadota > Gammaproteobacteria > Burkholderiales > Casimicrobiaceae > VBCG01. Next base: position 4,831 of record JAICKU010000086.1, read on the forward strand.
ATCGCGTCGTCGTGCACGAGGCCGCGCCGACCCTCGGCGGACGTGCACGCTGCGTGGTCCGCGACGGCCTGCCGCTCGACAACGGCGAGCATCTCCTGCTCGGCGCGTACGTCGACACGATCGACCTCGCGTCGTCGGTGCGCGATCGCGACGAGCCGGCCGCATTCACGACCTCGCCGCTCGCGCTGCGGCCCTTCGGCGCACGCAACGCGCAGCGGCTGTCGTTCGTCACGCGCGAAGCGCCGGGTCCGCTCGGCCTGCTCGCGGGCCTCGCCACCGCCGGCGGCTTAGGCGCATTCGATCGCGCGCGGCTCCTCGCCTGGTTCGCAGCGCAGCGACGCAAGGGCTGGCGCTGCGATCCCGCCTTGACGGTCACCGAGCTGCTCGCGTCGCAGCCCGCGGTGATGCGCGACGAGCTGTGGCAGCCGCTGTGCCTCGCGGCGCTCAACACGCCGCCGTCGCGTGCGTCGGCGCAGATCTTCCTCAACGTGCTGCGCGAGTCATTCGGCGCCGGGGCTAAGGCAACGTCGCTCGTCACGCCGCAATCGGGCCTCGGCGACGCGATTCCCGAGGCATGCGCACGCTGGCTGCGCGCGCGCGGTCACGACGTCGAAGTCAGGACGCGATCGCGGGTGACGACGATCGGAAACGACATCGTCGGAGAGTCGTCACGCGGCTCGTTCCGCGCGAAAGCGGTGGTGGTTGCCGTGGGTCCGCATCAGCTCGCCGCCGCGTTCGATGCCGGGGCATCGGGCGATCCCGGGGTCCGCCGCGCGCTGGAATGCGTCGCGGCACTTCGCTACGAGCCGATCACCACACTCTACCTGGGCTACGATGCGGCGGTCACGTTGCCGCCGGGGCTTCTTCGCCTCGAGAACGGCCCCGGTCAATGGATCTTCGATCGCAGCGATATCCTGCGGCGCGCCCCGCCTTCCGGCGCACGGTCCGCGATGCGGGCGCTCGTGTCGGTGGTGATCAGCGCGAGCGGTGCGCACGATGCGCTCGACCACGATGCGCTCGTCGCCGCGACCGACGCGCAGTTGCGAAGCCTCGAGCCCACGCTCCCGAAGCGCGTGTTCGCGCAGGTGATCGCGGAGAAGCGCGCCACGTACGCTGCGGAGCCCGAGCTCGTGCGCCCCGCCGCCGGTCGTCTTGCGTGCGGCGTCTACCTCGCCGGCGATTACACGTACGGCGATTTTCCGGCGACGCTCGAAGCGGCGGTGCGAAGCGGCCGCATCGCGGCAGCCGCCGTCAACCGCGACTTCGCAGCAACCGCTGCTGCTCGCGATTCCATTCGCGCTCCTTGATGGTCGCGCGCTTGTCGTGCTGCTTCTTGCCCTTGGCGAGGCCCACGGCGAGCTTCACGCGACCCTTCGCGTAATGCAGGTCGAGGGGCGCCAGCGTGTAGCCCGCGCGCTCGACCTTGCCGATCAGCCGGTTGATCTCCTCGCGATGCATCAGCAGGCGGCGCGTGCGCGTCGGATCGGGATGCACGTGCGTCGACGCGGTGGTAAGCGGCGAGATGTGCGCGCCGAGCAGCACGAGCTCGCCGCCCTTCACGACAACGTAAGCTTCCTTCAGGTGCGCGCGTCCGCCGCGGATCGCCTTCACCTCCCAGCCTTCGAGCGCGATGCCGGCCTCGAAGCGCTCCTCGATAAAATAGTCGTGATACGCCTTGCGGTTTTCGACGATGCTCATGTTCACTAAACGACGCTTCGCGTCGGCGCATTCTACGCGCCGCGCGGGGCCAGACGCGCAGCCCGGCCCGCGATGCAGTGCGTAAGGAAGAGCGTTCTCGTCCCCTACGCCGCGGCGCAGATGTTCGAGCTCGTCGATCGCGTCGACCTCTACCCGCAGTTCCTGCCGTGGTGCGGCGGCGCGCACGTGCTCGCGGAAGCGGAGAATCGCAAGACCGCGCGCATCGACATCGATTACCACGGCGTGCGGGCGAATTTCACGACCGACAACGTAATGACGCCGCCCGAATCGATCGTCGTCACGTTGAAGGACGGCCCGTTTCGGCACCTGCACGGCGAGTGGCGTTTTCGTGCGCTCGGCGAGCACGGCTGCAAGGTCGAGTTCGAGCTCGCGTACGAATTCGCGACGAAGCTCCTCGACAAGGTGATCGGCCCGGTGTTCGGTCACATCGCCAACACGTTCATCGACGCGTTCGTGCGGCGGGCCGAAACGGTGTACGACGATTGACGACGGTTTTCGCCCATCCTGCGACATGAAGGTCCAGGTGGCGTATGCGGACGCCCACTGCGAGGCGATCGCGGAGCTCGAGGTCACCGGCACGTGTTCGGTGCGCGAGGCCGTCATGCAATCCGGACTGCTCGCCCGCATCCCGGTGCCGCAGGAAGACCTCGGCTACGCGATCTACGGGCGCCGCGTCGACGCCGGCGCGCTGCTATCCCCGGGCGATCGCGTCGACATCACGCGTCCACTGGCGCGCGACGCGAAGGCCGCTCGCCGCGCGCGTGCCGCACAGTCCCGCTGATCAGCTCAGTCGCGGGCGCCGGCGCGCCGCAGTTCCTTCTCGAGGTCGGCCTCGTTGTTGAGCTTCGCCCACGACAACGCGCTCGCGCCGTCGTGGTTGCGATGCGTGACGTCGGCGCCACGATCGATCAGCAGGCGCGCGGTGTCGGGGTGGTGCTCGTGGATGGCCATCATCAAGGCGGTGGTTCCATTCGGCGCCTGCGCATCGAGATTGGCGCCGTGATCGATCAAATAGTCGACGACCTTGTCGTGGCCGCCGGTCGCGGCGTAGATCAGCGGTGTCCACCCGGTCGGGTCGATGTTCGCGCGGGCGGCGACCAGCGCGCGCACGACGTCGAGATCGCCCTTCAACGCCGCGAGCATCAGCGGGGTATCGCCGTAGCGGTTGGCGACGTTCGGATTCGCCTTCGCGTCGAGGAGCGCGCGCACCGTGCGCGTCGATCCGTTGCGCGCCGCGATGCAGAGCATCGGTTCACCCTCGGCGTTCACCGAATTCGGATCCATGCCGCGCGCGAGCAGCCTCCGCACTTCGTCGGCACGGTCGTTCGCGACGGCGCTCGTCAGCTCGTCGAGCAGGGGTTCGGACAGCGCAGGGGCGGCGAGTGCGAGCGCAAGCGTCGCCGCAATGAAGCGCCGGCGGTCAATGCGCATGGCGGTCGATCCGGAAGAGGCGGAAGAAGTTGTCGGAAGTGGCGTTGGCGATCGTGTCGACGTCGACGCCGCGGAGTATGGCGATCTCCTCGGCCACGTGGCGCACGAACGCCGGCTCGTTGCGCTTGCCGCGATGCGGCACGGGCGCGAGGTACGGACTGTCGGTTTCGATCAGCATGCGCTCGAGCGGGACGCGCCGCGCGACGTCCTTCAGCGCCTTCGCATTCCTGAATGTCACGATGCCCGAAAAGGAAATGTGAAAGCCGAGGTCGATCGCCTGCGACGCGACGTCCCACGTCTCGGTGAAGCAGTGCATCACGCCGCCCGCCTCGGCGGCGCGCTCGTCGCGCATGATCCGGATCGTGTCGTCGGCCGCCGCACGGGTGTGAATCACGAGCGGCCGCCCGCACGCGCGCGCTGCGCGGATGTGGCGGCGAAAGCGCTCGCGCTGCCATTCGAGGTCGCCCTGCAGGCGGTAGTAATCGAGACCGGTTTCGCCGATCGCCACGACCTTCGGCTTGCCGGCCAGCGCGACGAGGCGCTCGACCGACGGATCGTCGACCTCGGCGTAATCCGGGTGCACGCCTACGCTCGCGTAGAGATTCGAATGCGCCGTCGCGATCTCGTGCACGCCCGGCCACGCTTCCATGTCGACGCCGATGCACAACGCGTGCGACACGCCGTTGTCGCGCATCGCGTCGAGCACGCGCGGCAACTCGGCGCGCAGTTCAGGGAAGTCGAGGTGGCAGTGGGAGTCGACGAGCATCAGGGATCAGGGATCGGGGATCAGGCATCGGCGGTAGCGGGGATGTCGCAGGCGTCCGCGGCGTGCCGCTGCACCAATCCTGATACCCGATCCTGATCCCTACATCGTATGCGTCGCCCGCGTCGACGCGAGGTGCTCGCCCAGAATGCGCTCGATCGCCGCCTTCGCCGCGGCGCCGGTTTCGTCGAGCGTGAACTGCACGCCGATGCCCTGCGTGCGGTTGCCCTGCCCGCCGTCGGGCGTGATCCAGACGACCTTGCCCTGTACGGCGATGCGGTTCGGGTCGTCCATGAGCGAGAGCAGCATGAACACTTCCTCGCCGAGCATGTACGGCCGCGAGGTCGGGATGAAGATGCCGCCACCCTTCAGGAACGGCATGTACGCCGCGTAGAGCGCCGCCTTCTCGCGGATGTTGAGCGACAGCACGCCCGGTCGAGCGAGCGTGGGCGTGTGTCCGGGAGTCTTGTCGGCCATGATCACCCGAAGAGGGCGCGGTAATCGATCAGGAGCGCTTCGGCAACGAGGCGCGGCGTCAGCGGATGCGACAGCAGCGCGCGCTCGTGCAGCACGCGGCGATGATAACGAAAGAGCGCAGGCGGCGCCACCGAAGCGGCGATGCCCTGGAGCGCGCGTTCGAACGCCGGATTGGCGGCGGGCGCGCCGCCCGCACGCACGCGCGCGAGGTCCGCGCACCAGCCGAGCAGCCAGTCGACGACGGCGGCGAGCCGGTCGCGGCGCTCGTCGCGCGGTGCGGCGTCGATGCGGGCGCCGAGCGCCGTCGGTGAAAGGGTCGTCGGCGATGCGAGTGCTTCGATCCACGTTCGCCGTTCCGACTGGTACAGGTCATCGGCCAGCGCCGACGCGAGAAGCGGCGCGCCGTTCGCCTGCGCGAGCATCCCCGCCGCGTCGGCGACGCCCTGCGCCTCGAGCCACGCCTGCGCTTGCGAGGCTGTGGCGCGCGGCGCGACGAAGCGCTGGCAGCGGCTCGCAATCGTCGCGGGCAGCCGCCCGGGCAGATGCGAGACGAGCAGGAAGTGCACGCGCGGCGTGGGCTCTTCGAGTGTCTTCAGCAGTGCATTCGCCGCCGCCGGGTTCATCCGCTCGGCGGGCACGATCAGCGCGACCTTGGCGCCGCCGCGGTGGCTGGTGATGGGCGCCCAGCGCGTGAGGTCGCGAATGCGCTCGACCGAAATCCATTCGACGCGCTTGACTTCGTCCCCGTCGATCTCCATCGGCTCGACGATCCGGAGGTCGGGATGCTGGCCCGCGGCTGCATAGCGGCAGCTCGCGCAATGTCCGCACGCGACCCCACTTTCCCGAGGCGTTTCGCACAGCAGCGCATGGGCGAGCACCTGCGCGAGCACACCCTTGCCGATGCCGGCCGGCCCGGTGATCAGCATCGCGTGCGGCCAGCGCGCACGCCGTGCGAGAAGATCGGCGAGCGCCGCGCGCTGCCACGGCAACGCTTCGACGACGCTCACCACCTCATCGACGCGATCGTCGTCGGCGGCCACGCTATAACCCGTCGGCGATCGCACGGATTTCTGCACGCACCTCGTCGACAGGCCGTGTCGAATCGATGATGCGAAAGCGCGCGGGCTCCGCCGCCGCGCGCGCGAGGTATCCGTCGCGCACGCGCTCGAAGAAATCCTGCGACTCGCGCTCGAAGCGGTCGAGCGACTTGCCGCGCGCCTGCATGCGCGCGAGCCGCTCGCGCGACACTTCGCTCGGCACGTCGAAGAGCAGCGTGAGATCCGGATTGCAGTCGCCGTGCACGAACTCGGCCAGCGTATCGAGCATGGCGAGCGACACGCCGTGTCCCGCGCCCTGGTACGCGTACGTCGCATCGGTGAAGCGGTCGCACAGCACCACGTCGCCGCGCGCGAGCGCCGGCTCGATCACCTGCACGAGGTGCTCGCGGCGCGCCGCGAACATCAGCAGCGCCTCGCTGTCGTGCGTCATCGGCCGATGCAGCAGCCAGTCGCGGATCGCTTCGCCGGTGGCCGTGCCCCCCGGCTCGCGCGTTGCGACGACGCGCCTGCCACGGCGTGTCAGCTCCTCGGCCAGGAAGCGCGCATGCGTGCTCTTGCCGGCGCCGTCGATGCCTTCGAGGGTGATGAAACGGCCGCGGGAGGGTGGTGCGGACAAGGCTTCGATCGGGAAAGGGCGGCCAAAGACGAGCGACCTCAGCGGCCACCCTTCTGGTATTTTGACACGGCGCGATTGTGCTCGATCAGCGTCGCCGAGAACTGCGACGTGCCGTCGCCGCGCGACACGAAGTAGAGATACGGCGTCGTTGGGGGATTGACGACGGCGTCGAGCGACGCCTGCGAGGGCAGCGCGATCGGCGTCGGCGGAAGGCCTTCGCGCACGTACGTGTTGTACGGCGTATCGGCCTCGAGGTCGCGCTTGCGAAGGTTGCCGTCGAAGCGCTCGCCCAGGCCGTAGATCACGGCCGGGTCCGTCTGCAGCCGCATGCCGCGCGAAAGCCGGTTCACGAACACCGACGCGACGAGCGGCCGATCCTTCGCCTGCCCCGTCTCCTTCTCGACGATCGATGCGAGGATCAGCGCGTCGTATTTCGTGGCAACCGGCAGGTTCGGCGCGCGGCGCATCCACGCGGCGTCGAGGCGCTGATGCAGCGCGCGATATGCCCGCTTCAGCACGGCGATGTCGCTGCTCCCCGCGGCGAAGTAATACGTGTCGGGAAAGAACAGGCCCTCCGGCGTCGACTCGGTGGCCCCGATCTTCGCGAGGAGTTCCGGGTCGGGCAGGTCGACGACCCTGTGCGCGAGATCGGGATTCTCGGCGAGCGCGCGCTTCAACTGCGCGAACGTCGAGCCTTCGACGATCGTGATTGCCTTCTCGGTCACGTCGCCTTCGGTCAGCATCGCGAGAAGCTGCGGCAGCGTGGTGCCGGCCTCGATCTCGTAGCTCCCCGCCTTGATCGTACGATCGACGCCGCGCCAGCGTGCGAGCGCCCGCAACGCGAACGGATGCGGAATCACGCCCGCCGCATGCAGCGTGCGTGCGACGCTCGCGACGGACGCCCCGTTACGCACGTCGAAGTCGTACGGCGCATGCGGCAGCGCGAGCGGCTGGCGGTACCAGGCGTTGCCGAGCGTGAACGCCGCGCCGAGGCCGGCGACCGCGACGACGAGCAGGAAGAGGAGGATCAGGCGGGATTTGTTCACGTGGCCACCCTCCGCGCTTCGCGCTTCGGGGCTGATTCGCGCTCGGGGCGGACCGGCGCGCGAATGTGCAACACACGATCCGTCGCACGCGATGCCCGCGCGCTGCGTCGCGCGCGTTTTACGACAACGTCATTATAATGGCGCGCATGTCCGCAACCGCGCCGCGCCTGCCGCACCTCGACGCTGGCGTTCGCGTCCGCGGCGCGCGCGGCTTCACGCTGATCGAGATCATGGTCGTGATCGTGATCCTCGGCGTGCTCGCGGCACTCGTCGTACCGAGCGTGCTCTCGCGCACCGACGATGCGCGCATCGCCGCGGCGAAGACCGATCTCGGCGCGATCCGCCAGGCGCTGAAGCTCTACCGCCTCGACAATCAGCGCTATCCGACCACCGAGCAGGGCCTCGCCGCGCTCGTCACCAAGCCCACGCAGCCGCCGCTGCCGCCGAACTGGAAGCCCGAGGGCTACCTCGAGAAGCTGCCGAAGGACCCGTGGGGCCGTCCATACCAGTACCTGAACCCGGGACTCAAGAGCGACGTCGACGTGTTCACGTACGGTGCCGACGGCGAGCCGGGCGGCAGCGGCGCCGATGCCGACATCGGCTCGTGGGATCTGTAGCTCGCTCGGCCGCGACGCGTCATTTGGCCGCGGGCCGTTCGTTCGGCTCCGATCAGCGCGCGAAGCAGAGGTGCACGGCGGGCTTCACGCTCGTCGAGATGCTGGTGGTGATCGTCGTGCTCGGCATCGTCACGGGCCTCGGCGTGGCACTCGTCGGCCCTGACGAGCGCGACGTGCAGGCGCGCGAGGCGCGCCGCTTCGCGAGCGCACTCGAATACGCGGCCGCGCGCGCCCAGTGGCGCAACGAAGCGCTGGGCGTATCGGCCGACGCCCATATCGTTCGTTATTGGCGGCGCACCTCCGACGATCGCTGGACGCCGATCGTCGACGACGACGTGCTCGCCGCGCATGCGCTGCCCGACGCGCTCGACGCCGCCGCCCTCGCCTATGCCGGCCGCAGCGTGGCGGCGAACGCGATCCTGCCGCTGCGTGCCTCCGGCCGCAACGAGCCGCTCGCCTTCACGCTCGCCACGCCGCGCTATCGCACGATCGTTGCGCTCGATCCGCTCAACCGCGCGGCGATCACCGGACCGGTGAGCGTCACGCGCTGATGCGAGTCCGCGGCTTCACGCTCGTCGAAGTGCTGGTGGCGCTTGCAATCGTCGCCGTTGCGCTCGCGGCCGGCATGCGCGCGGTCGCGCAAAGCGCCGACGGCGCGACCACGCTCAAGGAACGCACGCTCGCGCTGTGGGTCGCGCAAAACCGACTCGCGCGCGCGCAGCTCGTGCGTCCGGCCCCGGTGCGCAGTGTGACCGAAGGCGACGAGACGCAAGCCGCGGTTCGCTTCGCGTGGCGCGAAACCGTGAGCGACACGCCGAACCCTGCGTTTCGCAAGGTGGAAATCGTCGTTGCGCGCCCGGACGCGCCCGATTACGCGCTCGCGCGGCTCACCGGCTATGTCGCCAATGCTGCGCACTGACGTTGCACGTAACGCGGGCTTCACGCTCGTCGAGGTGCTGGTGGCCGTCGCGATCCTGGCGCTCGTGGCCACGATCGCGTGGCGCGGCACGGCCGCGATGACCGACGCCGAAGCGAAGCTCGCTGTGGAAAGCGCGCGCTGGCAGCAACTCGACGCGCTCGTGGCGCGGCTCGAAGGCGACGTGCGGCTGGCGCTGCCGCGGACGGCGCGCTTGGGCGCGAGCCGCGAACCGGCATGGATTGGCGTCGACGACGCACAGGGCAACACGACGCTGATCTTCACGCGGGCGGGACCCGACGCGCTCGACGAGCCGGGCGTCGGGGGCCAGCGCGTCGGCTATCGGCTGCACGACGGACGCATCGAAGTGTCGTACTGGCCGCACGTCGACAACGTGGCCTCGGCGTCGCCCGCGACCTACGGGCTCGTCGACGGCATCGCGCGCTTTCGTGTGCTGAACCTCACGAAGGAGGGGCAGTTCAGCGACCGCTGGCCGCTGCCGGGGGACTCGCCGCTGCCGCGGGCGTTGCGCGTCGAGATCACGCTCGCCGACGGCAGCGTGGTCGAGCGCTGGCTCACCTTGTCGTGATGCGCGCGACACCCACCCCTTCACGGCAACGCGGTCTCGCGTTGATCGTCGCGATGCTGATCGCGGCGCTCGCCGCGGCCGTCGCGGTGTCCGTCGCGACCGCGCAGTCGCAATGGTCGTCGCGCGTGCTGCATCGACGCGACCAGGTCGAGGC
>JAICKU010000112.1 GCA_025927765.1 Burkholderiales bacterium
ACTGGTTGCGAAGGATGCCGAACTCGCGGTCAAGATGGTGCTCGATGCGATGGCGGAAAGCCTCGCGAAAGGCGAGCGCATCGAGATCCGCGGCTTCGGCAGCTTCGGGCTCAACTACCGTCCTCCACGCACGGGGCGCAATCCCAAATCGGGCGAGAAGGTGCAGGTGCCCGAGAAGTACGTGCCGCATTTCAAGGCGGGCAAGGAGCTGCGGGAGCGGGTCGATTTCAACTTCGCGCAGGAATAGTCATCCGATGCGTCCGAAAGCGGGCGGCCTCACCCCTTGGGCGGGCCGCCCGTTTCTTTCCCTGAAAGCATGAGCTTCGTCCGCTTCGTGGTTCTCGCAGCCGTCTTCATCGTGCTGCTCTTCATCTCGCTGCAGAACGCGCAGCCCGTCTCGCTGCAGTTCTTCAACGTCGCCACGTGGCAGGCGCCACTCGTGTTCGTGATCCTCGTCGCGTTCGCGATCGGCGTCGCGCTCGGGCTGCTCGCGAGCACCATTCAGATCGTGCGCCTCAAGCGCCAGCTCGCGAAAACGCGCCGCGACAACCAGCGTGCCGACGCGCTTGCGGTACAACGGGCGCCGGACACGATCGTGCTGACGGACAGCAGCGACGCGCGTTCGTCGCGCACCCCGTAACGCTTCCTTCCCGATGGACTTCGAGCTGTGGTGGCTGCTGCCGATTCCGGCGCTGTTCTTTGCGCTCGGCTGGATCGCCGCGCGCATCGACATCAAGCATCTGCTGACCGAATCGCGCGCGCTGCCGCTGTCGTATTTCCGCGGCCTCAATTTCCTGTTGAACGAGCAGCCGGACAAGGCGATCGAGTCGTTCATCGAGGTGGTGAAGGTCGATCCGCAGACGATCGACCTGCACTTCGCGCTGGGCTCGCTGTTTCGCCGCCAGGGTGAAACCGAGCGGGCGATCCGCATGCATCAGAACCTGCTCGACCGGCCGACGCTGCCCGCGGACAAGCGGACGATGGCGACGTACGAGCTCGCGCAGGATTTCCACCGAGCGGGCCTGCTCGACCGCGCCGAGAACCTGTTCCAGAAGCTCGACGGCACGCCGTTCGAGCATTCGGCGCTGTCGCACCTGATCGAGATCTACGAAACCGAGAAGGACTGGCAAAAGGCGATCCGCGCGGTGCAGCGGATGGAAACGCTCGCGAAGCAGCCGTATTTCCGAGAAATCGCCGAGTATCACTGCGAACTCGCGCAGGCCGCGCTTCTGCGAGGCGATGCCGCGGCGGCACGCGACGAGATCGACCAGGCGCTCGCGACGCACCGCGGCTGCGCGCGCGCCAACCTGATCGCGGGCGATCTCGCCGCACAATCGGGCGACTGGCGCGCCGCGGTCGATGCGTGGCAGCGTGTCGAGTCGCAGAATCCCGCCTTCCTCGCGCTCGCTGCCGATCGCTTCGCCGATGCGTTCCGGCGCCTGTCCGATCTGCCGGGCGGCATCCGGTTGTTGCGCAATTACCAGTCGCAATATCCGTCGCTCGATCTTCTGAATGCGCTGTTCACGCTGACGCTCGAGCACGACGGCCCCGATGCGGCGGCGACGATCGTCAAGGACGAGCTCGCGCGCAATCCGACGCTGATCGGCCTCGATCGCCTGCTTGAGGCGCAGCTCCTCGCGTCGCCCCCCGAGCGGCGGCATGATCTCGAGCTCGTGAAGGGCCTCGTCGGCCAGCACATCAAGCGGCTCGGCCTGTACAAGTGCGACAACTGCGGCTTTCGCGCCCGGCAATACTATTGGCGCTGCCCGGGCTGCCAGAAATGGGAAACGTACTCACCGAAGCGCAGCGAAAGCCCCGACGGCCATGCGTGATAACGACGAGGCTGCTTCGCCCGGCTGACGGAGAACGACGATGACCTCCACGAACCCGCGCATCTTCGTTGCGCTCGATTTTGCCGACGAAACACGCGCGCTCGCGCTCTGCGACCGGCTCGATCCGGCGCGCTGTGGCGTCAAGGTCGGCAAGGAACTGTTCGTCACCGCAGGTCCGCCGGTCGTGCGCGCGCTCGTCGCGCGCGGCTTCAACGTGTTCCTCGACCTCAAGTTCCACGATATTCCGAACACCGTCGCGCAGGCGTGCGCCGCCGCGACGCGCCTTCGCGTGTTCATGCTGAACGTGCACGCGAGCGGCGGGCGCGCGATGCTCGAGGCGGCGCGGTGCGGCGTCGACGAATCCGCGGCGACCCTCGACTGCGCAGCACCGCTGCTGATCGCGGTGACCGTGCTCACGAGCCTCGACGCGCAGGCGCTGCATGAGCTCCACGTCGACGAGTCGCCGGCAGATCACGCGCTGCGCCTTGCACGTCTTTCGCAGCAGTGCGGCCTCGACGGTGTCGTGTGCTCGGCGGTTGAAGCTTCGCTGCTGCGTAGCGCGCTCGGCAGCGAATTCAAACTCGTCACGCCCGGCATCCGGCCTGCCGACAGCGCACGCGACGACCAGGCGCGCGTCGTCACGCCTGCGCAGGCCATCGCGAACGGCGCCGACTATCTCGTGATCGGGCGCCCGATCACGGCGGCCGCCGATCCGTTGGCCGCGCTCGTCGCCATTCACGGGTCGCTCGACGCGAGCACACCTCGGGGAGCGCGATGAAGATCACGATGATCGGCACGGGCTATGTGGGCCTCGTGACCGGCACCTGCCTCGCGGAAGTCGGCAACGACGTGCTGTGCCTCGACGTCGATGCGCGCAAGATCGACATGCTCCAGGGCGGCATCGTTCCGATCCACGAGCCGGGCCTCGAGCCGATGATCCGTCGCAACGCCGCGGCGGGCCGCCTGCAATTCACGACCGATGTCGATCGCGCCGTCGCGCACGCCAACCTGCAGTTCATCGCCGTGGGCACGCCGCCCGACGACGACGGCAGCGCCGACATCAAGTACGTGCTGCAGGCGGCGCGCAACATCGGCCGGCGCATGACGCAGACGACGCTCGTCGTGGATAAGTCGACCGTACCCGTGGGCACCGCCGATCGTGTGCGCGAGGTGATTGCCGAGGAGCTCGCGGCGCGGGGCGTCGACATCCCGTACAGCGTCGCGTCGAATCCCGAGTTCCTGAAGGAAGGCGCTGCGATCGAGGACTTCATGAAGCCCGACCGCATCGTGATCGGCGCCGACGACGAGCACGCCATCGGACTGCTGCGCACGATCTACGCGCCGTTCCAGCGCAACCGCGAGCGCCTGCTCGTGATGGACGTGCGCTCGGCCGAGCTCACGAAATACGCCGCGAACGCGATGCTCGCGACGCGCATCTCGTTCATGAACGAGCTCGCGAACCTCGCCGAGAAGCTCGGCGCCGACATCGAGCAGGTGCGGCAGGGCATCGGCTCCGATCCGCGCATCGGCTGGCACTTCCTGTATCCCGGCGTGGGCTACGGCGGCAGCTGCTTTCCGAAGGACGTCAAGGCACTGCGCCACACGGCCGAGCGCGTGGGGTCGCCGCTGCGTGTGCTCTCCGCCGTGGAATCCGCAAACGATGCGCAAAAGCAGGTGCTCGTCGACAAGGTCGTCGCGCGCTTCGGCTTTGATTTGCGCGATCGTCGCTTCGCGCTGTGGGGGCTCGCGTTCAAGCCGAACACGGACGACATGCGCGACGCGCCTTCCCGCGTGGTCATCAGCGCACTCACCTCGCGCGGCGCGTCGATCGTCGCGTACGATCCCGTGGCGATGGACGAAGCGCGGCGTGTGCTCGGCGACACGTCGCAGCTCGCGTTCGCGACCGATCCGCTGGCCGCGTGCGACGGCGTCGATGCGCTGGTCGTCGTCACGGAATGGAAGGAATTCCGCAGCCCCGACTTCGACGGCATGAAGCGTCGCATGAAACAGGCGCTCATCTTCGACGGCCGCAACCTCTATGAGCCCGAGGTCGTGCGCGCCGCGGGCTTCGAGCACGTGGCGATCGGACGGCGCTGAGGACCGATGCCACGCAACGGCAAGGCGGCGGTCGCGAAACGGCCATGCTTTTCGGCGTGGCGCGCGCGCGTGGCGGAGGCGCGCGTGTTGATCGTCGGCGACGTGATGCTCGACCGCTACTGGTTCGGCGACGTCGAGCGCATCTCGCCGGAAGCGCCGGTGCCCGTCGTCAAGATCGCGCGCTCCGAGGAGCGGCCCGGGGGGGCGGCGAACGTCGCGCGCAACGTCGCGGCACTTGGCGCGCAGGCGACGCTGCTGTCCGCCACGGGCCGCGACGAGCCTGCCGACACGCTGTTGCGCCTGCTCGACGTCGAGCGCATCACGACCTCGTTCCTGCGCGATGCGGCGCTGAAGACGACGGTCAAGCTGCGCGTCATCGGCCGCCAGCAGCAGCTTTTGCGCATCGACTTCGAAACCACGCCATCGCACGAACTGCTCGCCGAGCATCTCGTGCAGTTCGATCAGCTGCTCGATCGTGCGCACGCGCTCGTGCTGTCCGACTACGGCAAGGGCGGCCTCGCGCACATCGCGACGATGATCGAGCGCGCGCGCGCCGCGGCCAAGCCCGTACTCGTGGATCCGAAGGGCGACGACTGGGAGCGGTATCGGGGTGCTACGTTGATCACGCCGAATCGCAGTGAATTCCGCCAGGTGGCGGGACGCGCGCGCGACGAGGACGATCTCGCGCGCCGCGCGCAGGCGCTGCGCCGCGAGCTTTCGATCGACGCGCTGCTGCTCACGCGGTCGGAAGAGGGCATGTCGCTCTTCTCGGACGCCGGTACGCTCACGATTCCCGCGCAGGCGCGCGAAGTATTCGACGTGTCGGGCGCCGGCGATACGGTGATCGCCACGCTCGGCGCGCTGCTCGCCGCCGGTGCGCCGGTTGCAGACGCGATGGCGATCGCCAACGAAGCGGCCGGAGTCGTCGTGGGCAAGCTCGGCACGGCCGTCGCCGAACCCGACGAGCTGCGCTGACGGCATGTCGCGGCCGCGACGTGCTTCCCGCGGCTGAATGCGGCCCCCGACCCTGATGGCCAAAGCGAAAACCGTCTACGCCTGCACCGAATGCGGCGGGCAGGCGCCCAAGTGGCAGGGGCAGTGCCCGAACTGCAACGCCTGGAACACGCTCGTCGAAGTCGCTGCGGCGGCGCCTGCGACGCGCTTCGAGAACGTCGCCGGCGCGAGATCCGCCGTGACGCCGCTGTCTTCGGTCTCGCCACGGGCCACGTTGCGCGTGCCCACCGGCCTCGACGAGTTCGATCGCGTGCTGGGGGGCGGCCTCGTGCCGGGCGGCGTGATCCTGCTCGGCGGCGATCCCGGCATCGGCAAGTCGACGCTGTTGCTGCAGGCGGCGGCCGCGCTCGGCGCGGTGCATCGCGCGCTCTACGTCACCGGCGAGGAGTCGACCGAGCAGATCGCGCTTCGCGCGCATCGCCTTGGCCTCGTCAACGCGCCGATCGAGCTGCTCGCCGAAGTGCAGCTCGAATCGATCGTCGCGGCGGTGAACGCCACGTCGCCCGAAGTCGTCGTCGTCGACTCGATCCAGACGATCTACACGGAAGCGCTGACCTCGGCGCCGGGCAGCGTCGCGCAGGTGCGCGAATGCGCGGCGCAGTTGACGCGGCTTGCGAAGCAGCGCGGCATCGTCGTGATTTTCGTGGGACACGTGACGAAGGAGGGCGCCATCGCAGGGCCGCGCGTGCTCGAGCACATCGTCGATACGGTGCTGTACTTCGAAGGCGACGCACATTCGAGCTTCCGCCTCGTGCGCGCGATGAAGAATCGATTTGGCGCCGCCAACGAGCTCGGCGTGTTCGCGATGACCGAGCGCGGATTGCGGGGCGTGTCGAATCCGTCGGCATTGTTTCTGTCGCAGCACGCCGAAGGCGTCGCAGGCTCCGCCATCGTCGCGACGCTCGAGGGCTCGCGGCCGCTGCTGGTCGAGGTGCAGGCACTCGTCGACCCGATTCAGGGCGGGATGGCGCGGCGTCTCGCCGTGGGCCTCGACGCGCAACGTCTGGCGCTGCTGCTCGCCGTGCTGCACCGGCACGGCGACGTCGACACAAGCGGCTACGACGTCTTCGTGAACGCGGTCGGCGGCGTGCGCATCTTGGAGCCCGCCGCCGACCTCGCGGTCATGCTGGCCGTTTGCTCGTCCTTGCGAAACAAGCCATTGCCTGGGAAAGCTCTGATTTTCGGCGAGGTCGGTCTGGCAGGTGAAGTGCGCCCCGTGCAGCGCGGGCAGGAGCGGATCCGCGAGGCGGCCAAGCTCGGCTTCGACACATTCCTCATCCCCAACGCGAATAAACCGAAGCAAGCTATTGAAAACGCGAAGATCATCGGCGTCGACCGCATCGACCAGGCGATCGACTGGCTGCGGGAGTAGGCTCGCGAATGCTCTTTTGAGGCATCCCTCATTTGGGGGATGACACCTTCGCACCGATTCCCGTAACGTTCACCGCGCATCACGCCTTGGTCGTCGAACCGCCGCACCTTTCAGGGAGGAGCCGGCTGTGAGAGCAGCGCTGAAGTGCCTGGGATTGCTCGTGATCGCGCTCGTTGCCGTCAGCAACGCGTTGGCGCAGTCCAACGCGCCGTTTCGCCTGGATCTCGTTCCCGGCAGCACGAGTACGACGGCCGGTGCGACGTTCAATGTCGACGTCGTGGTGTCGGGCCTCGAAGGCGTTTCGCCGGCGCTGGCGCTCACCGACTACGACCTCGATGTCTCGTACGATCCGCTGATTCTCGTCGGGACGGGCATCACGTTCGGATCGGGCCTCGGCGGCCCGCTCGATTCGCTGCAGTCGAGCAACGGCACCGGCGGCGGATTGATCGACCTCGCCGAAGTCTCGTTCCTCGACTATGCGAGCCTGCGTGCCCTGCAGGACGACAGCTTCGTGCTCGCGACGCTCTCGTTCCAGTCGCTAGCGCAGGGTGTCAGTTCGCTCGAGTTCGTCCTCGGCCCCAATTTCATCGTCGACGTGCAAACCGACAAAAGCGGCCTGCCCGGCAACGCCGCCGGCGCGAACTGCTCGGTCAACTGCGTTTCGCTTGGCGGCGCGCGCGTGACCGTGGCTGCCGCCGCCGTTCCGGAGCCAGGCACGCTGCTGCTCGGCGGCATCGGCTTCGCCGCCGTCGCCCTCGTGCGACGACGACGAATGGCCGCGCCGCGCTTCGCCGGATAGGCGACGCGCGGCGAAACCTCGCGCTCCCGCCGCACCTGCCTCACTGAAGTCGTTTCCCTGGTCGCCCCGTATCCCGAGGCGAGCGGGATCGGCTCGCCGTCAACACGTGCAGATCGTCCCGCTCGCGGGGAAGGCGGCGCTCGCGCCGCGAACCGAAACGAAGAGGTCGCCATGTCCCTCCTGAAGCGCGCATCCGTCGTGCTTGCCTCGATCGTGTTCTCGCTGGTCGCCAGTGCGGCATCGGCAGCGATGACGTGCGACGTCAACGGCGACGGCGTCATCGATCGCAACGACATCAACGTGATCATGGCGGCACGCGGCCAGCCCGCGAGCGGACCCGGCGACGTGCGCGACGCGGTTACGCGTCGAGATCGGGAAGCGTGACGTTCGCCCCGTCAGGTGCCATCCTGTCGAGCTACAACAGCAGCAATGGCGACTTCTCGCCCACGACGCTGTCGCCCGACAGGCCACGGACGGTGTGTATGAGCGCGCTCGATCCGACGACGCACAACGCGACAGATCCTTACGGCAGCGATCCGGTGCGCGCCGGGATCAGCGTCAGCGTCGGCCTCACGAGCGCGAACACGAGCGTGGGCACCATCGTCAATACGCCGCACTCAATCGCGGGTGGGCAAGGCTGCACGTACGTAACCTCCCCCGACCTCGCGTTCCATCCGGTCGGCGCAGGCACGAGCAGGCTGACCGTGGTCGGGCCGAGCGGGTACACGACGCCAAGCAACTACCAGTCAATTGCGGCGACCGTGAACTGACCTTGACGGGATTGATTGAGCCCGGCCGGAGAATTGTCCGGCCGGGCTCATTTTGGATTCCCGGCAACTCATGGCCGCTCGGCCGGTACCACAATCGTCTCCCGCACCTCCCGTCGATACTGCTCCGCCATCGCGAGGTATGCCGCTTCGATCGCGCGCGTCGTTGCGGCGGTGTCGAACAACGCGCTGTCGCGACCCGGTCCCTGGAGGTGCACACGCAAGCGTTGGCGC
>JAICKU010000132.1 GCA_025927765.1 Burkholderiales bacterium
GACGAGATGGCCGTCTTCTCGGGGGACACGGTGCGAAGGGATGCCGACGGTTTTCTGTACTTCATCGGCCGCCGCGACGAGATGATCAAGACGTCCGGTTACCGCGTCAGTCCCACCGAGGTCGAGGAGGCGCTCTACGCGACCGGGCGCGTCGGTGAAGCGGCGGCGTTCGGCATCGACGATGCGACGCTCGGCCAGGCGATCGCCGTCGTCGTCACGCCGTCGGCCGGCGCAACGCTCGATGCCGATGCACTCGCTGGCGACTGCAGGAAGCGCTTGCCCGCCTACATGGTTCCGGCGATCATCCGCGTCGTTGAAGGCCCGCTGCCGCGCAACGCCAACGGCAAGATCGACCGCAAGGCGCTCGCCGCGGCGCACGTCGAAGCGGCACCGCCCGACGCAGCCAAGATCATTCGCTAATCGGCGCGCGCGTAGATCGCCGTGCTGGCCTCGATCAGCGCGGGCACCTCGACGATTTCGACGGTCGACCAGAACGCGTCGCCCGCCACCGCGGAATACTCGACGTTCGCGTCCGCACTGCGCCATTGCGAAAGCACGGCCGCCACAGGCTGCGGCGGTTCCGGACTGCTGCGCACGTCGATCCAATGCACGCGTGCCTTGGTTGGAAGCACTGCCTGCGCGAGATGCTGCGCCTCGACGCCACGCGCGAGCGCGCCGCTCAATGCGTACCCTGCAACGTCGACGTGCTCTCCGCGCTCGAGTTGCGCGCGCAGCGTCGACGTCGTGGCCCGCGTGCCGTTCAGCGCGTCGCGCGCCACCGCGATGCGCAGGAACTGCGTGAGATACGTGCGTCCATCGACGACCGGATTCCACAGTAGGGCGGATGCGAATCGCGACGGGTCCCGGCACCAGGCGTCGATCGCGAGCAAGGCCCCCGCGCGCAAGGCCCACAGATGCAGCGGCGCGTCGAACTCGCGCGCCAGCCATTCGGCCGCGAGCGCAACATCCTGCCGCCACCCGTCCCATGACGCGGCGTCGAATTCCCCGCTGGAATCGCCGCACCCGTGCAAGTCGAGTTGCAGTACGGCGTAGCCGGCGGCGGCAAACGCGCGCGCCTGCAACGCCGCCATTCGCCGCGTCTTGTTCATTTCCTCGGCGAAGGGGTGTACGTAGACGAACCCGCCGCGGGGCGCAGCCGTCGAGGCCGAATGAAAGACTGCGAACCGCTGCCCCGACGCAGCAGGCAGGTGGAACGCGCGAACGCGCGTCTGCGGCGACGTCACGCGCGCTGCTTGCGCTCGACGAATTGCGTGAGCGTGCCGAGCGTGGCGAAGACGTCGCCGTCGATGTCGTCGTCGTCGATCGTGAGGCCGAGCTCGTCCTCGAGCGCCGTGATCACGTTCGCCACCGCCATCGAATCGAGCTCCGCGACATTGCCGAGCAGCGGCGTGCTCTCGTTCCATCCGCTCGCGCGGCCGCCGAGTTGCAGAACGTCGTTCAACAGACCCTTCACCCGATCGATGGTTGCCATCCGTCGCACTCCCTCTCTTCGATTGATTGAGATCGGCCGTCAGGCGCGTGTCGCAGCCGGGGCACGCGCCTGCAGCAAGCGCAGCCACGTCCTGACGCGTGTTTCGAACGCCTCGCGCGCCGGCGACGACGAGAACGTGTGGTCCGCCGTGAACTCGCAGCGCTCGACGTTCGTCCGCGAAAGCAGGTCCCTCCAGTGCGCGTCGCGGGCGGCGTGGTCGGCGAACTCACGCGCAGTGAGATCGTCGGACGACAGCGCGAGCAGCACCGGGCCGCGAAACGACGCGAGCGCCGCCGCCATGCGACGCGGATAGGCGACGCCATTTTCGCTTCGCGTGGCGACGAGCGCGTCGCGCGCGAGCCCGCGGACCGACGTGCGCACGTCGAATCGCCCGCGCAGCAGCTTCGACCAGAACGAGCGCGCCATGAGGCGCTTCGCGTAGTAATGCCGGATGTACGTCTTCGCGAGTGTCGCCTCGCTGCGCACCCAGGGATTCGCGAGCACGAGTCCCGCGACCCGCACATCCGCCGTATCGCCGTAATACAGCAGCGCCGACGACGCGCCCTCGCACAGCCCCGCGAGGACGACGCGCTCGACGCCCGGACAGGCAGCAAGGAACGCATCGATGGCCGCACGCACGTCCGCTTCGACGTTCTCGAATCCGGGGAACGTTCCGGCCGAATCGCCCATGCCGCGGTAATCGAAGCGCAGCGCTGCGATACCGTCGACGGCGACGCTTCGCGCGAGATGCACGAATTGCCGGTGCGCCCCCGCGCGATAGTTCGGCCCGCCGGGGAGGATGACGAGGCCGACGCGCGCCGCCGCCGGCGGGAGCGAAACGACACCGATCAGCGTTTCGCCTTCGCAGTCGAACGTCACGGGCCGCTCGCTGCGTGCGCGATCATTCGCAGCATCTTGCGATGGCGAGCCGAGGGACGCGAGGGACTCCATGGTCGCCGAGTATAGGGGTCGCGCGCCGAGCCGCGAGCGCCGAAGAAAAACCGCTCGTCGGTTCCATTCGTGGCCGCGCGCGGGCGGTTGTTCATAATGCGGCCACAGATGGAGCAAACCGAAGAGCATGCGGGGAGGAGCGCATTCGACGCACTGGTCTCGATCGTCGTGCCGACGTTCAACGCCGCACGCTTTCTTCGGACCACGCTCGACAGCCTGCTCGCGCAGACGCATCGCGCCCTCGAGGTCATCGTCGTCGACGATCAGTCGACCGACGAGACGTGTGCCATCGTCGCGTCGTACGGCAACCGCGTCCGGCTCGTCAGGCAGGCGAATGCGGGCGTGTGCAGCGCACGCAATCGCGGAGCCGCCGAAGCGCACGGCCGCTTCGTCTGCTTTTGCGACCACGACGATTACTGGTATCCCGAAAAGGTCGCGCAGCAGATTGCGGCCTTCGCCAGGGACCCCGACCTCGGCGTGGTTTATAGCCGGTTCATCCGGTGGGACGAAGATCGCGACGGGCATTTCCCGGCGCCGACGGATGTCGAGCGGCCGCAGCACGGCGACCGCCTTGACGCCGAGGAGTCGGGGTGGATCTATCACCGCCTGCTGCTCGACTGCTGGGTCCTGACGAGCTCGGCGATGATCCGCGCCGACGTGCTGCGCGAATGCGGCGTGTTCGACGAAGCGTTGCCGTATGGCGAGGACTGGGACCTCTGGCTGCGCATTTCGCGCCGGTATCGCTTCGCGCGCCTCGACACGCCGCTCGTGCTCTATCGCCAGCACCGCGTGCAGGGCAGCCGCGTGATCCGCGACATCGATTACCGCACGCGCATCCTGGAGCAGGCGGTGCACCGCTGGGGACTCGCGAGTCCCGACGGTCGCGCGATATCGCGCCGCCAATTCAACGCGACGCTCTCGCGCTACCATGTCGCATACGGTCTCTACCGCCTCACCGCCAATCAGGTCGGGCGCGCATGGACCTCGTTTTATCGCGGCTGGCGCGCGACGCCATTCGATGCGCGTCCGATCGCGTACATGCTGCTTTCGCTTTTCGGCTGGCGGCCAACTTGGGATTCCGGGTGCGAATGAACCGGCGCGATCGACGACGGGACGCCGCGTGACGGCGGGGACGATGAAGGGACTGCACGCGGCGCTCGCGAATTTTCCGGTCGAGAACGGCGAACTCGTCGTCGGCGGAATGCCGATCACGCGGCTTGCGCAAACCGCCGGCAGCACGCCCTTCTATGTCTACGATCGGGCGGCCATCGACGCGCGCATCGCAGCGCTGCGCAACGCGCTGCCCGCACAGGTGCACGTGCACTACGCGATGAAAGCGAACCCGATGCCCGCGCTCGTGCGCCACGTCGCGCGGCAGGTCGACGGGCTCGACGTCGCGTCCGCAGGCGAGCTCGCGGTCGCGCTCGACGCCGACGTCGATCCACGCACGATCAGCTTCGCAGGCCCCGGCAAGACCGATCGCGAGCTCGAGGCCGCGCTCGCCGCCGACGTGCTCGTCAACATCGAGTCGTTTCGCGAGATTCGCCTGCTCGCGCGCGAACGCGACCGGACGGGACGCCGCGCGCGCGTCGCGGTGCGCGTCAATCCCGATTTCGAGCTCAAGTCGTCGGGCATGCGGATGGGCGGCGGCCCGAAGCAGTTCGGCATCGACGCCGAGGACGTGCCGCGAGCGCTGCGGGAAATCGCCAGCGCGGGCCTCGCCTTCGAAGGCTTCCACGTCTTTTCCGGTTCGCAGAACCTGCGCGCGGAGGCGATCTGCGAAGCGCAGACGAACGCGTTCGAGCTCGTGCTGCGGCTCGCCGAACATGCACCCGCCCCGGTGCGCACCTTGAACCTCGGTGGCGGCTTTGGCATTCCCTACTTTCCCGGCGAGCAACCACTCGACCTGCCTGCCGTCGGTGCCCGTCTCGCGACGCTCGTCGAAACGAGCGCGAAAGCCCTTCCCGAGGCGACGCTCGTCGTCGAGCTCGGCCGCTACCTCGTGGGCGAAGCGGGCCTCTACGTGTGCCGCGTCATCGATCGCAAGATTTCACGCGGCCAGGTGTTCCTGGTGACCGACGGCGGCCTGCATCATCATCTTGCGGCGTCGGGCAACTTCGGCCAGGTGATCCGGAAGAACTACCCGGTGAGCATCGGCAATCGCGTCGACGCAGCCGAACAGGAAGTCGTCTCGGTCGTGGGGCCGCTGTGCACGCCGCTCGACCTCCTCGCCGACCGCATGTCGCTTCCGCGAGCGAACGAAGGCGACCTCGTCGCCGTCTACCAGTCCGGCGCCTACGGCTACACCGCGAGCCCGCTTCGTTTTCTCGGCCATCCACCGCCGCGGGAGATCCTCGTATGAATCCCAGCAAACTCACGCCCCACTCCGTTGCCTCGATCGTACTCGCGGCCGCGGTGTTCGCTGCGTCGTCTGCCGCCCGTGCGAGCTATCCACAGGGTTGGACGGATGCCGAGCTCGCACTCACTCCGCCCTATTGCCAGGACGTGCAGACCCTTCGCTACGGCGACAAGTACTCGCCGTCGCCGAACGCGGCGAAGTGGGTTGCGTTGATGGGCGAGGGGTTCTGGGCGGTGCACCACTACTGCTGGGCGCTGATCAACCTCGGCCGCGCCGACCGACCCTCCATGCCGGCACAGGAGCGACTGGGGCTGCGCATGGGCGCCGTAGCAGACATGATGTACGTCATTCGCAACACACCGCCGAATTTCATCC
>JAICKU010000102.1 GCA_025927765.1 Burkholderiales bacterium
CATGGCGTCGAACCTGACGGCGCAGGTCCGTAACATCGCCGACGTGACGACCGCAGTCGCGAAGGGCGACCTGTCGCGGAAGATCACCGCCGAAGCAAAAGGCGAGATCCTCGAGCTGAAGAACACCATCAACACGATGGTCGATCAGCTGTCCAGCTTCGCGGCGGAAGTGACGCGCGTTGCGCGCGAGGTCGGCACCGAGGGTATCCTCGGCGGACAGGCGCGAGTCCCGGGCGCAGCCGGTGTGTGGCGCGACCTGACCGACAACGTGAACTTCATGGCCGGCAACCTCACGAGCCAGGTGCGAAACATCGCGCTCGTGACGACCGCGGTCGCGAACGGCGACCTCTCGAAGAAGATCACGGTGGACGTGAAGGGGGAGATCCTCGAGCTGAAGAACACGATCAACACGATGGTCGATCAGCTCAACTCGTTCGCGAGCGAGGTGACGCGGGTGGCGCGCGAGGTCGGCACCGAGGGGAAGCTCGGCGGGCAGGCCGACGTCCGCGGCGTCGCCGGCGTCTGGCGCGACCTGACCGACAGCGTGAACTTCATGGCCGGCAACCTCACGAGCCAGGTACGCGGCATCGCGAAGGTCGTGACGGCGGTGGCGAACGGCGACCTTCAGCAGAAGCTCACCGTGGAGGCGAAGGGCGAGATCGCGGCCTTGACCGAAACGATCAACGGCATGATCGACACGCTCGCGACGTTCGCCGATCAGGTGACCACCGTCGCGCGCGAAGTGGGCGTCGAAGGCAAGCTCGGTGGGCAGGCGAAAGTGCCGGGGGCGTCGGGCACGTGGAAGGACCTCACCGAGAACGTGAACCAGCTCGCGGCGAACCTCACGACGCAGGTGCGCGCGATCGCCGAGGTGGCCACCGCGGTGACGCAGGGCGACCTGACGCGGTCGATCACCGTGGAAGCGCGCGGCGAAGTCGCGGCACTGAAGGACACCGCGAACGAGATGATCCGGAATCTGCGCGACACCACGCGCAAGAACACCGAGCAGGACTGGCTGAAGACGAACCTCGCGAAGTTCAGCCGCATGCTGCAGGGTCAGAAGGAACTCAACACCGTCGCCCGGCTGATCCTGTCCGAGCTGGCGCCCGTCGTGGCCGCGCAGCACGCGCTCTTCTACGTGCTGAACGCCGCCCCCGACGCGCCGCGCCTCACACTCCTTGCAAGCTACGGCGCGAAGGGCCAGAGCGCGCTCGGCAGCGAGCTCGAACTGGGCGAAGGCCTCGTCGGCCAGTGCGCGATCGAGAAGTCGAAGATCCTGCTCGCGAACGTGCCGCAGGATTACGTCGCGATCTCCTCCGGCCTGGGCTCGTCGCCGCCGCAGAACATCTTCGTGCTGCCGGTCATCTTCGAAGGGCAGGTGAAGGGCGTGCTGGAGCTCGCGTCGTTCGAGCGCTTCAGTCCCACGCACGAGCAGTTCCTCGACCAGCTCATGGAATCGATCGGCATCGTGATCAACACGATCGAGGCGAACATGCGCACGGAGGATTTGCTCGCGCAGTCGCAATCGCTCGCGCACGAATTGCAGAACCGCCAGCAGGAGCTCACGCAGACGAACCAGGAGCTCGAGGAGAAGGCGGGGCTGCTCGCGCACCAGAACCAGGAAGTCGAGCGCAAGAACAACGAGGTGGAGCAGGCGCGGCAGGCGCTCGAGGAAAAGGCCGAGCAGCTGGCGCTCACGTCGAAGTACAAGTCCGAGTTCCTCGCGAACATGTCGCACGAGCTGCGCACGCCGCTCAACAGCCTGTTGATCCTCTCCGACCAGCTCTGCAAGAACCACGGCGGCAACCTGACCGCGAAGCAGGTCGAGTTCGCGAAGACGATCCACGCGTCGGGCAACGACCTCCTCACGCTCATCAACGACATCCTCGATTTGTCGAAGATCGAATCGGGCACGGTGGTGATGGATCCGTCCGACGTGCGCCTCGACGAGCTCTCGCGCTACGTCGAGCGTACGTTCCGCCACGTGGCGGAGGCGAAGGGCGTCGACTTCTTCATGCGCATCGACCCGCACCTGCCGTCGACGATGTTCGCCGACCTGAAGCGCCTGCAGCAGGTGCTGAAGAACCTGCTGTCGAACGCGTTCAAGTTCACGCACGAGGGCAGCGTCACGCTCACGATGGATCGGGTCGCGAGCGGCTGGGACGCGCACAACGAAACGCTCAATCGTGCGCCGGCGGTGATCGCGATTTCGGTACGCGACACCGGCATCGGCATCGCGCCCGACAAGCAGCAGATCATCTTCGAGGCGTTCCAGCAGGCCGACGGGAGCACCAGCCGCAAGTACGGCGGCACGGGTCTCGGCCTCGCGATCAGCCGCGAGCTGACGCGCCTGCTCGGCGGCGACATCCGTCTCACCAGCGTGCCGCACAGCGGCAGCACGTTCACGCTGTACCTGCCGCTCACGTACACGCCGCCGCGCGCGTACCGCAAGGCGGCGTTCGACCGCGGTTACGCTGACGTCACCACGCGCCTGACGACCGGCAATGCGGCGCCGGCGGCGCGCATCGTGGAGGTGCCGCCGGTGCCGGTGGGCGACGTGACCGTCGCGGACAACGGCAGCGTCACGCCGGAGCCGGAGAACGATCTCGACGA
Organism: Burkholderiales bacterium; assembly: GCA_025927765.1. Lineage (GTDB taxonomy): Bacteria > Pseudomonadota > Gammaproteobacteria > Burkholderiales > Casimicrobiaceae > VBCG01. Next base: position 2,614 of record JAICKU010000102.1, read on the forward strand.
CGAACAAGCCGCCGACGACCGCCGCGACATCGGCCCGGGCGATCGCGTGCTGCTGATCGTCGAGAACGAGCTCGGCTTCCAGCGCCTGCTGCTCGACGCGGCGCGCGAGAAGGGCTTCAAGGGCATCGTCACGAGCTCGGGCGTGTCGGCGCTCGCGCTCGCCGGCGAATATGCGCCGTCCGCGATCACGCTCGACATCTTCCTGCCCGACATCGATGGCTGGCGCGTGCTCGACCGGCTGAAGAACGACGAGCAGACGCGGCACATCCCCGTGGCGGTGATCTCGACCGACGAGTCGCGCGAACGCGCACTGAAGTCGAGGGCCTGGGACTTTGCAGCCAAGCCGATGCAAAGCAAGGAAGAGGTGGACGCGCTGTTCGCGCGCCTCGCCCGCTATCTGGAGCGTGCACGCCGCCACGTGGTGGCCATTTCGCCCGATGCCGGCAAGCGCGACTGGTTCGTCCGTTACCTCGCGGCCGACGATGTCGAGGTGACGGCGATGGCCGGCGACCACGAGGCGGCGAACCTGCTCGCTTCAGCGCCGGTCGATTGCGTCGTGCTCGACGCGGCGCTTGCATCGCCTCCCGAGTTCGCGAGCAATGGCGCGAGCGATTCGGCGGCCGACGCGCCGCCGATCGTGCTCTACGCCGACGGCCGCGACATCGCAGAATTCGACCATTGGGGCGGCTTCGCGAAGGGTGCCGGCGTGCGCGAAGCGCGCTCCGCGGAGCAGCTGCTCGAGCAGGTGAGCCTGTGCACGCACCGGCTGCCGTCGGCGATGCCGGAGGCGCACCGGGCGACGCTCAAGTCGCTGCAGGATGCGAACGAGGTGCTGCACGGGCGCAAGGTGATGATCGTCGACGACGACATGCGCAACATCTTCGCGCTCACGTCGCTGCTCGAGGACCGCGGCATGGTCATCGTGTCCCACGACAACGGCCGCGACGCGGTGAACGCGTTGCAGCAGCAGCCGGGGGTCGAGGCGATCCTGATGGATATCATGATGCCCGAGATGGACGGCATCGATACGATTCGCGAGATCCGCCAGATTCCGGGCTGCCGGGATACACCCATCATCGCCGTCACGGCGAAGGCGATGAAGGGCGATCGCGAGAAGTGCATGGAGGCCGGTGCGTGGGACTACCTGTCGAAGCCGGTGGATACCGAGCTCATGTTAGGCTGCCTGCGCGGATGGTTGTCCCGGTGAAGGAGCGGTTGGTGGACGAAGAGCCTGCGATGACGATGACGGAGGGCGCGGCCGACCGCGCGAGCATCCTCATCGTCGACGATCGGCCGGACAAGCTGCTCGTTTACCGCACGCTGCTCGACGAACTCGGGCAGAACCTCTACACGGCGTCGTCCGGCGACGATGCGCTGCGGCAGGTGCTCGAGCGCGAATTCGCGCTGATCCTGCTCGACGTCAACATGCCCGGCATGGATGGCCTCGAGACGGCCGCGCTGATCCGCAGCCGCCGCAAGTCGGCGCATACGCCGATCATCCTGATCACCGCCGACTACGGCGACGAGTTGCGGATGAGCAAGGCGTATTCGCTTGGCGCCGTCGACTACATCGCGTCGCCCGTGGTGCCGGAAATCCTCCGCGCGAAGGTCAACGTGTTCGTCGAGCTGTACCTGCTCGCCGAGCAGGCGAAGCGGCAGGCGCAGGAGCGCATCGCGCTCGTCGAGGAGAAGGCGGCGCGTGAAGCGGCCGAACGCGCGTCGCGCCGGCTTGCGTATCTCGCGGAGGCGAGCGGCGTGCTCGCGAGCTCGCTCGATCTCGAGGCGACGCTGCACGAGCTCTCGCGGCTCGTCGTGCCGCGGCTCGCCGACGTCGCCGTCCTGTCGCTCGGCGACGCCGAGGGGCAGGTCGAGCGACACGAAATGGCGTGGTCGTCCAACGACGCCGAGCATCCGCTGCTGACGGCGTCGCTGCTCGAGCTCGGTGATCCGCTGCTCGAAGACGCCGTGCGGCGTGTGGGCGAGTCGGGCAAGCCCGAAACGATGGAGCGCGATGCCACCGACCCGGCGTCGCGCATGGCGCTGCCACGGGGCTTGAGCGTGCACGCGCTGATGCTCGTGCCGCTGCTCGTGCGCGGACGCAAGCTCGGCGTGCTGTCGCTCGGGCTCGACGATGCCGCGCGCCGCTTCGACGCCGACACCGTGGCGATGGTCGCCGACCTCGCGTCGCGCGGCGCCACCGCGCTCGACAACGCGCTGCTGTTCCGCAAGATCCAGGACGAGGACCAGCGCAAGAACGAGTTCCTGGCCATGCTCGCGCACGAGCTTCGCAATCCGCTCGCGCCGATCAGCAACGCCGTGCACATCCTGCGCGTGAGCGAAGGCGACGCGACGAAGGTGGCGTGGGCGCGCGAGCTGATCGGGCGGCAGTTGAAGCAACTGGTGCGTCTCGTCGACGATCTCCTCGACGTGTCGCGCATCACGCGCGGCAAGATCGAGCTCAAGATCGAGACGGTCGACGTCTCCCAGGTGGCGGCGGCGGCAATCGAGACGAGCCGGCCGAACATCGACGCGCAGCGACATACGCTGTCGCTGCAGCTGCCGGTCGAGCCGCTCGCGTTGCGCGGCGATTTCACGCGCGTGGCGCAGGTGCTGTCGAACGTCGTGAACAACGCGGCGAAATACACGCCGAAGGGCGGCCGCATTTCGCTGTCCGCCGTGCGCGAAGGCGACGAAGTCGTGTTTCGCATCCGCGACTCGGGTGTCGGCATCCCGCGCGAATTCCTCGCGAGCATCTTCGATCCGTTCACGCAGGTCGACCGCACGCTCGCGCGCTCGCATGGCGGCCTCGGCATCGGTCTCACGCTCGTGCGCACGCTGGTCGAAATGCAGCACGGCCGCGTGGCGGTGCGCAGCGAAGGTCGCAACCGCGGCAGCGAATTCACCGTCGCGCTGCCGGTCGCGCACCAGGCGGAGACGCAGGCGGAAGCCGATCCGATGCATGCGCCTGCGGTGGCCAGCGGCGACTCCGCGTCGCCTGCGGGGCTGCGCGTGCTCGTCGTCGACGACAACCGCGACGTCGCCGACAGCACGGCGAGCATCATGCGGATGAACGGCTGCGACGTGCACGTCGTCTACGACGGGCGCTCGGCGATCGAATCGGTGCGCACGCTTCGCCCCGACGCCGTGCTGCTCGACATCGGCCTGCCCGCGATCGACGGCTACCTCGTCGCCGAGCACATCCGCGCGCAGCCCGAGAACGGCGCGACGATGATCGTCGCCGTGTCGGGCTACGGGCAGGAGCAGGATCGCCTGCGCTCGAAGAGCGTCGGCTTCGATTACCACGTCGTGAAGCCCATCGACCCGGCCGTGCTCGCAGGGCTCGTCGGATCGCTCCGCCATTCCCGCGACACGGCGCGAACCGGACCGCCGGCGCCGGTTCCGCCCGGCAACACCGGCTGACATTGCTGGCCGAACCGCGGCCGCGCGCGTCGAGCGTCGCCTCTGCGACGGTGGGCGAGCTTGCGGAGCGCGCGTTCGCGCGCGCCGCCGGTGCGCCGTCGACCACCGGCAACGACGTCCGCCTGCTGTGCGACGCGCGCGAGAACTACCCGGCGTGGTGCGAGGCGCTCGCGAATGCGCAGCGCTACATCCTGTTCGAGCAGTACATCGTCGAGGACGATCGCGTCGGCCGCGACTTCGCCTCGCTCCTCGCCGAACGCGCGCGCGCGGGCGTGCGCGTGTACGTGATCGTCGACTGGCTCGGCTCGTGGCGGTCGCTGTCGATGTGGCGTCCCGTGCGCGATGCAGGCGCCGAGGTGCGCGTGTTCAACCCGCCGCATCTGTCGAGTCCGCTCGGCTGGCTGTCGCGCGACCACCGCAAGACGATTGTCGTCGACGGCGAAATCGGCTTCGTCAGCGGCCTGTGCCTGTCCGAACGCTGGCTTGGCAATCCGAAAAAGCGGCTCGAGCCGTGGCGCGACACCGGCATCGCGATTCGCGGGCCTGCGGTGGCGTCGCTCGAGGAAGCGTTCATGCGCGTGTTCGCATCGTCGGGCACGCCGATCGACCCCGAGGGCTTCCTGGACGCGGACGACATGCCGCATCCAGGCTCGATGCGCCTCAACGTGATCGCCAACGAGCCGAACCTCGCCGGCACGTTTCGCATGGACCTCGTGATCGCGTCGATCGCCCGGCGCGCGCTATGGCTGACCGACGCGTATTTCGTCGCGACGTCGCCGTACGTGCAGGCATTGCGTGCCGCCGCCCGCGACGGGGTCGACGTACGCCTGCTGGTGCCGGGCGCGAGCGACATACCGGCGCTGTCGCCGCTGTCGCGTGCGCAATACCGGCCGTTGCTCGAAGCGGGCGTGCGCGTATTCGAATGGGCGGGCACGATGATGCACGCGAAGACGGCGGTGGCCGACGGGCGCTGGTCGCGCGTGGGATCGACGAACCTGAACCTCGCGAGCTGGATGTCGAACTACGAGCTCGACGTCGCGATCGAGGACGAGCATTTCTCGGCCCAGATGGCGGCGCAGTACGAGGCGGATCTCGAGCATGCGACGGAAATCGTGCTGACGCGCCGCAATCGCGTACGTCGTGCGCCGGGCGATGCCCGGCAGGAACTCGCCGAGCACGCGCGATCGCGCAAGGCGCGGTCTGGGAGTGCGGGCCGCGCGGCGGCCGGTGCCTTCAGCGTGGGCAGCGCGTTGGGCGCGGCACTGACCGATCGCCGCATCCTGGGACCCGCGGAAGCGGGGCTGCTATTCCTGATGGCCGCAATCGCCTGCGTGATCGGCATCGTCGGTGCGCTGTTGCCGCGCGTGCTGGCGTGGCCCGTGGCGGTGATCGCGCTGTGGTCCGGCATCGCATGGGTCGTCAAAGGCGTCGCGCTAAGACACGGACACAGCGGCGGCCCGCGTGCCGAACGGCTCGAGGAGGCGATCCCCGGCGACGCACCGCCTCGCGACTTCGGCGGCGGCGGGGGCGATGCCGATGCGCGCGCGACAAGTTCAGCAACGCGCGCACGCGATCACGCGGAAATAGGAAAATGATGCGCCGATCGAAGAGGGAGCATCCATGACCGCCACTGCCACCCACACCGCGTCCGCCCCGGGCGCGCGGACGAAGCCACCGTTTCGCGCCGACCACGTCGGCAGCTTCCTGCGTCCCAAGTTCCTGCTCGACGCGCGCGAGCAGTTTCGCGGCGGCGTCATCGGCGCCGCCGAGTTGCGCAAGGTCGAGGACGAGGCGATCCGCGAAATCGTCCGCTATCAGGAAGGCCTCGGTCTGCACGGCATCACCGACGGTGAATTCCGCCGCACGTTCTTCCATACCGATTTCCTCACCCAGTTGAGCGGCGTCGAGACGCACGGTGGCATTCACGTGCGCTTCCACAGCGCGAAGGGCGAAGTCGATTTCGAGCCGCCGGTCATGCAGGTGACGGGCAAGATCCGCCACGCCAAGGCGATCCAGCGCGCCGATTTCGAGTTCTTGAAATCGGTGACGACCCAAACGCCCAAGGTGACGATTCCGTCGCCGACGATGCTGCATTTCCGCGGTGGGCGCGCCGCAATCAGTGGCGACGCGTATCCGGACCTCGAGCAGTTCTACGCCGACGTCGCCGAGGCGTATGCGGACGAATTGCGGAATCTCGCGGACGCCGGCTGCAGGTACCTGCAACTCGACGACACGAATCTCGCGTATCTGTGCGACGAGAAGATGCGCGAAGGCGCGCGGCAGCGCGGCGACGATCCGAACGAATTGCCGCGGCGCTACGCGCGCCTCATCAACGCCGCGATCGCGCGCCGCCCGAAGGACATGACGGTTTGCATCCACCTCTGCCGAGGCAACTTCAAGAGCGCATGGGCGGCGGAAGGAGGTTACGAGCCGGTTGCCGAAGTGCTCTTCAACGAGCTCGGCGTCGATGGCTATTTCCTCGAATACGACGATGCGCGTTCCGGCGATTTCGCGCCGCTGCGGCACGTGCCGAAGGGCAAGACGGTGGTGCTGGGACTCGTCAGCACCAAGGTGGGCGTGCTCGAACCGAAGGACACGCTGAAGCGGCGCATCGACGAAGCCGCGAAGTACGTGCCGCTCGAGCAGCTGTGCCTGTCGCCCCAATGCGGGTTCTCGAGCACCGTGCACGGCAACGACATCGCGGTCGCATCGCAGACGGCGAAGCTCGAGCTCGTGATCGAGACCGCGGGCGAGGTGTGGGGCGGCGTGTAGCGAAGAAATGAGGGTCAGACCCTCATTTTCGGTGAGATACCCGACGAGGACGTGCTGAGTTCGAAAATGAGGGTCTGATCCTCATTTCCTGCGCACATTGCGACGTCGTCTCTACCGCAGCGTTTCCAGGTGCGCTGCCACGCGCGCGTCCTCTTCGCGTACTCCAAGGTTCGGCACCGCGCCCTCGGGCAGGAACTGCTGCGGCGCGCGCAGCCGCGCCACCATGTTCGTCGTCGTGTTCTGCATCACGCCGGCGATGAAGCTGCGCACGCCCATGCCGTCGAGCGGTGGTCCGACGGGAACCGATGCACCGACCACGCCGGGAATTTCATGGCACGAAATGCCGGCGTATTGCTGGATCACATGTCGGCCGCGGTCCGGGTGGCCGGCGGTGACGCCGCCGAGCGTTTCGCGGATCTGCAGTGCGGGAGCTGCGGCGTTGCCCGGCGGCGATGCGCGCTGCGCCGCCAGATCCGCACGTAACTCGTCCTGGAACTGCCGCGGCGTTTCATAAGGCAGCTTGCGTACGTACGCGACGAGCGCCCACAGCTCGTCCTCCTGCAGCCGGAATTGCCACGCGGGCATGCCGGTCAGCTTGAGGCCGTGCTTGATCGTCCAGTACAGATGTTTCGGCGGCCATTCGATGCCGGTGTTGGCGAGGTTGACGGGCGCGGGTCGCAAGCCGAGCGCGACGGCTCCGGCGGTAGCCCCGGGCCGCCGTGGCAGCGCATGCAATGCATCTGGAAGAGCACACGTCCGTGCGCAATGCGCGCAGGATAGTGCGGGCTTTCTCGGAGACAGACGTGCGGCTGTTCTCGTCATAACGGCGAATGACGGCCGCATGCTAGAATCCCGGCTTCGCGCCCGTAGCTCAGTTGGATAGAGTACCTGGCTACGAACCAGGGGGTCGTGGGTTCGAATCCTGCCGGGCGCGCCA
>JAICKU010000143.1 GCA_025927765.1 Burkholderiales bacterium
ACGCGCGGCGCGACGTCGACGCGTTCTGGCGCCCGCGCATCGCGCAGTACGCCGGCGGCGAGCATCACCTCGCCGAAGCGCTCGAATCGATCGACCTATGCGTCCGGTTGCGCGAGCGCGAGCGCGCCGCACTCGACCGCTACCTCGGGTCGAAGGGATAGCGGTCGGGGCGCGGGATCGGCGGGAAGGCGACGCGCCTCAGTGATGCATGGCGTGCGCCGCGAGCTGCGAGCTGAAGAACAGGAAGAAGTTCGATCCGACTTCGACAGCGCGTCCCGCTTCCTCCGCGGCGTCCATCGCCGTCGACGACGTGATGCCGCTCGACCCGTCCGCGGCGGGCCAGTCGGCGGGATCCATCACGAGCACGGGTCGCACTTCCCACCAGATCGCGCCGGCATTGACGCGCGAGTTGTCGACGACGTGGCTGTGGTTGGGCGTGGGCACGAAGATCGGCTGCGTGGGCGGGTCGGCGGTCTTGCCGAGTGCGCCGAGCAGCACGGACAGGTCGACCGACGAGGCGTGCATCGTGCACGTGCCCGGCGTTCCGTTGCTCGCATCCGGACATTGCGTCGACACGCTTGGCCGGGTCTTCCACGCCTCGGGCACGAAGCCGAAGAAGGCGATCAGCGCCTTGCCGAGGTCGGGTCCGCACAATTCGCCGGGCCGACCGCCATCGGGACAGGGCATGGCATCGGCGGCATTCGTGTCGTGACCGAACATCGGCACCAGCACGTACAGATGCGCCGTGTGGCGAATGTCGCCGCCGGCAGGATCGTGCCCGGGCTCGGTGATCACCTGGCAGATCGGCGTCTGCATCTCGTGCGGATCGGATTGCGCCTTCCTGCCGTTGAAGTCGAGGTCGAGCAACGGTTCGTCGACGCAGTCGAAATTCTGCTGATACGTGAAGGTGACGATGCGATCGTTGCCGAAGCCGAGCGTCTGGTTGGGGGCGAGCTGTGCGTTCGCCCCCAGGGCGAACATGGCGAAACCTGCGCCGATCACGGCGGGTGCGGCGCATTGCACGAAGCGGTTCGCGAGACCGCATGGACGCGGTTGGGACATGGGCATGATGAAACTCCTCGACGGCAGATGAGGGTGCGATATGACCTTGGACGCGGGTTCGCCGCGCACCGTCGCCATATACGAAATGCGCGAACAGCTGGATGCACCGCGCATTCCCGCTCGCGTTCGGGGCTTATCATCGTCGGGCGTGCGCGTCCGCGCATGCCCGTGCATCGACCCCTTCGCCAGGAGTGACCGACCATGAACATCTCGCTTTCGTTTGCGCCGATCGTCGCGCTGATCGCAGGCATCCTGATTCTGATCGTGCCGCGCCTTTTGAACTACATCGTCGCGATCTACCTGATCCTGATCGGGATCATGGGCATTTTCGGAATCGGCAATCCGCGGCTCGTCTGACCGGCCGCTCGACTCGCGAATCGCGCGCCCTAGAAATCGTCCACGAACTCGTACGAGCCGGTGTCGATGTTGCTGCCGTTGCCCGTTTCGCAAGTCACGTCGAAATGGACGGGAAACGGGCCCGAGTAGGGCTCGCGCACCGACACGTCGAGCCGCCAGTACGGTGACGGGCTCGCTTCATAGGATGCGCGATTCTCGATGGCGAAGGTGCCGGTATCGGTCGCGTTGTTGCCGCCCGCGATCACGCTCACGCCGTCGGGCGACACCACGCGCAGTTCGAGGCTCGCAGCCGACGCCGACGTGATGTAGCAGCGCACCCGGTCGGGATAGCGAAAGCCGAGCAGGTGGCGCGAGCCGTAGCTGGCGCTGTAAACGCCATCGCTGACGAAATTCATGCGCAAGCGCGCAGGCTCGACCACTTCGATCGGCTGCGCCATGCGAAAGTCGGCGCCGAAGAACGTGCTTTCCTGCACGGTGCAAAACGCCATCAATTCGCCGCTGGGCCCGTCGAGATCGATCTGCGCGGTGACGTTCGCATAGTCGCCGGTCGCGAGGCCCGCCGCCGCGAACACGTCGAGATAGCGCACCAACTGGTGCGGCTGCAGCGAGCCGCTGATCGGCGCGCCCAGCGCCTGGTCGTTCTGCAGGAGCGTGAGCGTGTAGCTCACTGCGCGGCCGGTCGACGCGACGTAGCAGTTCGTCTGGTAGACCGGCGCTGCGGCCTGGCGCTTCAATCCCAGCACGTAGAAGCTCCAAAGCGGCGGCTCGATCGCCCCGGCCGGATACGCGGGGACGCTGAAGCCGTTGCCGCCGGGCGTCTGGGTTCGTGAAAACGCCTGGAACGGCGACGGTTCCGAAGCGTTCTCGGCCAGTGTCAGGTAACCGAACTGACCGCTGGTGGGAATGGCGCACTGCGTCGCGATGTCGAATTGCACGCTCGAGCGCGCCGGCACCGACAGTGGCGAGCATGCGCGCTGGCCGGCGGACGTCGTTCCCATGCCGCCCGTATAGCCGACGTTGATCGGCAGCGCATCGTCGTACGGATTGCGCACCGTCACCTCGCTCGTGTACGAGGCGGTTTGCGCGACGATCGGGATGATCATGATCGATCCCGCACCATCGAGGCTCGCGTGGCTGGTCGAACATACGAATGCAAGCAGACACAACGCAACGGACGCCGGTCGCATTCCTTCCTCCATCAACGAGACGCGCGGGCAGAGTGAAGCGCCCAAGGGGTGCGCGTCAAGCGGCAGAGGTCATCGACGGGCAACGAGCGGTGGCGAACCGTTGCAAGCACGCCCACGCAACGCTCGGCTAAAGCGAGCGAGGTTGCGTGCACCGCCAAGTTCCGACCAAAGCTCGGCTTCGAGCCGGGTAGGGAAGCTACGGGTTTGGCTGGGGTAGCCGCCGACGCGTACTGGGCTACCTAAGACGTGCTGCCGTCCTCGTTCTTGCGCCGTTCAAGGTGGCCATGTGATGACTCCGCGTTGTTGTCGGTCGCCACCACGACAGGGCGGGACACGTGTCGCGAATGCATCACCAGCTATACGGCTGACCGCAGCAGATTCGAGGACTGCTACTGCAGATTATTTGCAGATCGAGGGGCGTTTTTGCTCCCTATACTGCCCCCAACTGCTACTAACCCGTTGAATGTCCTTCCTGAGAGAGGGGTAACAATTTATTCCGGACACATCGGTGACACTTTCGGGCTTTGCCAGCTGGGAGGGCAAAGTGCCGTGGCAGGAGTGTCACAAGATGGACGAGCGTCTGAGATTCGTCGCCCGACTGCTCGAGGGCGAGAAGATGGCCGAGCTGTGC
>JAICKU010000124.1 GCA_025927765.1 Burkholderiales bacterium
CGAAGCACATGAAGGCGCACGGCGTGAAGACGATCGGCTACATCGGCTTCAACGACGCGTACGGCGAGAGCTGGCTCGCGGAGATCAAGCGCGCGGCCGGCGCGAACGGACTGCAGGTCGTCGCCGACGAGAAGTACAACCGCAACGACACGTCGGTGACCGGGCAGGTGCTGAAGCTCGTCGCGGCGAATCCCGACGCGATCCTGATCGGCGCGTCCGGCACGCCGGGCGCCACGCCGCAGAAGGAGCTCGTCGCGCGGCACTACAAGGGCAAGATCTACCAGACGCACGGCGTGGCCAACCCCGACTTCCTGCGGGTGTGTGGCGCCGACTGCAACGGCACGCTGCTGCCGATCGGGCCGATGCTGGTTTTCGAGCAGCTGCCGGAATCGAACCCGGTGAAGAAGGTCGCAGCGAAGTACCTCACGCAATACGAGGCGAAGTACGGGAAGGGTTCGCGCACGACGTTCGGCGGCCATGCGTACGACTCGTTCGCGCTGCTCGAGCACGCGATCCCGGTGGCGCTGAAAACCGCCAAGCCGGGCACGAAGGAGTTCCGTGCGGCGCTGCGCGACGCGCTCGAGAAGGACGAGGTCGTCGGCACGCACGGCGTGTTCATGATGAGCCCGCAGAACCACAACGGCCTCGACGAGCGTGCGGTCGTGATGATCACGATCGACCACGGCAAATGGGTCCTGGCGAAGTGACGTTGCGCTGACGTTGTTCGCACATTCGACAGGCGGGCCGCGTCCGGTTCACGGCGCGGCCCGTTCCGTTTTGTAGGCCCCGATGGATCTTTCGATCGCCGCCTTCCTCGTGCAGGACGGCGTCACGAACGGCGCGATCTACGCGCTTTTGGCGCTGGCACTCGTGCTGGTGTTCACCGTCACGCGGATCATCTGGATTCCGTCGGGCGAGTTCGTGACGTACGGCACGCTGACGCTCGCAGGTCTCCAGCTCGGCAAGCCGCCGGGCACCGTCGGCCTCTTGATCGGCGTCGCCGTCGTCGCCGCGATCGTCGAGACGATCGCCACGTTGCGTGCACGCGAAGCGCGCAAGCTGCCGCTGCGCCTCGCGGTGTGGCTCGGCGTGCCGCTCGCGATCGCCGCCGCGGTGTGGTGGGCCGCGCCGCGCGGCTTGCCGCTCGCGCTGCAGATCGTGCTCGCCCTCGCGGCAGTGACGGCGCTCGGGCCGCTCATCTATCGCATCGCGTACCAGCCGATCGCCGACGCGAGCGTGCTCGTGCTGCTGATCGTGTCGGTGGCCGTGCATTTCGCGCTCACCGGCCTCGGATTATGGTTCTTCGGCGCCGAGGGCTCGCGCACGCCCGCGTTCACCGGCGCGTCGTTCACGGCGGGCGGCCTCACGTTCAGCGCGCAGAGCCTGCTCGTCGTCGTCGCGAGCCTCGTGCTGATCGGCTTGCTCTACCTGCTGTTCGGGCGCACGCTGTACGGCAAGGCGCTGCACGCGACGGCGGTCAACCGCATCGGTGCGCGGCTCGTCGGCATCTCGCCGTCGTTCGCGGGTGCGCTCACGTTCGTGCTCGCTGCGCTGCTGTGCGCGTTCTGCGGCGTGCTCGTCGGCCCCATCACCACCGTTTACTACGACTCGGGCTTCCTCGTGAGCCTCAAGGGCTTCGTGGGCGCGATCATCGGCGGACTCGTCAGCTATCCGCTTGCCGCCGCCGGCGCGCTGCTCGTGGGCCTGCTCGAATCGTTCTCGTCGTTCTGGGCGAGCGCGTTCAAGGAAGTGATCGTGTTCACGCTGATCATTCCGGTGTTGCTGTGGCGCAGCCTCACGAGCCGCCACCACGACGAGGAATGACGATGCCTCCTTGCGGACCGGTCGCACGCGGCGAGGATCACCGATGACGATCCGGCGCATCGGCGTCGTCGCGTTCGTCGTCGTGCTCGCGCTCGTGCCGCTCGCAGCCCCGGCGTTCTGGGTGACGCTCGCCAACTACATCGGGCTCTACACCATGGTCGCGCTCGGCCTCGTGCTGTTGACGGGTGTGGCCGGCCAAACGTCGTTCGGCCAGGCAGCATTCGTGGGCGTCGGCGCCTACACCACGGCGTTTCTCACCACGCACTTCGGCGTGTCGCCGTGGCTCACGTTGCCTGCGGCGATCGTGCTCACGTTCGCCGTCGCGCTCGCGCTCGGCTTCATCACGCTGCGCATGCAGGGCCATTACCTGCCGCTCGCGACGATCGCGTGGGGCATCAGCCTGTTCTTCCTGTTCGGCAACCTCGAATCGCTCGGCGGCCATACCGGCGTCACCGGCATTCCCGCGCTGACGCTGGCGTCCATCGAGTTCAAGGAGGAGCGCCATTTCTGCGTGCTGATCTGGATCGTGACGCTCGCGTCGCTCTGGACAACGCACAACCTGCTCGATTCGCGGCCGGGACGGGCGTTGCGCGCGATGAAGGGCGGCGTCGACATGGCCGAGGCGTTCGGCGTGAACGCCGCACGGCTCAAGATCGTCGCGTTCGTGTACGCGGCGCTCCTCGCCTGCGTATCGGGCTGGCTCTACGCACACCTGCAGCGCTTCGTGAACCCAAGTCCGTTCGGCATCAACCAGGGCATCGAATACCTGTTCATGGCCGTCGTCGGGGGCGCCGGCAGCGTGTGGGGCGCGGTCGTGGGCGCGACGCTCATCACGGTGCTGAAGCAGATGCTGCAGGACGTGCTGCCCACGCTCCTCGGCCGCAGCGGCAACTTCGAGATCGTTGTGTTCGGCGTGCTGATGATCGTGCTGCTGCAGTTCGCGCGCAACGGCGTGGTCGACTGGGCGCTGCGCCTGTTGCCCAGGCGCCGCCCTCGCCTCGACGACGACGCGGCTCCGTTGGCACCGGGCGAAAAGCCGCACGACGTGGCAGGACCGCTGCTCGACGTGCGCAACGCGCGCAAGGCGTTCGGCGGCCTCGTCGCGGTCGACGACCTGACGTTTCGCGTGATGCCGGGTGAAATCGTCGGCCTGATCGGACCGAACGGCGCGGGCAAGAGCACGACGTTCGCGCTGATCAGCGGCGAGCTGCCGCTCACGTCGGGCGACATCGCGTTCGGCGGGCAGTCGATTGCAGGCAAGACGCCCTTTGCCATCGCGCGCCTCGGCATCGGCCGCACGTTCCAGCACGTTCGCCTGCTGCCGGCGATGTCGGTGCAGGACAACGTCGCGCTCGGCGCGTATCGGCGCGGCCGCGCGGGCGTCGTGCGCGCGGCGCTGCGCCTCGACAGCGCGGAGGAACGGCGCACGCAGGCGGTCGCCATGCGCGAGATCGTGCGCGTGGGCTTGGCCGAGCACGCGCACGACGAGGCGGGCAGCCTGCCGCTCGGCAAGCAGCGCATCGTCGAGATTGCGCGTGCTCTGGCGTCCGACCCTTCGTTGCTGTTGCTCGACGAGCCCGCCGCGGGCTTGCGCTACATGGAGAAACAGGCGCTCGCGGAATTGCTGCGCGCATTGAAGCGCGACGGCGTGACGATCCTGCTCGTCGAGCACGACATGGATTTCGTGATGGGCCTGACCGATCGGCTCGTCGTGATGGATTTCGGCCAGAAGCTCGCCGAAGGCGAGCCGGCGGCGATCCAGCGCGACCGGCGCGTGCTCGAGGCGTATCTCGGTGTCGACGAAGCGGCGCCCGCGCCGGCAATCGCCATATGAATGGCGTCACCCTCCGCGACGCGCTCGACGTGCGCGACCTCTGCGTCGCGTACGGCAAGGTGCCGGCGGTGCGCGACGTGTCGCTGCAAGTCGCGCCGGGCAGCATCGTGACGGTGATCGGCCCGAATGGCGCCGGCAAGACGACGCTGCTCGCCGCGATCGCTGGCCTGCTGCCTGCCCGCGGGGTCGTGCGCTGCTTCGGCGACCTCGCAACCGCATGGCCGGTCGAGGAGCGCGTGCGGCGCGGCATCGTGCTCGTGCCCGAGCGGCGCGAACTGTTCGGCTCGATGAGCGTCGCCGACAACCTGCGCCTCGGCGCCTTCACGCGGCGCGGCGAGCAGCACAAGGCAGCCATCGCGGACGTGTATCGGCGCTTCCCGCGGCTCGAGGAGCGTCGCGGGCAACTGGCAGCAACGCTGTCCGGCGGCGAGCGCCAGATGCTGGCACTCGGGCGCGCGCTGATGTCGGCGCCGCGAGTGCTGCTGCTCGACGAGCCGTCGCTCGGGCTTGCGCCGCTTGTGGTGCGCGACATCTTCTCGATCATCGCGGCGCTGCGCTCGACGGGCGTGGCGATCCTGCTCGTCGAGCAGAACGCGCGCGCGGCGCTGGCGATCGCCGACTACGGCTACGTGCTCGAATCGGGGCAGATTGCCGTCGAAGGCGAGAGCGCGTCGCTCGCCGCCAATCCGCGCGTCGCGGCCGCCTACCTCGGACAGGCGCACACGGCGCGCACCCCGGCGGCACCGCCCGGTTGAACGCACGCCGTGCAAGCCCCATCATCGACCTGACGTCCGACCATTTTCCGCAAGGATCCCCGGTGACCCAATCCACGCTCGCCCCGATGGCGCCAGCGCTCATCGCCAATGCCGACCGGCTGCTGCTCGCGCCGGCGAACCTCGATTTCGACAAGATTTCGCGCGTCCTCGCGTCGATCCACGAGCACGACGTCGACTTCGCCGATTTCTACTTCCAGCACTCGTGCTTCGAGAGCTGGAGCCTCGAGGAAGGCATCGTCAAGGCGGGCACGTTCAACATCGACCGCGGCGTGGGCGTGCGTGCGGTGAGCGGCGACAAGCAGGCGTTTGCGTATTCGGACGACATTTCGCTGCCCGCGCTCGAGGAGGCAGCGAGCGCCGTGCGCGCGATCGGCCGGCAGGGGCAATCGACATCGACGCCGCTCGGCCGCACCGGCGACACGCGGCTGCTCTATCCGGATGCCGATCCGGTGCTGAGCCTCGGCGATCCGGCGAAGGTCGAACTGCTGATGCGCCTCGAGCGATTCGCGCGCGCGCTCGATCCGCGCGTCGTGCAGGTGATGGCCTCGCTCGCGGGCGAACATGAAACGGTGCTGATCGCGCGCAGCGACGGTCTCCTCGCCGCCGATACGCGTCCGCTGGTGCGTGTTTCGATCACGGTGATCGTCGAGGAGCACGGCCGGCGCGAGCAGGGGTACGCCGGGGGCGGCGCGCGCCTCGACTACGGCTATTTCACCGATGCGCAGCTGCAGTCGTTGGCGAAGCAGGCGGTCGACCAGGCGCTCGTCAATCTCGCCGCCAGGGATGCGCCCGCCGGGAACATGACCGTCGTGCTCGGCAACGGCTGGCCGGGCATCCTGCTGCACGAGGCGGTGGGACACGGCCTCGAAGGCGACTTCAATCGCAAGGGCACGAGCGCCTTTTCCGGCCGCATCGGCGAACGCGTCGCGGCCCCCGGCGTGACGGTGGTCGACGACGGCACGCTCGGCGAGCGCCGCGGCTCGCTCAACCTCGACGACGAAGGCCATCCGACGCAGCGCACCGTGCTGATCGAAGACGGCATCCTGCGCGGCTACATGCAGGATCGCCTCAATTCGGGACTGATGAACACGGGCGCCACCGGCAACGGCCGGCGCGAATCGTTCGCGCACCTGCCCATGCCGCGCATGACGAACACCATCATGCTTGCCGGCGCGCACGACCCGGCCGAGATCATCGGCTCGGTGAAGAAGGGCCTTTACGCGGCGAACTTCGGCGGAGGGCAGGTCGACATCACGAGCGGCAAGTTCGTGTTCTCCGCGGCGGAAGCGTACATGATCGAGGACGGCAAGATCACGTATCCGGTCAAAGGTGCAACGCTGATCGGCAACGGTCCCGATGCGCTGACGCGCGTGACGATGGTTGGCAACGACCTTCAGCTCGACGGCGGCATCGGCACCTGCGGCAAGGACGGGCAGAGCGTGCCGGTGGGCGTCGGCCAGCCGACGCTCAAGATCGAGGGCCTGACCGTCGGCGGGACATCAGGTTGACTTCGGGGTCAGAGCGGGAAGTCGACTCCTCCTACCGGGCGACTTCC
>JAICKU010000090.1 GCA_025927765.1 Burkholderiales bacterium
CGACGTGTTCCTCGTGTCGGGACGCGGCGAGCTGCACCTCACGATCCTGATCGAGAACATGCGCCGCGAGGGCTACGAGCTTGCGGTGTCGAGGCCGCGCGTGCTGCTGAAGGAGATCGACGGCGTCACCTGCGAGCCGTAGGAGAGCCTGTCGGTCGACGTCGAGTCGCAGCACCAGGGCGCGGTCATGGAAGCGCTCGGCACGCGGCGCGGCGAGCTCGCCGACATGGCGGCCGACGCTCAGGGCCGCGTGCGCCTCGACTACCGGATTCCGGCGCGCGGGCTGATCGGCTTCCAGGGCGAGTTCATGAACCTGACGCGCGGCACCGGCCTGATGAGCCACGTGTTCGACGCGTTCGCGCCGGTCAAGGGCGACATTCCCGAGCGGCGCAACGGCGTGCTGGTGTCGCAGGAAGACGGCGACGCGGTTGCCTACGCGCTGTGGAACCTGCAGGAGCGCGGGCGCATGTTCGTGTCGCCTGGCGACAAGCTGTACGAAGGCATGGTAATCGGCATCCACAGCCGCGACAACGACCTCGTCGTCAATCCGATCAAGGGCAAGAAGCTCACGAACGTCCGCGCCGCGGGCAAGGACGACGCGATCCTGCTGACGCCGCCGATCGCGCTCACGCTCGAGTATGCGGTGGAGTTCATCGCCGACGACGAGCTCGTCGAAGTGACGCCGAAGTCGATCCGCATCCGCAAGCGGTTCCTGAAGGAGCACGAGCGAAAGAGAGCATCGCGCGAGGCTGCGTGATCGCGCATTGGAGGAGTATCGTCCGCTCCTCCAAGGTCGTCGAAAGGCTCTCACCCTATGGAAGGGTCTCGTCTTGACGTGCAGGTAGCCGACCACCTCGCACGTACCGCGCTTGCGAGCATCGGCCGCGAGTACCCGCACAAGCTCGATCACGTGATGACGGCGGATGCGGATGCGCAGACACCGCGCGATCTGCACCCGTCGTTCCACGGCAGCTACGACTGGCACTCGTGCGTCCACATGCACTGGACGCTCGCGCGATTGCTGCGCCGCTTTCCGGCCTTGCCAGCGCGCGACGCCGTCGTCGCGCTGTTCGATCGGCACTTTGCGCCCGACGCGATCGGCGGCGAACTCGCATATCTTGCGCGTCCGGCGAGCGCGACGTTCGAGCGCACGTACGGCTGGGCATGGCTGCTGAAGCTCGCGGCGGAGCTTCGGGCGGGGGCCAACGCGAAATCGGGGTCTGACCCTCATTTCGGGCGCTGGTCGGCGGCGGTCGATCCGCTCGCGCGGGCATTCGCACAGCGCTTCCTCGAGTTCCTGCCGCGCGCGCATTACCCGCTGCGCTACGGCATCCATCCGAACAGCGCCTTTGCGCTTGCGCTCGCGCTCGATTACGCGCACGAGGTGGGTGACGATGCGCTGGTCGGCGCGTGCACGCACCACGGGTTGCAGTGGTTCGCCGACGACATCGAAGCGCCGGCGCGCTTCGAACCGTCGGGCGTCGACTTTCTGTCGCCGTCGCTCGTCGAGGCCGAGCTGATGCGACGCATCGTCGAACCGACGGCGTTCGCCGAATGGCTCGCGCGGTTTCTCCCCGGGTTCGTCGACGCCGAACCGCGAACGCTGTTCGCGCCGGCGCGCGTGAGCGATCGCAGCGATCCGCAACTCGTGCACCTCGACGGCCTCAACCTGTCGCGCGCGTGGTGCTTCGACGGCATCGCGTCGTCGCTCCCTGCGGCCGATCCGCGCATCGTCGTCGCCCGGCACGCCGCCGACGCGCATCGTGATGCGGGCGTGCAGGGTCTCGAAAGCGGCGATTTCGTCGGCGCGCACTGGCTCGCGAGCTTCGCCGTGCTCGCCGTCGACGGCGCGTAAACTCTCGGCGCTGCCACGCGGAGCGCGTCCTTCGCGTCGTGTCATCCGGAGAGCGCAATCCATGAACGAAGCTATTCTGATCGCGGGGGTCGTCGTGCTCGTCGTCATCGCCGCGCTCCTCGCGATGATTCTCGTGCGCGTCGTCGGGCTGGGGCGCGAGCGCGACGAAGGCGCGCGCGACCTCGCGCAATGGCGCGGCCGCTTCGACGCGCTGTCGCAAGGCATCGCCGACCATGAGCGCGACGTGCGCAACGACCTCACCACGGCGCGCAACGAGGCAACGTCGACGTCGGCACGACTGCGCGAGGAAGTGGCCGGCGCGATGGCGCGCTTCGCCGAGACGAACGCGCAGCTGCACAAGGCGGCGTACGGCGCGCAGGCGGGTGAATTGAAGGCGTTCGGCGAGCGGCTCGCGCAACTGGCGCAGGCGACCGAAGCGCGCATGGATGCGCTGCGGCGCACGCTCGAGGAGCGGCTCGATCACCTGCGCAGCGACAACGCGCAAAAGCTCGACCAGATGCGCGCGACCGTCGACGAGAAGCTGCAGGCGACGCTCGAGCAGAGGCTCGGCGCGTCGTTCCGCCAGGTGTCGGAGCGGCTCGAGCAGGTGCACCGCGGCCTGGGCGAGATGCACACGCTCGCAACCGGCGTGGGCGACCTCAAGCGCGTGCTGACCAACGTGAAGACGCGCGGCAACTGGGGCGAGGTGCAGCTCGGCACGCTGCTCGCCGACATGCTGCCGGCGAATCAGTACGCGCAGAACATTCCGACGAAGCCGGGCTCGAACGAGCGCGTCGAGTTCGCGGTGCGCTTTCCCGGCCGCAACGACGACGGGCCGCCGTGCTGGCTGCCGATCGACGCGAAGTTTCCGCTGGAGGATTGGCAGCGGCTGCAGGATGCGATCGAGCGCGCCGACGCCGACGCGGTGGAGGCATCGCGCCGTGCGCTCGAGCAGTTCTTCAAGGCGCAGGCGAAGCTCATCCGCGACAAGTACGTCGAATCGCCGCACACCACCGACTTCGCCATCCTGTTCGTGCCCACCGAAGGCCTCTTCGGCGAGGCGCTGTCGCGCCCCGGGTTGCAGGACACGCTGCAGCGCGACTACCGCGTGACGCTGGCCGGTCCCACCACGCTGATCGCGATACTGAACAGCCTGCAGCTCGGTTTTCGCACGCTCGCGATCGAGAAGCGCTCGACGGAAGTGTGGCGCGTGCTGGGCGCGGTCAAAACCGAGTTCGGGCGCTTCGGCGAGATCCTCGCGAAAACCAAGGACCGGCTCGACCAGGTGGGCAAGACGCTCGACGAGGCGGGGCGCAAGAGCACGACCATCGCGCGGAAGCTCCGCGACGTCGAGGCGTTGCCCGACGCGGAAGCGGACCGGCTGCTCGCAGGCGAGCGGCGCGTGATCGACGTCGACGACGAGCGCGAGTCGGCGGCGCTCGCGCCGCCGGTCGAAATGAAGTAACCGCGTCGTGTTCGGCGCGCTTCGCCGCTGGCGCGAGCAGCGCATCCTGCGTACGCGCGCGCTTCCCGATGCGCTGTGGCGCGAGGCGTGCGACGCGCTGCCGTTCCTGCGCATCTACGACGACGGCGAGCTCGCGCGGCTGCGCGACCTCGTCGTGCTTTTCCTCGAGGCCAAGAACATCGTCGGCGCACGCGAGCACGAGGTGACCGCGCTGCAGCGAACGGTCATCGCGATCCAGGCCTGCGTGCCCGTGCTGAACCTCGACCTTTCGCTCTACGACGGTTTCGAGAACATCGTCGTCTATCCCGGCGAGTTCGTTCCGCGCGGCGAGTTCGAGGACGAATACGGCGTCGTGCACGAGCGCGACGACGTTCTCGCAGGCGAGGCGATGCACGGCGGGCCCGTCGTGCTGTCGTGGCCCGACGTCGAGGCGTCGGCCGATTGGGACGTTGCGCAGATGAATCTCGTGATCCACGAGTTCGCGCACAAGATCGACATGGCCGACGGCGGCGCGAACGGCTGTCCGCCGTTGCCGGACGCGAAGGCGCGCGATGCGTGGCACCACACGATGACGCGCGCCTACGAGCATTTCGCGCGTCGCGTCGACCGCGGCGAGGACACGGCGATCGATCCGTACGCGGCGGAAGCGCCGGCAGAGTTCTTCGCGGTGCTCTCGGAAGTGTTCTTCGCCGAGCCCTCGCTCCTGCACGACGAATACCCGCGCGTGTACGACGCGTTTCGTCGCTTCTATCGCC
Organism: Burkholderiales bacterium; assembly: GCA_025927765.1. Lineage (GTDB taxonomy): Bacteria > Pseudomonadota > Gammaproteobacteria > Burkholderiales > Casimicrobiaceae > VBCG01. The sequence goes on from JAICKU010000090.1 coordinate 4,076, forward strand.
AGGATCCGCTGGCGCGAGGTAGGGCAGGGTATGCTTGACCGGGAACGTGGCGTGCCGTCGCCAAAGGCGATCGCCGCGGCGTGCTGGCGGAGGATTCGGCCATGTACAGGATGATCGCGCGATGAGGATCGTTGTCGTGGGCTCGCGCTACTTCGGTGCTGCTGCATTCGAGGCGATTCGCAGCGACGGCGTCGACATCGCGCAGGTCGTCGTGCCCGCGGCCGACGATCGTCTCGCGCAGGCGGCGCAAAAGGCCGACGTGGCGGTGCACGTGCTCGAGAACCCGAAGATCGTGCCGGGCGAGGCGATTCCCGACGGCGTCGATCTCATCGTCGCTGCCCACACGCATGCGCGCGTGAGCGACGAGGCGCTGGCGCGCGCGCGTTTGCGTGGCGTGGGCTATCACCCGTCGCTCCTGCCGCGGCATCGCGGCATTGCGGCGGTCGAGTGGACGATCCTCTCCGGCGATTCCATCGCCGGCGGCTCGGTGTATCACCTCGCGGCAGGCTGGGATCGCGGCGCGATCGCGATGCAGGACTGGTGCTTCGTCGCGAAGGGCGAGACGGCGCGCGAGCTGTGGGAACGCGCGCTCGCCCCGATGGGACTCGACCTGTTGCGCCGCGTCGTGCGCCATGCGGCCGAGCATGGCGAGCTGCCGGCGCATCCGCAGGACGAACGCTTCGCGACCAGGGCGCCGCTGATTCGTCCCACGGTATCGTTGACCGAAGAGGGACGCGCGGCGCGCGCATCGGTGGTGGTCACCGCGATCGGCGCCGATCGGCCGGGCATCGTGAACGTGCTGGCCGAACGCGCGCAGGGCTTCGGCGCGAACTGGGCAGGCAGCCGCATGACGAACCTCGCCGGACAGTTCGCGGGCATCGTGCATTTCGACGTGCCGGTCGCGAATGCCGCGGGCCTCGTGCAGGCACTGCGCGATCTCGAAGCGTCGGGGCTTCGCGTCGTCATCGCGCAAAGCGAGACGTCGACGCCACCGGCGGGGCGGCGCATGGTCAAGCTCGAGCTTGCGGGTCTCGACCGTCCGGGCATCGTGCGCGAGCTGTCGCGAAGCCTTGCCGAGCGCGGCGTCAGCATCGAGGACCTGCACACGGAAATCGTCGGGGGACGCAACGCCGGCGAGCATCTCTTCAACGTGAAGGCACTGCTCGTGGTGCCCGAGTCGGTGCCGACCGACGCACTGCGAAGCGCGCTCGATCGGCTCGCGAGCGAGATGACACTCGATCTCGCGTTCGGCGACGGCGCACCGCCGGACGCAGCCGGGCACATTCCCGACCGAACGAGCTAGACGCCTACGCTGCTTCGTCGGCAACGCCGCCGCGTGCGCGGCACGAGCGGCGCCGGCGAGCGCGTCATGTGGTGACCGAGCTGTAAGCTTCAACGCGCGTTTCGCGCCGGCCGGCGGCGCCCGACATGCGCGTTCTCCTCTCCCATGACGCACGTCGCAGCCGTCTGCGACGTGCGGTGATCTGCGGCCGGTGCCCGGCTTCGCGCGTGCGATGTCGCCTACATCGCGTGCAGCACATCGCGTGCGTCGTTGCGCCGACCGTCGATGGCAGGCTCCTTGCTAGGGTCGCCCCGATTTCTACCCATCAGTCGCAATGGAATCGACGCGGTCGCTGACGTTGTCCGGGGTCCCGCGGTGGACGAGGTTCGCCGCGGCGCACCTGCACGACTACAACCGTCCCGCGACGACGCTGTGGCTGACGCTCGCCATCGTCGGTGCGCTCACGCTCGCCCTCGCATGCGTCGACGTCGCGCGTCGCGACACTTCGCAATTGGCGCAGATTGCGGGCTGGTGCGTGATCGTCGCCGTCGGGGCGTGGTTCCCGATCCGCATCCCGCGCAGCAGTCATTCGATCGCTGCAGGCGACATCATCGTGTTCCTGCTGCTTGCGCTCTACGGCAGCGCACCGTCGGTGTTGGCCGCCGCGCTGCAAGGGCTGATCGGCGCGGTGCGCGCGTCGCGCGCGTTGTCGAGCCGTATCGCGAGCCTGTGCGCAGCCGCGTTCGGCATGACGCTCGCCGCGACGACGTTCCTGCACGTGCAGGCGTGGCTGCAGCCGATGCTCCCGCCGGCCACCGCGCACCTGGCCGCGATCAGCGCCGCAGGGTTCGCCTATTACGCGATCAGCACGATGACGCTGACGCAGATCGTGTACCTGAAGCGCGCGACAGTGCTCTCGACTGCCGAGTGGTTCGGCAATACGAGCTGGATGGCGACGCTGTACCTGGTGTCGTCGGTGATCGCCGGCCTGCTGGCGTTGAACGCGCGGGAGTTCGGCCGCTCTACGACGATCATCGGGATCGTCGTCATCGCGCTGTCGCTCGCGCTGGTGCGTGCGCACTTCCGCCGCCAGATTGCCGAGCACGAAGCGCAGGAAGCGCGCGTGGCGGCGGCCGAGCTCGAGGCGGCGCAGAACCAGCGGCGCTTCCACAGCGCGTTCACGCATGCGTCGATCGGCATGGCGATCGTGTGCGCCGACGGCAAGGTGATGCAGAGCAACGATGCGCTGCATGCGCTGCTCGGCTGCGACGCGTCGCACATCGAAGGACAGCCGTTCGTCGCGCTGTTGCACGGCGGTGACGCCGCCCTGCTCGAGCGCCACGTCGCGGACGTGCGATCGCGCTCGCGCGAGTCGTTCTCGATCGAGCTGCGCTGCGTCACGCCCGACCGGCGCGAAATCTGGGTGTCGATGCACTGCGCGCGCTTCGACGACCATCGCACGCGCGGCGACGGCCTCATCTTCCAGCTGCACGACATCACGTCGCGGCGGCGCGCCGAAGGCGAGCTTCATCACATCGCATATCACGACAACCTGACCGACCTCGCGAACCGCAACTGCTTCCACGAACGCCTGCGCTTCGTGCTCGCGCAGGGCGGCAAGACGCCGGCGTTCGCCGTGATGGTGCTCGACCTCGATCGGTTCAAGACGGTGAACGACAGCCTCGGCCATGGCGCGGGGGACGAGCTGTTGAAGGAAGTCGCGCACCGTTTGCGCGAATGCGCGGCGAAGACGGACCTCGTGGCGCGCCTCGGGGGCGACGAGTTCGCGATCCTGATCGAGGAGGATTCGACGCGCGGCGGCGTCGCCGATCTCGCACGGCGCGTGCTCGAAGCGCTGGAGCGGCCGTTGACGCTCGGGGGAACGGACGTGCGGCCTCTCGCGAGCGTGGGCGTCACGTTCAGCGACGTCGGCTACCGCGAGCCCGAAAGCGTGCTGCGCGATGCCGACATTGCGATGTACAAGGCCAAGGCCGACGGCAAGGCACGAGTTGCGCTGTTCGACGCGGGCCTGCACGTGCAGCTCGCCAACCGGTTGCAGCTCGAAACCGATCTGCGCCAGGCGATCGCGGCACGCGACCTGTCGCTCGCGTTCCAGCCGCTCTTCGATCTCGAGCCTCGTCGCCTCGCGGGTTTCGAGGCGCTCGCCCGCTGGACGCACCCGACGCGCGGTGCCGTGAGCCCCGGCGTGTTCATCCCGCTCGCCGAGGAAACGGGCGACATCGAGGCGCTCACCGCGTGGGCAATCGACGAAGCGGTGCACGCGCTCGCCACCTGGCGGGGCACGATCGGCGGCGCGAAGGACATCGTGATGCACGTGAACGTGTCGGGACGCGATCTGACGCGCGACCGGCTCGTGCCGCACGTGCGCGACGTGCTCGCGCGCCATCGCGTGCCGGCGCATCTGCTGACGCTCGAGATCACCGAGACGACGCTCATGGGGCAGCGCGACCAGGCGATTCGCGCGCTCGCGGAATTACGTACGCTCGGCGTCAACCTCAGCATCGACGACTTCGGCACCGGCTATTCGTCGCTCGCGTACCTGTCGACGCTGCCGTTCGATTGCCTGAAGATCGACCGCTCGTTCGTCGCGGGCATGCACAAGAGCCCGCAGAACACCGAGATCGTGCGCACGGTGCTCTCGCTCGGGCGCGCGCTCAACAAGCAGGTCATCGCCGAAGGCATCGAGACGCACGACCAGCTGCTGCGCCTGTGCGAGCTCGGCACACCCGTCGGGCAGGGCTATCTGCTCGGGCGTCCGATCGATGCCGACGCCGCGCAGGCGCTGTTGCGCGACGCCTCGCCGAAGGCGCTCGCCGCGTAACGAGGAAATGAGGCTCAGACCCCAATTTTATGAAATCAGGGTCAGACCCCAATTTCAGGACCTGACGCAGCGATACCGGGCAACGCGCCCTGAAATTGGGGTCCGACCCTCATTTCCTACTTCGCCCGCAGCGCCGACTTCGGCCGGAACACCTTGCACACGTCGTCGTGCGTCTCGACGTACGGACCGCCGATCAGATCGATGCAATACGGCACTGCGGGAAACACGCCGTCGAGCGTCTCCTTGATCGCCTTCGGTTGCCCGGGCAGGTTGAGGATCAGCGCATGGCCGCGCACCACGCCCACCTGCCGCGACAGGATCGCGGTGGGCACGTAGCGCAGGCTCACCTGACGCATCTGCTCGCCGAAGCCGGGCAGCACCTTGTCGGCGACCGCGAGCGTCGCTTCGGGCGTCACGTCGCGCGGGGCAGGGCCCGTGCCGCCGGTGGTGAGCACGAGATGGCAGCCGAACGTGTCGACGAGCTCGACGAGCGTGCGCTCGATCTGCGGTTGCTCGTCGGGAATGAGCCGCGTCTCGAAGCGCCACGGCGTCGCGAGCGCCGCGTCGAACCAATCGCGAAGCGCGGGCACGCCCTGGTCGACGTACACGCCCTGCGAGGCGCGATCGGAGATCGACACGAGGCCGACGAGGAGCGGGGGATCGTTAGCGGTTGCCATCTTCGAGAAGACGTTCGAGTTCGCGAAAGAGCGCGCGATAGCTGTGCGGCCGGCCGTTCTTCGCCCGTTCCTCGCGCGCGGCACCGGCGAGTTGCGCAAGCCGCTCGCGCGAGGCGCGCGGGTGCGTGTCGACGAACGCCTGCAGCCCGTCGGCCTCGTCGAGAATGCGCTCGCGCCAGCGCTCGATGCGCGCAAAGCGCGCGCGTTCGCGTGCCGGGCCCTCTGCGATCCGCTCGAGCGCATCGCGAATCGGCGCTTCGTCGACGTTGCGCATCAGCCGGCCGATGTACTGCATCTGCCGCCGCCGCGCCTCGTGCGCGCGCAACGTGCGCGCAAAGCGGATGGCTTCCGCGAGCTGCTCGGGGAGGTCGATCGAGGCAAGCCGCGCGGGTTCGAGCGCGACGAGCGCGCCGCCAAGCGCCTGCAGTTCGTGCATCTCGCGCTTGCGGCGCGTCTTCGACGGCGCCTCGCGCAGTTCGTCGGCGGCGAGCGCCGGGGACGGGCTTGCGGAACGTCTTGGCGGCACGGCGGGCGGATCGGAAGGTGGAAGGCCCTTTGCTATGATAGCCGACACCTTCGTACCGACCCGTGATGCCCGCCTCCCCCCACGTCGACCGCCCCGATTCGCGCGCGCCGCTTGCCGCCCGCGCTCCGCAGGACACCCACTTCCCGGTCACGCGCGAAACGCTCGAGCGCGTAGCGAACGCGGTGCTCGACGCGGCGACCAAGGGCGGCGCCACCGCCGCCGAGACCGAGGTGTCGCAGGCAGTGGGGCAGAGCGTCAGCGTACGCAAGGGCGACGTCGAGACGATCACGTACAACCGCGACAAGGGCATCGGCATCAGCGTGTACGTCGGCACGCGGCGCGGTCACGCGAGCACCGCCGATTTCTCCGACGCTTCGATCCGCGCCACTGTCGACAAGGCGCTCGCGATCGCGCGCTACACGGCCGAGGACCCGGCCGCGGGCCTTGCCGATCCCGCGCGGCTCGCGCGGAACTGGCCGGATCTCGACCTCTATCATCCGTGGGACTTGCCGGTCGAGCGTGCGATCGAGCTCGCGCGCGAAACCGAAGCGGCCGCGCTCGCCGTCGATCCGCGCATCACGAACAGCGAAGGCGCGAGCGTCGCGCGCGGCGAGTCGGAATTCGTCTACGCGAACACCGAAGGCTTCTCGGGCGGCTATCGCAGCTCGCGCCATCACATCGACTGCTCGGTGATCGCCGAAGCCGACGGCGCCATGCAGCGCGACTTCTGGTACACGGCTGCCCGCGCGCCGGAGGATCTCGAGTCGGCGCAGTCTGTCGGCCGCATCGCCGGCGAGCGCACGGTGCGACGCCTCGGCGGACGGCAGCTCGGCACGCTCGAATGCCCGGTGCTGTTCGAAGCGTCGGAAGCGGCCGACCTGCTCGGCGCGTTCGTCCATGCGGTGTCGGGCGGCGCCCTGTATCGCAAGTCGTCGTTCCTGCTCGACTCGCTCGGCACGCAGGTGTTCGCGCCGATCGTCGACATTCGCGAGGAGCCGCATCTGCCGCGCGCCCGCGGCAGCGCGCCGTTCGACAACGAAGGCGTGGCGACCGCGTCGCGCGACATCGTGGTGCGCGGCGAGCTTCGCGGCTACTTTCTCGGCAGCTATTCGGCGCGCAAGCTCGGCATGGCGTCGACCGGGAATGCCGGGGGTGCGCACAATCTCGTCGTGCCGGGGACCGACGACCTGCCGGCGCTGATGCGTAGGATGGGCCGCGGTCTGTTCGTGACCGAGCAGCTCGGGCAGGGCGTGAACGCGGTGACCGGCGACTTCTCCCGCGGCGCGGCCGGCTTCTGGATCGAGGACGGCGAGATCGCCTATCCGGTCGAGGAGATCACGATCGCCGGCAACCTGAGGTCGATGTTCCGCGACATCGTCGCACTCGGCACCGACATCGACCGGCGCGGCTCGCGCTACATCGGATCGGTGCTCGTCTCGCACATGACCGTCGCCGGCAGCTGATCGCCCCGAGGACCTCGCGGCCCCCGTCCATTCCGCGATGATCGAACCCGTCGTCGACTGGCTGCGCCGCATGCGGGATCCGCTGCGCAATCCCGCGCAGATCCGCCGCTTCATCGCGAGGCTGCCCGCCAATGACGTGCTCGAGGTGCAGCGCGCGTCGCTCGAGCTGCTCGCGAACTTTGCGGACGGCGGCGGCGACGTCACCGCGACGCAGCTCGAGGCGCTGCTCGCGCTCGATGCGCGCCTCGAGCCGGTGATCGCCGACCTCACGCGCCAGTACACCGCGAACTACCAGAAGAGCTCGACCGTCGAGTCGCGGCTGTGGCACTCGGTGTTCGACCTCGTGAAGGCGTTCATCGCCGCATACCACGCGTCGTTGCAGGCGGGCTTCACGCACGCCGAGAATCGCCGCTGGCGCGCGATCCTGCCGTGGGCGCTGGTGCGACTCGCGCACTACCGCGGGCTCGACGGCAAGTTCCGCCTGTTCCGCTACAGCCACTGGATCCCCGCGCAATGGCGCGACTTCCACGAAACCTACGAGCTCGCGCGCGCCCGCTCGTGGCATCGCGAGCAGCTCGTGTTCGGCGCCGCCGGTTTCTCGCGGCCCGGCATCTCGGTCGAACAGGTGTACCTCGACATGCTGCTGCTCATGCGCCTCGATTCGGGCAATTTCACGCCCGACCAGGTGGAGTGGGTGGCAAAGCAGCTCGAGGACTGGGCGCCGTCGCTCGCGTTGACGCCGGTCGCCGCGCAGGGCGCCGGCTTCTACATCGATCTCGCAGGCGCGCAGGGCCTGCGCCGCCGGGAACAGCCAACGCCCATCGGCCACTTGATGTACGTCGACACGGGACCCGTGTACACGCGCATCGTCGAGCGGTTGCGCTGGCTGCCCGAGAACGACGATGCGCCGACGGCGCCGGGCGAACTGCCCGCGCGCGAGCAACGCCTGTTGCTGATGCGCCTTGCCGCGCTGTACGGACCCGACGCGCTCGCGCATGCGCCGCGTGCGACGCGCCGCACGGCGGACGAGCACGTGCGCGTCGTGAGCGGGCTGCACGCCCTGACGCGGGCCGTGGCCGAGATCGACCGGCTGCCCGACGCCGTGCGCACGCCCGGCATTGCAGCGAGCTACGACGAGGCGACGCTCATCAACCCCGGCGTCAATCCGGCGTCAATCGAGCGCCGCGTGCGCGGCACGCGCTGGAAGATGGTCGATCGCAGCGAAAGCGGCTGCCGGCTGATGGCGCCCGCGAAGGAGGCACCGGCGAAGCTCGGCGAGCTCCTCGCGATCAAGGACGGCGACAACTGGATCCTCGGCGTCGTGCGCCGCATGCAACGCCAGCAGGTCGACGAGATGACGGTCGGCGTCGAGATCATCGCGCGGCGGCTGGTGCGCGTGCTGATGCGAAGCTTCGCGTCGCCCGCCGACGCGTCGCGCGCGACGCAGGACAAGCCGTTCTTCGGCGTCTATCTGCCGGCGGCGCCGGAGAATCGACAGTCGTCGCAGCGCAGCCTGATCGGTCCCGACGATCGGTTCGTTCCGGCGGGGATGGTCGAGCTCGACACCGGCAGCGCACGCTACCTGATTCGCTTCACGCAGACGCTGGAACGCCAGACTGGCTGGACGTGGACGCTCTTCAACGCGGTCCGCAAGTTGTCGACCTGAGCTCCAGGCGCGCATCGGCCCCGGCGCAGGAAGCGCGCAGCGGGGTTCGATGAGCTAGAATCGGCCGTCCACGCGCGGCCGGAGGGCAGCCTCCGCGTCAGCCGAGGGAACTGATGCGCGCGTGCCACTGAACCCCCGGCGTTGCGCCGGCCACGATAGGAGAGACGGGAGATGGAGCGTCGTTCGTTCATCAAGCATGCCGGGCTCGCGGGCATCCTGGCTGCCGGATCGGCACCGGTGTTCGCGCAGGCCGCGCCGGAAGTCAAGTGGCGGCTCGCGTCGAGCTTCCCACGCAGCCTCGACACGATCTTCGGTGCGGCGGAAGTGATCAGCAAGCGCGTCGCCGCGTCGACGAACAACAAGTTCCAGATCCAGACGTTCGCCGGCGGCGAGATCGTGCCCGCGTTCGGTGTCGTCGACGCCGTGCAGAACGCCACCGTGCAGTGCGCGCATACCGCGCCGTATTACTTCTTCGGCAAGGACCCGACGTTCGCGCTGGGCTGCGCGCTGCCGTTCGGCATGAACGATCGCCAGCAGAACGCGTGGATGTACCACGGCGGCGGGCTGCAGCTGATGCGCGAGTTCTACAAGGACTACAACATCATCAACTTCCCCGCCGGCAACACGGGCGCGCAGATGGGCGGCTTCTTCCGCAAGGAGATCAAGACGCCGGCCGACTTCAAGGGCCTCAAGATGCGCATCGGCGGCACCGGCGGCCTGCCGCTGCAGAAGCTCGGCATCATCCC
>JAICKU010000065.1 GCA_025927765.1 Burkholderiales bacterium
GACCAGGGGAGGAGAGCATGGCAGGCTTTTCGATCGTCGCGTTCGCGATCTTCGTCGTCGTACTGATCGCGATCGTCAAGGCGATTCGCGTGGTGCCGCAGCAGCACGCATGGGTCGTCGAGCGGCTCGGACGCTTCTACGCGGTGCTCGCGCCGGGACTCAACTTCGTCGTGCCGTTCCTCGACCGCGTCGCGTACAAGCACGACCTGCGCGAAACGCCGCTCGACGTGCCGCCGCAGGTGTGCATCACCAAGGACAACACGCAGCTCACCGTCGACGGCATTCTCTACTTCCAGGTGACCGATGCACGGCTCGCGTCGTATGGCTCGACCAATTACGTGCTCGCGATCACGCAACTCGCACAGACGACGCTGCGCAGCGTCATCGGCCGCATGGAGCTCGACCGCACGTTCGAGGAGCGCGACCAGATCAACGCGTCGGTCGTGAGCGCACTGGATGCGGCGGCGCCGAACTGGGGCGTCAAGGTGCTGCGCTACGAGATCAAGGACCTGACGCCGCCCGCCGAGATCCTGCGCGCGATGCAGGCGCAGATCACCGCCGAGCGTGAAAAGCGCGCGGTGATTGCGACGTCGGAAGGCAAACGCCAGGAGCAGATCAACATCGCGCAGGGCTTGCGTGAAGCGGCGATCGCGAAGTCCGAAGGCGAGAAGCAGGCCGAGATCAACACTGCACAGGGGCAGGCGTCGGCGATCCTCGCGATCGCCGAGGCGAACGCCAAGGCCATCCGGCAGATCGCCGACGCGATCGACGCGCAGGGCGGCATCGGCGCGGTGAACTTCAAGATCGCCGAGGAATACATTGCGCAGTTCGGCAATCTCGCGAAGACGACGAACACGCTGATCCTGCCCGCCAACGTCGCCGACGTGGCCGGACTCGTCGCCAGTGCGTTGTCGGTCGTGAAGACGACGTCGCCGGTGCCTGCGCGCGCCTAAAAGCCGGAGGCTTGCCATGCGTATCGAGGACAGCACGTTCATCGTCACGGGCGGCGCGTCGGGCCTCGGCGCCGCGACGGTCCGCGTGATCGTCGAAGGCGGTGGCCGCGTCGTGATCGCCGACGTCAACGAGCGCGACGGCAACGCACTGGCGCAATCGCTCGGCGATCGCGCACGCTTCGTGCCCACCGACGTCACCGACGAGGCGAGCGCAAAGCATTGCGTCGCCACGGCCATGCAGGCGTTCGGCGCCGTGCACGGCCTCGTGAACTGCGCGGGCATCGTGCACGGCGAGAAAGTCATCGGCCGCGAAGGGCCGCACACGCTCGCCGGATTCACGCGCACGATCGCGATCAACCTGATCGGCACGTTCAATCTCGTCCGCCTCGCGGCCGATGCGATGGTAAAGAACGACCCCAACGCCGAAGGCGAGCGCGGCGTGATCGTCAACACGTCGTCGGTCGCCGCGTTCGACGGGCAGATCGGGCAGGCGGCGTACAGTGCGTCGAAGGCGGCCGTCGCCGGCATGACGCTGCCGATCGCGCGCGAGCTGGCGCGCTTCGGGATTCGCGTGATGACGATCGCACCGGGCATCTTCGAGACGCCGATGATGGGCAGCTTGGCACCCGACGTGCAGGCGTCGCTCGGCAAAATGGTGCCGTTTCCGCCACGGCTCGGCCGGCCCGCCGAATTCGCGTCGCTCGTGCGCGAGATCGTGACGAACCCGATGCTGAACGGTGAAGTGATCCGGCTCGACGGCGCGATTCGCATGGCGCCGAAGTAGGCCGTTCGCCGTCATTCGCCGTTCGATCAACGCGCATGCATGACCCGGATCTCCTGACGAGCATCGGCCTTTGCATCGCCGTCGCGGCGGCGCTCGCGTTCGTCGCGCACCGGTTGAAGCAGCCGCTGTTGCTCGCGTACCTGCTCGCCGGCGTCGTCATCGGCCCGCGCATCGGCCTCGGCCTGATCAGCGACGAGGGCAGCATCACCACCGTCGCCGAGATCGGCCTGATCCTGCTGCTCTTCATGATCGGCCTCGAGCTCGACCTGAGGAAGCTCGTCTCGGCGGGACGCGCGGTGATCGTGACCGGCCTGCTGCAAGTGCCGCTGTGCGTTGCGCTCGGCCTCGGATTCTTCGCGCTGCTGGGCTTCCCGATCGGCGGCGGCGACTTTCGCGGGCTCTACCTCGCGGTGTGCCTCGCGATGAGCAGCACGATGATCGTCGTGAAGCTCCTCTACGACAAGTTCGAGCTCGACACGCTGCCCGGGCGCATCACGCTCGGCGTGCTGATCTTCCAGGACATCTTCGCGATCATCGCGCTCGGCGTGCAGCCCAACCTCGCCGATCCGCAGATCGGCAAGCTCGTCACGTCGCTCGCCGGCGGCGCCGCGCTCGTCGGCGCGGCGTTCCTGATCAGCAAGTACGTGCTGCCGCCGCTGTTCCGGTCGGTCGCAAAGCTGCCCGAGCTCGTGCTGATCGGCTCGCTCGCGTGGTGCTTCGTCGTGTGCTGGGCGGCGAGCGCCGCCGGGCTGTCGCGCGAGATGGGCGCGCTGATCGCCGGCGTCAGCATCTCGACGTTCCCGTACAACCTCGATGTCGTCGCGAAGGTGGTCAGCATCCGCGATTTCTTCGTGACGCTGTTCTTCGTGGCGCTCGGGATGGAGATCCCGCTGCCCACGCCCGAGCTCCTCGGCATGGCGGCGCTCGCGTCGCTGTTCCTCGTCGCGAGCCGCCTGATCGTCATCGTCCCGATCCTGCGCACGCTCGGGTTAGGTCACCGCGCAAGCCTGCTGCCGGCGATCAACCTCGCGCAAATGAGCGAGTTCTCGATGGTGATCGCGGCGATCGGCCTCGGCTTCCATCACATCGACCAGAAGACGGTCAGCCTGCTGATCTTCGTGTTCGCGTTCACGTCGGTCGCGTCGACGTACATGATCGGCTACAGCCATTCGCTGCAGCGCGTGCTCTCGCGTGGCCTCCGCGCGGTCGGCGTCTCCGACATCGCCGACGAGCGGCTGCCGGAGGCGCCCGCCGTCGCCCCCGACGTCGTGCTGCTCGGCTTCTTCACCGAGGCAAGCGCGCTCGTGCACGAATACGAGATGGCGTCGGCCGCAGAACCGCATCCGATGCTCGCACGGCTGCTCGTGATCGACTTCAACCCCGACGTGCACGCCGAGCTCCTGCGGCGCGGCATCGCGTGCCGCTATGGCGACATCGCGAGCATGGACACGCTGCATCACGCCGACGTCCACGACGCGAAGCTCGTCGTGTCGACGATCACCGATTCGATCCTGAAGGGCACGACCAATCTGCGCCTCCTGAAGCTCGCGCGGCGCATCTGGCCGAACGCGATGGTGGTGGTGACCGCCACGCGCACCGCCGCGGCGCTGGCGCTCTACGAGGCCGGGGCGGACTTCGTGTTCGTGCCGCGGCTGCATTCGGCGGCGCAGATGGCGTCGATCCTCGAGCGCGGCCTCGCCGAAGGCTTCACGGCGCTTCGCGACACCGAGATCGCGCACATGCGACGGCGCAACGAAGTCTTGCAGTAGCGCCGCGCGTCCGAAGCGCGCCTACGTCGGAAGCAGACTACGCACCCGCGCCCTCCACCGGATGCACGTCGCTGCGCCAGCGCAGCATGCCCCCGGCGAGGTTCGCGACGTCCTTGAAGCCGAGCTTTTGCAACATCACCGACGCCTGCGCGGACCGTGCGCCGGAGCGGCAGACGGTGACGACCGGCCGATCCTTCGCCAGTTCGCCGGCGCGCGCGTTCAATTGGCCGAGGGGAATCGAGATCGCGTCGGGAATGCGGCCGAGGGGTCCTTCGAATTCGTCGGGTTCGCGCACGTCGACGATCTGCGGGTTGCACGCACACTCCTCCAAAGCGTGCGGCTGGATCTCGTGGATGCCCGCGAACGTGAACGTGAGCGGCGCCCACGTCGGCTCGGGTGCGAGTGCCGCATCGCTGTCCGGACGGCCGACGCGCAGGTTCGCCGGCACCGCAACGTCCATCAGCTTGGGGTGCGGCAGTCCGAGGTTGTTCATGTACCCGACGAAATCGCCTTCGGCCGCCTGGCCGCCGAGGCGCGGGTTGAAGCGCTGCTCCTCGTCCACGCTCGTGACGGTGAGGCCGCGATAGTCGTGTGCCGGATAGAGCAGGCACGTCGGCGGCAGCGACAGGATCTGGCTTCGCACCGAGCGATAGAGCATGCGTGGGTCGCCCTGCTGGAAATCGGTGCGGCCGCTGCCGCGAATCAGCAACGCGTCGCCGGTGAACGCTCTGCTTTCGTCGTCGAGTACGAGCGTGATGCATCCCGACGTATGCCCGGGCGTCGCCCGCACTTCGAGGTAGCGCTTGCCGAACGCGACGCGGTCGCCGTGCTCGACGTAGCGGTCTGCGCCTTCCGCGCCGCTGTCGGCGGAGATCACGATCATGCTGCCGCAGCGATTCTTGAGCAGCCATGCGCCGGTGACGTGGTCGGCGTGCACATGGGTTTCGATTGTCGCGACGAGCTTCAGGCCGAGTTCGTCGATCAACGCCGCGTCGCGCCGCGCCTGCTCGAACACCGGGTCGATCAGGACGGCTTCGCGCGATCGCGGATCGCCGAGCAGGTACGAGTACGTGGACGACTGGGGATCGAACAACTGGCGAAAGATCATGGTGCGCGCACTCCCTTGTCGAGCGGCGGCGCGTGAGCGCGGCGCCGGCGTTCGAGCAGCGTGAACAGCAACATGCCGCCGAGCATCGATACCGCGAACACCAGCGCCTTCGCGTGACCCGCGCCGACGGCAACGAGCGCAGGTCCCGGGCAGATGCCGGCGATGCCCCAGCCGATTCCGAACAGCAGGCTGCCGACGACGAGACGGCGATCGATGTCGCGCCGCATGGGCAGCACGAGCGGTTCGCCGAGAAGCGTGGTGCGCCTGCGCTTCGCAACCGCGAAGGCGACGGCGGCGACTGCCACCGCGCCCGCCATGACAAGGCCGAGCGAAGGATCCCACGCACCGGCGAGATCGAGAAATCCCTTGACCTTCGACGGATCGAACATCCGCGACACGATGAGCCCGATGCCGAACACGAGGCCGGCGGCAAACGACGTCGCGATGTCGAGTCGGCGCGTCATGCGAGCACGTGGCGGACGACGAACACCGTGGCGAATCCCGCGATCATGAACGTGAGCGTCGCGACGAGCGAGCGCGGCGAAAGCCGCGATACGCCGCACACGCCGTGGCCGCTCGTGCATCCGGACGCGTAACGCGTGCCGATGCCGACGAGCAGGCCGGCGACGACGAGTCCCGCGTCACCGGTGTCGAACGCGATCGACGGCACCGTCGCGACGAGTGCATACGCGGCAGGCGCCGCGAGCAGGCCGAGCGCGAACGCGACGCGCCAGCCGACGTCGCGGCGACGCGCCTGCAGCAGGCCGCCGACGATGCCGCTGATGCCGGCGATGCGGCCGTTCACGAGCGCGAACCACGCGGCGGCGAGGCCGATGATCACGCCGCCGATAGCGGCGTGCCATGGCGTGAACGCTGTCCAGTCGAGGGTCATCGCGATGCCGATGAGTGCGACGTCATGAATGCGCGGATCGCAACGGTGTTCAGTCGCGACGGATGAGCGCGATCGCGGCCGCGATCATGCTCGCGAAGAACACGAACGTCCATCCCGCGATCGACAGGCCGAGGAATACCCAGCCCTTTTCCGCGCACTCGCCGCTGCCTTGCAGCACCTTGGCGATGACGGCGGTGAACGGCAGCGTGTCCATCATGTACGCGAGGCCCATGCCGCATGCCGGCACCTGGTCCGCCGGCAGCGCCTGCAGCCAGATCTGCCGCGCGGCGAAACCCGCGCCCGCGCCGCAGATGACGAGCGTCAACACGGCATAGAACGCCGCGCCGGTGCGGCCGGGATTCTGGATCGCCGCGATCAGGAACACGAGGCCCACGAGCACCACGCACACGCGCTGGAACATGCAAAGCGGGCAGGGCTCGATGCCTTCGCCGTATTGCAGCCACAGCGCCCACGCCATGAGTGCTGCGCAGACGAGGAACCCAAGCAGGTAGGCGGCGCGTCGCGGCGGCAGCACGATCAGCGCGAGCGACGCGACCCCGAGGGTCATCACGAACACCCGATACACGGCTTCGGTGAGCGGCCGTTGCGCACCGAGCCATTGCATCAGCACTTCCTGGCCGATGAGCGCGGCGGCGAGGATCAGGATCATCCACGGCCAGGGCACGGCCGCGTAACGGTTCATCGTGGCGTAACGCGTCATGTGTTTACGTTTGGGATTTTGCGAGGGCCTGGTCGAGGTCCCAGAGGATGTCGTCGAGCGATTCGAGGCCGACGGAAAGCCGGATCATCTCCGGCGACACGCCCGCTTCGCGCTGCTCGTCTTCGTCGAGCTGGCGATGCGTGGTCGACGCGGGATGGATGATCAGCGTCTTGGCGTCGCCGATGTTCGCAAGATGCGACAGGAACTGCACGGCCTCGATGCATTTGACGCCGGCCGCCGCGCCGCCCTTCACGCCAAACGTCAGGATACCGCCGCCGCCTTGCGGCAGATAGCGGCGCGCGAGCTCGTACGAGCCGCTCGCGGGCAGGAACGGATAATCGACCCACGCGACGGCGGGATGCTGCTGCAGGTGCTTCGCGACGGCAAGCGCCGATTCGCAATGGCGCGGCATCCGCAGGTGCAGCGTCTCGATGCCCTGCATGATCAGGAACGCGGAGAGCGGCGACAGCGTGGGACCGAGCGTGCGCATCGTTTCCATGCGCGCCTTCATCGTGAACCCGAAGTCGCCGAACGTTTCGTGGAAGATCACGCCGTGGTAGCCGCGCGAGGGCTCGGTCATCTGCGGGAACTTGCCGTTGTCCCAGGGAAATTTGCCCGACTCGACGACGATGCCGCCCATTGTCGTGCCGTGGCCGCCGAGATATTTCGTGAGCGAATGCACGACGAGGTCCGCGCCGTGCTCGAACGGACGGCACAGCCACGGCGAGGCGAGCGTGTTGTCGACGACGAACGGGACGTCGGCTTCGTGCGCGATATCGGCGATGGCGCGGAGGTCGGGCACGTTGAGTTGCGGATTGCCGATCGTCTCCGCGAACACGCATTTGGTCGTCGGCTTGATCGCGCGGCGAAAGTTCTCCGGATCGCCGGCGTCGACGAACGTCGCGTCGATGCCGAACTGCGCGAACGTGACGCCGATCTGCGAGTACGAGCCGCCGTAGAGCGTGCGCGCCGCGACGATATGGTCGCCGGCTTTGGCGAGCGTCAGGAACGCGAGCATCTGCGCGGCCATGCCGCTTGCCGCGGCGAGCGCTGCGCGTCCGCCTTCGAGCGCCGCCACGCGTTCCTCGAGCGCGGCGACCGTGGGATTCGAGATCCGCGAATAGACGTTGCCGAACGTCTGCAGGTTGAAGAGCGACGCCGCCTCATCGGCACTGTCGAAGACGAACGACGTCGTCTGGTAGATCGGCAACGCGCGCGAGCCCGTTTGCGCGTCCGGGATCTGTCCGGCGTGCAGGCACAGCGTGTCGAAACCGTAGTGGTGATCGGGCATGGGTAAGCAGGGTCGGCCTCGAAAGCAGGGTCAGACTCCACTTTTTCGCCGCTGGCGGTCCGACCGCACGACTGCAGAAAGTGGAGTTTGACCCTGCTTTCGGCAGGGCGCCATTATGCCGCGAAGCGTCAGTTCGCGATTGCCCGTCGCGCCGAGATCACGCCGGTGTTGACGCCGGCGAAGTTGAGGCCTCCGAGGATGCGCGCGTGCTCGATCTTCACGCAGCGATTCATCACCACCTCGAGCCCGGCGTCGCCGGCGCGCTGCGCGGCGTCCCGATTCTCGATGCCGAGCTGCATCCACAGCACCTTCGCGCCGATGGCGATCGCGTCCTCGGCGATGGCGGGAATCTCCTCGGCCCTGCGGAAGCAGTCGACGAGGTCGACCGGTTCGGGAATGTCGCGCAGCGACGCGTAGCACCTCGCGCCGAGCACCTCGTCGTAGCGCGGGTTCACCGGGATGATCCGGTACCCGTGGTCCTGCATGTACTTGGCCGCGAAATAGCTCGGCCGGTACCACTGTGCCGACAGGCCGACGACCGCCAGCGTGCGGTTCCCGGCGAGAATCCGTCGCAGGCCGGCGATGTCGTCGACGATCGGCATCGGTTACGTGAACTCAGCGTGTCCAGCGTGGCGGGCCATTGTACGGGTACTGCTCGGAGATCCGCCGACCCGAAGAGAGTCGATTGTTGAGCGCGGGCGGCAGATTGGGATAGTTGCCGGGACCGAACGTGCGGCACTGCCCCTGGAATTGGGCGTCGCTGCAGAAGATCCAGTAGCCGCCCTCGACACGCAGCGATTGCGCCCGATCGTTGAAGCCGGTGTTGGCGAGGTTCGGCAGGTAATTGCCGTCGACGACGTAGCGCTGGCCGCGAAAGTCGGGATTCGAGAACAGCACGGCGCGCGAGCTCCGGTCACCGCGGCGTCCGGGTGGCCCGGGTGGGCCGCCGCGCACCTCGCGGAGCGACGAAACGTTGTTGTTGAGGCCCATGTCCCGCAACGATGCATAGCGGCCGGGGCGAAGCGTCACGCACTGACCGCGAAAGTTGGCGTCGTCGCAGAGTTCCCAGACGCCGTCGCGAATCACGACCGAAGACGCGCGGTCGTTGAAGCCGCTGTTCGCGAGATTGACGATCGTGTCGTTCGCACGCAGTTCGCGGCCCTGGAATCCCGGGCGCCCGTACAGCGTGAGATCCGCCGCCGACGCGCCGGCGGCGACGAAGAGCAGCGTGACTGCAAGCAGTGTCCGTTTCATGCATCATGCTCCGTCGGGTGCGTGGATACACGATGCTAAACGCGCATCTCGCAAACGCGGAGTCGGCCCGTGGCGCAATGTTGTGTGAGCGCCGCTCCTACGATGCGCGGACGCTCGCATGCGCGGTCGCCGGCGCGCCGCGATGCGGCGCATCGGGCGACCAGCCGTGCACGGCCAGCATCAAGCCGAAGCCGATGACGTACGCGAGCGCGACGTGCCAGCCGCCGCGCAGCCACGCGAACACCGACTTGGCGTCGGGAAACAGGTTGGTGAGCGCGACACCGGCCGACGAACCGAACCAGATCATCGAGCCGCCGAAGCCGACGGCGAACGCGATGTAGCCCCAGTCGTAGCCACCCTGCTTCAACGCCAATGCGGTGAGCGGAATGTTGTCGAACACTGCCGAGATGAAGCCCAGGCCGAGCGCCACGCGCCACGAGGCATCGGGCAGCTTCTGCACCGGCATCATCGACGCCGCGAGCACGAGCGACAGCAGGAAGATCGAGCCGCGGAAGGCGGCGGGCAATTCGCCCCAGTCGGGCGTGCGCAGCGGCACGCACGCGAGCAGGGCCACCCACACGGCCGCGCCGATGAACGGGAACGTGTCGGAGAGCTCGTTGAATTTCACGTTGACGACGACGTTGACGACGATCGCCGTGACGAGGATTGCCGCAACGATGAACACGCGCGCGCCGTCGATCTTCACGTTCGCGCCCGGATCGCGCGTGATCGGCGAGTAGCGCTGCTGCTGCAGCGACGCCGGGATGCCGAAGATCACCATCGCGATCGACGCGGCGATGTAGGCCTCGAGCACCGACAGCGGCGACACGCCGTCGATCCACATCATCGTGGTCGTCGTGTCGCCGACGACGCTGCCCGAGCCGCCCGCGTTCGACGCCGCGACGATCGCGGCGAGGTAGCCGATGTGCACCTTGCCGCGGAACACCACGCCGGCAATGGTTCCGCCGATCAGCGCCGC
Source organism: Burkholderiales bacterium (assembly GCA_025927765.1). GTDB lineage: Bacteria > Pseudomonadota > Gammaproteobacteria > Burkholderiales > Casimicrobiaceae > VBCG01. The sequence goes on from JAICKU010000065.1 coordinate 9,752, forward strand.
CGCGATGTTGTCGAGGAACGACGACAGCACGAAGATCATCACCAGCAGCGCGAACGCGCCCTTCCAATCGTCGGGCAGAAGCTTCGGCAGCCATGCCGGCACCTGGCTCGCTTCGAAGTGCCTGGAGAGGAGCGCGAAGCCGAGCAGCAGCCCGAGCAGGTTCGCGAGCAGCACCCACTCGTGTCCGAGGTGGGCGATCAGTCCCGCCATGCCGGCACCCTCGGCGAACGGCGAGAACAGCACCTTGAAGATCGTGATCACGACGAGGCCCGTCGCGGCGACCCTCATCGTGTGGTGATGGAAGAGCGCGACGCAGAAGAGCGTGGCTGCGAACAGGATGAAGTCGATCGGAAAGCCCGCGAGCGCGGGGGGCTCGGGCAGGGCGGCCGGGGCGGCGACGGCGGCAAGCGGCAGGAGCGCGGCTCCCAGCAGGGCAAGCGCGCACAGTCGGCGTGCAATCGGCAGGGACGGCATCGAATCCTCGGCGGGTGGGGAATGGCGGCCGCCCGGCGGCAGCCCTCCCTCATCTTCTTGGCCGCCGTCGAGGCGTACCGCCGCGGGTCTGCCGCCCGGCGTTTTTTGGTGACGCGGATTGTAACCGCGGCCGACGGGTCCGCAGCCTACCCGGAAATCCATCGGTCGCCGTCACGGCCCGGCCCGATCCTTGCTTTTTGCCTCGCCAAGCGAGACACCAAGGCGCTTGGCGCGGGAGGGAGATCGCCGGGGCCACGCACCCCGGCGGCAGCGCCGCCTTTCGCTGTCGTCGCCGACGATCCACGATCAAAACGCGAATGGCGCTTACCCGCTCGATCAGCCGCCTCGACTTCGCCCCCGTCCCGCCGACGGTGGGCGACGACGCCGAACGCGGGCCGCTGCTCGCGCTCTCGCAGCGCAAGCTCAACGCGCTCGGCACGCCCATCGCCTACGTCGACCGCAACCAGCGCTATCGCTTCGTCAACAAGGCGCTGCTCGACTGGTTCGGCAAGCGGCCCGACGAGGTGCTGAACCGCGAGGTGATCGAGGTCGTGGGGCGCGAGAGCTACCAGCTCTATCGCGCCTACGTCGAAGCGGCGCTCGGTGGCGAGCGCACCGGTTACGAATGGCAGCTCACACTGCCCGGACGCGCACCGATGTGGATGCGCACCGACTATTACCCCGACCGCAACTCGCAGGGGCACATCCGCGGCTTTCTCGCGACGTACAGCGACGTCGATCACCTGAAGCGCCTCGAGCTCGAGGCCGGCCAGCGCGAACATCGACTGCGCCTCGTGACCGACAGCGTCGGCTTGCCGATCCTGCACTTCGACCGGCAGCTGCGGCTGCGCTTCGCCAACAAGCCGTTCGCCGACTGGATCGGCGTGCCGGCGGACGATCTGCTCGGCCACGCGCTGTCCGACTTCCTCGCCTCCGATGCGCTGACCGAAATGCGGGGCTACATCGAGCGCGCGTTCGCGGGCGCCACGGTGTCGTACGAGCGGCGCGAGCGTCGCTCGTCGGGCGAGCCGCGGTGGGTGCGGGTGACGCTCTTCCCCGACCGCGAGATCGGCGGGCGCGTGGGCGGCGCCTTCGTCGTGTGGAACGATATCGAGGACGACGTTCGCGTTCGCGATGCGTTGAAATCGCAGCAGCAGCAGCTGCGGCTCTTCGCCGACAACATCCCCGGGCCGATCGCGTACCTCGACAAGAGCCTGCACTACACGTTCGTGAACCAGGCATTCGCCAACTGGGTGTGCAGGCCGCAGGACGAGATCTACGGCAAGACGCCGTTCGAGGTCATGGCGTCCGATGTCGCGGCGTTCCTGCGCCCCGTGCTGAAGCGCGCGCAGTCGGGGGAGCACGTCGAATACGAGCGCATCGGCCAGAACGCGAACGGCCAGCGGCGCTGGATGCACGGCCGCATGGCGCCCGACCTCGATTCCACCGGCAAGGTGCGTGGGCTCTACTGCACCGAGTACGACATCCACGATTTGAAGCAGACGGAGCAGGAGCTCGCCGCGCGCGAGAAGCAGCTTCGCCTCTTCACCGACAACATCCCGGAGCCCGTCGTCTATCTCGACGCCGCCCGCCGCTACGTGTTCGTCAACCAGGCGTTCCTCGATCTTTACGGACTTTCGCGCGACGAAGTGCTCGGCAAGAAGCCCGAGGAGGTGCTGGGCGTCGAGGGATCGCAGGCGCTGACGCCCGATCGCGACCGCGCGATGAAGGGCGAGGCGCTCACGTACGAGCGCGCGGTGATCGACGTCGTCGGCCGCACGCGCTGGATCCGCGCGCGCTGCGTGCCGGACATGAACCTCGACGGCAGCGTGCGCGGCGAATACATCGTCGGCCACGACATCACCGACCTCAAGGTCGCGCAGGACGCGCTCGCCGCGCGCGAGTCGCAGCTTCGCGCCATCATGGATGGCGTGCCGGCGCCCGTGGCGTACATCGACCACGACGAGCGCTGCCATTACGTCAACCGCACGTTCCTCCAGTATTTCGGGCTCACCGTCGATCAGGTCGGCTACATGCGGCTGCGCGACGTCGTGGGCCCGGGGATCTACCAAACCGCGCAGGCGATGGTGTCGCGGGCGCTGCAGGGTGAATCGACGTCGTTCGACCGGCTGGTCCCGGGCGCGAACGGCGAGCGTCGCTGGATGACGATTCGCGTCGTCCCCGACGCGTCGTCGTCCGGTGAAGTGCACGGCGCGTTCGTGCTCATGAACGACATCCATGGCCTGAAGCAGGCGCAGGAGGCGTTGCGCGCGTCCGAGGGCGAGCTGCGGCTCATCATGGACAACGTGCCCGCGCGCGTGTCGTACATCGACCGCGATTACCGCCTGCGCTTCCTGAACGGCCACAACGAGAAATGGCTCGGCACGAGCCGCGAGGCGATGACGGGGCACACGATTCCCGACGTCGTCGGCGCGGCGCGCTTCGAAGCGCTGAGGCCGCTGCTCGATCGCGTGCTCGGAGGCGAAGTGGTGTCGACCGAATTGCGCCTGCCGCAGCCCACGGGCGAGCTGCAGTGGGAGGCGGTCCACTACGCGCCGCACCGCGACGCGGACGGCAACGTGATCGGCATCTACGCCGTGCACACCGACATCCACGACCAGAAGAAGAACGAGGATGCGCTGCGGCACGCGAACTGGATGCTCTCGTCGCACATGAGCAACACGCCGCTCGCGGTGCTCGAGTGGGACCGCGACCTCAAGCTCGTGCGCTGGTCGCCGCAGGCCGAGGCGATCTTCGGCTGGGACGGCGAGTCGATGCTCGGCAAGCCGATCACCGAGAACCCGCTCTTGCACGAAGGCGACGGCGAGACGATGAGCGGCCTGATCGATCGCCTGCTGACCGGCAGCGAGCCGCGCGAGACGTCGCTCACGCGCAACTACCGCAAGGACGGCAACACGATCTGGTGCGAGTGGTGGCACTCGGCGCTGGTGGGCGACGACGGCAAGGTGGTGTCGATCCTGTCGTTCGTGCAGGACGTGAGCTCGCGCATCCAGGCCGAAGAGCGGTTGCAGTACATGGCCACGCGCGACGCGCTGACCGGCCTGCCCAACCGCCTGATGCTGCACGACCGGCTGACGCAGGCGATCGCGCAGGCGCGGCGCAGCGGCCACCGCGTGGGCGTGCTGTTCATCGACCTCGATCGCTTCAAGAACGTCAACGACACGCTCGGCCATCGGATCGGCGACGAGCTGCTGAAGGCCGTCACGCGCGCGCTGGCCGACGCGCTGCGCGAGACCGATCTGCTCGCGCGCCTCGGCGGCGACGAATTCATGGTGATCGTCGAGGACTTCGACGAGCCGCAGGTGCTGGGACGCATCGCGCAGAAGCTGCAGGACGCGATCTCGCAGCCGTTCCGCATCGAGGATCACGACATCTACGTGACGTCGTCGATCGGCATCTCGGTGTTCCCCGACGATTCCGACGATCCCGAAGAGCTGATGAAGCACGCGGACGTCGCGATGTATCGGTCGAAGGAGCTCGGACGCAACACCTACCAGTTCCTCGACGCCGATCTCGCCGAGAGGCGGCTGCGCCAGCACACGCTCGAGACCGCGCTGCGCGGGGCGTTGAAAGACAACGTGCTGCAACTCCACTACCAGCCGCAGGTGCGCATCACCGATCGTGCGATCGTCGGCGCCGAGGCGCTTTTGCGCTGGAGCGATCCCGACCACGGCACGGTGCCACCCCAGGTGTTCATTCCGCTCGCCGAGGAATCGGGCCTGATCCACGCGCTCGGCGAATGGGTGCTGAAGACGGCCGCGGCGCAATGCGTCGTGTGGCGGCGGGCCGGCATCGCGATGACGATCTCCGTGAACCTGTCGGCGAAGCAGTTCTATCGCGAGGATCTCGCGCAAAGGATTACGGACATCGTGCGCGCCGAAGGTTGCGATCCGTCATGGCTCGAGCTCGAGGTGACCGAGACGAGCCTGATGCACGACCTCGACGCGATCCGCAAGGTGCTGCACCAGTTGCGAGGCGAGGGCTTCACGGTGGCCATCGACGACTTCGGCACCGGCTACTCGTCGCTCACGCACTTGAAGCACTTCCCGATCGACACGCTGAAGATCGACATCTCGTTCATCGCCGATCTCGAAACCGACCCTGGCGACGCGGCGATCACCGAGGCGATCATCGGCCTCGCGCGTGGCCTCGGCCTCAAGGTCGTCGCCGAGGGCGTGGGGACGCGCGCGCAGCTCGATTTCCTCGATGTGCGCGGCTGCCACTGCTTCCAGGGCTACTGGGTCAGCAAGCCGCTGCCGCCGCAGGAGTTCGTCGAGTTCGTGAAGAAGCGGCCGAGCTAGCCCGAAAGCAGGGTCGGACTCCACTTCTCGGAAAAGTGGAGTCTGACCCTGCTTCTCGGCGCATCACGCATAATTCGCCCCCGCGACCGGCATCGGCCGGTCATTCGATCGGGGGATTCGTCATGGTTCGTCGGATTGCAGCGCTGCTCGCCGTGGCGCTCGTGTCAACCGTCGCGCACGCGCAGGAATCGCGTCTCGACGCCATCCAGAAGAGCGGCACGCTGCGCGTATGCACGCCCGGCGACTACAAGCCGTTCAGCGTCGCGAAGAGCGACGGCGGTTATGAAGGCATCGACGTCGACCTCGTCGACGCGATGGCGAAGGCGCTGGGCGTCAAGGTGCAGTTCGTCAAGGCGCCGTGGGCCAAGCTCATGGACACGTTCGTCGAGCAATGCGACATCGCGGTGGGCGGCATCTCGGTGACGCTGGACCGCCAGAAGCGCGCGTTCTTCACGGCGCCGTACATGGTCAACGGCAAGGCGCCGATCACGAAGTGCGAGAACGTCGCGAAGTTCCAGACCGTAGCCGGCATCGACAAGCCCGGCGTCACGGTGATCGAGAACCCGGGCGGCAGCAACGAGCGCTTCGCGCGCGCGAACTTCAAGCAGGCGAAGATCGTGATCTTCGACGACAACACGAAGATCTTCGACGAGCTCCTGAAAGGCAACGCCGACGTGATGATCTCGGAGTCCGTCGAGACGAAGGTGCAGCAGAAGCTCCATCCGGGGCTTTGCGCGGTGAATCCGGACAAGCCGCTGCAGTACGGCGAAATGGCGTACCTGCTGCCGCGTGGCGACGCGGTGTTCAAGGCGTGGGTCGACCAGTGGTTCCACCTCGCCAAGGCCACGGGCGAGTACGACCGCACGGTGGCGGCGTGGATCAAATGATGCGCGACGTTCGGCCCGCTCAGGTCGAAAGCGAATCGATCCAGCCGGCCAGCGCGTCCGCCGCCGCCTCCCAGCCGGGCTCGAGCATCAGCATGTGCGCGAGTCCCGGCAGGATGTGCGCGCTGACGTTGTGATGGCGCGCGGTCGCCCTCACATCTTCGGGCGTGCAGATGCGGTCGCCCTTGCTGCCCATGACGAAGAGCGGCCGGTGGTCGGCCACGGGCAGCGCCCAATGCAGCCGCAACGAGAGGTCGAGAAGTGCGCGCGGCGACTCGGCGTTGAAATGCCGTGCCGCCTGCGCGACCAATGACGGCGCGACGTCGTCGCTGAAGTAGAACGGGCGCAGCGCCTCCAGCACTTCCGCCGAGAGTCGTGACGGATCGGTGTGCCCGAATTGCATCAGGAAGTCGGGATGCGACGCGGCGAGCCGCGTGGCCACGGTCAGCAGGCCTGCGGGTGGCAGCGGCGCGAGCAACGCAGCGCCGCGCACCGGGCGTTTCGCAACGATCCGCTCGACGATCGCCGCGCCCATCGAATGGCCGATCAGGACGGGCGGCTCGTCGATGCCGGCGCCGACACGCTCGACATCGGCCGCATAGTCGTCGAGGCCGGTGGCGAAGAGCGTGTCGCGTCCACCGCTCGTGCCGTGCCCGCGCAGGCTCAATGCGTAAGCCGCGTAGCCGTGCGCGGCAAACCACGGGAGAAAATACGGCTCCCAGAACCAGGCGTCGCAATAGCCGCCGTGAACGAAGAGGAGTGGAGGTTTGCCGGTTGGCGCCGGCGGCAACCGCTTGCGGACTTCGAGGAGCGGTTCGGGCATCGAAGACATTGTGCCAGACGAGTTGATTGTATCGACGTACGACGCGTCGTGTCGCCGCTGTCCGCGGCTCGCGACGTTCCTCGACGAGGTGCGCGCCGCGCACCCCGATTACCACTGCCTGCCCGTGCCGCCGTTCGGCGATCCGCACGCGCGCCTGCTCGTGGTCGGCTTGGCGCCTGGAATGCACGGCGCGAACGCTACCGGGCGGCCGTTCACCGGCGATTACGCGGGGATCCTGCTCTACGAGACGCTGCATGCGCACGGCTATGCGTCATCGGCGGTGTCGCGCACGCAGCACGATCCGCTGACGCTCGTCGACTGCCGGATCACGAATACCGTCAAGTGCCTGCCACCGGAGAACAAGCCGGTGCCGCGTGAAGTGAAGAATTGCCAGCCGTATCTGGTGGCGGATCTCGCGTCGGTTCCGGACGGCGGTGCGATCCTCGCGCTCGGGCGCATCGCGCATGAAGCGACGCTCGATGCGTTGAGGTTGCGCCGCGCGTCGTATCCATTCGCCCACGGGGCGAGGCACGACGTGGGGAAGGGCCGCGCGCTCTTCGACAGCTACCACTGCAGCCGCTACAACACGAACACGGGACGGTTGACGGCCGGAATGTTCGATGCGGTGTTCGAGGCGATCGACGCGCATCTTCGTCGCAAGCGCGCATGACGAAGGTGTCGCGGCTCAATCGACGGACCGTCGACGCCGAGGCGGCCGCGACGCAGTTCGACGCGCGCGAACTGATGGCGTCGCTGCCGCATCTGCCCGGCGTGTACCGGATGTTCGACGCGGCCGGCGGCGCACTCTATGTCGGCAAGGCGCGCGACCTGAAGAAGCGCGTCGCGAGCTACTTCCAGAAGAGCGGCCACGAGCCGCGCATCGCCGCGATGATCGCGCAGGTGGCGCGCGTCGAGACGACTGCGGTGCGCTCCGAAGGCGAAGCGCTGCTGCTCGAGAACAACCTGATCAAGGCGCTCGAGCCGCGCTACAACATCCTCTATCGCGACGACAAGAGCTACCCGTACATCTGCCTGTCGGGCGACGCGTATCCGCAACTGCGGTTCCACCGCGGCACGCTCGACCGCAAGCACCGCTATTTCGGTCCGTTCCCGAGCGCGGGCGCCGTGCGCGAAGGAATTGCCCTGCTGCAGAAGGTGTTCCAGCTTCGCACCTGCGAAAACACCGTGTTCGCGAACCGCTCGCGGCCGTGCATGCTGCACCAGATCGACCGCTGCACGGCGCCGTGCGTGAACATGATCAGCGAGGCCGACTACCAGCAGGACGTGCGGTCGGCATTGATGTTCCTGCAGGGCAAGACCGACGAAGTGCTAGCGATGCTGAAGCGCCAGATGGAAGAGGCGTCGTCGAAGCTCGATTTCGAGAAGGCGGCACGCGTTCGCGACAAGATCGGCCGCCTGCAACTTCTGCAGTCGCGCCAGTTCGTCGAGAGCTCGACGGCCGGCGACATCGACGTCGTCGTGGCCGTGCTCGAGGACAACGTGTTCGCGGTGAACGCGGTGATGATCCGCGGCGGCCGCCACGTGGGGGACCGCACGTTCTTTCCGCGTCACGCCGAAGCGGTCGACGAGGCGGATGTCGTGGGTGCGTTCCTCGCGCAGCATTACGTCGAGCGGCCGGTGCCGCGAACGATCATTGCGCCACAGGCGGGCGACGCGGGGACGCTCGCGGACGTGCTCTCCGAGCAATCCGGCAACAAGGTCGAGATCGTGACCAATCCTGGCGGCGAGCGCCGCGTGTGGGTGACGATGGCCACGCAGAACGCGACGCTCGCGATCCGGCAGAAGCTCGCGCAGACGGCGACGCAGGAGGACCGCCTTGCCGCCATGCAGCAGGCGCTGCAGCTTCCGCAGACGGCGCAGCGCGTCGAATGCTTCGACGTCTCGCACACGATGGGCGAAGCGGCCGTCGCCTCGTGCGTGATCTTCGATCGCCTCGCGATGCAGACGTCGGAATATCGCCGGTTCAACGTGACGCCGGAGCAGGCGGGCGACGATTACGCCGCGATGCGCGAGGCGTTGACGCGACGCACGGCACGGATCGTTGCGGGGGAATATCCGGCGCCGGATCTGCTGGTCATCGACGGCGGGCGCGGGCAGGTGAACGTCGCCGCCGAAGTGCTAGCGGAGCAGGGCTTGCATCAAACGGCATTGATTGGCATCGCGAAAGGACCCGAGCGGAAGCCGGGGCTCGAGGAGATCGTGTTCCCCGGACGCGACGACGTGCTGCACCTGCCGCCCGATCATCCCGGCCTGCACCTATTGCAGCAGGTGCGCGACGAAGCGCACCGCTTCGCGATCCAGGGGCACCGCGCGCGGCGCGCGAAGGCGCGCAACACGTCGTCGCTGCAGGAGATCAGCGGCATCGGCGCCAAGCGCCGGCAGGCGCTGCTTGCGCACTTCGGGGGCTTGAAGGGTATGCAGTCAGCGAGCGTCGAGGACCTCGCGCGCGTGCCGGGCATTTCGCACGCGCTCGCCGAGCGCATCTACGCGCAGTTGCATTGACGGGCGCCGGCAGTCTTCGATCGAAGGGCCTGCGAACCGGGGCGTAGAATGAGCGTTCGCCCTGCGTACCACCCGCATGGTTCCCAATCTCCCCACCGCGTTGACGTGGCTGCGGATCGTGCTGATCCCGGTCTTCGTCGGGATCTATTACGTTCCCGACCAATGGCTCTCGCCGGTCCTGAAGAACTGGCTCGGCATGAGCGTGTTCGCGCTGGCTGCGATCACCGATTGGCTCGACGGCTATCTGGCGCGACGCTGGGGCGAGACGAGCGCGTTCGGCGCGTTCCTCGATCCGGTCGCGGACAAATTGATGGTGGCCGCCGCGCTGATCCTGCTCGTGGACCTCGGCCGCGCCGAGGCCTATCTCGCCATCATCATCATCGGCCGCGAGATCACGATCTCGGCATTGCGCGAGTGGATGGCGCAGCTCGGTCGCTCACGCAAGACGGCCGTCGCGTTCATCGGCAAGGTCAAGACCGTGGCGCAGATGACGGCGCTGATCGCGCTGCTGCTCTGGGAGGACGTGATTCCTGGCGTGTCCACGCCCGTGCTCGGGACGATCGCGCTGTACGTCGCCGCGATTCTCACGTTGTGGTCGATGTTCCATTACCTGCGGCGCGCGGCGCCGCATTTCAGGACCGAAATGCCGCGCGAGGCGGACACACGTCCTCCGCGCGAGGCGAAGCCCGGTGTCAATCCTGCGCGGCCTCCGGCGCGTTGATCGCGGCTGCGCGTTTCAGTTCCGATTTGGCACCTTCGACCTGGCGCCGCGCAGGTCAAGCAATCCACGAAATGGATAGGCGAATCGTAGGATTCCATCAGGATGACGAACTGCACTGGGTGGCCGAGCTCGAATGCGGACACAACCAGCACGTCCGTCATGATCCGCCGTGGACGAATCGTCCCTGGGTGGTCACACCGCAAGGTCGATCGACGAAGCTAGGCGTCGTGCTCTCGTGCAAGAAGTGCGATGCGAATGCGCCTCCGGACCGGTAGACGATATGCGTCGAAGACCGCAGGAGTTGGCGCGTTGCGTCGTCGTACTGCAACGCCGCAACGTGCTAAAATGCGCGCCGCATCGCAGTCGAAACATCTGCTGCGTGCGTCTCCCGGTCCCCGATAGCTCAGTTGGTAGAGCGACGGACTGTTAATCCGCAGGTCCCAGGTTCGAGCCCTGGTCGGGGAGCCAAATAATCAATGGCTTAATGGCAAACCGGGCGTCAAGGTATTCGCGCCTTTTCCCGTTCGTTGCCGTTGCGTTGCCGTTGCCTACATTCTGGGGTTGCGATACGTGGCAATAGGTGAGATTTCGAGCAGCAGCCCGAGCGCATCGCGCATTCGATCGAAGCGTCGCGCCTTCGCGCACCAGAAAACGTAGCGCGTGAGCAACACGACGACGAGGTCGCGCTCGTCCGCCGTGATGCCCGCCCGACTGCGATGCGCGTGTAGATGGAGCTCGCGGGCATGGAAGGACGGTCGCCGCCGCTTCGGCAGTGCCGGATAGGCGAACATCAGTGCAGGTGCTCGGTGGACTGCGCGAGGCCGCAGGGGCCGTGGCTCATGTCGCGCGCAACGATGCCGACTTCACGGGCGACGACGTTCGCCTCGGTCTCGGACGGATGCCCCCCAACGCTTGCCGATGTGCGGCGGTACGTAAGGCTGTTGGGCGACGTGCGCGGCAAGGTCAGACGCCAATGCGCGAAGCTCCGCCGGTAGGGCGACGAGGAGCAGCTTCGCGATAACGTCGCGCACCGACAGCGTCGGGGCCAAAGTCTGCACACCTCGCGTTTGCAGACTTTCCCCTTCCTTGGTGCGAACCAGGTGCGAACCACGCGCGCGAACCATCCGCGCGATCGACGGTTTCCGAGCCCGGTTCCCGTGCGGACGGGTGCGGACCAGTTCCATGTGGACCTTCTTCGATCGAGGCCGGCCATCCTCTCACAATGTCCTTCTCGGTTCGCACTTCCTGCGACGCCGTACCGTGCGTACCGGACTTGCGGCTGCGTACCGGCTCGGCACAAACAGGGCGTTTCGGGCGCTACTGACGCTTGACGTCCGACCCCCGGTTTCCGTGGCAACCGGGTGGGTAACCGCCGTGGCGATGGCCGTGGATACCGAGCTGGATACCAGTGTCGTGGATCCCGGCGCGCCCTCGAACTCCATCACGCGCGATCGCGCGCGTGTGGCCTCGAAACTCCACAGCGATGCAGACGGCGCTCCCACCGCGGTGCGGGGCTATTCGAGGACGGCTTTCTCGAACCCCATGCAGGCGCGCGTCGCTGGTGCTGTGAAGGGCCGGCGCGTTGACGTCGTCGCATCCGCCTGCCTTGCCTGGGCCGCGTTTTCCTGGTAACCGACGTGGTAACCGGCGGGCCGCGCCGACGCTCGCGAGAAAGTAAGCATGAACCGGCGCGTCCGGTTGACCGTA
>JAICKU010000052.1 GCA_025927765.1 Burkholderiales bacterium
CGAGGTTCACGAAGTTCATGAGGCCGAGCGTGACCGCGAGGCCCACCGCGATGATGAACAGCAGGCTGCCGTACGCGACGCCGTCGAACAGCACGCCGATGACGTTGGCGATCACGCGGATGTCCTGCGAGTCGTGGCCAGTACCGCATTTGCGACGAAGGCGGACCTTTCGCCCGCCTTCGCTCGCGTCCTTTACCGCGGTTGCGTCATCAACCCTGCTTGCCGGGGTCCTTGACGTTCGGGATCTTGTCGAACTCGACGTTCTCGAGCTTGCCGCCGACCTTTTCGACCTTGCGGATGTAGACGGTCTGGTCGATGTCGCGCGTCTGCGGGTCGATCTCGACGGGGCCGCGCGGGCTCATCCACTTCATGCCCTTGATTGCCGCCATCGCCTTGTCGCCGTCGATGTTGCCGTTCAACTTCTTCGCGACTTCGTAGATCACGTGCATCGTGTCGTAGCCGGCGGCCGCCATGAAGTTCGGGTCGCCGATCTTCGAGTCGTTCGCCGCCTTGTAGGCCTTCATGAAGGCTTCGTTCTCCGGCGATTTGTGCGCGGCCGAATAGTGGAACGCCGTGATCATGCCGAGCGTCGGGTCGCCCATCGCCTGCAGCACGTGGTCGTCGGTGATGTCGCCGGTGGCAATCAGCTTGATGCCCGCCGCCGCAAGCCCGCGCTCGTTGAAGCCCTTCATGAACGCGATGCCCTGCTCACCCGCGGGCAGGAACACGAACACCGCCTGCGGCTTCGCGTCCTTGATGCGCTGAATGGCGGCGGAGAAGTCGGGATTCTGCAGGGGCGTACGCACCGAACCGACGATCTGTCCGCCGCCCGCCTTGAACGTCTTCGTGAACTGCGTCTCGGCGTCGATGCCCGGGCCGTAGTCGGCGACGGCCGTATAGACCTGCTTGATCCCGTTCTTGAGCGCCCATTGCGCGAGCGGCTCCGCGATCTGCGGAATCGTCATCGACACGCGCGTGATGTACGGCGACTTCGTCGTGATCGACGACGTCGCGGCGTTCGAGATCACCATCGGCACCTTCGCCTCGCTCACGACGGGTGCGACCGCCATCGCGTTCGGCGTCAAGCCGAAGCCCGCGAGGAACTGCACGTGATCGCGCGTGATCAGCTCCTGCGCGAGGCGCTTCGCCACCTCGGGCGCCGGACCCTTCGTGTCGCGCGTGATGAGCTCGACCTTCTTGCCGGCGACGGTGTCGCCGTGCTGCTTCATGTAGGCCTTCATGCCGCCCTCGATCTGCTCGCCGTACGCGGCGAACGGACCGGAGAACGCGGCGATCACGCCGACCTTGATCGTGTTGTCCTGCGCCACGGCGCCAAAGGGCAGTGCCGCGAGCGCGGCCGCCGCGGCGATTGCGAGCACGCGTCCGGTGAACGTCATGGAACTCCTCCTCGTTGGTATGGGCGGCGCCGTCATGCAATGCGGCGGCGGCTGCACGGCCTAGTGTACCTGCTTGGGGCCGCGCGGATTATGCCGGATGTCGCCCGCCGGCGTCGCTAAGGCGCCATGACGACGATCGCGCGAAAGTCGTTGACGTTCGTGCGCGTGGGGCCGGTGACGATGCGATCGTCGAGCGCGGCGAAGAACGCGTGCGCATCGTTGCGCTCGAGATCGCGCGCGGGATCGCGGCCGCGTATGCGCGCACGCTCGAGCGTGTCCGGCGTGACGAACGCGCCGGCAACCTCCTCGGCCCCATCCACGCCATCGGTGTCGGCGGCGAGCGCATAGATCGACGCGCGGCGCTGCAACGCGAGCGCCAGCGCGAGCAGGAACTCGACGTTGCGTCCGCCGCGGCCGTTGCCGCGCAACGTGACGGTCGTCTCGCCGCCGGACAGCAGCACGCACGGCGCGCGCAGCGGCTGGCCGTGCACGACGACCTGAAGACCAATGCCGGCGAGCGCCTTGCCGACGTCGCGCGCCTCGCCTTCGATGCGATCGCTCAGGATCATCGGCGTCACACCCGCGGCCCGCGCGACCTCGGCCGCCGCTTCGAGCGCCTTCTGCGGCGTGGCAATCAGGCGGTACTCGGTGCCTGCGAGCCGGGGATCGCCGGGCTTCACGCTCTCCGCCGTCGCGCGTTCGAGCGCTCCTCGCACCGACGCCGGCAGTTCGACGCGATATCGGCGCAACACCTCGAGCGCATCGGCGACACTCGTCGGGTCGGCCACCGTCGGTCCCGACGCAATGTCGATCGGATCGTCGCCGGGTACATCCGAGATCGCGAGCGTGACTACGCGCGCCGGATGGCACGCCGCGGCGAGTCGGCCGCCCTTGATCGCCGACAGGTGCCGACGCACGCAGTTGATCTCGGAGATCGTCGCGCCGGATGCGAGCAGCGCGCGATTGACGTGCTGCTTGTCGGCGAGCGCGACACCGGGAAGCGGCAGCGCGAGGAGCGCCGAGCCGCCGCCGGAAATGAGCGCGATCACGAGATCGTCAGCCTGCAGGCCCGCGACCTGCTGCAGCATGCGCTTCGCCGCCGTCACGCTCGCGTCGTCGGGCACCGGATGCGCGGCTTCGATCACTTCGATGTGTCGGCACGCGACACCGTGGCCGTAACGCGTGACGACGAGCCCTTCGAGCGGCGCGTCCCAACGGTCTTCGAGCGCGCGGGCCATGCTGGCCGATGCCTTCCCTGCGCCGACAACGATCGTGCGGCCGGCGGGCTTCGGCGGAAGACAGGGCGGCAACGCAAGCGCGGGCTGTGCCGACGCGACGGCCGCATCGAACAGGTGACGCAGGAACGCGCGTGGATCGGACGAAACGCTCACGTCCGCATCATGCCGCAATGCGTGCGCCTCGCGAGCCTCACGGCGCGCTTGCGCCCGCCTCGACCTGCGTCGTCGCCGGTGCGCGCGGCGCACTGCGCTTCGGCAGCGCGTCCCACGCGGGCTCCGCGCCGAAGGTCGCGACCAGATGATCGACGAACACGCGCACCTTCGTCGCGAGATAGCGGTTGGGGAGGTACGTGGCGAAGAGCGACAGCGCCGGCGCTTCGCATTCCGGCAGCACGACGCGCAGTCGTCCTTCGCGAAGGTCGCCGCCGACGATGTACGTGGGCAAGAGCGCAATGCCGAGGCCGGCGAGTGCCGCCTGGCGCACCGCATTCTCGTTGTCGAGGCGAAGCGAGCCGTTCACGTCGATGCTCGCGTTGCCCTCGCTTCCCTCGAACTGCCATGTGCGATCGTCCACCCGGGACGAGTGCAGGATGCAGTCGTGGTGCGCGAGATCGTCGAGACATGCGGGAATGCGGCGACGCCGAAGATACCCGGGTGAAGCGCACAGCCTGCGGCGGATCGGCGCCAGCCTGCGCGCGACGAGCGAGGCCCGCGGTTCGCGCGCGATCGACACCGTGACGTCGTAGCCTTCGCTGGCGAGGCGCACGTCGCGATCCGACAGCGTCATGTCGATTGCGAGGCCGGGGTTCGCCTCGAGCAGCGTGGACAACGCCGGGACGATGTGCAGCACGCCGAACGACACGGGCACGTTCACCTTGAGCGTGCCGCGCGGCGTCGCCTGCATGCCCGCCGTCAGCGCCTGCGCTTCCTCGGCCGCGGCGACGATGTGCGCGCACCGCGCATAGAACGCCTGGCCGATTTCGGTGAGGCTGATGCTGCGCGTCGTGCGGTTGAGCAGGCGCACGCCGAGCGACTGCTCGAGCCGCGTCACGCATTTGCTCACGACCGACGTCGACACGTCGAGCCGCCGCGCCGCGCCCGAGAAGCTCTTCGCCTCGACGACGCGCGCGAACATCGCCATTGCGGTCAGATCCATCGCCATAGCATTACGCACCTTTCGCGAACAATGTTATTCCGAAAGGCGACGCAATGCGACCGAACGCCCCTCGGCTTTGCTCATCGAAGCTATAACAAACGCGCCGTTCCTGCCGAGTTCGCCAGGAACCGGCCATTCCTACAATTTGTCGGAGCCGTCCCACACGCGGTGCCGGCGCCACGCCAAAGTCGTCGATATGCGCTTCCTTCCCGCCCGGCGTCGCGTGTTGAAAGCGGCGCTCCTTCCCCCGGCCGCGGCGGTTGTCCCGTTGCGCTTCGTCGCCGACGCGCACGCCGATTCCGTCGCGAAGCCCGGGCAGTTTTCCTATTTCATGCCGGTCGAATTCACGTTCGTCGAAGCGGCGGTCGCACGGCTCATTCCCAACGACGAACTCGGACCCGGCGCCAAGGAAGCCGGCGTGGCGACGTTCATCGACCATCAGCTGTCGGGGCCGTACGGGCGCGCGGAGACGTGGTACATGCAAGGCCCGTGGAAGCAGGGCACGAAGGAGCAAGGCTATCAGCTGAAGCTCACGCCGGCGCAGCTCTATCGCACGGCCATCGCCGACATCGATGACTGGTGCAGCAAGAACGGCAAGCGCGCGTTCGCCGAGACCGACACGAACGCGCAGGATCAGATGCTGCACGACCTCGAGAACGGCAGGATCACGCTGGCGCGCGCACCCGCGAAGGATTTCTTCCAGATGCTGCTGCAGAACACCGTCGAGGGCTTCCTCGCCGATCCGATGTACGGAGGCAATCGCGATTTCATCGGCTGGAAGATGATCGGCTTCCCGGGGCCACGGTACAACTACGTCGCCGAGATCGACCAGTACGGCAAGCACTACACGATGCCCACGATCGGGCTCCTCGGTCGCGACGGCAAACGTACGAAGGAAAGCTGATGGCCACACGGCTTCCCCACGTCGACGTCGTGCTCGTTGGCTTCGGCTGGACGGCGAGCATTCTCGCGCAGGAGCTGACCGACGAAGGATTGAACGTGCTCGCGATCGAGCGCGGATCCTTTCGCGACACGGTGCCCGACTTCGCCACGACGCAGATTCAGGACGAGTTGCGCTACGCGGTGCGTAACGAACTGTTCGAGGAGCCCGAGCGCGAAACGCTGACCTTTCGCAACTCGATGGACCAGACGGCCCTGCCGATGCGCCACCTCGGCTCGTTCAAGCCGGCGGCCGGCGCAGGCGGCGCGGGCGTGCACTGGAACGGCCAGAACTGGCGCTTCCTGCCCACCGATTTCGTCACGCGCTCGCACACCGAGCAGCGCTACGGGAAGAACTTCATTCCCGCCGGCATGACGATCCAGGACTGGGGCATTACGTATGACGACCTCGAGCCGTTCTACGACCGCTTCGAATACCTGTGCGGCATCTCCGGACAGGCGGGCAACGTCAACGGCGAGATCCAGGCAGGCGGCAACCCGTTCGAAGGCCCGCGCAAGCGCGGCTTTCCGTTGCCGCCGCTGAAGCGCAGCTACGGCACCGTGCTCTTCGACAAGGCGGCGAAGGAAGTCGGCTACAAGCCGTTCCCCTGCCCGGCGGCGAACACGTCCGAGGCGTACAAGAACATCTACGGCGTGCAGATGGGCCAGTGCACGTTCTGCGGCTTCTGCGAATGGTTCGGCTGCGGCAACTACTCGAAGTCGAGCCCGCAGACGACGGTGTTCCCCGTGCTGCTCAAGAAGGACAATTTCAAGCTCCGCACGCACGCGAGCGTCACGAAGGTGCTGCTCGACAACACCGGCAAGCGCGCGACGGGCGTCGTGTACGTCGACCTGCAGGGACGCGAATACGAGCAGCCCGCGGATCTCGTGATCCTCACTGCGTTCGCGCAGCACAACGTGCACCTGATGCTGCTTTCGGGCATCGGCAAGCCGTACGACCCCGTCAAGAACGAAGGCGTCGTCGGCCGCAACTACGCGTACCAGATCACGTCGTCGGTCGACGTGTTCCTGAACGACGTCGTGAACCCCTTCATGGGCGCCGGTGCCCTGGGACAGGCGATCGACGAATTCAACGGGGACAACTTCGATCACGGTCCCGAGAAATTCATCGGGGGCGGCTACATCGCGCTGTGGACGACCGGCGGCCGCCCGATCCTGCAGCATCACCTGCCGAAGGACGCGCCCAAATGGGGGAGTGGCTGGAAGAAGGCGATGAAGGACAACTACCTTCGCACCGTCAGCCTCGCCACGCACGGCAGCGTGATGAGCTACCGCGACGCATACCTCGATCTCGATCCCACGTATCGCGACGTCTACGGCAACCCGCTGCTGCGCCTGACGTTCGACTTCCACGACAACGAGCACCGGATGTCGAACTTCCTGACCGACAAGGCACAGGGCATCGCGAAGGCGATGAAGGCACGCGAGATCCATGCGAATCCCCGCAAGGGCCACTACACGATCGTGCCGTACCAGACCACGCACAACACCGGCGGCGCGGCGATGGGCACCGATCCGCGCACGAGCGCGGTGAATCGCTACCTGCAGTCGTGGGACGTGCCGAACGTGTTCGTCGTCGGCTCCTGCGCATTCCCGCAGAACGCCGGTTACAACCCGACCGGCACGGTGGGTGCACTCGCGTACTGGACCGCGCACGCGCTCCGCACCCAATACCTCAAGAAGCCCGGACCGCTGGTATCGGCTTGATCATGAATACCCGCACGCGCATTTCCATCGCCGTCGGCATCGCGCTGGTCGCGGGCTCGATGACGATCGCGCCCACGCTGCTCGCGCGCGAGAGCTCGCACGCCGAACTGGCGCGCGGCGAATACCTCGTGAAGGCCGGCGACTGCGCGGCCTGCCATACGAATGAAGACGGACAGCCGTTCGCCGGGGGATTCCCGGTGCCGACACCGTTCGGCACCATCTATTCCACGAACATAACGCCCGACCCGGAAACGGGCATCGGCCACTGGACCTCCGACGATTTCTACAAGGCGATGCACAGCGGCATCGCGCCGGGAGGACGGCACCTCTACCCCGCCTTCCCGTACCCGTGGTACACGAAGCTGTCGCGCAACGACGTCGACGCGATCCGTGCCTACCTCGCCACGCTGAAGCCGGTGCATCAGGCGAACAAGCCGCCGGAAATGCCGTGGCCGTTCAGCGACCGCGCGGTGATGGCCGGATGGAACGCGCTCTACTTCAAGGAAGGCACGTTCCAGTCGAATCCGCAGAAGTCGGCGCAGTGGAATCTCGGCGCGTACCTCGTCGAAGGGCTCGGGCATTGCGGCGCATGCCACAGCCCGAAGAACTTCGCCGGCGCACCCGAGCACGACAAGGCGTATCACGGCGGCTACGGGGAGAACTGGTACGCGACGAGCCTCGCGAGCGACCTTCGCGACGGGCTCGGCCAATGGTCCGAGCAGGACATCGTGCAGTACCTGAAGACGGGCGCGAACAAGCGCGCGGCGGCGTTCGGCGCGATGGCGGAAGTCGTGCATGACTCGACGCAGTACCTCGACGACGACGACCTGCACGCGATCGCCGTTTATCTCAAGGACCTGCCGGCGAAGTCGACCACGCCGAACGCGAATCCGCCCGTCGATGGCACCACCACCGAGCGCGCGACCACGACGAACGCGGCGCCCGCGAACGTGAACGGCGATCGCTTCGCGCGCGGTCGCGGGCATTACCTCGACCAGTGCGCGGGATGCCACATGGACAACGGCGAAGGCATCGCCGGCGTGTTCCCGCCGCTCAAGGGCAACAACGTCGTGCAGGCAAGCGATCCCGAAACGGTGGTGCACATCATCCTGACGGGCGCGAAGACCGCCGTGACCGACAAGAACCCCACGGGTCTCGCGATGCCGGCGTTCGACTGGAAGCTCGACAACCAGCAGGTGGCCGATCTCGTGACGTACCTGCGCAACGCCTGGGGCAACCGCGCCGGCGCGGTCGACGCAAGCAAAGTGGCCGACACGCGCCGCACGATCGTCGCCGCGCGCACGAAGTAAGCTCACGAACGCCCGGTAAGTCGGGTCAGACACCCCTTACCGGGAGGGATCGCGCTTGCAGCGATTGCGCGTGGCGATGAGTCGAGTCTGACCCTCCTTATCCGCTCACCCGATGTACTTCTCGACGACCTCGGGGGGCCGCAGATGCGCCTGCTGCGGGTCGCCGCCTGTCTCGACCAGCGCGCGCCGCTGCCGAAGCAGGTCCCAGCACTGGTCGAGCTCGACCTGCACGCGCGCCAGCCGGTCGTGCTCGGCCGCGCTGCGCTCGCCTTGCCCGAGGAGCTGCCGCTCCTCGTCGACCAGCTTCTCGACGTGCGCCAACACCTGCTGCTCCGATTGACGTTGCGCAGCTGATTTCTCCATGATCGCGACCTCCGCTTGCGGGCTAGGTTCGACTTGGCGGTTCCGGCAAAGATTCCGCCCCGTGTAACATCGGCGCTCCACGTCCGCGCCGGTCAGAGGCGTGTTCGCCAAGCCCGCCGCGCCGCACGTCTCCCCTGTCCCCGCCGCCGTTGCCGTCGAGTCGACACAGGCGTGGGCGCGGCTATTCGTGACGCTCGTGCTGTCGACGATCGGCGGCGTCGGCATGTGGTCGGTCGTGGTCGCGATGCCCGCCGTGCAGGCCGACTTCCACGTCGCGCGCGCCAGCGCCTCGCTGCCGTACACGCTCACGATGCTGGGCTTCGGCGCCGCGGGTCTCGCGATGGGCCGCCTGTCGGATCGCTACGGCATCATCGTGCCCGTCGTCGTCGGCGCGCTGCTCCTTGCCGCCGGCTACGCCGCCGCGGCCGCGTCACCCAACCTCGCGCTCTACACGCTCGCGCAGACGTTGATCGGCGCCGGCAGTTCGGCCACGTTCGCGCCGTTGCTCGCGCACGTGTCGCTGTGGTTCACGCGCCGGCGCGGCATCGCAGTGGCGATCATCGCGAGCGGCAACTATCTCGCCGGCGCGCTCTGGCCGCCGATCGTCGAGCATTTCATCGGCGGCTATGGCTGGCGCGGCACCTATCTTGGCATCGGCGCGTTCTGCCTCGTGGCGATGCTGCCGCTTGCGCTGCCGCTGCGGGGTCCCGCGCCTGCGGCCGACGCCGCGGACACGAGGCGCGCTATCGCCTCGCCGGCGTCGCTCGGGCTGTCGCCGAACGCGCTGCAGATGCTGCTGATCGTCGCCGGTGTCGCGTGCTGCGTCGCGATGTCGATGCCGCAGGTGCACCTCGTCGCCTATTGCAGTGACTTGGGCTACGGGCCGGCGCGCGGCGCACAGATGCTGTCTCTGATGCTCGCCTGCGGCATCGTGAGCCGGCTCGTGTTCGGGCTGATCTGCGATCGCGTCGGCGGATTGCGCACGCTGCTGCTCGGCTCGGCGCTGCAGGGCGTCGCGCTCACGCTGTTCCTGCCGTTCGACGGGCTCGTGTCGCTGTACGTGATCTCGGCGCTGTTCGGCCTGTTCCAGGGCGGCATCGTGCCCGCCTACGCGATCATCGTGCGCGAGTATTTCGATCGCGCGGAAGCGGGCTCGCGCGTGGCCGCCGTGCTGACCGCCACGCTCGTCGGCATGGCGGCCGGCGGCTACCTGTCGGGCGTGATCTTCGACCTGACCGGCTCGTATCGCGCCGCGTTCGTGCACGGGCTCGCGTGGAACCTCGTCAACGTGTCGATCGCGATGTGGCTTCTGCGGCGCTCGCTTCGTCCAGCTCACGCCTATCGAGTTCGTCGAGCGTGAGCGTCATGGCGCCGACGAGCTCGCGCAACTGCGCGACCGACGTCGCGCTGGCGATCGCGGCGGTCACGCCGGGCTGCGCGACGAGCCATGCGAGCGCCACCTGCACCGGCGTCGCGTGCAACCTCCCCGCCACGTCGTCGAGCGTGTCGAGGATGTGCAGGCCGCGCGCGTTCAGGTACTTCTTCATGCCTGCACCGCGCGCGCTCTTCGCGTAGTCCTTCTCGCCGCGGTACTTGCCGGTCAGGAATCCGGCGGCGAGCGAGTAGTACGTGATGACGCCGATGTCCTCGCGCAGGCACAGGTCGCACAGCGCGCCTTCGAACGTGTCGCGGTCGTACAGGTTGTAGAGCGGCTGCAGCGTCTCGTAGCGCGGCAGGCCGTCGCGCGCGGCGACGTCGAGCGCCTGCGAAAGCCGCGGCGCCGTCAGGTTCGACGCGCCGATCGCCTTCACCTTGCCCTGCTCGATCAGCCGGGCATACGCCTCGAGCGTCTCCTCGAACGGCGTCGTTTCGTCGTCCCAATGCGACTGATAGAGGTCGATCGCATCGATGCGCAGCCGCGCGAGCGACGCGTCGCACTCCTTCAGGATGTAGTCCTCGCGCAGGCACTTGTGCCCCTGTCCCATGTCGGAGCCGACTTTCGTCGCGATCACGACGTCGTCGTGATGACCGCGGCGCGCGATCCAGCGGCCGATGATCGTTTCCGATTCACCGCCGACATGGCCCGGCACCCACCGCGAATAGGAATTGGCGGTGTCGATCAGGTTGCCGCCGGCGTCGACGAACGCATCGAGCAGTTCGAACGAGCTGGCTTCGTCGGCCGTCCAGCCGAACACGTTGCCGCCGAACGCGAGCGGCGCGACTTCGAAGGGCGTGCGTCCGAGCTTGTGCCGTTCCATGCTGTCACCCTCGAAAAGAGGTTGCGCGGGTCATTGCTCGCGCCGGTGCTGCGCGGCGCGGAACGCTTCGTAGCGCGCCCGCGTCTCGGCGTTCGGCGGATACAGCCCGGGCAACGCCACACCCCGCGTCACCTCGTCCATGATCCACGCCTCGAGCGCTTCCTGCTCGAGCGCCTGGGCAGCGATCTCGTCCACCAGGGCGGCAGGGATCACCGTTGCGCCGTCGCCGTCGGCGACCACGACGTCGTCGGGAAACACCGCGACGCCGCCGCAGCCGATCGGCTCCTGCCAGTTGACGAACGTGAGACCGGCGACCGACGGCGGCGCCGCCGCGCCCGCGCACCAGACGGCGAGCCCCGTCTTCTGCACGCCCTCGACGTCGCGCAGCACGCCGTCGGTGACGAGCGCGGCCACGTGGCGCGCTCGCATCCGCGCGCAAAGAATGTCGCCGAAAATGCCGGCATCGGTGACGCCGCGCGCGTCGACGACGACCACGCAGTTCGCGGGCATCGCTTCGATCGCGGTGCGTGTGGACACTGGCTTCGCCCACGACTCGGGCGTCGCGAGATCTTCACGCGCGGGCACGAAGCGCAGCGTGAACGCGCGACCGGCGACACGGCCGCCTCCGGGGGCAAGCGGTCGCGGCCCGCGCATCCACACGTTGCGCAGCCCGCGTTTGAGCAGCAACGTGGTGAGCGTGGCGGAGGTGACGTGGGCGAGCGCGGCAAGCGTCGCGTCGGCGTTCGTGGACATGTCTCGAATCTCCATCCTCGGGCGAAACGCTCCTTGTACCATTGCCCACCTCGCTTCGGCACGCCCACACGCACGGACGTTCCCCAATCCCATGACCCACGACGATCGCACGGCCCACGCCATCCGCCTGTTGCTCGACGCGCGCGCCACCGGCGCGCGCCTGCCCGAACTTCCCGCCGGCGCGCGACCGCTCACCGCGGGCGACGCCTATCGCATCCAGGACGGCGTCGTGCGCGAGCTCGGACCGATCGTGGCGTGGAAGGTGGGGGCAAAGTCGCCGGAATCGGAGCCGACGTGCGCACCGATCATCACGGCGTCGCTCCATCCGTCGCCCGCATCGTTCGCGCCCGGCGCGTTCGCGCTGAACGGCATCGAAGCGGAGCTCGCGTTCACGTTCGCGCAGGATCTGCCGCCCCGCGCCCGCGCCTACGACGCACGCGACATCGTCGATGCGATCGCGTCGGTGCATCCGGTGATCGAGGTCGTCGAATCGCGCTACGTCGATCCGCAACGTGTCGACGCGTTGTCGCAGCTTGCCGACTGCGTGTCGCACGGGGCGCTCGTCGTCGGCCCGGGCATTGCGTTGCCCCCGGGCTTCGACGTTGGCGAGCAGGTTGTCGAACTGGACATCGCCGGCGAGCGCGCGGTGAGCGATCGCAACAGCAATACCGCGGGCGACCCGTTCCGTCTCCTCGCCTGGCTCGCCAATCACGCGGCGGCGCGCTGTGGCGGATTGCGGCACGGCGACGTCGTCACGACTGGCTCGTGGACGGGCCTGAAGATCGCGCCGCAGGGTGCGAGCGTGCGCGCGTGCTTTCCCGGCATCGGTGAAGCGCGCATCAACGCCACCTGAACGCATAGCCGAGCCCGCCGATCGCGAGCACGAGCGCGCCCGCGACGATCGACGCGAGCGGCAGCGACAGCGCGAGCACCGCGCACCCCGCCACGCCCGCGACGGCGAGCCACCGTGGCCGGCGCCGCTCGTTCGGCGCGAGCGTCCACGCCGACGCATTGGCAATGCCGTAGTAGACGAGCACCGCGAACGAGCTGAAGCCGATCGCGCTCCGCACGTCGGACACGAGCACGATCGCGGCCACGATCGCACCGATCACGAGTTCCGCACGATGCGGCACGCGATAGCGCGGATGCACCGCGGCGAGCCACGCCGGCAGGTCGCGGTTCGCCGCCATCGCGAACGACGTGCGGCCGATGCCGGCCAGCAGCGACAGCAGCACGCCGAGCGACGCGACGCTCGCGCCGATGCGCACGACGGGTGTCAGCATCGCGTAATCGCCCGCGGCAATCGCGGTGACGAGCGGCGCGCTCGACGCTGCAAGCGCGGGCGCGCCGACGGCGAGCATCGCGGAAACCGCCACGCATGCATACACGGCGAGCGTCAGGCCCAGCGCCAGCGGGATCGCGCGCGGAATCGTGCGCGCGGGATCGACGACTTCCTCGCCGAGCGTCGCGATCCGCGCATAGCCGGCGAACGCGAAGAACAGGAAACCCGCGGCTTGCAGAATGCCCGCGGCATCGAGCGCCCGCGGCGCAAGGTGGGACGCCTGAACGGTGCCGCCGGCGAGTGCGGCGAACACGATCAGCGCAAGGCATGCGAGCACGAACGCGACGATCACGCGCGTCGCGAGCGCGGTCTTCGCGATGCCGAAGCAATTGATCGCCGTCATCGCGACGACCGCCACGAACGCGAGCGGCCGCGACAGCGCCGGCCACGCGTAGTCGGCGAATGTGAGCGCCATCGCCGCGCAACTCGCGATCTTGCCGACGACGAAGCCGAAGCCTGCAACGAAGCCCGCGAACGGCGACAGGCGCTTGCGCCCGTACACGTACGTGCCGCCCGATTCGGGATACAGGGCGGCGAGCTCGGCCGACGACGTCGCATTGCAGTAGGCAACGAAGGCGGCGACGGCGAGCGCGACGAGCAGCCCCGCGCCGGCGGCGCGTGCGGCCGGCGCCAGTGCCGCGAAGATGCCGGCCCCGATCATCGACCCCATGCCGATCACGACGGCATCGAGCACGCCGAGCTTACGCGCAAGACGCGTCGCGGGCGCCCGGTTCATGCGAACTTGCGCGACGGGTGCATACTGTGTGCACATCGTGAGGAGAAGCGATGATCGATCTCGTCATCGAAGCACGCAGCCGGGATCTCGGCGGCTTCGTGGTTGGCCGCGTGCTGCCGTACGCGCAGCGGCGCATGGTCGGCCCGTTCGTGTTCTTCGATCACTTCGGCCCCTTGTTCCTGCCGCGCGACATTCCGAAAACCGTCGACGTGCGGCCGCATCCGCACATCGGGCTTTCCACGCTCTCTTACCTGTTCGAGGGCGAGATCATGCATCGCGACAGCGTGGGTTCCGAGCAGCCGATCCGGCCGGGCGAAGTGAACTGGATGACGGCCGGGCGCGGCATCACGCACTCCGAGCGCTTCGAGCGTGCGCGCGCGGAAGGTGGGTCGATGCACGGCATCCAGGCGTGGGTCGCGCTGCCGCGCGAGGACGAGGAGATCGCACCGTCGTTCGAGCACTACGCCGGCAAGGATCTGCCGACGTACGAAAGCCAGGGATTGTTTGCGCGCCTCGTCGCCGGCGAAGCGTTCGGCGCACGCGCGAACGTCGCGACGTATTCGCCGCTCTTCTACGTGCACTGGGAGCTGCAGCAAGGTGCGAAGGCGGCGCTGCCGGCCGAATATCCCGAGCGCGCCGCGTTCGTCGCGCGCGGCAGCGTCGAAGTCGAGGGACGAAGCTTCGCCGCCGGCCGCATGCTCGTGTTCGCACCGGGTGAATCGATCACGTTCACGGCGGAGACGTCGGCGACGGTGATGCTCCTCGGCGGCGAGCCGGTCGGCGAGCGTTTCGTCGAGTGGAACTTCGTGTCGTCGTCGAAGGAGCGCATCGAGCAGGCGAAAGCGGACTGGCGCGCCGGCCGCATGAAGCTCCCGGTGCATGACGATCAGGAGTTCATTCCGCTGCCCGGCGATCCGCCCGCGCCCGCGAATCCGATGTCGTAGAACTTCGGGGTCAGAGCGAAAAGGCGCCGACATGCCGCCTTCTGCTCCAACCCCTGCGCTACGCGCGTTCCTCCGCCTCGGTCCACTTGCCCTGACGCGCGAGGCTGTTCATCCGCAGCCGGTGATCGAAGATCTGCTGCGCCCGCGCGACGTTGCCCGCATTGCCGCTCCATGCGCGCATCACCGGATCCTGCAGCGCGCGCGCATACGAGAACGACAGCACCCACGGCGCGTTCGGCTCGAGCCGATTCATCGCGTTCAGGTTCGCCGTCGCTTCCTCGGGCGCCTGGCCACCCGACAGGAAGTTGATCGTCGGCACGGCTGCGGGAACATTGCGCTTCAGCACGTCGAGCGTCGCCTTCGCCACGACATCCGGCGCCGCCTTGCCGCCGGCAAACTTGTTGCCGGGCAGCACCATGTTCGGTTTAAGCACCATGCCTTCGAGCAGCACGCGATGGCGGTACAACGCCGCGAACACCGCGTGCAGCACCGCATCCGTGACTTCGGCGCAGCGCTCGAGCGAATGGTCGCCGTCGATCAGCACTTCGGGCTCGACGATCGGCACGACGCCTTCCGACTGGCAGATCGCCGCGTAGCGCGCGAGCACTTCCGCGTTCGCGCGAATGCCGAGGCGGGTCGGGTTGCGATCGGTGATCGGGTACACCTCGCGCCATTTCGCGAAGCGCGCGCCCTGCTTCCGGTACCCGGCGAGGCGCTCGCCGAGCCCGTCGAGCCCCTGCGTGATCAGATCGCCGTCCGCATTCGGCAGCGGTGTGGTGCCCTTGTCGACCTTGATGCCCGGCACGATGCCGCGTTGTTCGAGCACCTTCGGCAGCGGCACGCCGGCGTCGTCGGCCTGCTCGAGCGTCTCCTCGTACAGGATGACGCCAGACAGGTAACGGTCGGCGTCCGGGGCATTGGACAGCAGCAGCCGGTAGGCGCGCCTCGTTTGCGGTGTCGATTCGATGCCCACGCCGTTGAAGCGCTTGGTGATCGTGGGCGTGCTTTCGTCGGCGGCAAGGATGCCCTTGCCGGGCGCGGTGATCGCGGCGATCGTCGCGCGCAGTTCGCTTTCGTGGCTCATCGGCAATCTCCTTCGAGGTGCCTCGCACAGTGCGATCGGCAATGATCGAGTTTACCGCGCCGCTCCGCCGGCGCGTCCGAACGACGCGCCGCGCCACGCTACACTTCGCCGCGTGACCGCGCGCCTGCCCACGCTCGTCTCCCGCTCGTTCGCGTCGTCGCCGCTCGCCAACGCGGCGTTTCGCAACTTCTACATCGGCTCGATCGGCGCCGCACTCGGCTACACGATGCAGGCGACGATCTCCGCGTGGCTGATGGCGACGCTGACGACGTCGGCGCTGATGGTGGCGCTCGTGCAAAGCGCGAGCACGGCACCCACCCTCCTCTTCGGCCTCTTCGCCGGCACGCTCGCGGACATCGTCGATCGCCGGCGGGTGATCCTCGTCACGCAGGTCCTGTTGTTCGCCGCCACGCTGATGCTCGGCGCGTCCGCACTCATCGGCATCGTCGGCCCGGTGTCGCTGCTCTTCCTGACGTTCCTGGTCGGCGCCGGCTTCACGTTCTACCTGCCCGCGCAGCAGGCGAGCATCAACGAGCTCGTGTCGCGCCAAGACCTGTCGCGCGCGGTCGCGCTCGGCTCGGTCGCGTTCAACGTCGCACGCGCGGTCGGTCCTGCGGCGGCCGGCGCGCTCGCCGCCGCGATGAGCTCGGGAGCGACGCTCGTGCTCGGCGCGTTCTTCTTCGTGCCGATGTTCGTCGCGATGCGGCGCGCGCCACTGCGCGAAGCGCCGCTGCCCGGCGTGCCGGAGCGCCTGATCTCCGGCGTGATGAGCGGGCTGCGCTTCGTGCGGCATTCGGCGTCAATGCGCGCGTTCGTACTGCGCAACCTCACGTTCAGCGTCTGCGCGAGTGCGTTCTGGGCGCTCTTGCCGGTGATCGCGCGCGACCAGCTCGGCCTCGGGGCCGGCGGCTTCGGCCTGCTGTCGGCGAGCTTCGGCATTGGCGCCATCATCGGCGCGGTGTCGATCCCCGGCCTGTTGTCGAAGCAGCCGATGAACACGATCGTTTCGCAGGGGGGCATCCTGTGGGCCTGCGCGATCCTGATCGTCGCGCTGACCGGCATCACCGCGCTCGCGCTGCTCGGCGCCTTCTGCGCCGGCATGGCCTGGGTGTACGTATTCGCGACGTTATCGGCGGGTACGCAGAGCAGCGCGCCCGGGTGGGTGCGTGCGCGTGCGGTGTCGATGAACCTCGTGGCGACGCAGGGCTGCCTCGCGATCGGCAGCGCGGTGTGGGGCGCAGTGGCCAACGGCGTCGGCACGCACTGGGCGCTCGGCGTATCGGCCGTGTCGGTGATCGCCCTGCAATGGCTTTATCGCCGCGTACGCGTCGAGATGGGCGAGGAAGCCGACGTCGTGCCCGGCGCGCGGCTGCCCGAGCTCGCGATCGCGTCGGAACCTTCGCCCGATGACGGTCCCGTGCTGATCCAGCTCGAATACCGGATCGATCCAGCGAACCGCGACGCGTTCCTGAAGGCGATCCAGAAGGTCGGGCCGACGCGGCGCCGCAACGGCGCGACGAGCTGGCGCGTGTTTCGCGACCTCGGCGAGGAAGGCCGCTTCGTCGAGCGTTACGTGATCGCGTCGTGGGCCGAGTACGTGCGGCTGCGCGCACGGATGACGATGGCGGACAGCCAGCTGCAGCAGCGCGCGGCGGCACTGCAGCGGCCCGGCGTGCCGATCCGCGTGTCGCGATTCATCGGCGTCACCGACGCGGCATTCTCCGGGACATGACGATGACGGCTTCCACGCGCGCGCTCGCGCTGCTCCGCGAGACCTTCGGGCACGCGCAGTTCCGCGGCGAACAGCAGGCCATCGTCGAGCACGTGATCACCGGCGGCGACGCGCTCGTGCTCATGCCTACGGGCGGCGGCAAATCGCTGTGCTACCAGGTCCCGGCGCTGCTGCGGCCCGGCACGGGCGTCGTCGTCTCGCCGCTGATCGCGCTGATGCAGGACCAGGTGGCAGCGCTCACGCAGCTCGGCGTGCGCGCGGCGGTGCTGAACTCGACGCTCGACGCGGACACCGCGCGCACGACCGAGCGCGCGCTCGTCGCCGGCGAGATCGATCTCCTCTACGTCGCACCCGAGCGCTTGACCACGCCGCGCTGCCTCGACCTGATCGCGCGCTCGCAAGTCGCACTGTTCGCGATCGACGAGGCGCACTGCGTATCGCAATGGGGCCACGACTTCCGTCCCGAATACCTGCAGCTCTCGCTGTTGCACGCGCGCTTTCCCGACGTGCCGCGCATCGCGCTGACTGCGACGGCCGACCCGCAGACGCGCAGCGAAATCGTCGCCCGGCTCGCGCTCGATCGGGCGCGCGTGTTCGTATCGAGCTTCGACCGGCCGAACATCCGCTACACGATCGTCGACAAGACCGACCCGCGCAACCAGTTGCTGCGCTTCATCCGCGACGAACACGCGGGCGCGGCCGGCATCGTCTATTGCCTGTCGCGCCGCAAGGTCGACGAAACGGCGGCGTGGCTCGTCGCGCAGGGTGTCAATGCCTTGCCGTACCACGCCGGCATGGACAACGCGAGCCGGGCCCGCCATCAAGCGCGCTTTCAGAGCGAAGACGGCGTCGTCATCGTCGCCACGATCGCGTTCGGCATGGGCATCGACAAGCCCGACGTGCGCTTCGTCGCGCATCTCGACCTGCCGAAGAGCATCGAGGGCTATTACCAGGAAACCGGACGCGCGGGCCGCGACGGCTTGCCGGCCGACGCATGGATGGCGTACGGCCTTGCCGACGTCGTGCAGCAGCGGCGATTGATCGAGCAATCGGAGGGAAGCGACGAATTCAAGCGCATCTCGACGGCGAAGCTCGACGCGCTGCTCGGCCTGTGCGAAACGCCGGGCTGCCGCCGCGTGCGGCTGCTCGATTATTTCGGCGAGGCAAGCGCGGCCTGCGGGAACTGCGACACGTGCATCGACGCGCCCCAGACGTGGGATGCCACCGATGCGGCGCGCAAGGCGCTCTCCGCCATCTACCGTACCGGCCAGCGCTTCGGCGCGGTGCACCTGATCGACGTGCTGCGCGGCCGTTCGAACGAACGCGTGCTGCGCTGGGAGCACGACCGGCTCGGCGTGTTCGGCATCGGCGCCGACGTCGACGACAACACCTGGCGCAGCGTCTTTCGCCAGCTCGCCGCACTCGGTTACGTGCGCGTCGACCACGCGGCGCACGGGGCGTTGAAGCTCGGCGTCGCGAGCCGTCCGGTGCTGAAGGGCGAAGAGCGCGTCGAGATGCGCCGGGTGGTGGCGCGAACACCGGCGCCGGCCAGGCCGCGGACGTCCACGGCGGAAGCGCTGACGCCTGTCGCGGCCGGCGTGCTGCAGCGTCTCAAGGCGTGGCGCACCGGCGAAGCGCGTGCGCAAGCGGTGCCGGCGTACGTGATCCTGCACGACAGCACGCTGAGCGAGATTGCGCGCCGGCAGCCGTCCGATGCCGGCGCGCTTGCGCGCATCCCCGGCATCGGGGCTCGAAAGCTCGAGCGCTACGGTGACGCGTTGCTGCAGATCACGCGCGCGCCGTAAGCGTCGCGGCGACGCGCTATCATCGCTCGATGGATTCCCGCGCGATGCCAGCGATCTTCTTCGGGCACGGCAACCCGATGAACGCGCTCTATCGCAATGCGTATACGGAAGGCTGGTCGGCGCTCGGTCGCACCCTCCCGAAGCCGCGCGCGATCCTCAGCATTTCCGCGCACTGGTACGTGCCTTCGACCGCCGTCACCGTCGCGGATGCGCCGCGCACGATTCACGACTTCGGTGGATTCCCGCCGCAGCTGTTCGCCGTCCGCTATCCGGCGCCCGGCTCGCAGGCGCTCGCGACGCGCGTACGCGAACTGCTGGCGCCTGTGCCCGTGCTGCGCGACGAAGGCTGGGGACTCGACCACGGCACGTGGTCGGTGCTCGTGCACGTCTACCCCGACGCCGACGTGCCGGTCGTGCAACTCAGCATCGACGAGACGCGCGAAGCATCCTGGCACTACCAGATCGCGAAGCAGCTGACGCCGCTTCGCGACGAAGGCGTGCTGATCATGGGCAGCGGCAACCTCGTGCACAACCTGCACACGTACGCGTGGGGCAACCCGAAGCTCGGGCCGTACGACTGGGCAGCGCGCTTCGAGGATCGCGCGCGCCGGCTGCTGGAGGCGAAGGACTTCGCGCCGCTCGTTGATTACGAAGCGCTCGGGCGCGATGCGCATCTGTCGGCACCGACGCCCGACCATTACCTGCCGCTCGTCTACGTGCTCGCGCAATATCGCGACGGCGACGAAGTGACGTTCCCGGTCGAAGGCTTCGACGGCGGCTCGATCTCGATGCTGTCGGTCGCGCTCGGCGCAGCGTAGCAAGCGTTCGTTGATCGGACTGCCGGAACTCGCGGCGATCGGCGTCGTCGCGCTCGTCGCGTGGCTTGTCTGGGACGCGCTGCGCTCGCGCGAGCACGCGAACGACGCGATGCGGCGCGCGTGCGAGATGCGGCATTTCTTCTTCCTCGACGACACGGTGTCGCTGCATTCGCTTCGGCCGTTTCGCGACGACGAGGGGCGCGTGCGCCTGCGCCGCGTCTACCACTTCCAGTTCAGCGACACCGGCCACAACCGGCGCAACGGCTCGATCGCCCTCGTGCGCGATCGCGTGGTCGCGCTCGATCTTGGCGACACCACCGGTAACGTCGTACCGCCGCATTGACGCTGCGCGCACTCGCGGCGCGCAAATTGCATGACGCAACGGACGATATGACCGTTGCCGCTCGCCGCGGCGTCGCTCGGGCAGGTGCACCGCGCGACGCTGCGCGACGGGCGTTCGACCCGAACGCGGCCATCCGCCGTCACGCGTCCGACATCATGTCGCAGGGACTCGAGCACGCGGCATGGCAAGGGGGCGTGCTCGCGTCGCTGCTCGAGCTCAAGCATTTCATCGGTGGATTGCCGTCGCGCTGATCGTGGGCGCCGCGCTGCTCATGGGCGTCGATTCCACTTCAATACCGAATTCCGGGTCCGAGCCTGATTACGCTAGATCGGTGGGATCGACCCGTTCGCGCCCACGCTGATCCGCGACGCCACGAGCGCGCCCTTCGCGTTCGTCGTCGGATAAACGATCACGTGCGCGCCGGGCGTCAACGCGCTCCGGTCGCCCTCCTCCGCGCGCACGACCGGCACGTCGTCGGGCACGAGGATGTCCTGCGCGCCGCCCTTGTACGTGAGATGCAGCATGCGCCCGCCGCCGCGCGCGTCGACCTTCGACACCGTCGCGTTCGTCATCGAGTTCTTCGCGACCGGTGCGCTCGACACGCTCGACACAGTGGCATTCGTCATCGTGCTGCCCGGCAGATTCGCCATCGGCTAGTGACCTTCGCCGGTACCGCGCCTCGATTCGGGAAAGATGTGCACTTCGCTCGCGACGAGCGTGCCGTCGGCGCGCGGCGCGGCCGTTGCGCCGACATACGAGTTCTGAGAGATCGCATCGAGCGACGCCGGCACGCGCAGACTCACGCGTGCATCGTCGGGGAGCGCGAAGCTGCTCTCCTGCCCGGACCCGGTCTTCACCTCGAGCGTTCGATCGTTCACGGCGACCACGTCGCCATGCACCGGCCGGGACGCCTGGGCGAATGCGAGCATCGAAGCACCCGCAAATGCGATACCGAGTGCGAATCTCGAAGCTTCGTGCAGCAACTTCGTCGTCATCGTTGGCTCCTGTCATCCAGCCACTTCATCGTGATCGTTTGCGCCTCGTTGCGATCGCAACGCCGACCGGTCATGCGACGTGCGACCGGAAAAGCGCAACGCCGGCCGCGAGCGGCAGCAGCGTCATCGCGAGGCAGGCACCCATCACACCCGCCCAACCGACATAGGCATACAGTTCGCCGGCCACGGCTATTCCGACCGCCCCCCCGGCGTAGTAGAACAGCGTGTAGAGCGCGTTCGCGCGACCGCGCGCCGTGGTCACGTCGCGGTTGAGCGCGCCCACGGCCGTTGCGTGGATCGCGAAGAAGCCCGCGCAGAGCGCGACGAGGCTCACGATCAGCGTCGGCATCGCCACCACGAACGTGAGCGCGAGCGCACCCGCGAGCACCAATGCGCCTGCGACCATCACCGCGCCGTTGCCGTAGCGATTGCCGAGGCGGCCCGCGAACGGTCCCATGAAGAGTCCCGCGACGTACACGAGGTAGAGCGCGGTGATCGTCGCGGTGGACAGGTTCCACGGCGGCCGCGACAGGCGGAACGGGAAGTAGTTGAAGGCCGTCGAGAACGCGCCGAAGGCGCCAAAGGCGGCGACGCCGGCCAGCCACGGCACGCGCCGCGCGAGCAGCGCGCGCAGTGGCGGACGTCGGGCCACGGCAGGTGCCGCGGGCACGGGGCGGTCGGGGAGCCGGTACGTCGCGAGCACCGTGAACACGGCGAGGGCCCCCGCCGCCGCGACGAACGCGTCGCGCCAATGCGCCGGCGGAAACGCCCAGCCGGCGAGGAGCCGTCCCGCGAGGCCGCCCGCCACCGTCGCCGACACGTACGTGCCCATCGCGACGTTCAGCGCCGCAAGCGGCAGCGAACGCGCGAGCCAGGCGGCGATGCACGTGGTGAGCGCGGGGATCGACGCACCCTGCACGAAACGCAGCGCGACGAGTGCCGGGAAACTTTGCGTGACGGCGCACAGTCCGCTCATGAGGGCGACAACGCCGCCGCCCGTCAGCATCAATATGCGCGCCGGGTAGCGATCGGCGAGCGCGCCGATCGGCAGCGTGGTGAGCGCCATGCCGAGGATCACCGCGGACACCGTGAGCGATGCCGCCGACGGCGACACCGCGAACTGCGCCTCGAGGATCGGCAGCACCGGCTGCGTGATGTAGATCGTCGTGAACGCGCAGGTCACCAGCGCGAATACGAGCCACAGCCGGGCGCGCGAGGGCGCTTGGCTATACTCGGCTGGTCCCGCGGAAGAAAAGGAGGTCACGATGAAGGGTTGGCGCTGTATCCCGTTGGCATGCGTGCTCGTCGCGATCTCGACGTATGCTTCGGCGGACGAACGCACCGCGTACTACCAGCGCGCCGCACAGCGCGACATGGACGCCTTCCACGCGCTCGACCGCAACGGCGACGGGTTCGTCACGCGCGACGAAATCCGCGGCGACAACAACTTCGGACCGCGCTTCGACGACATGGACATCAACCGCGACAACGTCGTGACGCTGCCCGAGCTCGAGCGCTACATCAAGCTGCACTACGGCATCGACGAGCCGGGCGAAACCAAGGCGTCCGCGATCACGCGTCCCCCGCAGGATACGTCGAACACGAATGCGTCGAGCATGGCCTCGACCACGACCGCCGGCACGCCCGCCGCGAGCGCGCCGGCCGGTACACGCACGCCGCCGTCGAAATAGCGGCTCAATCGGGCGACAGCGAATTCGCCGGCGTGTCGCCGACGGTCGCCGGGATCATGCCCGGCTCGAGCGCGGGTGCGCGCGGCAACCCGGTCACCGCGAGGATCTCCTCCTCGTTCAGCGTCTCGCGCTCGAGCAACGCCTGCGCCAACGCGTCGAGCGCGGCGCGGTGCTGGCGCAACAGCCGAATCGCGTCGTCGTAACTGTCGCCGATGATCTTGCGCACCTCCTCGTCGATCGCCTGCGCGGTCTCCTCGCTGAACGGCTTCGATCCGCCGAACCCCTCGGGCCCGGTCAGGTACGGGTTCTCGCGCGGTGCCAGCTGCACCATGCCCACGCGCTCGCTCATCCCCCAGCGCGTCACCATGCGCCGGGCGATACCGGTCGCCTGCTCGATGTCGTTCTCGGCGCCCGTGGTCTTCGTGCCGTAGACGATTTCTTCCGCCGCCCGCCCGCCCAGCATGCCGACGATGCGTGCGCGCAGGTACGCCTCGGGATAGTTGTAGCGATCGCTGTCGGGACGCTGGTACGTGACGCCGAGCGCTTGCCCGCGTGGAACGATCGTGACGCGATTGACCGGGTCGGCGCCGCGCACGACGAGGCCGAGGATCGCGTGCCCGCCTTCGTGATAGGCGATGCGCTCGCGATCGGCGCGCGACAGCAGCAGCGGTCGCGCAGGACCGAGCACGATCTTCTCGAGCGCGTCGAGGAAATCCTGCTGGCGCACGCTCGTCTCGTTGCGGCGCGCGGCGAGCAGCGCGGCTTCGTTGACGAGGTTCTTGAGCTCGGCGCCCGAGAATCCGGGCGTCGATGCCGCGAGCTGCGGCAGGCTCGCGTCGGCTGCGAGCGGCACGCGTCGCGTGTGGACGGCGAGGATCGCCTCGCGTCCTGTGCGATCGGGCAGGTTGACGACGACGCGCCGGTCGAAGCGTCCCGGGCGCAACAGCGCGCGGTCGAGCACGTCGGGCTGGTTGGTGGCGGCAAGCACGATGATGCCTTCGCGGCTCGAGAAGCCGTCCATCTCGGTCAGGATCTGGTTCAGCGTCTGCTCCTGCTCGCTCGCGCCGCCAACGACCGTCGGACCGCGCGCGCGGCCGATCGCGTCGAGCTCGTCGATGAAGATGATCGCCGGGGCGTTCTCGCGCGCCTGCTTGAAGAGGTCGCGCACGCGCGCAGCCCCCACGCCGACGATCATCTCGACGAACTCGGCGGCGCTCATCGAGAAGAACGGGACACCCGCTTCGCCCGCCACCGCCTTCGCGAGCAGCGTCTTGCCCGTGCCGGGTGCCCC
The DNA here is from genome assembly GCA_025927765.1 of Burkholderiales bacterium. Classification (GTDB taxonomy): domain Bacteria; phylum Pseudomonadota; class Gammaproteobacteria; order Burkholderiales; family Casimicrobiaceae; genus VBCG01. Next base: position 23,924 of record JAICKU010000052.1, read on the forward strand.
GACGAGCAGCACCCCCTTCGGCGCCGCGCCCCCGAGGCGCGTGTACTTCGGCGGATCGCGCAGGAAGTCGACGATCTCGATCAGCTCGTTCTCGGCCTCGTCGATGCCGGCGACGTCATCGAACGTGACCTTCGTGTCCTTGTCCTGGTCGTAGCGGCGCGCGCGGCTCTTGCCGATGCCGAGGAGGCCGCCGCCGAGGCCCCCGCCCTGTTGCGATGCCCGGCGAAAGATCCACACGTAGAAGCCGATCAGGAGCAGCGCGGGACCGAACCCCACGAGGAGCATCGACAGCGCGCTCGAGCCCTCGGCAATCGGCTCGGCGCTGATCTCGACGTGGTGCTCGATCAGGAACTGCTCGAGCCCGGGGCCGACGAACGACGGCACCGTGGTCTCGAACACCGACGTGGTGCGCGGCGGATTGTGGCGCGGCATGCCGCGCGCGCTGGGCGCCGGCACCGGTGGCGTCGCCTCCTCGCCTTTGGTCGGCGGCGGCGGAAACGTGACCGGTTTTGCGAAGCGCCCGTTCATCGACTCGCCGCGGCTGAAGATCGCGAGCACGTTGCCTTTCGCGACCTCGTCGCGGAAGAACGTGTACGGGATCGTGAGCGGCGACTCGCCGCCCGGCAGCAGGTAGCGCGCGAGGATGAAATTCAGCAGCAGCGCGATCCCGAACCACAGCCACGCGCGACCCGGCGGGACGCGCATCTGCGGCGGCGTTGGCGACGACCCTCCCGGCGACCCGCGATCCTGGCGCTTCAGGATCCGCGGGCCCTGGCCGTCGACGCGGCGCGCGGCCGCTTCAAGCATTCGATTCACATTGCCTCCCCTCGCGCGCCGCGCACCCGCCCGGTGCGCGCGCCACTCCTTAGGCAGACCAGCCGGCGCGCGAGGCGTTTCACCCCGGCAGCGCGGAACGATGGCCGGTTTGCCTTGCCCATGCCATTATTTCCCGAAACGCCCGGGCGCCGGTCCGGGCGCGTCTTTCGGGCCCTCGACGAAAGGAAGTGCCATGAAGACGAACACGAAGCCGAACGCTGCCGTGCGCGAAACGAAGGAACGGCTGGGTACGCGGAGCGACCTGCCGGACGCTGCACGCCGCGACATCGCCGGCGCGCTCAATGCGCTGCTCGCGGACACGTTCTCGCTCTACCTCAAGACGAAGAACTTCCACTGGCACATGAGCGGGCCGCACTTTCGCGACTATCACCTGCTGCTCGACGAGCAGGCCGACCAGCTGTACGCGATGACCGACCCGATCGCCGAGCGCGTGCGGAAGTTGGGCGAGCTCACACTCCACTCGATCGGCGAGATCGCGCGCATGTCCCGCGTGCTCGACAACGACGCGCCGTACGTCGAGGAACTGGACATGCTCGCGGAACTGCGCGACGACAACCAGCAGATGACGGCGCGCATGCGCGAGACGCACGGCATGTGCGACGAGCAGAACGACGTCGCCACGGCGTCGCTGCTCGAAGTGTGGATCGACGAAGCCGAGCGGCGTACCTGGTTCCTGTTCGAGGCGAGCCGGCGCGGCGACCCGACCGGGCATTGAGCGGGTGATGCGCGGCGCTGACTGCAAAGGGAGGAAGCAATGGCGAATCTTTCGATCACCGGCGCAAAGACGCCATCGTCGGGGTTCGACCTCGGCCGGCTCATTTTGCGCCTCGTCGTCGGCGTTCTGATCCTGCTGCACGGCATCGGCAAGTTCGGCGGCGGCATCGACTACATCGTCGGCACCGTCGCCAAGGTTGGATTGCCCGGCCCGTTCGGCTACCTCGTCTATGTGAGCGAGGTCGTCGCGCCCATCCTGCTGATCATCGGGCTGTGGACACGCGCTGCGGCCGTGGTCGTCGTCATCGGCATGGCGTTCGCCGTTGCGCTCGTGCACATTGACCAGTTCTTCACGCTGAACCAGACCGGTGGCTGGTCGCTCGAGTTGCAGGCCATGTACTTCTTCGGCGCGCTGGCGATCGCGTTCCTCGGCGCCGGCCGCTACAGCCTCGGCGGCCTGTACGGACGCTGGAACTGACCTTGCCTGCTCCAATCGAACCTTCCCGGTAAGCCGCTTGCCATAGCGGCGAGCGGCGGCGCGCGTCATTCCAACCGGAAGGGCAGCATGGCAACGTCGCTCGCGACCCGCATCGTCCTGCTGCTCGCCGTTCTGGCGCTGACCGGATGCTCGCGACAGCCGTCGTCCGCCGGGAAGGCACCGGGCGCCGGCCCTGGCGCCGCAGCGGGTCCGCCGCCGGCTGTCCCCGTCATTGCGATGCAGGTGATTCAGCGCGACGCGAGCGTGACCGGCGAACTGGTCGGCCAGGTGAGCGCATTTCGCGAGGTGCCGCTCCGCGCCCAGACGACCGGCTTCGTGCAGAAGCTCCTGTTCCAGGCAGGCGACCGCGTGCGCGAAGGACAGCTGCTGTTCGTCATCGACCCGCGGCCCTATGAAGCGGCATTGCAGCAGGCTGTTCTCCGCGCAGCTCGATCTCAACGCGAGCGAACTCGCGCAGCGCCTCGCCATCGTGCAGCTCTACAAGGCACAGGGAGGCGGCTGGAATCCCGAAACCCCAGCGCGATGATGCGGCCGACGCGCGCTCCTCGGCCATCGCTTCTGGTCATGATCGCCGCTCAGTTCGTGACGTAATCCGGGTGACGCGCGCGGATCGCGTCGACCTGCAAAAGCGTTCCCGACAGGTGCTCGCGCACGCGCTGCTGAGCCGCGTCGGGATCGTGCTTCGCGATGGCGTCGACGATGCGCGCGTGATCGAGCAGGATCGCGTCGCCCTTGCCTTCCGCAGGAAGGTGCAGCCGGCGCAACCGATCGAGGTGACCGCTGCGCCTTCGCACTTCCTCCCACAGACCCGGGACGTCCGCGGCTTCGTACATCTGACGATGGAACGACTGGTCGCACGCCACGAAGTCGGAGTAATCACCGGCCGCGAGCGCCGCACGCTGGCGGACGATCGTCGCACGCAGCCGCTTGACGAGCGCGGCGTCGTCGTGCGCCGCGAGCGTGCGCGCGACCTCGAGCTCGATCGCGCGGCGCAGGAAATGCGCCTGCCTGGCCTGCGCGATGTCGATGCGGCTCACCACCGTCTTGTGCTGCGGGAAGACGTCGACGAGACCTTCCTCCTCGAGGCGCATCAACGCGTCGCGCACCGGCGTCTGGCTCACGCCGTAGCTGGCGGCGAGATCGGCGCGCGCGAGCAGCATGCCGGGCGGCAAGTCGAGCGCGACGATGCGCTCGCGCAGGTCGTCGAGCACCTGCGGCGCCGCGTGGCGCGAGCGGTCGAGGCGCCGTGCAGTCGCCGAGCGCGCTCGGATCGGTGGGATGGGGAGCGTTGACACACTAATATTTTAGTGCTTTACTCCACGCGGTCAAGACGCGACGACGGTTGCCGGCGTCGAGAAGAAGCCAGCGTTGCCGGGGCACGGCGCCGCGGACGCGAAAGCGTCGCGCCGTTCGGCATCGCGTTGCAATCGTTTCGCAGTTCCGGTTCACGTCAAACCGCTCGCGCATGGCGAGCCCCTTCGAGGAGTCCCGATGAAACGCCGCACCTCGCTCGCTGCGATCGCAGCCTGCGCAACGCTCCTCGCCGTGCCGTTCGCGAGCGCGCAGCAGAAGACCGAAATCACGATCACGCGCCAGCCCGGCATTCTCTACCTGCCGTCGCACGTGATGGAAAAGCAGCATCTGATCGAGCAGGAAGCGGCGAAGCTCGGCGTGCCGAACCTCAAGGTGAACTGGGCGAATCTGTCCGGTGGCGGCGCGCAGACCGACGCG
>JAICKU010000089.1 GCA_025927765.1 Burkholderiales bacterium
CAAACCCGCGCCGCCCGCGATGGGGTCTTGGAATGCGCGGAAGATTCGCGCGTCGGCGCGGGGACCGCGACCCGTGCTCATCGCGTTGACGGGCTGGGGTCAGATCGAAGACCGCGCGAAGTCACGAGACGCAGGATTCGACCATCATTGGTCAAACCCGTGGACCTGGCCGCACTCATGCGACTGACAAGCGAGATTGCGAGCCGATCAAGATGACATCGCGTCGAACCGAGGACGCCTCCGCAGGACAACTTCTCCGCCTGCTCGTCGAGCAAACCAGGGAATTCGCGATCATCCTGCTCGATGTCGATGGACGGGTGACGGGCTGGAACAAGGGCGCGGAGCACGTTTTCGGCATCGCGCACGACGATGCCATCGGCCGGCCCGGGAGCCTCGTGTTCACCGAGCAGGACATTGCCCGCGGCACGCCGGTACAGGAGGTCGCGACCGCCGAGGCCGACACGGCCGCAGAGGACGACCGTTGGCTCGCGCGTGCCGATGGCTCCCGCTTCTGGGCGACGGGCGTGATGATTCCGCTCCACGACGACCAGGGACGACTTGCGGGCTTCGGGAAAATCCTGCGCAACCGCACCGATCTGCGGGAACAAATCGAAGCGCTACGCAATCAGCTCGAGGCATCGAACGCGATCATCGTGCGCAAGGACACCTTCCTGTCGACACTGGCGCACGAACTTCGCAATCCGCTCGCGCCACTGCTCCACGCAATCGAGATCATACGAAGGAGAGTCGCTGCGGGCGCGGCGATCGAAGACACCCTTGGCCTCATCGCACGTCAAGTGGCCATCCTCATGCGCCTCGTCGACGAATTGCTGGATCTCGCCCGAATCAACGCGGGCAAGATCATGCTCGAAAAGGAGCGCATTGCGCTGCGGACGGTCGTCGATCGGGCGGTTGAAAGTGCGAGCCCGCTCGTGCAGGAGCGTCGCCAGCAGTTGAAAGTGTTGTTTCCTTCCGCGGCGATCGTAGTCGATGCCGACCCTGCTCGCCTGATTCAAGTCTTCGTGAACCTCATCACGAATGCGGCAAAGTTCACGCCGCCCGGCGGACACATCTGGGTCAAGGGAGGCACCGAAGGCGATGAGGGCGTCGTGCGCGTCGCAGACGATGGCATCGGCATCGCGCACGACATGATGCCTCACATCTTCGATCTATTCACGCAGGCGGAATCGTCCCGCAACCAGTCACGCGGAGGATTGGGCATCGGACTCGCGCTGGTCAAAGACATCGTGACGCTCCACGGAGGTTCGGTGCAGGTCAGCAGCGAAGGCGCGGGCAAGGGAAGCAATTTTTCGGTGCGGCTCCCGCTCGCGCAATCCTAGCGGGCCGAGTTGTCGGGCGCGGCGCGGCTAGCCGAAACGCGTCGTCGGCCGGCGTCCTTCAACTGCCCGGTACGGTCGCGTCCTCATTTACCCGCCGGCAAGTTTTGTTGCGATGCATTCTTGAAGTTGCCTGGCGTCGAAGGGTTTCCTGAGGATCGTTGCTTTCGCAGGAACGATATCCTCCGACGTCACCGGTACGCCGCTCATCAAGATGATCGGCAACGCGGGGAATCGATGCCGAAGCACGCGCAGCAGATCGAACCCGTCGACGTCGGGCATGCGGATGTCGGACAGGACAAGATCGATCCTTTCGACTTCGTCGAGCAAATCCACTGCCTCGCGTGCCGAATGAGCGTGGACCGTCGTATACCCGGCCAGCTCGAGCAACTCGGAGGTCGTCGCGACCAGATCACGATTGTCGTCGACGATGAGAATCGTGAAGCGCTTTCGCGCTTCCATGGGCGATCGGTCGTTCAACTTGATGCCGTGAGAAGACGAAGTGATTCAATGAATCGACGGCTCACCGGCGCGCGCGCGCCGAGCAAGCGCCACACTTGAAATAGTACCCGTATCTACCGGAGCGGCCGGAACAACCGCGGCAGAAGTTGCCGTCGAAGACGATGCCGCGGATGCCGCACGGTCCTGTGTTGCGGCGGTGCCGTCGCAAGCCGGGCCTCGAGTTCCGCGACTTCCTGGCGCTTGTCGTCAACAGCCTTGATCAGCATTCGCGCGCACCGCTCTTTTCGAAGATGCGCGAAGTGTAGCGCGAGGGAAGCGGATTTCGCGTTGCCGCGGCAACGCTCTGGCCTCCGCTGCGCGCGCCGAACGCCAAGCCGATGGCGGCGCGCGGCCCGGGTGGTAAGCCGCGGCGCGACGACGAGCGCCGCGAACGGGCAAATGAAAAGAGCGGGTGCACCGCACCCGCTCCCAATACGACGACTGCGACTTCAGTCGATCAGCGGCTGTTGTTGCGGCTGCTGCTTCCGCTCAGGTTCGCGCTGCCGCTGCCCATGTTGCTGCTGGCGCGTGCGTTGCCCTGCTGGCCCGACGACGTCCCCGCCTGACTCTGCTGGCCGGACGACACTTTCGATGGGTTCTGCTGGCCGGACGAACCGCTCATCTGGCTGTTGAGCTGGCCGCGCGAGCCTTGTCCCTGGCCCTGCTGCAGGCATTGCGCGAGCAGCCGCTGACCGCGTTCTGCGCATTGCTCGAACTGGCGGCCGGTTTCGCGGAAGAACTGCGCGATCTCCTGCTCGCCTGCCTGCTCGGCGTCCTGCGCGTACTTCTCGTACGTCTGGCACCCCTGCAGCGTGTGATACATCACGCTGATCAGGTTGTACGTCGTGTCCGGAATCTGTCCGCCGATTCCGCCCTGCGTTCCGCTCGCTGTCGAACTGCGCGTGCCGGTCGCGCCCGACGTTCCCGTTTGAGTCGTTGCCATGTGTGTCGCTCCTTCCGCATCTTCGTTTGCGCGGCACGACATCACCAACGCCTGCTGCGCCGCGTCTTCAGTGGACCGTCGCGCTACTCGAGAGTTTCCGTCGATTTCGCGCTTGCACGGCACGCACGTTGCATCGATCACGCGTTGGATCGGCACGTGCTTGCGCCGCTCCCGGCGGTGACTCGCGCAATGGAGTCTCGTGACGCCTGCGTAATTACATCGGCGGCGGCCAAAATTGCCGAGCGGCGAATTACGTGCCTGCGGCACGGCGATTCGGCGTGCGCGTGTCGCAACGTCAACCCCCTGCCTCCGAGGAGGATGCATGCTGAAGATGCTGAGTCACGTTTCACCGGGCGCCATCACGATGCTGCGCATGGATCACACGCACGCGCTGATGACGTTCCATCGCTATCACGCCAACACGTCGCCGAGCCGCAAGCATGCGATCGTCGACGTCCTGTCGCTCGCCCTGGAGGTTCACGCGAAGCTCGAGGAAGAGATCTTCTATCCGGCGATGCGCACCGTCGATCCCGACCTCGTGCAGGAGAGCTACGAAGAGCATGGTGAGATGAAGCGGCTCATCGGCGAACTCTCGCGCATGGAACCGGCGGATCGCGAATACGACCTCACGGTGATGTCGCTGATGCGTGAAGTGCTTCGCCACGTCGCCGACGAGGAGACGAAACTCTTTCCCGACGCGGAGCGCGTGCTCGGCGAGGAGCGACTCGCCGAGCTCGGTGCGCAGATGACGCGTCGGCGCATGGAGCTCGTCGCGCCGCATGCCGGCGAGATCGCAGTGCAAAGCGCGCGTACGTTCCCCGGTGCGGCCGCCATGATCGCCGGTGCCGTCGGACTGGGCGGCTACTTCATTGCACGCGCCTTCGCGCGACCGGCGGGTTGGCGTGCGCTGACGACGTAAGGGTGCGCGCGGCCGGCGCGCAGATCAGCGCGCGTCGGCCGTTTCGAGACCGAGGAGGTGCCATGGCGCTCGAGGCCATCAACCCGGCAACCGGCGAAACGATCGCAACGTACGACGAAATGACGCCGCAGCAGGTCGACGGCGTCATCGATTCCGTGCATGCCGCGTGGATCGACTGGCGCCACGTGCCGTTCGGCGAACGCGCGCAACCGATGCGCAAGGCCGCGGCGATCCTGCGCGACGAAGCGCAGGACTTTGCCGTGTTGATGGCGCGCGAGATGGGCAAGCCGGTCAAGGACGGGGCGGGCGAAGCGAAGAAATGCGCGCTCGCCTGCGACTACTTCGCCGAACACGCCGCGCGCTTTCTCGCGGACGAATCCGTGGAGACCGATGCGCGCGAGAGCGTCGTCGCCTTCAGGCCGCTGGGCGTCGTGCTCGCCGTGATGCCGTGGAATTTTCCGTTCTGGCAGGTGTTCCGCTTCGCCGCCCCCGGCCTCATGGCGGGCAACGCGGCGGTGCTGAAGCATGCATCGAACGTTCCCGGTTGTGCGCTGGCGATCGAGGACATCTTCCGTCGTGCAGGCTTCCCCGAGAACCTGTTTCGCACGCTGATGATCGGCAGTCGTCACGTCGACGCGGTGATCGAGCATCCGCGCGTCGCGGCTGTGACCCTGACGGGCAGTGGCCCCGCGGGGCGCGCCGTGGCGGCCAAGGCCGGCGCCATGCTCAAGAAGACGGTGCTCGAGCTCGGCGGCAGCGACCCGTACCTCGTGCTGGACGATGCGGATCTCGACCTGGCCGCGCAGGTGTGCACGAAGGCGCGGCTCGTCAATGCGGGGCAGAGCTGCATCGCCGGCAAGCGCTTTCTCGTGGTGGATGCCGTCCGCCACGCGTTCGAGGAGCGCTTCGTCGCGCGGATGCGCGCAGCGAAGATGGGCGATCCGCTCGATCCCGACACCGAAGTCGGGCCGCAGGCGCGCGTCGATCTTCGCGAAACGCTGCAGCGGCAGGTCGATGCGAGCGTCGCGTCCGGTGCACGGTGCCTGCTCGGCGGCCAAATTCCACCCGGCCCCGGTGCGTGGTACCCCCCCACGGTATTGACCGGCGTGCGGCCGGGGATGGCCGCGTTCGACGAGGAAGTGTTCGGCCCGGTGGCCGCGATCGTCCCCGTTCGCGACGAGGACGAAGCCGTCGCGCTCGCGAACGCGGGCGAGTACGGGCTTGGCGCCGGAGTGATCACGCGCGATCTCGCGCGCGGCAAGCAACTCGCGGCGGACTTCGTCGAGGCCGGCTCGGTGTTCGTCAACGACGCCGTGCGGTCCGATCCGCGGCTGCCGTTCGGCGGCATCAAGAACAGCGGGTATGGCCGCGAGCTCGCGGTTTTCGGCATTCGCGAGTTCGTCAACATCAAGACGATCGTCTTGGCCTGAAGAGACCTCTTGCACGTGGCTCGCCCTTGACGACGGCCGGGGCATCACGTTAGCGTCGTTGCAGGGTCACGATCCGCGAGCCTCGCGGGCGAAGGGGGATTCGATGGTGGCGGCGTTCCGAAGCGTCGTCGGGCGCGTGCTCGCGGCGGCGCTCGTCGTCGTGTCTGCGGTCGCGTGGGCGGCCGATCCCGCCAAGGTTCTGCACGTGTCGCTGCCACGCGCGGAAACCGGCTTCGACCCTGCGCAGGCGAGCGAGATCTACTCAAGCACCGTGATCGCGGCGATCATGGAGCCGCTCCTCACGTTCGATTACCTCGCGCGCCCGGTCAAGCTCGCGCCGCTCACCGCCGAGGCGCTGCCGCAGGTCGCCGACGCCGGCCGGCGCTACACGTTCAAGCTGCACGAAGGGATCTATTTCGCGCCCGACCCCGCGTTCAAGGGCAAGCGGCGCGAACTGACCGCGGCGGATTACGCGTACGCGATCAAGCGCCTCGTCGATCCGAAGAACCGCTCGCCGAACGCGTTCTATGTCGCCGGCAAGATCGAGGGCCTCGATGCGCTCGTGGCGAAGGCGAAGCAGAACGGCGACAAGTTCGACTACGCGGCACGCGTGAGCGGCCTCGAAACGCCCGACCGCTACACGCTGCGCATCACGCTCACGCACAGCGACTACACGTTCCCGCAGGTGCTCGCGCTGCCGGCGCTCTCGGCGGTCGCGCACGAGGTCGTCGACGCGTACGGCGCCGACCTCGCGGCGCATCCGGTGGGCACCGGCCCGTATATGCTGAAGGAATGGGTGCGCGCGTCGCGCATGGTGCTCGCGGCGAGCCCGACGTTTCGCGGCTTCGTGTGGGATTTCCAGCCGGGCGACGATCCGGTCGACAAGACGATCGCGGCGCGCATGCGCGGCAAGCGGATGCCGCAGATCGGGACGATCGACATCCGCGTGATGGAGGAACCGCAATCGAGCTGGCTCGCGTTCGAACGCAGCGAGCTCGACGTCCTGAACCTGCCGGGCACGTTCGCGCCCGTCGCGCTGCCGCACGGCAAGCTTTCACCCGCGCTCGCCGCGAAGGGCGTCTACCTGTCGCGCATCCTGCAGCCCGCGATCAACTACACCGCGTTCAACATGCGCGATCCGGTGCTCGGAGGATTCTCGAAGGAGAAGATCGCGCTGCGACGCGCGATCACGATGACGTACGACGTCGACGCGGAGGTGGACATCATCCGCAAGGGCCAGGCGGTGCCGCTCGCGATGGCCATCCCCCCAGGCGTGACCGGGTACGAGCCGCGCTATCGCAGCAACATCAGGCACGATCCCGACGCGGCTAACGAATTGCTCGATCGGATGGGTTATCGCAAAGGCGGCGACGGCTTTCGCCGGCTGCCGAGCGGTGCGCCGTTCACGCTTCGGTATGCGAGCCAGACGAACGCGACGGCGCGGGAGTTCGACGAGCTGTGGAAGAAGGCGATGAACACGCTCGGCATCAGGCTCGCGATCGAGAAGGGCAAGCTGTCCGACCAGATCAAGGAAGCGCTTGCGTGCCACCACCAGATGTGGACGTATGGCTGGATCGCCGACTATCCCGACGGCGACAATTTCATGCAACTGCTCTACGGCGGCAACGTGGGGCAGAGCAACGTTGCGTGCTACCAGTCGCGCACGTACGACGCGCTGTACGAGCAGTCGCGGCTGCTGCCCGATTCACCCGCACGCAATCAGCTGTTCGAGCAGATGACGCGCCAGTTCGAGAACGACACGCCGTGGCGCCTCGGCACCGCGACGTACCAGAACACGCTCGTGCAGCCGCGCGTGATCGGCTACAAGGCGCACCCGGTGCTGCTGGCGGAGTGGATCTACGTCGACATCGACACGACCCGCTGACCCGACTTGACGGGCCCTACTTATCGCGCAGCACCATTCGCGCGCCGTGCTCGGCGATCATCAGCGACGCCGCGTTCGTGTTCGCCGACGTCACCTTCGGCATCACCGACGCGTCGATCACGCGCAGGCATTCCACGCCGCGCACGCGCAGTTGCGGGTCGACCACCGCCATCTCGTCGTTCGCGGTGCCCATCCGGCACGTCCCCACGCAATGAAACACGGTACCACCGGCGCGGCGCGCGAAGTCCAGCAGATCCTCGTCGTGCTTCGCGTCGGGCCCCGGCAGCATCTCGACGTCGTACAGGTCGCGAAACGACGGCTGGCGATGGATCTCGCGCAGCATGCGGATGCCGGCGACGAGCGTCTTGCGATCGACGTCCTCGGACAGGTAGCGCGGCTCGATCAGCGGCGCTTCCGCGGGATCGGTCGAGCGGATGGCGAGCCGTCCTCGCGACGCCGGATGGCATTGCCACACCGCCGCCGTGAAGCCGGGATACGCGTGCAACGGATCGCCGGGCTTGTCGACGGAAAGCGGCATCACGTTGAACTGCACGTCGGGCCGGCCGCCCTGGGCGAACGCGGTGCACGCGGCACCACCCACCTGCCCCGCGCCGACCGTCAACGGTCCCGAGCGGCGGAACAGCCACTCGGCGCCCATGCCCGCGAGCTTCATGGGGTTGCGCACGTCGTCGTTCAGCGATACGCGCTTCTTCAGCCGCACGATCGTGCGCGCCTGGTAGTGGTCCTGCAGGTTCTCGCCCACGCCGCGCAGTCCGGCGACGACCGGAATGCCGAGCCGTTGCAACAGATCGGGCGGTCCGAGGCCCGACAGCTGCAGCAGCTGCGGCGATTGCAGGGTGCCCGCCGACAGGATCACCTCGCGCGCCGCGCGTACGCGCCCGGTCACGCCTTCGCGCTGCCATTCGACGCCCACGGCGCGCGTCCCTTCGAACAGCACGCGCGACACGAGCGCGCGCGTGACGATGGTGAGATTCGGGCGATGGCGGACCGGACGCAGGAACGCGACCGCCGAACTCTGCCGCCAGCCGCGATCCATGCTCAGCTGATACGCGCCGACGCCGTACGTACTTGCTCCGTTGAAGTCAGCGTTGCGCGGCAAGCCGAGCTCGGCGCCCGCGTCGACCCAGGCAAGACAGTACGGATGGTCGTTGCGCAGGTTGCTGACGCCCAGCTCGCCGTTCGCGCCGTGATACGCGCTCGCGCCGCCTGCGTAATGCTCGATGCGCTTGAAGTCGGGCAGCACGTCGATGTAGCGCCAGCCGTCCGCGCCCTGCGCGGCCCAGTCGTCGAAGTCCTCGTGCTGCCCGCGAATGAAGATCAGCCCATTGATCGACGACGAGCCGCCGATGACGCGTCCGCGGGGCCACACGATGTTGCGCCCCGCCGTGCCTTCCGACGGCATCGTGTCGAAGAGGCGCGAAAAGCGCGTGTCGTAGATCGTGCGGAAGTACCCGACGGGCAGGTGGATCCAGAAGTTGCGATCGGACCCGCCCGCTTCGACGAGCAGCACCCGCGTCGACGCGTCCGCCGACAGCCGGTTGGCGAGGATGCACCCCGCCGAACCGGCGCCGACGACGACGTAGTCGTACTCGCCGTCCGCGCGCGCCATGCGCCGCCGCCTACGCCTTGATCGTGTCGAGGTAGAGCGTCGGATCGAAGTACTTCGACGCGGGCACCGGATTCTGGATGCCGCCGAAGCGCACGAAGAAGTCGGTCACCTGCTGCAGCCACTTGGTGACCGTGCCGTCCTGGTACATCTTGCGCCACTCGTGCGACGTGAACATCTTCTGCGCCTTGAACTGCTCCTTCAGGTCGGAGAGCGGCACCTTCTCGTAGTGGTTCTTCTGCAGTGCCTGCAGCGCGGCGCCGGAGTTCGCGATCATGTAGTCGTTCGCCTCCGCCCAGCCGCGGATCAGGTTCGCGCACGTCGCCTTGTTCTTGTCGAAGTAATCCTCGCGCGTCGCCCAGCCGCCGACGATCGCCGCCTTCGGGTAATACGCCGACGCGTCGGCCAGCATCTTCGCGTCCTTGACCTTCTCCTTGACGGGAATGTTGAAGGGCACCCACAGCGCGACGGCCGGCACCGCACCCGAGATGAACGACGTCACCGCCTCCGACATCCGCTGGTTGACGATGTCGACGTCCTTCGGATCGATGCCGTTCGCGCGGAGCGCCGTGTCGAGGAACACGTGCGCGGTCGTGCCCGTGGTCGTCGAGATCTTCTTGCCTTTCAGGTCGGCGAAGCTCTTGACCTGGTCGCCGTGCACCCACAGTTGCGCGGTCGCGAACTCGACGTCGTTGACGAGGAACATCTTGCCCTGCCCGCGCGCGGGAAAGTTCGAGATCACCGCGCCGGTGACGAGCATCTCGATGCTGCCGCCGATCATCGCCTGGAAGAGCTCGAGACCGGTGGTGAACTGCACGAGGTCGAGCTCGACGCCGTGCTTCGCGAAGTTGCCGCGATCGATGCCGGTCCAGATCTGGCCGTCGACCGCGAGCGTGTGCAGGTAGCCGACCTTGACCTTCGTGCGGCTCTGCGCGATCGCCGGCGCGCCGATGACGCCCGTGCCGAGCCCGGCGCCGACCACCGCCGCCGTTTGCAGGAACTGTCTGCGCTTCACTTCCATCGTTTCATCCTCCGGTTGGTGGGCCGTGACGGCGACCCGGCTGGAAAGGCATGACTTCATTCCGCCCCGACTGCCTGCGACTGCTGCGCCTGCGCTGCGTACTCGCGCATGACGAGGTCGCGGATGTGCGAGCGCAATTCGTTGAACTCGCGCGTCTCGTGCAGCGCGTCGGCGCGCGGGTACGCAAACGGCACCGTGATCTCCTCGCGGATCCGCGTCGGCCGCGCGCTCATCACGACGATGCGCGACGCGAGGTAGATCGCCTCCTCGACCGAGTGCGTGATCAGCATCACCGTCTTGCCTTCGGCGGCGAGCACTTCGAGCAGCAGGTCCTGCATCGCGGCGCGCGTCTGCGCGTCGAGGGCGCCGAACGGCTCGTCCATCAGCAGGAACTGCGGGCGCACCGCGTACGCGCGCGCGAGGGCGAGGCGTTGCCGCATGCCGCCCGACAGCATCTTCGGCCATGCGTCGGCGAACTCGGAGAGCCCCATGAGCTTCATGTAGCGAGTGCAGATCTCGTTGCGCTCGGCGGCGTGCGCGCGATTGGCACGCAGCGTGAGGCCGAACGCGATGTTCTGGCGCACCGTGAGCCACGGGAACACGCCATATTCCTGGAAGATGACGCCGCGGTCGGGGCCGGGGCCGGTGATCGGCTTGCCGTCGAGCAGCACGCGGCCCGACGTCGGCTGCACGAAGCCGGCGACCATGTTCATCATCGTCGTCTTGCCGCAGCCCGACGGGCCGATGACGGCGACGAAATCGCCGTCGTCGATTTCGTACGACACGTCGTCGACGACGCGAAGGCGTCCCTGCTTCGACGGGAATTCCATCGACACGTGATCGAACACGATGCGGGGACGTCCGGCCACGTTACGCGATCCGCTCCTGCCATGCCACCAGCCGGCGGGCCACCGCCCGCAGGATCAGGTCCATCGCGAGCGCGATCAGGCCGATGCAGATGATGCCGACGTAGATGATGTCGAGCTGGAAGAACGACGACGCGTTCTGGATCAGCGCACCGAGGCCCTGCTGCGCGGCGATCAGCTCCGACGCGACGAGCGTCGCCCACGCGACGCCGAGCGCGACGCGCAGCGCGGTCAGCAGATGCGGCACGGTGAGCGGCACGATCACCTTGCGGAAGATCTCGGCGTCGCTCGCGCCGAGCGTGCGCGACACGCGCACGTAGATCGGGCTGATCTGCGCGATGCCTTCGTACATCACGATCACGCCGGCGAAGAACGACGCGTAGAACAGCACCACGACCTTCGCGAGCTCGCCGATGCCGAAGTAGACGATCACGAGCGGAATCAGCGCGATCGGCGGCAGTGCGCGGAAGAAGTTCATCAGCGGATCGATGAACGTGCGCACGTTCCTGTACCAGCCGAGCACGAAGCCCACCGGTACGGCGGCGAGGATGCCGAGCGCCACGCCGATCACGACGCGCTGCGTCGACATCAGGATGTCGACGGGGAGCCGCGCGTGCGTCATCAGGTCCCAGAAGCGCCACGCCACGCGGTCGGGTGTGGGCACGAGCGCCGGATTGATGAGCCCCGAGTACGCGATCGCGTACCAGATGCCGATCACGATGAGCCACGGCAGGGCGATGAGGACGACGCGGCGGAGCACGAGTGGGAACGGTGGCGGTTCGAGCGACGCGCGAAGGAAGCGCCGGACGCGATACCGGCGACGCGGAGCGCGATTGCGTGCGAAAGAAGCCAAACGTACTATAGATGGAACCTTATGCACAAGTCTTCCGCGGCCGGCGATGCACCGCTCTTTCGCGGCAGCCCGATGCCGCGCTATGCGCAGCTGGCGGACGTGTTCCGGCAGCGCATCGCGCGCAACGTCTGGCCGCCGGGCACGAAGCTGCCGACGCTCGAGGCGCTGATGGGCGAGTTCGACGTCGCGCGCGTGACGGTGCGCCAGGCGATGGAACTGCTGGCGCGCGAAGGCCTGGTGTCGCCCGAGCGCGGCCGGGGCACGTTCGTGACGGCGCAGCCGCAGCGCGACAGGCGACTCGTGCTCGAGACGAGCCTGCAGGCGCTCGCCGACGTCTACCGCGACGACACGCCGAACCTCACGCTGATCGACGAGGCGTCGGCGTCACCGCGGCTCACCGCCCGCGACGGCGTGCCCGCGCCGCGCTATCGCTTCATGCGGCGCGTGCACTCACGGCAGGGCGAAGCGTATTGCGTGATCTCGATCTATCTCGCCGAGCGTGTGTTCCGCATGGCGGCGAAGCGCTTTCGCCGCGAAACCGTCGTGCCGGTGCTGCTCGAGCTGCCGCGGGTGCACGTGGCGCGCGCATGGCAGACGCTCGAGATCGGCACCGCCGACGTCACCGTCGCGCGTCTCCTCGGCATCAACGTCAATGCGCCGGTCGCCGAAGTGCGCCGCATATGCCAGGCGCCTGATGGAACGGTCATCTACCTCGGCGAAGTCACCTATCGCGGCGACTACATCCATCTCGAGATGGATCTGAAGCCCTAACATCGGGCAGAATCACGGTTCGCCCCGACAGGAGCTCGCGAGCATGGCGCGTCCCGGCTATCTGAGGCAACCGGCGATCTGCGGCGACGCGATCGCGTTCGTCTGCGACGACGACGTCTGGCGCGTCGACGCACGCGGCGGCGTCGCGCGCCGCCTGACCGACGGCCTCGGCGAAACGTCGACGCCCGCGCTCTCGCCGGATGGGCGGTGGCTCGCGTTCGTCGGCCGCGACGAGCAGCATCCCGAGGTGTACCTGATGCCGGCCGAAGGCGGACCGGCGCGGCGCATGACGTGGCAAGGCGCCGACGTCCAGGTGCGCGGCTTCACGCCCGACGGCCGCATCCTGTTCGTGTCGACGCACGGGCAGCCGTTCGTGCGCGACTACCGCGCGTTCACGCTGCCGCTCGAAGGCGGCATGCCGGCGCCGATTCCGCTCGGGCAGATCAATCACCTCGCTTACGGGCAACACGGCGCGATGGTCATCGGCCGCAACACCGCGGATCCCGCGCGCTGGAAGCGCTATCACGGCGGCACCGCGGGACAGCTTTGGATCGATGCGAGCGGCAGCGGCGAATTCCGCTGGATGCGCGAACTCGCGGGCAACGTCACGTGCCCGATGTGGATCGGGGAGCGGCTCCATTACCTGTCCGATGCCGAAGGCGTGGGCAACCTCTATTCGTGTCGTCCCGACGGCAGCGACGTGCGTCGTCACACCGACCACGACGACTTTTACGCACGCAACGCGCAAACCGACGGGCGCCGCATCGTCTACCAGTGCGGCGCCGACCTGTGGCGCTACGATCCGGCCACCGACACGACCACGCGGCTCGACATCGACGTTCCCTCGCCGCGCACGCAGGCCGCCCGCCGCTTCGCCGATGCCGCCGACCACCTCGCAGGCTTCGCCGTGCATCCCGCCGGTCACAGTCTCGCCGTCGAGGCGCGCGGCAAGCTCTTCACGTTCGCGCTGTGGGAAGGCGCGGTGCGCCAGCACGGCATTCCCGACGGCGTACGCTATCGCCATGGCCAATGGCTCGCCGACGGCAGGACGCTCGTGGCGGTGAGCGACGAGACGCACGAAGAGCGCCTCGTCATGTTCGCCAACGGCGAGGTGAAGACGCAGCCGTGGGACGTCGGACGCGTGATCGCGATGCGCGCGGCACCGAAGGGCTCGCGCGTGGCCGTCGCGAATCATCGGCACGAGGTGATCGTGGCCGACCTCGAGAAGAACACGTTCGTGGTCGTCGATCG
>JAICKU010000077.1 GCA_025927765.1 Burkholderiales bacterium
GCACTGGCTCGACGAGGCGAGCGGCGAATACAACGTGCCGCTGGTGCGCGCGATGCTCGATGCGTCCGACGCGGTCGTCATCGAATGGGCGCGCCGAATGCAGGGCCTGCTGCTGCCGGCGGGCAATCCGAAGCATGTGGAATCGGTCGCCGATGTCGCATCGAAACGGCTGCGCTTTGCTGCACGCCAGCCCGAATCCGGCAGCCACCAGTTGTGGGTCCATCTGCTGGGCAAGGCGGGCATCCAAGGCGAAGCGCTGTCTTACGCGCCGCGCGCCGCGCATGGCGAAAGCGAAGTCGCGGCGATCGTGCGCGACGGCCAGGCCGACGTGGGGCTCGGCGTCGAAGCGGCAGCGCACGAGCATGGGCTCGCGTTCCTGCCGCTCGTCACGGAGCGCGTCGATCTCGTCATGCATCGCCGCGATGCGTTCGAGCCACCGCTGCAGGCGCTGCTCGCGTGGATGCGAACCCCGGCGTTCGATGCGAAGGCGAAGTCGCTACGCGGCTACGATGTCTCGCAGGCCGGCCGGGTCGTTTTCAATACCTGAACGGGTGCCGAAGAGGCGACGGCCGGGAAGATTGCGCAACCGGCCAGAAGCGCACATCCACGCTCAAGGCGCGATCCTTCAGCGGCGCCCTCCGAGGCTTGCCCAATTTTCACGCTCCGACGTCCGCAATACGGTCCCGCGCTTTACCGCACAAGCTCGCACGGCAAATGAGGCCTTGTTCGAACTGGTGCGGGAAATCGCCACTCGAAAGAAGACGTGCCCACTGATATGGCGACGTCGCCGGGGTTCGGGCCGACCAATGCTGCCTACGTCGTGAAAAGGAGTGATAGATCATGCGCGCTACTGTGATGTACGGTGCCGGCGACGTCCGTATCGAGAACGTCCCGGAGCCGGCCTTGGTAGAACCAACCGACGCAGTCGTCCGCGTCACGCGGGCCTGCATTTGCGGCAGCGATCTTTGGCCCTACAAGGAAATGGCGCCGGTCGAAGGCGGCCGGCGAATGGGCCACGAGGCGATGGGCGTCGTCGAAGCCGTCGGGGCCCACGTCCGCACGCTCAAACGAGGCCAAATCGTCGTGATGCCGTTCGCATATTCGGATGGTAACTGCACGTTTTGCCATGAAGGGCTGCAGACATCGTGCATTCATGGCGGGTTTTTCGGTGGCCAGGTGCCGGGCGCCCAGGCCGAGGCCGTGCGGGTACCGCTGGCCGATGGGACGCTGTTCCCGCTGTCGGCTGACAAGGACGAGGCACTGATGTCGTCGCTGCTGACGCTTTCTGACGTCATGGGAACCGGCCACCATGCCGCGGTCGTGGCTGCCGTTCACGAAGGCAGCAAAGTCGCCGTGATCGGCGACGGCGCCGTCGGTTTGTGCGGCGTCATCGCAGCGAAGCGTCTCGGCGCCGAACAGATCCTCATGCTCGGACGCCATCCCGACCGCATCGCGCTTGCACGCGCGTTCGGCGCGACGGATATCGTCAGTGAGCGCGGTGAGGCCGCTGTCGAGCGCGTGCATGAGCTGACAGGCGGCTCCGGGGTGCACTCGGTCCTCGAGTGCGTCGGCAGCGAGCAAGCCATTCTCACGGCGATCGGCGTTACTCGCCCGGGTGGCGCAATCGGTCGCGTCGGCGTTCCGCATTACGAAACGATTCCGAACTCGTTGCCGGCCTTCTACAGCAACATCAGGGTCGGCGGGGGGCCCGCTCCGGTGCGGGCGTACATCGCGGAGCTGCTGCCCGACATCGTCGAAGGCAGAATCGAGCCGGGCCGTGTGTTCGACCGTGTCACCAACCTCGACGGAGTGCCCGACGGCTACCGGGCCATGAATGAGCGCGAGGCTATCAAGGTGATGATCGCGTTGTGAGTTCGTGGCGCTATGCCGATCGCTCCCGCTCGGCAACATGTAGCAGCCGGCGAACGTCAGTTGATCGCACTTCGCGCGCAGGCGGAAAAGAAGCGCAGCATGTGTTGCGACGCGTCGGGACCGGACGGGTCGGTGTAGGAGCCCGACACGTCTCCGCCAAACCATGCATGACCGCCACCGTGGACCAGCCATTGCTCGGCCACGACGCTCCCTGCGGTATTGGTGAAGATCGTGCGCGTATAGCTGCGCCCCCCTCGCACCGATCCGCGTTCGACTGTCGCGCGCGTTGCGTGCGGTTCCGCGTCGCTCGTCGCGGCAGCCGTGCCCATGCACTGTTCGATGATCGCGGCACCATTGCACGGATCGACCGTCATGTCCCTATCACCGTGGAACACGATGGCGGGCACGGGGTCCGTGCGCGCCGACGGCACACCAGCGGCCGACGTGCCGGCACCTTGTTTCATCGCGGCGAACGCCGAGGGGAGATCGTGAGCCACGCCGAACGGTAATCCGGAGTGGACGCCGATTGCTGCGTACACATCCGGGTAGGTGCTCGCGAGCACGGCAGCCATTGCACCACCGGCGGATAGTCCGGCGACGTACACGCGGCGCTCGTCGAGGCCGTGCGCTTTGACCAGGTGGCGAGTAAGTGCGGCGAGGATCGCCGGCTCGCCCTGGCCGCGTTGCTGGTCGCGGCTGCGGAACCAGTTCCAGCATCTGTTTGCATTCTTGCTCTTCGCCTGTGCGGGATATGCAACAACGTAACCGTGCTCCCGCGCGAGAGCGTTCATGCGTGTGCCGCGCGCGAAATCGTCGGGCGACTGTGTGCAGCCATGCAGCATCACGATGAGCGGCGGCGCCGTCTCCGCGATGGCTGTGGGAATGAAGATCTTGTAGTGCATCGAGCCGGCGTCGCACGTGAAGCGATGCTCGCGAAACTCCCCGTCGAGTCCCTTGCCGGAACCGTCGTCGGTAGGCTCGGTCGTTCCGGGCGTGTGCGAGACATCGCTTTCGCCACCGGGAACCACTCGATACTGACCGTCGATGCATCCAGCTCTCCCGCTCCGCGCAGGCATTTCGGTTCTGATACCCGTTGATTCGGCACCGTGCAGCCCCTGCTGAATGGCCAAGGTGGCGGCGTATAGATCGCCCGCCTGCATCAGACGCATGGTTTCCTGCATGGTGCGATTCATGTCGATGTTCATCTATGTCCTTCTCAGTGGATACGATCCGCCAACGCGGCCTTGATTGCGGTACTCGCATCCAAGGCGCCGAGCACGGAAATGGATTCGATGGTCTCTCTCGCCAACGCGGGAGAAACATCATCGGCAATGCGAACGAGGCCCAATGCGTGGATACGCAACTTGGCTCCTGACTTGCGCACGAGCTCCAGATCGTGCTTCGTGAACAGTTGGAGCCCAAGCACGAGCGTGCGCCGTGCCACCGTCTGGCGTAACACCTCGCCGTGTGCCGCAAGCTGGTTCCTGATTGCGGTGCGGATAAAGTCGGTGCGATTGGAGTAGAAGCCTTCCTGAACCAGTAAATCGATCTGGCCGAGATCGATGAGGCCCAGATTGATCGTGATCTTTTCGGTGTCGACAAGCCTCGGCTTCACTTCGGGCACGATGCGGGCCTCCGATATTCACCATCCAGGCGGCATCATATCACCTTCCACTTGGATGGCAAAGACGGCCCTTCTGCCGGTTGGCCGCGCACTGACATCACACGCATCCGGCATTCGTCACTTCGTCACGGCATTGCGAACGGCCCCGGGTGCGTCGCAAAAATCGGCAGGCTTGACCGGCGCTGCCGCGCATATCGGCGCCTTGCCCGCGATGTCGGGCGATACTGCCTGCCACGGCACATCCCAGGCGGCGTTCCTCGGAAAGCATGCGGGTGCCGGCCGCGGATCGGGTGACGGATCGGTATTGAACGACGCCGGCAGCTTGAACGCGAATCCCCAGCAGCCGCCATTCGGACATTCCGGATCGTTGCCGGCCCACGAGCACACGGCGTCCTGGCACAACGGGTCGAGCTTGCGGCCGTTCGCATCGACGGCGCAACCGCATGCATTCGCCTTCGTGTCGTACGCGCAGAAGCTCGACGGCTGGCATTTGTCGACGCGCGCCGCCTGCCACGGCAGCCTGAAGTCGTCGAGCGCCATCGACATCGTCACCTGCAGGACGCCGGTCGTTTGGTCGTAATCGACGCTCCATCCCGCCGGCAACAGTTGTCCACTCGGCAACGGCGCCTTCTTGTACACCGGCGGATCGGTCGCGATGTCGGCGCGGATGGGCCACACGTCGGTCGCCTTGTCGAAACCCGACTTGCCGACGTAGAGCTGGTACGTCTGCGTGGTCGACGGCTTCGCGAAGACGAGGAACGTGTAATAGACGCCGCCGGGCTGGAACACGTTCAAGCTCGTGCGCGGAATGACCGAAGGCGCCGATTGACGCTCGGCACTGACGGTCGTGTCCATGTAGTAGACGCCGTTGTTCGCGGCGAGCGTGCTGCGCTGGCCCGTGCCCTGTCCCGCCATGCGCACGACCGGCGGCGCAGGCACATGGGTACGTTCGATGCCGGTCATCAGTTGCCGATAAAGCGGCACGCCGTAGCAGAACGGGCCGCCGCAATCCTTGTTCCACGACGGGACGCGCGCGTTCGGATTGCTGTCGTATGCGGGCTTCACCTGCGGACACGCATTGCCCGGCAGCAGGCATTGGGGATACACGACCGCAGTGACGTAATCGTACGGGCTCGTCTTCGCGGTTTCGTCGGATGCGCATTCGATCGCTTCCTTCGGCCCGTCGAAGTACGCGTCCTCGTTGATCGAGATCGTCTGCGCGTAGCCGGTCAGCGATCCGTCGTCGTCGTTCAACTCGGTCTGGCGATCGATGTCCGTCCAGTTGTTGAACATGTCCGACTGGAAGTTGCAGTACTGCTGCCACGCCGCCCTCGTATCGGTTTGATACGTACCCGGCAGGAACAGCGGTTGCGTCACGTAGTGGCGGATCTCGACGTTGTCGAAGAAGAGATTGTCGGAGTGGAACGCGGGCGGATAGTAGAAGCCGTTCGGCTGCTTCCACCCGATCGCTGCGTTCGGCAGATAGCAGCGATTGCCGTCGCGGGGCACACCGGTGCTGGGTCCCTGCAGGTACTTGCTCGATCCGCAGTTGGAAAGCGACCCTTCGGTCGCGCCCGGCGTGCAATCGAGCGTTGCCGTGCGGATGTTCAGATAGGCGTTCGAGTCCTGATATGCGGGACCGTCGTAGATGTTGAAGAGCCGCGCGTTGACGCCGAAGTTGCCTTTCGGGAAGCTCACGCCTTCCTTCGCGATCAGGCAATGGTTGCCCGACGTTGGCGCGTCGCACGCTAGGCCGCCGTTGGGATTGACCGGGCTCGCGATCGACGCGTACGGATTGCCGGGTTGCGTTTCGCCGATGAACACGCTCTTGTACGCGAGCGCCCAGTGCCCGGGAATCACGTCGGACGCCGTGTAGCCGCCGCCGGTCACGAACGTGAGGCCGCCGTTGATCACGTCGGTCAGCACGCTGTTCGAGTAGAGGTACCACTGCGGCCGCAGCCAGATCGCGGCGAAGTTCTGCTCGGACCAATGGAACGACGACGTGTAGTTGTCGATCACCGTGACCATGCAGCCTTCGGGATGACCGGCGGAACACGGCGGCACCCTGCTGCAGTCGCCGTTGGGCGTATCGCAGCGCGTGGGAAAGCGTCCTCCACCGCCGATCTGCGGGTAGTAGTCGTCCGCCTTGGCGTTGTTCGGATGCGCGCATGCCCACGGCTCGAACTGGCCGTCGTGCCGCGGGTTGCTTTGATCGCACGCGTCGGGCGCGAGCGGATTGGGGATCGCGCGTACGAGCGGGTTGTCGGGATTGGGAACGTTCGCGGCGCCGATGCCGACGCACGCCGTCGTGTTCGCCACGGTGTTGAACGACATCGACGCCGTCGAGCAGAAATTGCCGACGAACTTCTTGAGTGGCGAAAGTCCGGCGCGCGCCGTGGGATCGTTCATGCCTGGCGACGAATCGGCCTGCAGCGACGCGTAGCCCTCCCATTTCTGATGACGCGAGTGACCGCTGTTCGCGCCGGGCAACAGCCAGTAGCACGCGCCGCATGCGCCGGCGCCCACCGCCATGTTGTATTCGAAATCGTTCCAGCCGTTCATGATCCAGAACACGGCCGGATGGTCGTAGTCGGAATAGAACGGCACGAACTCCGCCCGATACGCATTGGGATCGGCACGCGACAGATGGTTCTGCGTCCTCGCGGCGAGAATGCCCGGGATCCTGCGCGGGTTCTGCTCGTTCTCGATGGCGGCACGCGCGAAGATGCCGATGTTCGAGATCAGCCGATTGTCGATCTCGGTGCCGTCTTCCAGGTAGTAGCCGTGGCCGATCGACAGGTAGCCGACATTGCGCGCGAGCGTCACGTTCTGCGTCGAGTGCAGCACGAACCAGCGCGTCATCGAATCGTGCACCGACGAGTCCTTGATGAACGTGTCGGGCGGCATGCGGCGCGCGGCGTGGAAATGCACCGGGTAGTGACCGATGCGGCCGCCCTGCCCGAGTTGATCGAACTCGACGCCCTGGACCTGGAATTTCTTCGCGCCCTGCCGCACGATCGTGTGCGCGCCGAAGTAATAGCCGGGGCTCGCGTTGGGATCGGGCGACCACGCGGGCGCTGCGGGAAACGGTTCGTCGATCGCGTCGCCCCCCGACACGATGCGAATGCTGCGCGACAAGAGCGCGACGGCCGCCCGCGTTTCCGCCGAGTTCTTCTTCGCGACACCCGACGGATCCCTGAGGCCCAGCCGGTCGGGAACGACGCTCATGTCGAAGCGCGCGCCGTTGTGCATCCAGCGCACCTTCTCCTTCAGCGTGAGCTTCGTCCTGTCGGGCGAGATGTCGGCGATCGTCAGTTGCTCGGAGTGACCGGGCAGATAGTCGGTGGTCGTGAGCACGATCACGTCGCCCACGCTCCAGTCGACGGGCCGATCGAGCTCGAGCGTGCACGCGACGCCGCTGCAGTCGTCGGGCTTGATCGTCTTGTTGAGCCGCACCCAGCTCGTGCCCGAACTCGAGTCGTCGATCGCGCCGTACGTCGCGCCCTTCCTGCCGAAGAGCTGCAGCGTTCCGCCGTACGACACGGCGAGCACCTTGTAGCCGAAATAGCCGTTCGCGTCGCCGTCGTCCGAGGGTAGCGGTGCGTACTGGTAGAAGTAATCGTCGACAGCGCCGCCGGGCAACGCGACCTTCTTCGCGCCGTTGCTCGTCCAGACGCTGTCGGGACCATTGGGAATGCCGCAGGTCGGCATCACGCAGGCGATGCCCTTGCCGCTTCGCGGGCCCTGGTCCTTGCCGTAGAGATGGAACGTCAATCGCCCGCCGGGCTTCGTGCCGATGGGCTCGCCGGCCCCTGAACCGCCTGCAACGAGCGCGCCGTCGTTCTCGATCAGGATCGACGCCGCCCAGAAGTCGATCGGCGCATCCGCGAATTGGAGCGTGCCTCCGGCGACGATGTTGACGTTGCGATAGCGATACGTGCCTTCGCCGACGCTGCATGTCCTGTCGACGACAAGATTCTCGGCACCGTCGCCCGGCTCCAGCGTGCCGCTCTGGCATCGGACCGTCTCGCCTGGCGCGGCCTGCGATGCGCCGCTCGCAAATGCCATCGCGACGACGATGGCCGCGACTGTCGCCGTCGAGGCGATCGATCTCGACATGGTTCCTCCTGGAAATTGACGCGTTCGCGTTTCTTGGATCCGCGCCGCATGCGTTGCATCGGCAAGGCGGCGGCGCGGGATGGTACCGGTTTTTGCACGACGGCGGGAATAGCACTGATCTGGGGCGTGTTCGTGCGACACGAGACGACCTCGTCGCATGCCATCGCGACTGCGCTGCACGTCGTCTTTCACACTCGCGTCGTCTTCGGCGCGCCGATACTGCGCGCACACGACGCGGTCGACCTATCTCCAGGAGATCACATCATGCACGCACGCCGTTCCATGTCCGCATTCGCCGCCCTGCTCGCCGCCTCGATCGTTTCGTTCCATGCGAACGCCGACACCGGCGACTCGATTCAGTGGCAGTCGATCGTGGGCATCCTGCAGGCGAACAACGTGGTCGGCGTCGGTACAGGCGCCATCACCGGCGGCGGTCAGCCGTGGACCGCGTCGGGCGGACACGCGACGCTGAACCTGCGCACGGGACAGGTCGCGTTCGAGGTGCGCGGACTGGTGTTCGCCGGCGGCAACACGATCGGCACGCCGTTGCCCATCACGCAAGTCACGGGGACGCTCGTATGCGACACCAACGGCAGCGCGGGCGCGGGCGGCAACAGCGTGCTCGTGCACACCGCGGTCGTGCCGCTGGACAGCGACGGCGACGCGCGCTTCAGCGGCAGCGTCGGACCGCTGCCGTCGGTGTGTCTCACCGAGCGCGATATCGCGTTCCTGATTCGCGTGCCCGGCTTGAATCGCTGGATCGCGAACGGCGCGGTGCTGCGCTGATCACCGCGCCTTCATGCGCAGCGGCAATTTCGTGACGGTCGCGGTGTCGACGTCGATCTCGTAGCGCTCGACGACCTTCTGCTTGCGCGACGGCAGCAGGCCCATGCGCTCGGCGGCGCGGCGCGCCTTGAACTCCTCGAGCGTCTTGGAGGCCATGCCCGAGGGCTTGAACGTCGATTCGGTGTGCGTGGCGAGCGAGGTGCCCATCTTCCGGAGGGCGGCCTGGAGCTTGCGCTGGTGGCTGCTGCCCGACTTGCTGGATTTGCTGGACGTCATGTTCGATACCGGCTCTTCGTGCCGTCCACGCTCACGGGGATGGACGGGCCGGCGCTCGTTATGCCGACGTCATAAGTATGCCCACGCCTCTGCGCAATGCACGCACGTTCCGACGTGCGTGCGTGCGTCGACGCCGGAAGGTGTGGCTTTCATGCACCCGTGCGCGGTTCTGCGCCGTTGTCGACCACAGTTTGTGTGTCACTGCGACGGGCGCGAGCAATGTTGCGTCACTCCGGCACGCATGCATAACGTCGCCCCTCGACGTGCACGAGACGCACGCGCGTCGCGTACAGGCGCTCGATGTTCGCAGCCGTCAACGCAAGGTCGGGCGCATCGAGCGCGAGCGGACGTCCGTCTGCGAGCAGGAGCGCACGATCGGCATGCGCCAGCGCGTGCTCGGGCTCGTGCGTGGCGAACACGATCGTCATGCCGGCGTTGCGCAGCCGATCGAGCTCGGCGAGCACGCGCGCGCGATGGCCGAAGTCGAGGTTGGCGGTGGGCTCGTCGAGGATCAGCACCGGCGCGCGCTGCGCGAGCGCGCGCGCGATCATCACGAGCTGGCGCTCGCCGCCGGAGAGCTCGGTCACGCGGCGCGCGGCTAGCGCTGCGATGTCGAGCCTTCCCAATGCTTCGCGCACCGCTTCGCGATCGGCGTCGCCCGGCCGTGCGAACACGCCGAGGTGCGCCGCGCGCCCCATCGCGACGCTCTCGTCCACGGTAAATGCATAGGCGGGCACGTCCTGCTGCGGGACGTACGCGATCCGCTTGGCGCGCTCGGTGTCGGACAGGCTCGCAACGGATACACCGTCGACGTCGACACGTCCCGCGCGTGGCGCGAGCAATCCGAGCAGCGTACGAAGGAGCGTCGTCTTGCCGGCGCCGTTCGCACCGAGGATGGCCAGCGTTTCGCCACGCGCGAGGGCGAAGTCGACGCCGCGCCCGACCTCGCGCGACGGAAAGCCGAACGCGAGTTCGCGCGCCGCGAGCATCAGGTGCTTCGCCGCGCGAGCAGCACGAGGAAGAGCGGCGTGCCGACGAACGCGGTGAGCACGCCAGGCGGCAGGTCGATCGGCGTCACGGTGCGCGCGAGCGTGTCGATGGCGAGCATGAAGATCGCACCGAAGAGCGCCGCCACCGGCAGGAGCCGCGAGAAATCGGGTCCGGCCACGAGCCGCGCCATGTGCGGCACCACGAGACCCACCCAGCCGACGATGCCGCACACGGCGACACTGGCCGCCGTGGCGAGCGTCGCGGCGCCGATCACCGTCGCGCGCAGCCGCGCGACGTTGGCGCCGAGCGCGCGCGCCTCGTCTTCGGGCAGCGCGAGCAGGTTCACACGCCACGACAGCGCCGCGAGCACGGCGAGGCCGACGACGATCACCGGCGCAACGCTTGCAACTTGTGGCCACGACGCAGCCGCGAGGCTGCCCATCAGCCAGAACGTGATCGCGGGCAACTGGTTGTAAGGGTCGGCGACGAACTTGACGAGCGAGATCGCGGCGCCGCACAGGCTCGCGACGACGACGCCGATCAGCACCAGCGTCAGCGTGCGGTCGTGTGCCCGAATGCGCGCGGCGAGCAGCGTCACGAGCAACACCGCGGCGATGCCCGCGGCGAATGCCGTGACGCCGGTCGTGAACGCGCCCGCGCCGGCGAAGATCGCGAGTACCGCGCCGAGTGCTGCGCCGGACGACACGCCGAGCGTATCGGGCGCCACCAGCGGATTGCGGAACAGGTGCTGGAACGCGGCGCCGGCAGCGCCGAGGGCCACACCGACGAGCGATGCAAGTGCGATGCGCGGCAGGCGGATCTGCCACAGCACTTCGTCGGCGAGTGCCGGAGCACCGCCACCCGCGACGCCGTGCCACAGCCCACGCGCGACCTGCGCTGGCGTCAGCGGGTATTGTCCCGACGCGATCGCGACGAGCGCGACGACGACGAACAGCGCGAAGCCGAATCCGACGAGCGCTGCGAGGCTTCGCGCATCACGCGATGGAGCATCAGCTGTCGCTGCCGGCGTTGGGAAAGAAGAGCTCTTCACCGTCGATCTTGTAGCTCGCGATCGCTTGCTGTCCGCGCGGCGAAACCAGCCAGTCGATGAACTTCTGGCCGAGGTCCTTCTTCACGTTCGGATGCTTCGCGGGATTCACGAGCATCACGCCGTACTGGTTGAAGAGGCGCTTGTCGCCCTGCACGACGATATGCAGGTCGCCTCGGTTGTGAAAGTTGAGCCATGTGCCGCGATCGGACAGGATATACGCATTCATGGCCGCGGCCGTGTTGAGCGCCGGCCCCATGCCCGAACCGGTTTCGCGGTACCACGGCCCCTTGTCCTTCGCGATGTCGATGCCGGCATCCTTCCATAGGCGCAATTCGGCCGAATACGTGCCGCTCTTGTCGGCGCGCGAGACGAAGGGCGCCCTCGCGGCGGCGATCTTCCGGAACGCGACGGCAATGTCCTTGCCGTCGTCGACGTGCGCGGGATCCGATTTCGGACCGATCAGCACGAAGTCGTTGTACATCACCGGATAGCGCGTAACACCGTTGCCTTCTCCAAGCCATTTCAATTCGGCGGCCTTGTCGTGGACGAACACGACGTCTGCGTCGCCACGCCGGCCGATGTCGAGCGCCTGTCCGGTGCCGACGGCCACGACCCGAACGTCGATGCCGGTGTCCTTCGTGAATGCCGGCAACAAGTGCGAGAACAAGCCCGACTGCTCGGTCGACGTCGTCGACGCGACGACGATGAATGGGTTGTCGGCGCTCGCCAACGACGAGAGCAGCATCGAGGACGCAACGAGCAGGAGGCCCAAACCACGCGTGATCACAACCGTTCTCCTTCGAGAAATGCCCGCCCCTCGGGCGAAGATGGTTCGGTGAAGAACTGCGAGGCCGGTGTGCCTTCGGTCACGCGGCCGCCCTCGAGAAAGATCACCTCGTCGGCGAGGCGCTTCGCCTGCGCGAGCCGGTGCGTCG
This sequence comes from Burkholderiales bacterium, assembly GCA_025927765.1. Classification (GTDB taxonomy): domain Bacteria; phylum Pseudomonadota; class Gammaproteobacteria; order Burkholderiales; family Casimicrobiaceae; genus VBCG01. The sequence goes on from JAICKU010000077.1 coordinate 11,654, forward strand.
TCATCACGATCGTCGTGCCCGCGGCGTGAATCGCTTGCACGATGTCCTCGACGGCGCGCGTCGACGGCGGGTCGAGGCTCGCGGTGGGTTCGTCGAGAAACAGCACGTCGGGCTCGAGTGCTGCGGCGCGCGCGAGCGCCAGGCGTTGCTGTTCGCCGCCCGACAACACGCGCGCGGCGCGATGCGCAAGCGCGGCGAGGCCCACGCGGGCGAGCGCGTGGTGCGCCCGCACCGCCGCCTCTGCCCCGCGAACGCCGGCGAGCGCGAGCGCGTGGCGCACGTTGCCCACGGCGGAGCGTCGCAGCAACACGGGCCGCTGGAACACCATCGCGTGGCGCAGCGGCGGCCGTGCCGTCTCGCCGCCCCAGGTCACATCGCCTTCGTCGGGGTGGATCAAGCCGTGCAACAGGCGCAACAGCGTGCTCTTGCCGGAGCCGTTCGGCCCCAGCACGAACGTACACGACCGCGGCGAAATCGTGACGTCGATGCGATCGAGCACGCGAACGCCGCGACGCACGACCGACGCGCCGTTGGCGACGATCGGCTGGCCGAGTGGAATTTCCACTTCACCCAAAGCGCGCCCTGGCCCAGCCGCGCGTGACGTACGCGCCGACGTTCAGCGCCATCACCAGCGTGATCAATACGATGCCGAGCCCGAGCGCGAGCGGCAGGTCGCCCTTGCTCGTCTCGAGCGCGATCGCGGTCGTCATCACGCGCGTGACGCCATCGATGTTGCCGCCCACGATGATCACGGCGCCGACTTCCGCGGCCGCGCGGCCGAAACCGGCAAGCAGCACGGTGAGCAGCGAAAAGCGCGTATCCCACAGGAGCGTCAGTCCCGCCTGCCACCAGCCGGCGTGCAGGCTTTGCAACTGCTCGCGATACTCGGCCCACGCGTCCTCGATGATCTGCCGCGTCAGCGCGGCAATGATCGGCACGATCAGCACCGTCTGCGCGATCACCATCGCGGCCGGCGTGAACAGCAGGCCGAACTCGCCGAGCGGCCCGGCACGCGACAGCAACAGGTAGACGGCGAGGCCCACCACGACCGGCGGCAGGCCCATCGCCGCATTCAGCGCGACGATGACGCCGTTACGGCCGGGAAACCTCGCAATGGCGACCGCGGCGCCGAGCGGCAGGCCGATCAGCGCCGAGCAGAGCGTCGACGACAGGCTGACGGCGAGCGACAGCCCGACGATCTGCGTAAGCCGCGAATCGAAGTGCGTGAGCATGCGCAACGCGAGTTCGAAGCTCTGCGCGATCGTGTCCACGCCACCGATTGTCCCCGGCACTGCAATTTCATGCAATCTTTCCCTTTACTGGCGCAAGGATCGCAGTCGGGCGACGTGGGGTCAGACTCCAATTGGCGGTCGCTCTGAAGGCGTGCCCATTGGTGTCTGACCCTACTAAGCCAGCTGGCGGAGAACGCGCAGCGGCGCTTCGCGCAGCGTCTGTCGCGTGCCGAGCGTGCCGGCAATGAGCACCGCGAGCGCACCGCCCACGATGCCGTAGAGCCACACGTAAGGGCTGCCGGCGAACGGCACGTTGAACACGCGGTCCGCGAGGCCGTAGCCGATCGCCGTCGCGGCGGCGGCGCCGAGCAGGCCCGCCACCGCCCCGAGCAGCGCGAATTCCGCAACCTGCGCCGCCGTGAGTTGCCGGCGCGACGCGCCAAGCGTGCGGAGGATCGCGGCGTCGTAGCGCCGCTCGTCCTGCGTCGACGCGATCGCGGCCTGCAGCACGACGAGGCCCGCTGCAAGGGTGAACAGGAACACGAACTGGACGGCGCGCGCGACGCGGTCGAGGATGCTCTCGATCTCGCCCAGGATCTCGGCCACGTCGATCGCGAGGATGTTGGGATAACGCTTGACGAGCCCCGAGAGCCACGCCGTGTTCCCTTCGGGCGCGCGAAACGCGGCGACGTACGTGGTGGGCAGGCGGTCGAGCGCACCCGGCGCGAACAGGGCGAAGAAGTTGACGCGAAAGCTGTCCCAGTCGACCTTGCGCAGGCTCGTCACCGGTGCAGTCACGCGCAAGCCGCCGGCGTCGAAGGTGAGGCGATCGCCGACCTTGACGTGCAACGTATTCGCGATGCCCTCCTCGAGCGAAATGCCCGCGTCTGCGCCGCGCGCGTCCAGGGGCCAGTACCGTCCCTTGACGACGCGGTTGCCCGGCGGCACCTCGCTCGCCCACGACAGATTGAACTCGCGCTCGGCGAGCCTCCGCGCGCGGGGATCCTCGTAGCGCGCGGTGTCGAGCGCGCTGCCGTTCACTTCGACGAGCCGCCCGCGCACCATCGGCTTGAATTCGGCGTCGACCGACAGCGTCGAATGCAACCACGTTCGCGCGTCGTCGACCTGGTCGGGCAGCACGTTGACGAGAAACTCGTTGGGCGCATCGGGCGGCAGGTTCGCGCGCCAGTTGCGAAGCAGATCGCCGCGCACGACGGTGAGCAGCAACAGCGCGGTGAGCCCGAGTGCGAGCGCGCCGATCTGCAGGCTCGACGCGAGCGGACGCCGGCGCAGGTTTGCAAGGCCGTAGCGCCACGACAGCCCGCGCACCGGCAGGCGCTTCAGCGCCGTCAGCAGCAGCCACGCCACGAGTCCCGATGCGACGACGACACCGCCGACGCCGCCCAGCATGATCAGCGCCGCCTGCGCCTCGCGCGCCTGCCAGGCGACGAGAACGCCGATCGTCACCACCCCCGCGGCGTACGCGAACAGCGCACTGCGACGCGGCATCGGCAGGTCGCGACGCAGCACGCGCAGCGGTGTCACGTGGGCGAGCGCGGCGAGCGGCGGCAAGGCGAAGCCGAAGAGCAGCAGCAGGCCCGTCGCAATCGCGACGAGCGCGGGCTCGATGCCGGGTGCCGGCAGCGTCGCGACGAACGCGCCGGACATCAGCGCGGCGAGCGCCTGCTGCGCGAGCAACGCGCCGACGAGCCCGATCGCGCACGCGATGAGTCCCAGCACCGCGAACTGGGTCACGAAGAGCGCCAGCGTATGCGAGCCGCGCGCGCCGAAGCAGCGCAGCATCGCAGCGGTGTCGACATGGCGCCGCAGGTAGCGCGACGCCGCGAGCGCGACCGCCGCCGCGGCGAGCAGCACGGCGACGAGCGCGGCGAGCCCGAGAAAACGTTCCGCGCGCTCGAGCGTCTGGCGCACCTCGGGGCGGAGGTCGCGCACCGATTCGACCCGTTCGCCACGCGCAATGCGCGACGACACAAAGGTGCGGAAGCGTTGGAGCTCGCCGGGTTCGCGCTCCGCCACGAGCAGGCGCCACGTCGCGCGGTTGCCGGGCGTCAACAGGTTCGTGGCGGGCACGTCGGCGAGATTGACGAGGAGCTTCGGTCCCGGCGCGAACGTGAGTCCCGCCACTTCCGGCTCGCGCGCGACGATCGCCGTCACGGCAAGCGTGGCGTCGCCGACCTCGATGCTGCTGCCGACTTTCGCGCCGATGCGATCGGCAAGCCGCGTGTCGACCCACGCTTCGCCGCGACCTGGAATGCCGCCTCCGGTGCGCTTCGCCTGCCGGCCGCTCGCGAACGTGATCGTGCCGCGCAATGGATAGCCGGCCGCCACCGCCTTGACGTCGGTGAGCACTGCGTTCGCATCGGTTGCGTGCGCGAGCGCAACCATGCTGTTGAAGCGAATCGCGTGCGACGTGGCGAGACCCAGGCGTTTCGCCTCGTCTGTATACGACGCCGGCAGCGGATGGTCGGCACTCACCATCAAGTCGGCGCCGAGCAGCTTGTTCGACTGCAGCACGAGCCCCTGCTTCACGCGGTCGGCGAAGAATGCGACGGTGCCGACACTCGCGACCGCGAGCACGATCGCGGCGATCAGCACCCGCAGCTCGCCGGCGCGAAAGTCGCGCGCGAGCAGGCGCAGCGCGAGGCGCAGCGTATTCATCACCGGTGCGTCATTTCGCCGCCACGTGCCGCACGTCGGCGACGACATGCGCGGCCGCGCGGCGCTCGTCGCCCACGAGCCTGCCCGCGGCGAGCGACAGCCGGCGCTCGCAGCGCGCGGCGAGGTTCGCATCGTGCGTGACGAGCAGCAGCGTGGTGCCGTGCTCGCGATTCAACCGGAACATGAGCTCGGCGATTTCGACGCCGGTGGCGGCGTCGAGGTTGCCCGTGGGCTCGTCCGCCATCAGGATCTTCGGATCGCCGGCGAACGCGCGTGCGATCGCAACGCGCTGCTGCTCGCCGCCGGACAACTGCCGCGGATAGTGCGTGGTGCGGCGTGCGAGACCGACGCGCGCGAGCCAGTCGCGCGCGCTTTGCGCCGCGTTCGCGGCCCCGGCGAGCTCGAGCGGCAGCATCACGTTCTCGAGCGCGGTCAGCGCGGGCAGCAGCTGAAACGACTGGAACACGAAGCCCACCAGCCGCTGGCGCATCGCAGCGCGGCCGTCCTGATCGAGCGACGCGAGGCCGACGCCGTCGAGCACCACGTCGCCCGACGTCGGATCGTCGAGGCCGGCGAGCAACCCGAGCAGTGTCGTCTTGCCGGAGCCGCTTGCGCCCACGATCGCGACGCTCTCGCGCGCGGCGACATCGAACGACACATCGTCGAGGATCGAAATCGGTGCGTCGCCGCTTTGCACGACCTTCGACAACGAAATTGCACGAACGAGAAAGGATGGCATTCGCGTTGGATTCTACGCGGCAGCATTCGTGCCGAGGCACGGCGACGCCGGCGGTTAAAATTGCGTCATGCGTTTGCTTGCGTTCCTCTTCGCATGGCTGCTCGCCATGCCTGCGCTCGGTGCGTCCGGCGATATGCGCGCGCCCGTGCTCCTCGTCGTCGGCGATTCGATATCGGCGGGCTACGGGCTCGCGGCGGGCGAGAGCTGGGTCGGCCTCCTCGCGGCGCGGCTCGAGAAGGAAGGCTATAGCGAGCAGGTCGTCAATGCGTCGATTTCCGGCGACACCACCGCAGGCGGCCGCGCACGCCTGCCCGCGCTCCTGCGCGAGCACCGGCCCGAGGTGGTCGTGATCGAGCTCGGCGGCAACGACGCGTTGCGCGGCGGCAACCTCGACGCGACACGCGCGAACCTCGACGCGATGGTGAAGGATGCGAAGGACGCGCACGCTAAGGTGCTGCTCGTCGGCATGAAAGTGCCGCCGAACTACGGCAGCGGGTATGCGCGCCGCTTCGAGCAGGTGTTTGAGGACGTCGCGAAATCGCGCCGCGTGCCGGTCGTGCCGTACCTGTTCGAAGGCTTCGGCGAGGATTTGTCGCAGTTCCAGCCCGACCGAATCCATCCGAAAGCGGAAGCGGAGCCGAAGATCCTCGCCAACGTGTGGCCGGCGCTGGTACCGCTGCTCGGAAGACCGAAGCCATGAACGTTGCGCTGCCGCCCGGGCCGCCTCCGCGACCGGCGAATCGGGCGACGATCGACGACCTCGCGTCGTTTCCCGATCGCATCGACGTGCGCGCGCCGTCCGAATACGCGGAAGACCACGTGCCGGGTGCGGTGAACCTGCCCGTGCTCGACGACGACGAGCGCGCGTACGTCGGCACGATGTACGTGCAGCAGTCCGCGTTCGAAGCACGCAAGGCGGGTGCCGCGCTCGTCGCGCGCAACATCGCGACGATCGTCGACGCGTACGTGCGCGACAAGCCGCGCGAATGGGCGCCGCTCGTCTACTGCTGGCGCGGCGGGCAGCGCAGCCGTTCGCTCGCGCACGTGCTTTCCGAGATCGGCTTTCGCGCCGTCCAGCTCGACGGCGGTTATCGCGCGTATCGCCGTCACGTCGTCGCGTCGCTCGCCGCTGCGCCACGCGCGTTCCGCTATCGCGTCATCTGCGGCTTGACCGGCTCGGGCAAGTCGCGACTCATCGAGGCGATCGCCGCCCAAGGCGGGCAGGCGCTCGACCTCGAGGGCCTCGCACGACATCGCGGCTCCCTCCTCGGCGATCTTCCGCATGCGCCACAGCCCGGCCAGAAGGCGTTCGAGAGTGCGCTCTTCGACGCGTTCACGCGCTTCGACCCGGGGAAGCCGGTGTTCGTCGAATCGGAAAGCCGTCGCATCGGCCGCCTGCAACTGCCGGACGCTCTGCTCGCCGCGATGCGCGAGGCGCCGTGCATCCGGCTCGAAACCGCGCAGCCGCTGCGCGTCGCGATGCTCGAAGCCGACTACGACCACCTCGTGCAGAACGACGACGAATTCGCGACGCAGCTCGCGCCGCTCGCGAAGCTGCACGGTCGCGCCGTGATCGCGCGCTGGCAGGCGATGATCGCGCGCGGCGAGCGGCAGGCGCTCGCGGCCGAACTGCTCGATGCGCACTACGATCCGTGCTATCGCCGCGCGATGCAACATAACTTCCCGCGCTACCGCAACGCGCCGGTGATGCGCGTCGGCGACACGTCGGCGGATGCGTTCCGCGCGCTCGCGCGACAGTTGCTCGAGCGGCCTGCGGCGCCCCGCGCGGCCTGAATTCCTGCCAATGGCCGATTACGCGTTTCGCATCGTCAACGTGTTCGCGGAGACGGCACTTGGCGGCAATCCGCTCGCCGTGTTCGAGGATGCGCGGGGCCTCGACACCGCGACGATGCAGGCACTCGCGCTGCAGTTCAACCTGTCCGAGACGACGTTCGTGCTGCCGTCCGGCGTCGCCACCGCGTGCGTGCGCATCTTCACGCCGGCGTTCGAGATGCCGTTCGCCGGACATCCGACGCTCGGGACCGCGCATGTCGTGCGTGCATTGCAGCAAGGTGGCGACGACGTGACGCTCGAGATGCGCGCCGGCGTCATTCCGGTGCACGGCGACGGCGATCGCTGGACGCTCACGGCGAACGC
>JAICKU010000093.1 GCA_025927765.1 Burkholderiales bacterium
CAGGATGTGGAACGGCCGATGCGCAGCTTGCGCGTCGAGGTTCGCCTGGAAGATGTCGTTCGAGTAGCCGTGCACGAGCCAGATGTTGCCGACCGTCAGCTCCTTGATGTACGACGAGCCGTTGAACGCGGCCCAGTACGGCTTCGCCTTCTTGATCACGGCGGCGGCTTCGTCCCAGTGTTTCGGGTCGACGTCGTTCGCCGAGTAGCCGAGGTACTTGAGCGCCGCAGCGAAGAGCTCGTTCGCGCTGTCGAGCACCGTCACGCGGCCCTTCACCTTCGCGAGGTACTTCGGGTCGAAGATCACCGCCCACGTGTCGGTGGGCAGCCCGAGCTCCTTCATCTTCGCGTCGTTGTAGCCGATGATCGTCGTCGACATCGCGTACGGCACCGAATACTGGTTGCCGGGATCGAACGGCGTGTTGAGATAGACGGGATCGATGTTCTTGATATTGGGAATGGCCGTCTTGTCGAGCGGCTTCAGCTGGGCGCCGCGAATGAGTGCCTGAACGGCGTTCGAGGTCGGCACGAGCACGTCGTAGCCCTTGGCGCCTGCGGCGAGCTTGGCGAGCAGCTCCTCGTTGTCCGAGTAGTACGTCTGCACCACCTCGCACTGGCACACGCTCTCGAAGCGCTTCACCGTCTCGGGCGCGATGTAGTTGTTCCAGTTGTAGAGGTGCAGCTGGTCGCGCGCGAACGCGGGCGCTGCGAAGGCGAGCGTGGCGGCGAGCGCGGCGGCGACGAGGCGATGGATCATGGTCAGGGTTCCCGGGCGGTACGAAGGAGGGTTGGCGAGATCTTGGCGGCCACGACGATCAGCAGCAACGTCAGCAGCATCAGCAGCGTTGACACGGCGTTGACTTCCGGCGTGACCGAGATCTTGATCATCGAGTAGATCTGCAGCGGCAGCGTGACGGTGCCGGCGCCGGCGGTGAAGAACGTGATGACGAAATCATCGATCGACAAGGTGAAGGCCATCAGCGCGCCCGCAACGACGCCCGGCATGATCAGCGGCAGCGTCACGCGGCGGAATGCCTGTGACGGTGTGGCGCCGCAGTCGCGCGCCGCCTCGGTGAGCGTCTCGTCCATGCCCGCGAGGCGCGCTCGCACGACGATCGCGACGAAGCCGATGCAGAACGCGATGTGCGCCAGCGCGACGGACCCGAGCCCCAGCGTGAAGTTCAGCATCACGAAGAAGATGAGGAGCGACACGCCGGTGAGGATCTCGGGAATCGCGATCGGCGCGACGATCAGGATCGGCAGCACGCGCAGGCGGTAGCGGTGCATCGCGACGCCGGCGAGCGTGCCGAGCACCGTCGACACGAAGCTCGCGACGATGCCGATCAGGAGCGAGTTGCCCGCCGCCGTGATCATCTGGTCGTCGGCGAAGAGCGTCTTGTACCAGGCGAGCGTGAAGCCCACCCATTCGGCGTTGAGGCGCGAATCGTTGAACGAGTACAGGACGACGATCGCGAGCGGCACGTACAGGAACGCGTACGCGCAAAGTGCCGCCGCGTAGAGCCACGCGGAGCGTCTACGCACGGACGCCCGTCCCGCGCCTGCCGACCCACGCCGCGATGCCGGCGAGCACGAGGGCGGCGATCGTGAGCACGATCGACAGCACGCTGCCGAACGGCCAGTCGCGCGTTTCCAGGAACTGCTGCTTGATCAGGTTGCCGATCAGCGTGTCGTCGGGGCCGCCGAGGATGTCGGGAATCGCGAAGATGCCGAGCGCCGGAATGAACACGAGCGCAGCGCCGGCGTAGACGCCGGGCAGCGACAGCGGAAACGTGATCCGCCAGAAGCGCTGCCAGGCGTTCGCGCCCAGGTCCTGCGCGGCGTCGAGCAGCGCCTGGTCGTGCTTCTCGAGGTTCGCGTAGAGCGGCAGCACCATGAACGGCAGGTGCACGTAGACGAGGCACACGAGCACGGCGAAGCCGCTGAAGAGGAGCGGCACGGGGCCGGCGCCCACGAGCGCGAGCGCGCCGTTGACGAACTTCGCGAGCGCCGCGTTCGGCCCGAGGATGATCATCCACGCGTAGATGCGGATCAGGAAGTTGCTCCAGAACGGCAGGATCACGAGCAGCAGTAGCAGGTCGCGGTAGCGTTTCGCGCTCTTGGCGATCAGCGTGGCGAGCGGATAGGCGAGCAGCAGGCAGAAGAGCGTCGTCAGGAGCGCGTACCACGCCGACTTCACGAACACGCTCGCGAACACCGGCTCGGTGACGAAGCGCACATAGCTGTCGACGTTGAGGTCGAGCCTGCCGGTCTCGTCGACGATGGGTGCGAGACCGCCGAACTCGCCGGGCGTGCGGAACGACGCCAGCACCATGATCAGCGTCGGAATCAGGAAGAACACGACGAGGTACAGCAGCGGCGGTCCGCCTACCACCCAGCGGGCCAAGCGGCATTGCGACGACGACGCCATGCCGCTACTCCGGAATGAAATGCCCGGCGCCGACGGGCCAGCTCATCTCGACCGCGTCGCCCACCTCGAAGAACTTCGCGCGTCCGCTCTGCGAGTTCGCGAGCAGCGCCTCGACCTTCGCGCCGCCGGGCGTCGACACCCGATAGACGGTCACGTCGCCCATGTAGAGCAGGTCCTCGACGGTGCCGCGAAAGTGATTGTCGGGCGTGCCTTCGGGTGCGCTCGCCGCGATGCGGATCTTCTCGGGGCGAATCGCGACGGTGCCTTTCGCCGCGTTCGCGATCCCGGCTGCGACGCCGACGCGCACCGGACCGAGGTCCGCGACGTCGACGGTCACGACATCGTTCGCGCGGTTCGCGACGGGTCCGCCGAAGAGATTGCAGTGGCCGATGAAGTCGGCGACGAAGGCGGTGCGCGGAAAGCCGTAGATCTTCGACGGCTCGTCGAGCTGCTCGACGCGACCGCGATTCATCACGGCGATGCGGTGCGACAGCGCGAGCGCCTCCGACTGGTCGTGCGTCACGTACACGAACGCGATGCCGACCTCTTTCTGCAGGTTGATGAGCTCGATCGACAGGTCTTCACGGAGCTTCGCGTCGAGGGCTGCGAGCGGCTCGTCGAGCAGCAGCATCGCCGGGTGCGTGACGAGCGCGCGGGCGATGGCGACGCGCTGGCGCTGGCCGCCCGAGAGCTCGTGCGGATAGCGCTTGTTGAAGCCTTGGAGGCGCACGTCCTCGAGCGCGCCTTCGATGCGTGCCTTGCGCTCGGAGGCGGGCACGCGTGCCATCTCGAGCGGAAACGCGACGTTGCCCTCGACGGTCATGTGCGGGAAGAGCGCGTAGCTCTGGAACACCGTGCGCACGGGCCGGCGCTCGGGCGGCGTGTCGGCGAGGTCCTTGCCGTTCAGCAGGATGCGGCCCGCGTCCGGAAGATCGAAGCCCGCGATCATGCGCAGCAGCGTCGTCTTGCCGCAGCCCGACGGCCCGAGCAGCGTGAAGAATTCCCCGGCCTCGATTGCGAGGCTCACGTCGTCGATCGCCGTGAAATCGCCGAAACGCCGGGTGACCCGCTGGATGTCGAGGAGCGCCACCGGCGCGTGACTCCTTCGTTACATGGAAAAATCGCGCGCGGATTGTACCCCGCATTGACTTCGGGGTCAGAGCCGTAAGGACTCGCGCGATCCGACTTCGGGGTCAGAGCTGTAAGGACTCACGCGACTGGGCGGGTCTTACAGCTCTGACCCCGAAGTCCGCTTACCGGAGCAGCAGCAGCACGAAGATCGCGGCGAGAAGCGCGGCGATGGAGCCCAGCCAGCGGTTTCGCGATTGCTGCGCGACCGCGAGCGCGCGTAGCGTGACATCCGACGCTGCGCGCGGCTCCGACAGCCGCTCGTGCAGCAGGCGCGGCAATTCGGGCAGCGTTTCGACGAGCGACGCGGCTTCGGCGAACACGCGCCGCTGCAGCGCGCGAAAGCCGATCTGCTCCTCCATCCACCGCTCGAGGAACGGCTTCGCGGTGACCCACAGGTCGAGATCGGGATCGAGCTCCCGGCCGAGGCCTTCGACGTTCAGCAGCGTCTTCTGCAGCAGCACGAGCTGCGGCTGGATCTCGACGTTGAACCGGCGCGACGCGCGGAACAGCTGCACCAGCACCTTGCCGAGCGAGATCTCGCGTAACGGCCGATCGAAAATGGGCTCGCACACGACGCGAATCTCGCTCGTGAGCTCGTCGATGCGCGTATTCGCCGGCACCCAGCCCGATTCGAGGTGCGTGACCGCCACGCGGTGATAGTCGCGACGGAAGAACGCGAGAAAGTTCTTCGCGAGGTAGCTCTTGTCGCGCTCGGACAGCGTGCCCATGATGCCGAAGTCGAGCGCGATGTACTTGCCGAGGTTCGCGGCATCGACGCCCACGAAGATGTTGCCCGGATGCATGTCGGCGTGGAAGAAGCCGTCGCGGAACACCTGCGTGAAGAAGATCTCGACGCCCGCGCGCGCGAGGCGCTTCAGGTCGACGCCGGCGGCGACGAGATCGGCAAGGCGGCTCACCGGAATCCCCGACATGCGTTCCATGACGAGGATTTCGCTCGCCGTCCAGTCCCAGTAGACGATGGGCACGCGCAAAAGCGGCGACAGGCGGAAGTTGCGATGCAGCTGTGCGCAGTTCGCTGCCTCGCGCATGAGATCGAGCTCGTCGTGGATCGTCTTGTCGAATTCGGCGACGACCTCGCGCGGCCGCAATCGCCGCCCTTCGCGCCACAGGCGTTCGACGAGCGACGCCGCCGTGCGCATCAGCGCGAGGTCGTGCTCGATCACGTCGGCGATGTTCGGACGCAGCACCTTGACGGCCACCGGCGTGCCGTCGGGCAGCTCGGCGAAGTGCACCTGCGCGACCGACGCGCTGGCGACGGGCGTCCGGTCGAACGAGCGGAACACGTCCGTGTGCGCCTTGCCGAACACGCGCTCGATCGTCGTGACGACGAGCTCGGACGCGAACGGCGGCACGCGATCCTGCAGCAGCGCGAGTTCGTCGGCGATGTCGGTGGGCAGGAGGTCGCGGCGCGTCGACAGCATCTGCCCGAACTTGATGAAGATCGGGCCGAGGTCCTCGAGCGCGCGTCGAAGACGCACGCCGCGCGGCGCCGACAGGTCGCGCCAGAACAGCGCGTGCCGCACGAGCTCGCGCAGCGGTCGAAGGCGCGGGTGGGCGAGTGCGAGTTCGTCGAGTCCGTGGCGCAGCGCGACGAGGATGATTCGCAGAAGCCGGCCGACGCGCATCATCGGCGGATTGTACGGCGCGACGGTTCGGCCACCGGCGCGGCGTGGCGAACGTCAGGCGGGTGGCGTCAGGCGCGCGTCGAGCGCGAGGAGGCGTGCATCGAGCGAATCGACGCGCGCGGCCAGGAGCGTGATTTCCTCGCCGAGCAGGCGCAGGTCGGCGGGGTGCGCGAGCGCCCGCGCTTCGTCGCGCGCGTAGCTGCCGACGTTCGCGGCGACACGCCTCGCCGCATATTCGGGAAAACCGAGCAGGCGCCGGCCGGCGTCGGCAATGCGCTGGCCGGCGATGGGTCCGAACGTGCGCGCGAACGCCTGCTCGACGAACCACGGCAGCGTTTGTGCGAGTTCGGCGAGCACGCTCGCGAGCGCCTCGTCGCCGGACGTGGCGACGAATTCGGCGAAGCGGCGGGGATCGGCGAGGAACGCCGGGATGTCGAGCGGCGACAGTGTCAGCGTGAGATCGGGCGTGACGCCCGCCTGCGGCGTCGCTTCGAGCAGCCCGCGCGGGGCGATGCGATGAAGGCTCGTCATCGGCCCGACGCGCATGAGGAACGTGCGGCCCGCGAACGCCGCGAGGCGTTCGCGCGCCCACGCCTCCCGCTCGAGCAGGCGGTTCAGCGGGCCGGTGGAGAGCATCGCGGCACGCGTCGGCCTCCTTGGGCCGTCATCCCGTTGGAAACATTACGAGTCGACCTCCTCGCGCTCGTGCGCCGCCGGGCCCTTCGAGCCTCGGCTCGGCTTCGCCTCGCCCGGCGCACTCACGCGTACTGCTGGATACCGGCGAGCAACCAGCCCGTCGAACCGTCGACCGGCTTCACGAGATGCCACATCTCGTCGAACGATTGCGTCGTCGGCTGGCCGTCTTCGCGCAACATGCCGTAGAAGCGCACGCTCGCGACGTAGCGGTCGCCCTCGTGTACGACTTCGACGACGTCGGCGTCGAGCGTGATCACTTCCGTCGGCCCGTCCGAGCGCCGCGCTTCGAGGTCGCGCATGATCTCCGCCTGCATTTCGGGCGTGGTCACGTCCGCGAGCAACGCGCGGTCGCCGCGGTCGTACGCCGCCTGCAGGCGGCGGAACTGTTGCTTCGCCTGCGCGACGAACGGTGCCGGATCGAAGCCCGGCGGATAGCGGCGATCCTGCGCGACGTTGCCCGAGCCCCATGCGCTCCCCATCACGGGCTCGCGGCGCGCCTCGTACGGCGCACGCGCCGGCGCATTGCCCGCGTATTGCGGCCCCGGCGTGCGTCGAGCGGCGAAGGCGCGCACGAGCGCGATGGCGGCGAAGATCAGCAGGCCGACGAGCAGCAGGCTGCCGAGACCTTCGGAAAGGCCGAGGTGCGAGAACAGGGCGGCGAGGCCCAGGCCGGCCGCGAGGCCGGCGATCGGGCCCAGCCAGCGCGAGCCGCGCGACGCCTGGGCCGCCTGCGCGGCGCCGCCCGGGCCCGATTGCGTGGCCGCTGCCCCCGGCTTGGCCGGCATCACGGGGTTGGCCGCCGGACCATTCATCGAGCCTGCCGACGGTGCGGTCCTCGGCGCAGGGGGAGTGATGTTGCGCTGCATGCCGAAGCTGCGGCCGCCGCCGATGCGGGCGGCATCCGCGACGTCCGCCTGCACGATCGCAAACGATGCGAAAGCGGCAAGGGCGAACACGAGCAATCGTTTCACGTCATTCCTCCAGAATAGGGGGTGAGGGCGAAGCGATGATGCTTCGCCAGCGGGTATATGAGGCCTCGTCTTCGCGGTGTCAATCCGGGAAACCCGGAGTCCCAGGGGGCCTAGTACACCCGGCCCACGTGCAGTGCCACGACGCCGGCCGCGAGGTTGTAGTAGTCGACGCGGTCGAATCCCGATCGTTCCATCAGCGCCTTCAGCGCGTGCTGGTCCGGATGGACGCGAATCGACTCGGCAAGATAGCGATAGCTCGCCGCATCATGCACCACCAGACGGCCGAGCAGCGGCAGCATCGTGAAGCTGTACCAGTCGTAGAGCGGTGCGAGCGGCGCGGCGACGCGCGAGAACTCGAGCACGAGCGCGATGCCGCCCGGCACGAGCACGCGCGCCATTTCGGCGAGTGCGCGATCCTTGTGCGTGACGTTGCGCAGCCCGAAGCCGATCGTCACGCAATCGAACGCGTGCCGGCGAAAAGGCAGCGCTTCCGCATTGCACTGCACAGTGGGAAGCACCACGCCTTCGTCGATCAGCCGGTCGCGTCCGGTTTCGAGCATCGCGCCGTTGATGTCGGTGTGCACGACGCTGCCGCGCGGTCCCACGCGCTTCGCGAAGAGCTTCGCGAGGTCGCCGGTGCCGCCCGCGAGGTCGAGCACGCGCCGGCCTTCGCGCACGCCCGACACCTCGAGCGCGAAGCGCTTCCAGCCGCGATGCAGGCCCGCGGACATCAGGTCGTTCATCACGTCGTAGCGGCGCGCGACGGAATCGAACACGCCGCGCACGCGGTGCGTCTTTTCGTCGGGCGTCACGCGCTCGTAGCCGAAGTCGGTGGTGTTCATGGCTCTCGGCTGGCGCCCGCCTTGGCAAGCCGGTCGACATAGCGCTGCCACAACTCGTCCTGATGCTCGCCGAGCTCGTAGAGGTATTCCCAGGAGAAGATGCCCGAGTCGTGGCCGTCGGAGAACGACGGCCGCAGCGCGTAATGCCCGACGGGCTCGACTGTCGTGATCGTGACGTCGCGCTTGCCGGTCTGCAGCACTTCCTGTCCTGGCCCGTGGCCACGCACCTCGGCGGACGGCGAATAGACGCGCAGCAGCTCGTACGGCAGGCGGAACGCGCGGCCGTCGGCGAAGTGGATCTCCAGCACGCGCGAGGCCTGGTGGAGCTTGATGTCGGTGGGGTGGACGTCCATGGCAGGAACTTCGGGGTCAGAGCTGTAAGTCGCGGCTTGGCTTACATGTTACGCGCTGGCGCCTGTTGCGACTTACAGCTCTGACCCCGAAGTTCCCGGACCCCGAAGTTACGGATTGGCCTCGGGGACGATGTCCAGGTTGCCGATGCCCGAGAACATGTTGCGGTTCTTCGCTTCCTTGCCCTTCAACTTGATGTCGAGGCGCAGGTCGTTCAGCGAATCGGCGTTGCGAAGCGCGTCCTCGTAGCTGATGAGTCCCGCTTCGTAGAGGTCGAACAGCGACTGGTCGAACGTCTGCATGCCGAGCTCGCGCGACTTCTTCATCAGGTCCTTGATGCCGCCGACGTCGCCCTTGAAGATCAGGTCGGACACGAGCGGCGAGTTCAGCATGATCTCGACCGCCGGCACGCGGCCCTTGCCGTCACGCCGCGGGATGAGCCGCTGCGCGACGAATGCGCGCACGTTGAGCGACAAGTCCATCAGGAGCTGCGCGCGCCGCTCTTCGGGGAAGAAGTTGATGATGCGGTCGAGCGCCTGGTTCGTGCTGTTGGCGTGCAGCGTCGCGAGGCACAGGTGGCCGGTCTCGGCGAACGCGATCGCGTAGTCCATCGTCTCGCGCTCGCGCACTTCGCCGATCAGGATCACGTCGGGCGCCTGCCGCAGCGAGTTGCGGAGCGCGATCTCCCAGTTGTCGGTGTCGACGCCCACCTCGCGCTGCGTGACGATGCAGTTCTTGTGGTCGTGCACGAACTCGATCGGGTCCTCGATCGTGACGATGTGCCCGAAGCTGTTCTCGTTGCGGTAGCCGAGCAGCGACGCCATCGACGTCGACTTGCCGGCGCCCGTGGCGCCGACGAACATCATGATGCCGCGCTTGCTCATGATGATGTCCTTCAGCACCGGCGGCAGCCCGAGCTCGTCGAACTTCGGGATGTCGGTCGTGATGGTGCGAAGCACCATGCCGACGCGCCCCTGCTGCACGAACGCGTTGACCCGGAAGCGGCCCACGCCTGGCGGGCTGATCGCGAAGTTGCACTCCTTCGACGACTCGAACTCCGCCGCCTGCTTGTCGTTCATCACGCTTCGCACCAGCTCGATCGTGTGCTGCGGCGACATCGGCGTCTTCGACACCGGCGCGATCTTGCCGTCGACCTTGATCGCCGGCGGAAAGCCCGCGGTGATGAAGAGGTCCGAGCCCTTTTCCTTGACGAGCAGCTCGAGGAGCTCGTGGATGAAGCGTGTCGCGCGTTCCCGTTCCATCGCGTTCTCCCTGGCGCGCGCGTCACGCGGCGCCGAACGTTTCCTTGTTGACCGCACGCATCCGCGCATCCTGCGGCGAGATCACGTTGCGCCGGACGAGCTCGACCAGGCACTGGTCGAGCGTCTGCATGCCGATCGATTGTCCCGTCTGGATCGCGGAGTACATCTGCGCGACCTTGTTCTCACGGATCAGGTTGCGGATGGCCGGCGTGCCGATCATGATCTCGTGCGCCGCCACGCGCCCCTGACCGTCCTTGGTCTTGATGAGCGTCTGCGAGATGACGGCCACGAGCGATTCGGACAGCATCGCGCGCACCATGTCCTTTTCCGCCGCGGGAAACACGTCGATGATCCGGTCGACGGTCTTCGCCGCCGAGCTCGTGTGCAGCGTGCCGAACACGAGGTGACCCGTTTCCGCGGCCGTCATCGCAAGACGGATCGTCTCGAGGTCGCGCATTTCGCCGACGAGGATGTAGTCGGGATCCTCGCGGAGCGCCGCGCGCAATGCGTTCGGGAACGACAGCGTATGCGGCCCGAGCTCGCGCTGGTTGATCAGGCACTTCTTCGATTCGTGCAGGAACTCGATCGGGTCCTCGATCGTGAGGATGTGCCCGAACTCGTTCTCGTTCACGTGATTGACCATGGCCGCGAGCGTCGTCGACTTGCCCGAGCCGGTCGGTCCCGTCACGAGGATCAGCCCGCGGGGACGATTGGTGAAATCGGCGAACACCTTCGGCGCGTTGAGCTCTTCGAGCGACAGCACCTTCGACGGGATCGTGCGGAACGCCGCGGCCGCGCCGCGATGCTGGTTGAACGCGTTGACGCGGAAGCGCGCGAGGTTCGGCACCGCGAAGCTGAAGTCGCACTCGAGGAATTCCTCGTACATCTTCCGCTGCGCGTCGCTCATGATGTCGTACACCATCGCGTGCACGTCCTCGTGCTCCATCGGCGGCAGGTTGATGCGCCGGATGTCGCCGTGCACGCGGATCAGCGGCGGCAGGCCCGACGAGAGGTGCAGGTCGGAAGCCTTGTTCTTGACGGCGAAGGCGAGAAGTTCGGTGATATCCATGGGTCAGCGGGCGTCGCGCGCGCCGGGAAAGGCAACCGGGAACGCACTTGTCGAAGGTGGCGCCGCGAATGGGCGGCGCGGGTTATCAGGCTGCGCCACCCCGGAAACGGCATGCTCGCGTCGGCACGTCGCGTTTTCGATCGTTTTCATCGACGGCGAAGGTCGGCGAGCCAGGGGATCGATGTACAAACGGAATGTAGTATGCAATTGACGTGCCATATACCGATGGTCTAATGGCGTCCGATTATGGAACCGTACGAGAAGGCGTGGCAAGCGACGCGCCAGCGCATCGACGGCGCCGCGCGCGGCGCCGGACGGGCGCCCGAATCGATCCAACTCGTGGCCGTTTCCAAGACGTTTCCCGCCGCGGCCATCCGTGCCGTCCACGCGCTCGGCCAGCGCGTGTTCGGCGAGAACTACGTGCAGGAGGCGCTGGAGAAGCGCCACGACCTGCGCGATCTCGCCGACATCCGCTGGCATCTGATCGGTCCGCTGCAATCGAACAAGGCGCGCGACGCCGCGACGTTTCAATGTGTCGAGACGGTCGACCGGCGCAGGATCGCCGAGAAGCTTTCATCCGCGCGTGCAGCGGCCGCGACGCCGCTCGACGTGCTCGTCCAGGTGAACGTCAGCGGCGAGGCGACCAAGCACGGCGTCGGCCCCGGCGAGGCGCTCGAACTCGCGCGCTACGTCGCAACACTGCCCAAATTGCGCCTGCGGGGCATCATGGGCGTCCCGGAGCCCACGGGCGACGTCGAGCGGTTGCGCGCGCAGTTCCGTCGCCTTCGCGGCTGCTTCGATGCCTGCCGGGAGGCGGGGTTGTCCGTCGACACGCTGTCGATGGGCATGTCGGCCGACTTCGAGCTCGCGATCGCCGAGGGTGCAACCGAGGTGCGCGTGGGCAGCGCGATCTTCGGTGCGAGGAGCTACGCATGAAAGTGACGTTCATCGGCGGCGGCAACATGGCGACGGCGATCGCGGGGGGGCTGATAGCGCGCGGCACGCGTCCGCCCGACATCCATATCGTCGAGCCGTCGTATGCACAGCGGGCGCGACTCGCCGAGCGGGTCCCCGGCGCGTGCATCCACGGCACGACGGAGGAGTCGGCCGTCGCCGGCGCCGACATCGTCGTACTCGCCGTGAAGCCGCAGCAGATGCGCGAAGCCACGGCCACGCTGGCGTCGTATGCATCGGCGCTGCCGGTCGTGCTGTCGATCGCGGCCGGGATCCGCAGCGCCGACCTTTCGCGCTGGCTCGGCGGCTACACGCGCATCGTGCGCGCGATGCCCAACACGCCCGCGCTCGTCGGCGCCGGCATCAGCGCCGTTTATGCGAGGCCCGAGGCGAAGCACGTCGCCGCTCTTGCCGTCGAAGTCCTCGAGGCATGCGGCGAGGTGGTCGAATGCGCGCGCGAGGAAGACCTGGACGCGGTGACCGCGGTGTCGGGCAGCGGACCCGCGTACGTGTTCTACTTTCTGGAAGCGCTCGAAGCCGCGGCCATCGATCTCGGTCTGCCCGCCGACGTCGGGCGTCGCCTCGCGCTCGCGACGTTCGAAGGCAGCGTCAAGCTCGCGCTGCAGAGCGGCGAGCCACCGGCGACGCTGCGCGCGAACGTGACGTCGAAGGGCGGCACCACCGCGCGCGCGATCCACGTGCTCGACGAGGCCCACGTAAGCGACGCGGTGGTCGCGGCGGTGAAGGGCGCGGCGGCGCGTGCCCGCGAACTGGGCGACGAGTTCGGCGAGGGCTGACCGATGCTGAACAACGCGCTCGCCTACCTGATCGACGTCTTCTTCGCGCTGTTCACCTACGCGATCCTGCTGCGCTTCGTGATGCAGCTGATGCGCGCGCCCTTTCGCAATCCGCTCGGGCAGGCGGTGATGGCGCTCACCGACTGGATCGTGAAGCCGCTGCGCAAGCTGCTACCGGGCTTCCGCGGCATCGACTGGGCGTCGCTCGTCGGCGCCTTCGTGTTCCAGTTCGCGTGGCTGCTTGCGCTGCAGCTCGTGCTCGGTTCCGGGTTCGTGCTGCTCGGGCCCGGGCTCGGGTTCCTGCTGCTCGCCACCCTCGTCGCGCTGGTCAAGGCGCTGCTGTGGCTCGTGATCGTGGTCGTGCTCGCGCAGGCGATCCTGTCGTGGGTGGCGCCGGATGGCCCGATCGCGGGCGTGCTGAACGCGCTCACGTTCCCGCTGCTTCGTCCGGTGCGACGCGTCCTGCCGCCCATCGGCGGCACGCTCGATCTGTCGCCGCTGATCGTGATCGTGATCGCGCAGCTCCTGCTGATCACGATTGTGCCGTGGCTCGAGAGCTCGGCCACACGCCTCTTCATTTGAAACGGAGCATTGCCGCAGAAGCAAGAATCCAACGCGGCAGCATCCGGTCACATCGGCACGACAACGCGCGTTCGTCGACCGGTTCGTCGCGGG
>JAICKU010000034.1 GCA_025927765.1 Burkholderiales bacterium
CAGTACGGCACCTTGACGATGTAGATGCGGTCGAGGAACGCCTCGTTGTTCTTGTTGTTGCGGAACGTGTGCCACTCGGACTCGTTCGAGTGCGCGATGATGATGCCGTTGAAGGGGATGGCCGAGAAGCCCTCGGTGCCCTTGAAGTTGCCCTCCTGCGTGGCCGTCAGGAGCGGATGCAGCATCTTGATCGGCGCCTTGAACATTTCCACGAACTCGAGCAGCCCCTGGTTCGCGAGGCACAGGCCGCCGGAATAGCTGTACGCGTCGGGATCGTTCTGCGACAGGCTCTCGAGCTTGCGGATGTCGACCTTGCCGACCAGCGAGGAGATATCCTGGTTGTTCTCGTCGCCCGGCTCGGTCTTGGTGATCGCGACCTGCCGCAGCACGGACGGCTGCAGTCGCACCACGCGGAACTTCGACAGGTCGCCTTCGAATTCCTGCAGGCGCTTGACCGCCCACGGCGACATGATCCCCGTCAGGTAGCGTTGCGGGATGCCGTATTCCTGCTCGAGCAGCGTTCCGTCGCGCTCCGGCGAGAACAGGCCGAGCGGCGATTCATTGACCGGCGAGCCTTTGAGCGCATAGATCGGATGCGATTCCATCACGACCTTCAGCCGCTCGGCGATCGACGACTTGCCGCCACCCACCGGGCCCAGCAGATAAAGGATCTGCTTCTTTTCCTCGAGCCCCTGCGCCGCGTGCTTGAAGAACGCGACGATCTGCTCGATCGCCTCCTCCATCCCGTAGAACTCGCGAAACGCCGGATAGCGGCGGATCGTGCGATTGCCGAAGATGCGTCCGAGGTGCGGGTCGTTGCGGGTGTCGACGAGCTCCGGCTCGCCGATGCCGGCGATCATGCGCTCGGCCGCGCTCGCATAAGCCTGCGGCTCGCGGCGGCACAGGTCGAGATACGCTTCGACGCTCATCTCCTCCGCCTGGGTGGCGGAGTAGTTCGAGCGGAACTGCTGGAGGACGCTCACCATGTCGTTTCCCAAAAAAGTTGTTGCAAAGGCCCCGAAAGGCTCGCTGTCATTGCGCGGCGCTCCTGGGCGTACGAAGCGACTGACAGCTTGGTATTTTTGGGAAGTGCCTTGGCTGCTCTTCTTGCTGCTCGCCGCCACAAAAAAGGCGTGATCGGCGTTGGCGCGACGGCGGCGAGTCGTGAATCCTGAGGCTTAGACCGCTCGCCGCATGTCGGCAATTGCTATCGTGCATAACGTGTGCCAATGCCATGGCGTTGACACAGGTCGAGATCCTGCGCGGCTTCCCGCCACTGTCAGCAATCGCGTTGCTACGGCGCCGGCAAAACGCGCGTCGGTTTTCGTCACTCGCTGCCCACGTACGCATGCTTGCATGGGCATCGCGAACGTCGATGCGTTCACCATGCGGCCACCCCGCCGTCGGAGCGCGGGTCGCTGCCGCCTTCGAGCACGCCGTTCGCGTTGCGCACGATCGCGCCGGCGTGGCCCACGATTTCGTCGAACGGCGCGAGCACTTCGACGACGTGTCCGCGTGCGCGCAGGTCGGCGATGACGTCGGCACCAAACCGCGACTCGAGCTTCAATGTGTCGCTCGTGTCGCCCCACGTGCGGCCCAACAGCCAGCGCGGCGCACTCACCGCCGCCTGCGGCTTCATGCCGAAGACGGCGGTACGCGTGTAGATCGCGCTTTGCGTCTGCGGCTGGCCGTCGCCGCCCATCGTGCCGTAGACGAGCGTGCGACCGTCGGACAGTTGCGCGAGCGCAGGATTCAGCGTGTGGTAGGGCTTGCGTCCCGGACGCAGCGCATTGAGCGCGTCGGGCGCGAGCGAGAAGCTGCAGCCTCGGTTTTGCCAGTTGATGCCCGACTCGCGCAACACGACCCCCGCACCGAACTCGTGGTACAGGCTCTGGATGAAGCTCACCGCGCGGCCGGCGCCGTCGATCACGCCCATCCAGATCGTATCCGACGGCAACTGTCCCGCGCCGTAGGGCGCGGCCTTGGCGCGGTCGACGCGGGCCGCCAGCGCCGCAAGGCGATCGCGGGCGAGCAGGTCCTCGGCATCGCAGGTCATGTAGGCCGGGTCGGTGACGCATGCATCGCGCACTGCGAAGGCCTGCTTCACCGCTTCGACACACAAATGGACGTAATCGGCGCTGTCCGGTTCGACATCCTCGATGCCGAGTGCGTCGAGGATGCCGAGGATCATCAGCGACACGACACCCTGCGTGGGCGGCGGCAGGTTGTAGACGCTGCCGCGCGAATGCGCGAGCGCGAGCGGCTTGCGCCATGCGGCCTTGTGCTGGCGCAGGTCGTCCTGCGACACCGGACTGCCGATCGCAGCGAGATCGCGCGCGATCGAGCGCGCGAGGTCGCCGCGGTAGAAATCATCGAGGCCGGCAGTCGCGAGCTGCGAGAGCGTGGCGGCGATGCGCGGCTGCACGAAGCGGCTGCCGATCGCGGGCAGCGCACCTTCGTCGAGGAACGTTTCGTCGAACCCTGGTTGACCGCGAAGGCCGTCGAGCTTCGCAGCGGTCGTCGCGTATTGGCTGCGCGTGACCGGAATGCCGTGGCGCGCGTAGTGGATGGCGTCGGCGAGCAGGCGCGACAGCGGCAGGCGGCCGCCGAGCGCATCGCGGCTGTAATCGAGCGCGAGCGACCAGCCGCCGATCGTGCCGGCCACCGTGCATGCGGCGATACCGCCGCGAAACGGGATCGACGCGTGCCCCAGCTCCCGATAGAAGTCGATCGAGGCGCCGGCGCCGGCGCCACCGCAGGCATCGATCGCGCGCGGTGTTTCGCCCGGCACCTGCATCAGCCAGAACGCGTCGCCGCCGATCGAGTTCATGTGCGGGTAGACGACGGCAATGGTGGCCGCCGCCGCGACCATGGCTTCAACGGCATTGCCGCCGTCGCGCAGCACCGCGACGGCCGATTGCGCTGCGAGCGCGTGGGGGGCGACGGCCATTCCGCGCATGCCCCACGCGGAGGTCTCGCCTGTCATTCGCTTGCGTACATCCTGATGTCGATGCGACGAGTGTAATGGCAACGGCGGCCATAGGGGCAATGCGAATTGCCTTTTGTTGCACGATTGGGGAAACTACCGCGCGGAAAAACCACACTGGGAAAGAACATCGGGATGCATACGCTCCTGCGCTTCGCTTTTGCCGTCGATCGGATCAACGAGCGCATCGGCAAGTCGGTGGCCTGGCTCGGCCTCGCGGCGGTCATCGTGTGCACGGCCAACGCGGTCGCGCGCTACGCGTTCAACGTCGGCTCGAACGCGTGGCTCGAGCTGCAGTGGTATTTCAATTCGGCGGTGTTCCTGCTGATCGCGGGCTTTGCGCTGAAGCGCAACGAGCACGTGCGCATCGACGTGATCAACGGCAAGCTGCCAGTGCACGCGCAGGCGTGGATCGACATCCTGGGGGGCCTGTTCATGCTGCTGCCCACCGTCGCGATCATCGCCTGGTACTCGTGGCCGTCGCTCGTCAATTCATGGACGATCAACGAGTACTCGTCCGACCCCGGCGGCCTGATCCGCTGGCCGGTGCGGCTGCTGATTCCACTGGCGTTCGGCCTGCTCGGGTTGCAGGGCCTGTCGGAAATCATCAAGCGATTCGCGTTCCTGAAGGGTCTCCTCCCCGCCAGCCACTTCGAGAAAAAGGCGCACGATGCCGTTTGAACTGATGGCGCCGATGATGTTCGGCGGCCTCGTGGTCTTCCTGCTGCTGGGCTACCCGGTGGCGTTCTCGCTCGCGGCGAACGGCCTCCTGTTCGGCGTCGTCGGCATGGCGCACGGCAACATCGAGCCGGCGCTCCTGCAGGCGTTGCCCGAGCGCGTGCTCGGGATCATGGCGAACTCGACGCTGCTCGCGATCCCGTTCTTCACGTTCATGGGCCTGATCCTCGAGCGCAGCGGCATGGCCGAGGACCTGCTCGACACGATCGGCCAGTTGTTCGGGTCGATCCGTGGCGGCATCGCGTACGCGGTCGTGTTCGTGGGCGGCGTGCTCGCGGCGACGACCGGGGTCGTGGCGGCGTCGGTGCTCGCGATGGGCCTGATCTCGCTGCCGGTGATGATGCGCTACGGCTACGCGAACTGGCTGTCGACCGGCGTCATCGCGGCGTCGGGAACCCTCGCGCAGATCATCCCGCCGAGCCTCGTGCTGATCGTGCTCGCCGACCAGATGGGCGCGTCGGTCGGCGACTTCTACCAGGGCGCGCTGGTGCCGGGCCTGGCACTCGCCGCGCTCTACGGCGTGTGGGTCGCCATCGTGTCGATCGTCAAGCCGGCCGCGGCGCCCGCGTGTCCTGCGGCGGCACGCACGCTGTACGGGACGAAGCTCGTCGTGAAGGTGTTCACGTCGCTGATCCCTCCGCTCGTGCTGATCTTCCTCGTGCTCGGTACGATCTTCCTCGGTATCGCGACCCCGACGGAAGGCGGCGCGATGGGCGCGAGCGGCGCCATCCTGATGGCGCTCGCCAAGCGCAAGCTGTCGTTCACGCTGTTGAAGCAGGCGATCGAATCGACCGCGACGATGACGAGCTTCGTGATGTTCATCCTCGTCGGCTCGACGGTGTTCAGCCTGGTGTTCCGCGGCATGGACGGCGACCTGTGGGTCGAGCACCTGCTGACGAGCGTGCCGGGGGGCGCGCTCGGCTTCCTGATCGTCGTGAACGTGATGATCTTCCTGCTCGCGTTCTTCCTCGATTACTTCGAGATCGCATTCATCATGGTGCCGCTGCTCGCACCCGTCGCGCAGAAGCTCGGCATCGACCTCGTGTGGTTCGGCGTGCTGCTCGCGATCAACATGCAGACGTCGTTCCTGCACCCGCCGTTCGGCTTCGCGCTGTTCTACCTGCGCAGCGTCGCGCCGAAAGTCGTGCGGACGTCGGAGATCTACTGGGGCGCGATCCCGTTCGTGCTGATCCAGATCCTGATGGTCGCGATCGTCATCGGGTTCCCGGGCATCGTGACCGGCAACATCAGCGCCGCCGCAGGCGCGATCAAGGGGTCGGGAGCCGACGAGTTGCGGCGCCAGATCGAAGCGCCGCGCAACCCGGGCGGGAAGACGACGGCCGAGCCGCCGGTGAAGGGCGAGGATGCCGGGGCGGAGCTGGAGCGCCTGCTGAAGGGGCAGTGACAGGGATCAGGTATCGGGCATCAGGTATCAGCGCGACGGTGATGAGACGCGGCGGCGTCCGTCGGCAGCGACTCACTGATACCCGATCCCTGATTCCTGATACCTGACACCCCGATCCCTGATACCTGATTCCTGACTACGCTTTGCCGAACGGGTGGCTGTACGCGAAGCTTTCGTACGTGAACTCCGCCGCGCGGTGCCACAGGAACTCCTCGTTGCGGAACTGCTTCCACGGCTCGTAGATCTTCTTGAACGCCGGGTTCTTGCCTGCCTCGTCCTCGTAAAGCTCGTACGCCGCCTGCTGCGCGGCGCGCATGATGTCGTTCGAGAACGCGTGCAGCTTGACGCCGTTCTTCACGAGCCGCTGCAGCGCGGCGAGATTCTTGTAGTCGTACTTGGCCATCATGTCGATGTTGGCCTCGAACGCCGCCGCCTCGATCGCCGCCTGGTATTCCTTCGGCAGCTTGTCCCATTCCTTCATGTTCACGTAGAACGAGTACATCGAGTTGCTTTCCCACCAGCCGGGGAAGTAGTAATGCGGCGCGACCTTGTAGAAGCCGAGCTTCTCGTCGTCGTACGGGCCCACCCATTCCGCTGCGTCGATCGCACCTCGCTCGAGCGCCGGGTAGATGTCGCCGCCGGCGATCTGCTG
Organism: Burkholderiales bacterium; assembly: GCA_025927765.1. Classification (GTDB taxonomy): domain Bacteria; phylum Pseudomonadota; class Gammaproteobacteria; order Burkholderiales; family Casimicrobiaceae; genus VBCG01. The sequence continues at coordinate 5,782 of JAICKU010000034.1, forward strand.
CGGCACCGCGCCGAGGCGCGCCATCACTTCGCCGCCAAGGCCGGCGATGCGCATCTTGACGCCCTTGATGTCGGCGACGTTCTTCACTTCCTTGCGCCACCAGCCGCCCATCTGCACGCCGGTGTTGCCCGCCGGGAACGAAATGATGCCGAAATCGCGGAAGAACGCCCGCATCAAATCGAGGCCGCCGCCGTAGTAAATCCACGCATTCTGCTGGCGCTGGTTCAAGCCGAACGGCAGTGTCGTGTCGAACGCGAACGCCTTGTTCTTGCCGACGAAGTAATAGCTCGCGGTATGTGCGCACTCGACCGTACCCTGCTGGATCGCATCCACCACACCGAACGCCGGAACGATCTCGCCGGCTGCGAACACGCGAATCTGGAACTTGCCACCCGTCAATTGCTCGACGCGCTTGGCGACCACTTCGGCGCCGCCATAGATCGTGTCGAGGCTCTTCGGAAAGCTCGACGCGCAACGCCAGCGAATCGAGGGCAGTGACGGCGATTGCGCGATTGCCTGTTGCACTGCTGCCGCGCCGCCTGCCACGGCGGCTCCGCGTACGAGGAACTTCCGTCGATCCATGCTCTCCTCCATTTTCTGTGTGATGATGAACGACGAAGCGGAGTCTAGCGTCAAACCGCGGCCGAGTGCGCACATTTGAACGGCTTGTCGAGCGTCGCCTTCGGCACGATTCGTAGGCGGACCGGCAATCAGCTGGTACATCCATACGAGGAACCCGTATCCGCCGACGACGGCTCGCCGAGATCGACGCCGACCCGCGTCGTGTCCGATGCGTACCCCACGGTGACCACGCTCGCCGCCGACCGATCCCGCACAAGATCGAGGGGTATCAGCTCGGCCGCAACGCGAATCGCTGCGTCGTCTGCCGTGCGCGTACTCGCATCGAGGAGACGAAGGCGATACCGATTCCCGCGTCGCATTACATGGATCGCGACGGCACGATCCGCGGCGCCAACTCACCGCGCCGCTACTTCTCCACCACGTGCCACGTGCCGCACAACCGGACCGACAAGATCGCGCGCAAGATGCAGGCGTCGAAGGAGGTGTGGGGCAAGATCTTCGGCACGATCAATACGCGCGAGAAGTTCGGGGCATTTCGCACCGGCTGCCACGGATCCCGCCGAAGTAGCAGCCGCTTTTACGTCTTCGCGGCCCCGCTCACTTCCAGCATCAGCTGATTCACGCGCCGCACGAACGCGGCCGGATCGTCGAGCTGGCCGCCTTCGGCGAGCAGCGCCTGGTCGAAGAGCACGGACGCCCAGTCGTCGAAATGCCGCTCCTCGTGCTCGAGGCGCTCGACCACTGGATGCTTCGGGTTGAGCTCGAGGATGGGTTTCGTGCTCGGCGCCTCCTGCCCCGCCGCCTTCAGCATGCGCGCGAGGTTGGCCGACAGGTCGTGCTCGTCGGCGACGAGGCATGCCGGTGAATCGGTGAGCCGGCGCGTAAGCCGCACGTCCTTCACGCGCTCGCCGAGACTCTTCTTCACGCGCTCGATGAACGGCTTCAGCTCGCCCGCTTCGGCTTCGGCTTCCTTCTTCTCGGCTTCGTCCTCGAGCTTGCCGAGGTCGAGCCCGCCCTTCGCGACCGACACCAACTCCTTGCCGTCGAATTCGTGCAGGTGCGCGACGACCCACTCGTCGATGCGCTCGGACATCAGCAGCACCTCGATGCCCTTCTTGCGGAACACCTCGAGATGCGGGCTATTCTTCGCCGCATTGAACGTGTCCGCGGTGACGTAGTAGATCTTGTCCTGCCCCTCCTTCATCCGTCCGACGTAATCGGCGAGCGACACCGTCTCGTCGGGCGTATCGTCTTGCGACGACGCGAAGCGCAAGAGCGCGGCGATCTTCTGCTGGTTCGGATGATCCTCGCCGATGCCTTCCTTCAGCACGCGGCCGAACTCCGTCCAGAACGTGCGGTACTTGTCCTTCTCGTTGTCGGCGAGGTTCGCGAGGAGGTCGAGGATCTTGCGCGTCGACCCTGCGCGCAGCGTCTCGATGTCCTTCGATTCCTGCAGGATTTCGCGCGACACGTTGAGCGGCAGGTCGCTCGAATCGACGATGCCGCGCACGAACCGCAGGTAGTTCGGCAACAGCTGCTTCGCGTCGTCCATGATGAACACGCGCCGCACGTACAGCTTCACGCCGTGCCGCGTCTCGCGATCCCACAGGTCGAACGGCGCGTGCGCGGGGACGTAAAGCAGCAGCGTGTAGTCGTGGCGGCCTTCGACGCGCGTGTGCGTCCACGCGAGCGGATCCTCGAAGTCGTGCGAGACGTGCTTGTAGAAGTCCTTGTACTGCTCGTCGCTGATGTCGCTCTTCGGCCGCGCCCACAAGGCCGAGGCCTGGTTCACCGTCTCCTCTTCGGTGCCCTTCTCCTGCTTGCCGTCCTTCCATTCCTCCTTGTGCATGAGGATCGGCTGCAGGATGTGATCCGAGTAGCGATGGATGATCGAGCGCAGCTTCGATCCCGAGAGCAAATCGTCCTCGCCTTCACGCAGGTGCAGCGTCACCTCGGTGCCGCGGTTCGGCCGGTTGACCATCTCGATCGTGAACTCGCCCTGCCCGTCGGATTCCCAGCGCACGCCCTGGTCGGGCATCTCGCCTGCGCGGCGGGTGACGACGGTCACCTTGTCGGCGACGATGAACGACGAATAGAAGCCGACGCCGAACTGCCCGATGAGATTGGCGTCCTTCTGCTCGTCGCCTGTCAGCTGCCGGAAGAATTCGCGCGTGCCGGACTTCGCGATCGTGCCGAGGTTCGCGACGACTTCGTCGCGGCTCATGCCGACGCCGTTGTCGGCGACGGTGATCGTGCGCGCGTCCTTGTCGTAATCGACCCGGATGCGGAAATCGGGATCGCCCGCGAGCAGCGCGGGATCGTGCAGCGCCTCGAAGCGCAGCTTGTCGCACGCGTCGGCGGCATTCGAGATCAGCTCGCGCAGAAAGATCTCGCGGTTCGAGTACAGCGAATGAATCATGAGGCCGAGGAGTTCCTTCACCTCGGCCTGGAAGCCCAGCGTTTCGCGCGTGGGCCCGTCAGTCTGCGTTTCGCTCACGGAAGCGGCTCCAGCGGATTGGCGACGAATGCGTCGATTTTACGGCAGCGAAAGTGCCGCCCGGGTTCCGGCCGGGGCTGCCGCCCGACGCCGGCCCCCATGCGTGCCGGCCTCACTCCCCGAGTCGCAGCGATACCGACGACGGATCGAGCGATGCGATCGCGTGATCGAGGCGCTCGACGGTGACGGGCTTCACGAGGTGCAGGTCGAAGCCGGCGTCGCGTGCACGCCGCTGATCCTCCGGCTGGCCGTAGCCCGTAAGCGCGATCAGCGCGATGCGCCGCTTCGCCTGCGCGCGGATCTCGCGGGCAACCGCGTAGCCGTCGATGTCAGGCAGGCCGATGTCGATGATCGCGACGTCGGGCTGCACCTGCAGCGCGAGCGCGATCGCCGATGCCCCGTCCCTCGCCGCGCACACTTCGTGCCCCTGCATCGCAAGCACCTGTTGCAGCATGTCGCGCGCGTCGTCGTTGTCCTCGACGATCAGCACCAATGCGGGCGACCCGGACTTCAATGTCGGCGCGGCCGGCACGAGCGGCGCCGCCGCTTGCACTGCCGGCAGGCCCACGGTGAACGTGGCCCCGTGACCGAGGCCTTCGCTTTCCACGCTCACCGCGCCATCCTGCAGTTCGGCGAGGCGCTTGACGAGCGTCAGGCCGAGGCCGATGCCGCCGCGCGAGCGGCTCGCGTCCTGGTTGCCCTGCACGAACACGTCGAACACGCGTCCCGCGAGCGTGGGGTCGATGCCTTCGCCGTCGTCGCGCACCGAGAGCACGCTGCGCTGACCGTCGGCGAACACGCGAATGGCGATCGTGCGCCCGGGCGGCGTGAACTTGACGGCGTTGTCGAGCAGGTTCGACAGGATCTGCTCCATGCGCGTGCGATCGGCGCGCACCCACGCGCTTTGCGTGTCGAGCGTCACGTTCTGTCCACCGAAGCGGCCCGCCGCCCGCCACGCGCCGACGGTGGACGCGGCAAGCGGCGCGAGATCGAACGTCTCGATCACGAGGTTCGCCTTGCCCGCAATCAGGCGACTGACGTCGAGCAGATCCTCGATCATCCGCGACATGTGCTTCGTCTGCCGCTCGACGACGCCGCGAGCATCCTTCGCCGCGCCATGCGCGGGATCGGCCACGCGCAGGATGTGCGCCGCGGCCGTCAGCGCCGCGAGCGGATTGCGCAACTCGTGCGACAGCGCGGCGATGAATTCGTCCTTCGCGCGATCGGCCTGCTGCAGCGCCGTCTTCTCGCGCTCGATCAATTGCTCGCGCTCGCGCACCGCGACGTCCGCATCGCGGAGCGCCGCGGCGACGTCGCTCACTTCGCGCACGGCGTCGTCGACGGGGGTCGTCCCGGCGTCGCCCGAGCCGACGGAGCGCGCGACGATCGCGAGCGCGGCGACGGGCCGCGCGATGCGGCGCCCGAGCAGAAGCGCAATGCCGATCGCCATCACGATCGAGCTCGTGACGCCGATGCCCATCAGCCACGCGGTGCGCGTGGCACCCGCTTCGACGATCTGCGCGGGAATGGAGAGGCCGATGCTCCAATGACTGAAGGCCGAGCGTTCGTGCGCGGTGAACGTGTCCCTGCCCTCGACAGTCAGTCCACGGTAGAACCCTTCGGGCGCGCGCATCACCGCGGCGCGGAACTGCACGGACGCCGCCTGGCCCGGCTCGCGCGCGGGAATGCGTGAGACGAAGTTGCCGTTCGCGTCGACGATGCCGCTGATCCAGCCGCTCGGAAGGCGCTGCTCGCGGATCAGGTCCTGGAACGAGTCCGGGCGCACGAGCGCCGTCAGCACGTAGACCACCTGGGCGCCGATGGTCACCGGCACGCGAATGGGCACCGCCGGCGGCGCCGACGCATCGAAGCGATCCACGTTGCCGATGGCGACGTGACCGCTCGTGACAACGCTCGCGGCGCTTGCGGGATCGAGCACGCGCTCGGGCGGATGGTCGAGCGATTGGCGCGCGTCGACGATCTTCTCGCCGGATGCACGGGCGAGCGTCAGGTCGACCCACGACGGCTGCGTCGCGAGCACGCGCCGCGCTTCGGCGTGGAAGGCAGGCAGGTCCGCGGACTGAAGCGTCGGGGAGGCGGCCACCGCGAGCAGGCTCGTGACGGATCCGCGCAACTCGGCGTCGACCGCGGTCATCATCGCGCGGGCGCGGTCGGTGGCCGCACGCTCGAGCGTCATCCGGTCCTGCTCGAGAAGCACGATCGATACGAGGATCGCGAACAGCAGGACGGGCAGCACCGCCCCAATCGCAAGCAGCATCAGGTGCGAGCGGATGGTCATGCCCGGTGCAGCGACGATCGAAGGGGGTTTCGGACGCGCGCGGAAGGTCGAGGCCCAGAGCGCGAAGGCGCGACGTTAGCACGACACCGCGGCGAAAAGTAGGGCCCGCGCCCGGCGTGGATTCGCGCGTACTTGCCGGTGCGAGCGACCCCGCTCGATCGCGTCGGAGACAATACGGCGCCGATGACCGTCCCCACCCGACCGCCGTGGCTTGCCGCCCTTTTGCTCTGGCTCGCCGGCAACGCGCTGCGCCTCACGATCCTGGCGGTCCCGCCGGTGCTCGCGATGATTCGCGACGACCTCGGGCTCTCCGCCACCGAGGTCGGATTGCTGTCGAGCATTCCGCCGGCGATGTTCGCGATCGCCGCACTCGGCGGGTCGCTCCTCGTCGCGCGACTCGGCATCCGCGCCGCGATGGTGGGCGGTCTCGTGCTGATCGCACTGGGCTCCGCGCTGCGCGGCGTCAGTCCCAATTTCGTCGCGCTTCTCGCCACCACGATCGTGATGTCGTCGGGCGTGGCGTTGATGCAGCCGATCATGCCCACCGCCGTGCGGCAATGGCTGCCTTCGCGCATCGGGCTCGGGACCGCGCTCTACACGAACGGCCTGCTTGTCGGCGAGATCTTCGCGGTCCTCCTCACGCTGCCGGTCGTGCTGCCGCTCGTCGGCGGCAGCTGGCGCATGTCGCTGCTCGCCTGGTCGCTGCCGATCGTGGTGATCGCCATCGTCGTCCACGCGTTTGCGCCGAGTTCGCGGCGGCCGTCGCTGCACGCCGCGCTGCCCACCGCGTGGATGCCCGACTGGCACAACGGCCTCGTGTGGCGGCTGGGCGCCCTTTTCGGCTGCATCAACTCGACGTATTTCTGCATGAACGCGTTCATGCCGATCTACCTCGCCAGCCGCAGCCGCCCGGACCTGATCGGGCCGGGCCTCCTCGCGCTGAACCTCGGCCAACTGCCCGCGTCGCTGCTGCTGCTCGTCGTCGCCGGCAGGCTCGAGCGCGCCGCATGGCCGTACCTCGCGACGGCGATCGTCGGATTCGCGAGCGTCGTCGGAATCGTCTTCACGGTGGGCACCGCGACGATCGTCTGGGCCGCGCTCCTTGGCTTCGCCGTTGCCGCGCAACTGACGCTCGCGCTCACGCTGCCGCCGCTGCTTTGCGCGCCGGACGACGTCGCGCGCACTGCCGCCGGCACGTTCCTGATTTCGTACGGGGCGGCCGTAGCGCTGTCGCTGGTGTGCGGCGCACTGTGGGACGTCTCGGGAGTCCCGGCGCTGGCCTTCGTGCCGCTCGCGCTGTGCATGATCGGCCTCGCACTCGTAACCGCACGGATGTGGCGCACGCGCGAACTGCGCTGAAGCAACGGGTCGGGCCGACCGGAACGTGACCCCCCGTTATGCTGTCGATCTGGCAATCGAAGCGCAATCGAGAGCGAGGACATGCAATGAGCACCGAACACGAATCAGGCCGTTCCTTCGCGACATTCCTGGGCGGTGCCGTGCTGGGCCTTGCCGCGATGTACATGCTCGATCCCGATCGCGGCCGGCGCCGGCGCGCGATCGTCGGCGACAAGGCGGCGAGCCTCGCGCTCGACACGCAGCGCGCACTCCGCGCGGCGACCCGTGACGCCACGCACCGCATCGAGGGCCTGCGTGCGCGTGCGCGGCATCTGCTGACCGACGAGCCGGTGCCCGACGACCTGCAGCTGATCGAGCGCGTGCGTGCACGCATGGGACGTCTCGTGTCGCATCCGCACGCAATCCAGGTGGGCGCGAATCGGGGCCGCGTCACGTTGAGCGGACCGGTGCTCGCGTACGAGGTCGACCGGCTGCTCGACGCCGTCCGCTCCGTGTGGGGCGTGTCGTCGCTCGACAACAAGCTCGCCGTCTACAACGACGCGGATTCGATCTCGAGCCTGCAGGGCAGCGGCGAAAGCCCGGCCGCACAGGCGCGATACGATCACTGGACGCCCACGGCGCGCGGCGCTGCGATCATCGCAGGCAGCGGCCTGTCGCTCTTCGGCCTGTCCGAGCGTTCGGTCCTCGGTCTCGTCTTTGCCGCCGGGGGTGCCGCACTCGCCGTGCGCGGCGCGACGAATCGGCCGCTGTTCGCCGACGCCCAGACCTTGGGCGAGATCGACGAGCGGCTGCTGCCGGTCCCGGCCGACGAGGCGGTGCCGCCGAACATCGCGCAGCCGGCGGGCTCGCGCACCCCGGCGTGACGCCGCGCGTGGATGCGATCGAAGCGCTGACGACGCGCACGAGCCCGCCCGGGCTCGTCGCTCCGGGGCCCGACCAGGCGTCGCTCGAGCGGATGTTGCAGGCCGCCGTACGCGCGCCCGATCACAAGCGGCTGCGGCCGTGGCGATTCATCGTGATCGAGGGTGCGTCGCGCGAAGCGTTCGGCGACGTGCTGGCGACGTCGCTGCGCCGCCGCGAGCCCGAGGTGCCCGAAGCGGCACTCGCCAAGGAGCGTACGAAGCCCCTGCGCGCGCCGCTGATCGTCGTCGTCGCCGCGCGGCTGCGCGAGCACAAGGGCGTGCCCGCGGTCGAGCAGATCGTCGCCTCGGGTGCAGCCGCGCAGAACATGCTCGTCGCCGCACATGCGCTGGGTTATGGCGGATTCTGGCGCACCGGTGCCGCCGCCTACGACGACGAGGTCAAGCGCGCGCTCGGCCTGCGATCCGACGACGCGATCGTCGGCTTCGTCTACCTCGGCACACCGGCGGGCATTGCGGCGCCGTTGCCGCCGGCGGAGATCGCGTCGCACGTCACGTACTGGACGGCGCCGGTGGGTCGACTGCAAGAGGCGGATGCGTGAGTCCGAAGGGCCGCCCCGACGGCGAACAGGTCGCGAAGCGCGAAGCGCAAAGGGAAGTGCAATGAACCGGCGCGAGGCGTTGCGCGTCTTCGTCGCGTGCATCGCCGCGTCCGCGTGGCCCGCGTTCGCGCAAGACACGTCGAACGACGAGGCGAAGGCGCCCGTGCGCCGCTTCTACGACGCGCTGCTCGACGTGATGAAGCGCGCCAAGGCGCTGGGCTTCAAGGGGCGCTACGACACGCTCGCGCCGGTGATTTCCAGGAGCTTCGACCTCGCCGCCATGACGCGCATCGCGGTGGGCCCGAAATGGACGTCGATCCCGGCCGAGCAGCAGAAGGAACTGTTCGACGCATTCAGCCGGATGACCATCGCTACGTATGCGAGCCGTTTCGACGGCTACTCAGGCGAGAAATTCGAGATCGATCCCAGCGTCGAGTCGCGCGCGGGCGGCAGTGTCGTGCACACGCGCATCGTGCAGACGAACGGCGAGCCCGTTGCGCTCAACTACCTCGTGCGCAAATCGGGCGACGCCTTCCGGATCGTCGACGTGTACCTGAGCGGCACCATCAGCGAACTGGCGACGCGGCGGGCGGAATTCGCGAGCATTCTCGATTCCGGCGGCCCGCAGGCGCTGATCGCATCATTGCGCAGCCAGGCCGAGCGGCTGACGCAGCCGGCCAAGCAGTGACCGGGGGCCGGCGATGGGCAGCGCGCTGCCGCTATGGTTGCTGCTGCGGATCTTCGGGCGTCGCGCCGGGGTCGAGAAGCTCCGTTGGCTCCGGCGATTGACCGCGCGCCTCGCGCAGCGCCGCCGCGCGGTGCTGGCGCCAGACGCTGCGGAAATGCGTGTAGTAGTCGAGCGAGCTGGCTTTGAGCTCGTCGAGCACGCCGATGTTGCGCGAGCGCAGGTCGATGCCGTCGAGCAGGCTCATGCCGACGCCTATGGCCGTCGCATCGTCGCCGTGCAGCACCTGCGCGGGGGGCGTCGTGTACATGTCGACGCCGAGGCCCACCGCGTCGCGCACGTCGGACGGCCCGAAGAACAGCAGCACGAGATACGGCCCGTCGTCGACGCCCCACGCGTAGAGCGTCTGTCCGAAGTCGCCGGTCTGGCGTTGCAACCCCTGCCCCGTCGCCACGTCGAACAGCCCGCCCACGCCCGCGATGGTGTTCGCGAGGAAGCGTGACAGCGTGATGCCCGCGGCGTCGAATCGGCCCTGGAGCATGTCGTTGACGAAGATCCGCGGCTCGGCGAGGTTGTCGATGAACGCGCGGACGCGATCGCGCACGAACGCCGGCACGACGTCGAGGTACGCCTGCGCGGCGGGCTTGATCACCGCCGTGTCGAGGCGGTCGTTGAAGTCGAACACCGCACGATTGAGCGGCTCGAGCGGGTCGTTCGCCGCGCGATCGGCTGGCGGGACGCTGGCGCAACCCGCGACGACGAACGCGACCAGCAAAACGGCGGAAGCGAAGCGCCTAATGACGATCCCCCCACGCTTGCGGCGTCGCCGCTGCGCTGCCCCCCGAGGGGGCCCGATTCGCGCTTTGAGTCGGCTCGGCAGCGCTCATCGTCGGCCAATTATTGCACCGGGTCCCGCCTGCGGCGAGCCCGTGCGATGATCGGGTGGTCGCCCGTCCCATGGAAAGGCTGCGCATGCCGGGTTCCCGAGGAACGTGTGGTTCGCCGCGCGCCGCGCCCGAGGCGGCACGATGATGGGCGTTGCGCTGTTCGCGCTCGCCCTCGCGTGCTTCGCGCTCGCCGCGGCCGGCTGCCTGCACACGCTCGCCGCCACCGCGCTCGTGGGGCGCTTTCGCGGCCGCGAATCGCCGCCGCTCCCCGCGCTGCCGAGCATCACGATCCTGAAGCCCGTGCACGGCGCCGAAGCGGGGCTGTACGAGAACCTGCGTTCGTTCTGCGAGCAGGATTACGACGGCGACATCCAGCTGCTGTTCGGCGTGCACGACGCGCAGGATGCTGCGGTGCCGATCGTCGAGCGCCTGATCGCCGAATATCCCGGCCGCGATCTCGCGCTTTGCGTGACGAGCAACCTGCGCGGCCCCAACCCCAAGATCGCGAACCTGCTCGGCATGGAGGCGAAGATCCGCCACGAAGTGGTGGTGATCGCCGACAGCGACATCGCCGTGCCGCGCGACTACCTCGCACGTACGGTAGTGGAGCTCGAGAAGAGCGGCGTCGGCCTCGTGACGTACCTGTATCGCGGCGACGTGCGCGGCGGCGTGTGGGCGCGCCTCGCCGCGATGGCGATCGATTATCACTTCCTGCCGAACGTGCTGGTCGGGCTCGCCGCGGGGCTCGCGCGGCCGTGCTTCGGGGCGACGATGGCGATGAAGCGCGCCACGCTCGCCACGATCGGCGGCTTCGACGCGTTCCTCGCGCATCTCGCCGACGACAACGCCATGGGACAGGCGGTGCGGCGCGCGGGCTTTCGGGTGACCGTGCCGCCGCTCGTCGTGTGCCACACCTGCGCCGAGCGCGATGCGGTCGAACTGCTGCGGCACGAATTGCGCTGGGCGCGCACGCTCCGCGCTGCCGATCCGCTGGGCTACATGGGCCTCGTCATGACGCATCCGCTGCCGTTCGCGATCGCCGGCGCGATCGCGTGGCCGCATCCGTACGTCGCCGGTGCGTTCATCGCGTCCGCGGTCGCCTGCCGGCTCGCGCTGCAGTTGACCGTCGATCGGACGCTTCGCGTGCGCACGACGTCGCCGTGGCTCGGCCCCGTGCGCGACCTGCTGTCGTTTGCGGTGCACTTCGCGAGCTTCTTCGTCGGTGTCGTCAGCTGGCGCGGCCGCCGCTACAGGGTGCGCGCCGACGGCACGCTCGTCCCGCTCGGCAAATCCGGGGGTCTATAACGCCGATGATGCGTACGCTCTTCCTGCAGGCGCCGTCGTTCGACGGCTTCGACGGCGGCGCCGGTTCGCGCTATCAGGCACGGCGCGAGATCCGCTCGTTCTGGTATCCGACGTGGCTCGCGCAGCCGGCGGCACTCGTCGCGGGCAGCAAGCTCGTGGACGCCCCGCCGCACGGCCTTGCACTCGACGACGTGCTCGCGGGCGTGCGCGATTTCGACCTCGCCGTGCTGCACACGTCGGCGCCGTCGTTCGCGTCCGACGTGCGCACGATCGAGGCGATGAAGGCCGCGCATCCGTCGCTCAAGGTGGGCCTCGTGGGCGCGAAAGTGGCGGTCGATCCGCAAGGCAGCCTCGAGTCGTCGCGCGCGATCGACTTCGTCGCCGGGAACGAGTTCGACTTCACGCTGAAGGAAGTGGCCGAGGGCCGCGACCTTGCATCGATCGACGGCCTGTCGTATCGCAATGAGGCGGATCGCATCGTGCACAACGCGCCGCGCGCGACGCTGACCGACATGGATGCACTGCCGTTCGTGACGCCGATCTACCAGCGCGACCTCGACATCGACAGGTACTTCATCGGCTACCTGAAGCACCCGTACGTGTCGCTCTACACCGGGCGCGGATGCAAGTCGCGCTGCACGTTCTGCCTGTGGCCGCAGACGATCGGTGGCCACAAATACCGCACGCGCAGCGTCGGCCACGTGATCGACGAGATCGCATGGGCGCAAAAGGCGATGCCGCAGGTGAAGGAGTTCTTCTTCGACGACGACACGTTCACCGACGACCTGAAACGCGCCGAGGCGATCGCGCGCGAACTCGGCAAGCTCGGCGTCACGTGGTCGTGCAACGCCAAGGCGAACGTGCCGCGCGACACGCTGAAGGTGATGCGGGACAACGGCCTGCGGCTGCTGCTCGTCGGTTACGAAAGCGGCAACCAGCAGATCCTCTTCAACATCAAGAAGGGCATGCGCGTCGAATTCGCGCGCCGCTTCACCAAGGACTGCCACGACCTCGGCATCACGATCCACGGCACGTTCATCCTCGGCCTCCCCGGCGAGACGAAGGAGACGATCGAGGAGACGATCCGCTTCGCGACCGAGATCAATCCGCACACGATCCAGGTGTCGCTCGCCGCACCCTACCCCGGCACGTTCCTGCACAAGCAGGCGCTCGAGAACGGCTGGCTCGACGATGCGCACGCCGACCTCGTCGACGCGCACGGCGTGCAGATCGCGCCGCTCCACTACCCGCACCTGTCGCACACCGAGATCTTCGATTCGGTGGAGACGTTCTACCGGCGATTCTATTTCCGCAGCGGCAAGATCGCATCGATCGTGGGCGAGATGGTGAGAAGCCCCGAAATGATGAAGCGGCGGTTGCGCGAAGGCGTCGAGTTCTTCCAGTTCCTGCGCGAGCGCCGGCAGGCCACAAGCTGATCGCGCGCGGCGTGCGATGAAGAAGCTCGCGCGCGTGCTCGCCGTGCTGGGGCTCATCGTCGCGGCGGCGCTGTTCGCGCGGCAGAACGTCGCGCGCATCGGCCACCTCGTCGTCGACGCGATTCCGGGGCTGATGCTCGCCGCGGCGTTTCACGTCGTGCCGATGGTCGCGAACGCGTTCGCGTGGAAACACCTGTTTCCGCGGCCCGACCGGCCTGGCATTCCCGTGCTGCTGTACGCAATCTGGGTGCGCGAATCGGTGAACGGCGTGCTGCCCGTCGCGCGCATCGGCGGCGAGATCGCGGCCTATCGCATCCTGCTGCACCACATCGCGTCGCGTACGCAGGTGGCGGCGAGTCTCGCGGCCGACGTCGCGCTGTCGGTGCTGTCGCAGGCGGTGTTCGCGCTGCTCGGCCTCGCGATGCTGTTCGCCGCGGGCCACGGCGGCCCGTTCGCGGAGCACCTCGCCACCGCCGTCGCGGTGCTGCTCGTCGCCGGCGCCGCGTTCATGATCGCGCAGCGCGCGGGCGCGCTCGCCGGCATCGCCGGCCTCGTCGAGCGCGTTTTCTCGGGGCGCATGGAGGCCCTGCACGCCCGCGCGCTTCGCCTCGACCGCGCGATCCGCGACGTGCACGCGCGTCACGTCGACGTCGTCGCGTGCCTCGGTTTCCAGATCGCCGCGTGGGTGCTCTCCGCCGGCGAGACATGGATCGCGCTGCATTTCCTCGGCGCACCACGCAGCATTCCGGAGGCGCTCGCGATCGAGGCCACCGTGCAGGCCATCAACAGCGCGGCGTTCGTCGTGCCCGCCGCGATCGGCGTGCAGGAAGGCGCCTTCGTGCTGATCGGCGGCATCATGGGCCTCGACGCGACGACCGCGCTCGCGCTCGCCGCGGCACGCAGGCTCCGCGACATCGCGATCTACCTGCCCGGGCTCGTCGCGTGGCATTACGCGGAGACGAAGAAGCGGGACGGGGGAAGCGATGCGAGCGACGAGCACGCCTCTAGAGTCTGACCCTACTTTCGCTGCGGGCGTCCGAGCAATGCCGGCAGGAACAGCAGCGCGGTGACGAGCGTCCACCCGAGAGAAATCGCGAGGAGCTCGCCCATGCTCGCGGTGCCCGGGTGCGCGGACAGCCACAGGCTGCCGAACGCGGTGCCCGTCGTGAGCCCGCTCATGATCACCGCGCGCGTGAGGCTCGACTGCAGCGGATGCATGCGCCCCGCGCGCCACGCCATCACGAAGTAGATGTTGAAGGCGACGCCGATGCCGAACAGCAGCGGCAGCGCGATGATGTTCTCGAAATTGAGCGGCAAGCCCACGACGACGCAGGTGGCGAGCGTGCACAGCGCCGACAGCAGGAGCGGCAGCAGCGTCACGATCACGTCGCGCGTGCGCCGCAGCGTGAACGCGAGGATCAGCGTGATCGACACGAACGCGAAGAGCCCCGCCTGCAGGAACGAGCCGATGATCGTGCGGCTCGACGCGTCGATCGACACCGGCGCGCCGGTCGCATCCGGCGCGACGGCCTCGACGGCCGTCACGAAGCGGTGCAGCGCCACGTTGTCGCCCATGTCGCCTTTCGGGTAGACCTCGACGCGCGCACGTCCGTCCGCCGTGACCCAGTCGCGCCGAAGCGATTGCGGCAGCGACGCGAGTGTCACCCGCTCGGCCTGCATCGCGCTTCGCAACCGGTCGAGCGTGATCGCAAGGCCCGGCATCAACGTGTCGCGCGCGCGGACACGCGCAGCTTCCGGCGCGTGGGCAAGGGTGCGCAGCGCGCCGCCGACGCGCGCTGCGGGCATGGCGAACGGCGCGCCGCCCGCGGCCTTCGCCGCTTCGTCGAGTCGCATCGACGCCTGCAAGAGCGCTTCGACCACCTGCGCGTCCGTGGGCGGTGGCCGGGTCTGCTGCGGCTCCAGCGTCGGCCCGAGGAGCATGGCCGCATCCTGGATGGCCGCGAGCTTCGCCTCCTGATCCTCGGGCACGAACGTCGCAAGCGACAGCACGTGATCGACTTCGGGCAGTTTTTCGAGCCGTGTGGCGAGATGCTTCGCGTCGTCGAGCGACGGAGCGAGCACGTCGATCGTGTCGGGAGACGTGGCCGTGTCCTTCATGAGATCGAGCAGCGTCGCGACCGATTCGGATTGCGGGCTTCGCAAATGCAGCGGATTGAAGTCGAACGACAGGTCGCGCAGCAGCACGAGCGAGGCGATCGCGAGCGCTGCGCCGATGCCGAGCACGAGGTCGCGGTGGCGAAGCAGCAGCCGGTCGATCGGTGCAAACGATGCGAAGCCGACTTCGCCGCGTTCGCCGCGCGGCCGCAGCAGCACGACGAGTGCGGGCAGCACGGTGATGCTCGCGACGAACGCGATGATCATCCCCGTGCCGGCGATGACGCCGAGCTCGGACACGCCGCGAAACTCGGTCGGCACGAACGCATAGAAGCCCGCGGCCGTTGCCGCCGCGGCGAGCGCGAGCGCGCTGCCGACCTCGCCGGCCACGTCGCGGATCGCGTGCATCAGGTTGCCGGTGGCGTGGCGGCGCGCACGGTACGCCACCGCGAACTGGATGCCGAAGTCGACGCCGAGCCCGACGAACAGCACGGCGAACGCGACCGAGATCAGGTTGTAGGCGCCGAACACCGCGAGCCCGAACGCACCGGTCAGCACGAGCCCGATCGCGAGGCTCACGAGAATCGCGACGATCAGCCGCCACGAATGAACGGCAAGCCACAGGAGCAGGATCACGACGACGAGCGTCACCGACATGTTGAGCGCGGCGCCGTCGGCGAGCGTCGCGAACTCCTCGTCGGCGAGCGGCACGGGGCCGGTCAGCCGCACCCGCACGCCGGGCGTCGCATCGAGGCCGAGCGCGTGCACCGCGTTGCGGATGGCGTTCGTCGCGTCCGCGCCGGGCATCAACGCCGTGTAGTCGAGCACGGGCCGCACGAGCACGAAGCGGCGCAGCGCCCGCGGATCGGGCGGTGCGCCGGTGAAGAGCGATTGCCACGAGAACCGGGTCGGGTGGCCGGCGGCGATCGCCGACAGCGCGCCTGCCAACGCGTCGAGCGGCTTGACGAGTGCGCTCAAGGGAGACGTCGCTTCGTCATCGCCCGGGGTCTCCCGCGTGGCGGTCGGCATCGCGCGCGCGCCTGAAGCCGCAGGCGCACCCGAAGCATCCCCGCTCCCGCCCGACGGTTCCGCCCCGGTTGCACCGCGCAATGCTCCTTGCGCGATCAGGGCGAGCGCATCGGCGAGACCCCGCAGCGTCGGGTCGGCGGCGAGCGTCCCGAGCAGCGGCTGCGCGCCGATCAGCCGCTCCATCGTCTTCGCGACCTCGTCGGTCGGCTCGAACAGCAGGCCCTCCTGTGCGAAGAACGGTCCGCCATCGGGTCGCCAGACCTCCTGCAGCGTGTCGTGCAACGTGCCGAGACGTTCGGCGAGTTTCGCGCTCGCGGCTTCGGCGAGTTCCGGGGTCGCGCCGTCGACGACGATGGCGATCAGGTCGCTTCGCTGCGGAAACGCCTTCGCGAACGCGATCTCGCGCTGGCGCCATGGCACATTGCTCGAAATCAGCTTCGACGCATCGGTGTTGATCGCGAAGTTGTTCGCCGCGTAGAACCCGGCGCCGACGGCCACGGCGATGGCCGCGACGACCACCCACACCGCGCGCGATGCGCAGGCGATGATGGTGCGACGGATGGCGGACGCGATCGGGCGATCGGGTCCGCGCATGTCGCGCCAGCGCCAGCGTGTTCGCCTCATGATCCTGTCCCGGAATCGCTTTCGTGCACAATGAAGCTGTTGGAGGCGCGACGCACCGCGAGGGTTTTCCCGCGGGCGGACTGTTTTTGCGAACCCGGAGGCGGTTCATGCACTCCCATCAGGGAAATGTACGCCAACAGCCCGATTTTCCCCGCGGACAGGGCACGCCCGTGCGCGTGATGCTGGCGCAACCCCGCGGGTTCTGCGCCGGCGTCATCCGGGCCATCGACATCGTCGAGGAAGCGCTCGCCCGGTTCGGCGCCCCCGTCTACGTCCGCCACGAGATCGTCCACAACCGGCACGTCGTCGAAAGCCTGCGCGCAAAAGGCGCCCGCTTCGTCGAGCACCTATCCGAGGTGCCCGCCGGGTCGATCACCGTTTTCAGTGCCCACGGCGTGGCGCGCGCGGTCGAGGACGACGCCGCGACGCGAGGCCTGCGGGTGCTCGACGCCACGTGCCCGCTCGTCGCGAAGGTGCACGGCCAGGGCAAGCGTTACGTCGCACAGGGGCGTGTGGTCGTCCTGATCGGCCATGCCGGCCACCCCGAGGTCGAAGGCACGATGGGCCAGATTCCGGGTCCCGTGCTCCTCGTGCAGAACGAAGCCGACGTCGAGCGCCTCGAACTCGACCCGGCGACGCCTGTCGCATATGTGACACAGACGACGCTTTCAGTCGACGACACGCGCACCGTGATCGGAGCGCTGAAGCGCCGCTTCACCGACATCGTCGGTCCCGACATCCACGATATCTGCTATGCGACGCAAAATCGCCAGACCGCCGTGCGCGAGCTCGCCAAGGTTGCCGACGTGATCCTCGTCGTCGGCGCGCGCAACAGCTCCAACTCCAACCGGCTGCGCGAAATCGGCGTCGAGTCGGGCGTGCCGAGCTACCTGATCGCCGACGGCAGCGAGCTCGATCCCGCATGGGTGCGCGGAGCGCGAACGATCGGCCTCACTGCCGGCGCCTCCGCCCCCGAGACGCTCGTGCTGGGCGTCATCGACGCGCTCGGCGCGCTCGGCCCCATCGATGTCGCCGCGCTGCCCGGCATCGAGGAGAAAGTCGAGTTCCGCCTGCCGCCCGAGCTCGCGCGCAATCGCGCCGAGCATCGCGCGAGCGCGACGTAGGCCGCGCACGATGGCGATACCCTTCCTGCAACAGGCGAAGATCGGCGGCTACATCCTGCGCCAGCAGATGGCGCGCCGCGAACGTTATCCGCTCGTGCTGATGCTCGAGCCCCTCTTCCGCTGCAACCTCGCCTGCGCGGGCTGCGGCAAGATCGACTATCCGAAGGAGATCCTCGACCGGCGGCTGTCGGTGGCCGAATGCCTCGAGGCCGTCGACGAATGCGGCGCGCCCGTCGTGTCGATCGCCGGCGGCGAGCCGCTGCTGCACAAGGAGATCCAGGAGATCGCCGAGGGCATCGTTGCGCGGAAGACGTTCGTGTACCTCTGCACGAACGCGCTCCTGATGAAGAAGCGCCTGTCGCGCTTCACGCCGAGCCCGTACTTCGTGTGGTCGGTGCACTTGGACGGCGATCGCGAGATGCACGACGCGTCGGTGTGCGAAACCGGCGTCTACGATCGAGCGGTGGAGGCGATCGGCGAAGCGAAGGCGCGCGGCTTTCGCGTCAACATCAACTGCACACTCTTCAACAACGCCGATCCTGCGCGCGTCGCGTCGTTCTTCGACAAGGTCAGGGACATCGGCATCGACGGCATCACGGTGTCACCCGGCTACGCGTACGAGCGCGCGCCCGACCAGGAGCATTTCCTGACGCGCACGAAGACGAAGGAGCTCTTTCGCGACATCCTGCGCCGCGGTCGCGGCGGTCGCGCATGGTCGTTCAGCCAGTCGAGCCTGTTCCTCGATTTCCTCGCCGGCAACGAGGAATACCGCTGCACGCCGTGGGGCAACCCGACGCGCAACCCGTTCGGGTGGCAACGGCCGTGCTACCTGCTCGGCGAAGGCTACGCGAAGACGTTTCGCGAGCTGATGGAAACCACCGACTGGGATTCGTACGGCACCGGCAATTACGAGAAGTGCGCGAACTGCATGGTGCATAGCGGCTACGAGGCGACGGCCGTCACGGATTCGGTGCGCCATCCGTTGAAGGCACTCGGCGTCAGCCTGCGCGGCGTGCGCACCGAAGGGCCGATGGCGCCGGAGATTCCGCTTTCGAAGCAACGTCCCGCGCAGTACGTGTTCTCACGGCACGTCGAGCAGGAGCGCGCGCGCATCCAGGCCGAGGCGAAGTCCCAGGCGTCGCCGTCCGCGTAGAAGCGCGCCGAACGCAAGTCCCGAGTCGATCGCCGTCTGCGGCAGGCGCAGCCAATCCGCAGGGTTTGTCGCGAATGCCCGGATGACGCGCACGACGTCGACACGGCCGCCGGCACCGAGCGCCGCGGACACCGCGGCCGGCAGCGCATGACCCACCGGATCGGCCACCACGCGAAACACCGCGAACGGCAGCGCGTGCGCACGCGCGATCCGCGCCGCGATGTGCGATTCGGTGTCGACGGCCAGTGCCTGCGTACGTGCATGCAGCGCGCGCTTCGCGTCGACGTCGACGAGCGGCGCGTCGACCGAGGCGATATCGCCGGCGCGTGCATCGGGCATCGCTTCGCGAAGGGCTGCGACCCACCGTTCGTCGCACGGATGATCGCCGTCGTCGCCGATTACGCGCCCGGGGATCACCGGCGTGCCGGCGACGACGTCCGGCGCGAGGCCGCCCGCAATGCCAAAGCTCATCACCGCCGCCGCGCCCTGCGCGATCTCGCGCTCGAGCCCGGCTGCGAGTCGTTGCGCATCCATGCCGCCCGCCACGCAACGCACGTGTGGCCCCGCGGCAATGCGTGCCTCGAACGCGAGGCCGGTGGCGACGACGACGAAGCGTTCGTCGGTCGTGGAATTCACATTCCGTAGCGAACGCGCGGCGCGGGCTCCGCCGCGAGCGCGCGATAGCGTGCGAGCGCCCACAGCGGGAAATACCGTGCGTAGCCGTGATAACGCAGGAAGAACACGCGCGGGAAGCCCGTCGCCGTGAATTCCTGTTCCGTCCAGAAGCCGTCCTCGTTCTGCGTGCGCAGCAGGTACGCGACACCCCGCTCGCACGCGGGGTGATGCGTAGCGCCCGCGGCCATCAAGCCGAGCAAGGCCCAGGCGGTCTGCGACGAGGTCGAGCGCGCACGTCCATCCGTCGCACGGGCAAGTTCGTAACTCTGCGCGGTCTCGCCCCAGCCGCCATCTTCGTTCTGGGCGGCCAGGAGCCAGTCGACGGCGCGCCGCACCGACGCCGACTCGATGCTGCCGCCGGTCGCGTTCAGCGCGCACAGTACCGACCACGTGCCGTAGACGTAATTCATCCCCCACCGCCCGTACCACGATCCGTCGTTTTCCTGCGTGCGGTCGAGATAGGCGAGCGCGCGCTCGATCGCCTTGCGGTCGCGCTGCAGGCCCAGTTGCGCCAGCATCCCGACGCAGCGTGCGGTCACGTCGGCCGTCGGCGGGTCGAGCAGCGCGCCGTGATCGGCGAACGGGATGTGATTGAGGTAGAAGGCGGTGTTGTCCGCGTCGAACGCGCCCCAGCCGCCGTTGCCGCTCTGCAATCCGGCCACCCATGCGTGTGCGAGCGCGATCGATTCGCGCAATGTCGCGGGCGAACCGTGCGCCGCGGTGCTGCGGACGTAGCGATCCATCGCCATCACGACGACCGCGGTATCGTCGAGATCGGGGTAATGCGGATTCGCGTACTGGAACGCCCATCCTCCGGCGGGCACACCGGGACGCCGCTCCTGCCAATCGCCGCCTGCGCGCACCTGGCGCCTGGCGAGCCATGCGAGGCCCTTGCCCACGGCTGCGAGCGACGCGCGGTCGCCGGTCTCCAGCAACGCGTGGCACGCGAGCGCCGTATCCCACACCGGCGAGACGCACGGCTGGCAGTAGCTCTCGGTGTCGCCCTCGACGAGCAGGTTGTCGACGGCGCGCCGTGCGGTCCGATACGGCTCCGCGTCGCGCGGATAACCGAGCGCCTCGAACATCATCACGGCGTTCGCCATCGCCGGGAAGATCGCGCCAAGGCCGTCCTCGCCGTTCAGCCGTTCCTCGACGAAAGCGACCGCGCGGCCGATCGCCCATTCGCGGATGCGCCCCGGCACGAGCGGCTCGCAGGCGCGAAGCACGACGTCGGCCACGCAGAAGAACGCGAAGGGCAGCCGCGCCTGGTGCGGCGCGCGCTTCAGCGTCCGCGCGCGCGGACGGCCACCGTGGAAGAGTTCGTCGAGCCGCACGCCGCGGGTGTTGCGCGCGCGCGGCTTCTTCGCCGCGAGCACGAACAGCGGCACGAGCACCGTGCGCGTCCAGTACGACACGCGCGCGAGATGGAACGGCGACCAGCGCGGCAGCAGCATGATCTCGACCGGGATCACCGGCACCGCCGACCACTTCAGCACGCCGTGCAGCGCGAGCAGGATGCGCGTGAACACGTTCGCCGTGCCCGCGCCCCCGTGCGCGAGGATCGCTTCGCGCGCACGCTGCATGTGCGGTGCGTCGGGCCGATCGCCGATGAGCCGCAGCGCGTAATACGCCTTCACGCTCGCGCTCATGTTGAACGGTCCGCCGTGCACCAGCGGCCAGCCGCCGTGCTCGCCCTGGCGTGCGCGAAGGTACCGGCCGATCGCCGCTTCGCGCGCCGGGTGCTGCTCGTCGAGGAACGCGAGCAGCGCGATGTACTCGGCGGGAATCGTGCAGTCGGCCTCGAGCTCGAATACCCAGTGGCCGTCGGGCTGCTGCGCGTCGAGCAGCGCGCGCCGTGCGTCGGCGATCGCGTCGTCGAGGCGTGCGTCGAGCGACGCATCGACGCCCGACACGGCAACGCGCGGCGGCTCGCGCATCAACGGCGCGCGCATCGCGATACCTCGGCGCAATGTCCGATCACGACACCGCCCTTTGCGCCGTGCGTTCCGGCGCCGGCGTCGCGCCCTGCGCGATGCGGCCCTTCCATTCGCCACCACGCCCGCAAAGGTGCGCGTAGGCCGATTCGATCGTCATCGCGAGATATGCAGCCGCGATCGCCGGCAGCGCCAGCGCCCACAGGCGCGAGCGCCGATAGAACGCGAGCATCGGCACGAATGCGACGGCCATCGCCACCCAGGCGACGAAGCCGAGCACGCGCGCGACGCCGCTGCCGAAGAGCGTGAAGAGCGGGGGCGCGACGAACACGATCAGCATCGACACGACGACGAATGCGAGTCGCGCCGGCGAATGGCGAAGCTCCGTGTACGCCGAGCGCACGATCATGCGGCGGATGTCGCGGAATGCGCCGTAGCGCCGCGTGCTGGCGACGCGTTGCGACAGCGCGAGGTGCAGCGGACCCTGCGGCTTCAGCAGTCGCGCGAGCGCGCAGTCGTCGATCAGCGCGTGGCGAATCGCGGCGATGCCGCCGGCATGTGCGAGCGTGTCGCGCCGCACCAGCATGCAGCCGCCCGCCGCGCCCGCCGTCGCGCGGCGCGCGTCGTTGACCCACGCGAACGGATACAGCATCCGGAAGAAGAATACGAACGCAGGCACGAGTGCGCGCTCGGCGACGCTGTCGCAGCGAAGCAGCGCCATCCGCGACGCGAGCACGAGCCGCTTGGCCTCCGCGAGTGTCACGAGCGTGCGCAGCGAATCGCGCGCATGGCGGATGTCGGCGTCGGTCAGCAGCAGGTAATCGACGTCGCCCGCTTCGCGAATGCCGGCGGCAACCGCCGCGAGCTTGCCCGTCCAGCCGTCCTCGAGCGGAGGCGCAGCGAGCAGCCGCACGCGCCCCGGCGCCGCACGCTCGCGGAGGCCGCGCACGATCGCGGCGGTGCCGTCGCTGCTGTGATCGTCGACGACGACGATCGAAAAGTCCCCTTCGTAGTCCTGCGCGAGCAGCGCCGCTACGTTGTCGGCGATCGAGTCGGCTTCGTCGCGCGCGGGAATCACCACGCACACGCTGGGCCAGCGACCGGCGCGGTTCACGTGTCGAAGCTCGTCGCGCTCGCGCGTACGCCAGAAGCCACCGCGCGCAGCCAGCAGATAGGCCCAGGCGAGGCATCCCACCGCGGCGGTGAGCGTCGCGATCAATGCAGGTACCCTGCGGCGCGAAACCAGTCGACGGCGTCGTGCAATGCTTCTGCATACGGACGGCTTTGGTACCCCAGTTCGCGCATCGCCTTCTCGCTCGTGAAGAACATCCGGTGCCGCGACATCCGCAATCCGTCGCGCGTCAGAAGCGGCTCGCGGCCGGTGAACGACGCGATCGCCTCGGCCGCCGTTGCGAGCGGATACAGCGGCGCGCGCGGCAGCTCCAGTCTGGGCGCACGCCGGCCGGTCAGCCGGGCGATTTCGCCCAGCATCTCGCGCAGCGGCACGTTGTCGCCGCCCAGAATGTACCGCTCGCCCGGCCGGCCTCGCTCGAGCGCGGCAACGTGGCCGGCCGCCACGTCGTCGACATGCGCGAGGTTCATGCCGGTGTCCACGAACGCGGGCATGCGTCCGCGCGCGGCCTCGACGATCACGCGGCCGGTGGGCGTCGGCTTGATGTCGCGTGGGCCGATCGGCGTCGACGGGTTGACGATCACGACGGCGAGGCCGCGTGCCGCGATGCCTTCGACGACGCGCTCGGCGGCGACCTTGCTCTGCTTGTAGGCGCCGATTGCGTCGGCGACGTCGAGCGCATCGGTTTCGTTCGCCGGAGCGCTGTCGTGCCGGGGCTTCAGCGTCGCGACGCTGCTGGTGTAGACGACGCGTTCGACGCCCTCCGCGAGGGCCGCTTCCATGACGGTGCGCGTCCCGTCGACGTTCATTCGCACCAGCGCCGCGGGGTGACGCGTCCACAGCCGATAGTCGGCTGCCGCGTGCACCACGTACTGCACGCCGCGCATGGCGCGGGTCAAGGCCGCCGGATCGCACATGTCGCCATCGACCGTTTCGAGGCCGAGTCCGGCAAGGTTGTTCCGCCGCGAGGTCGGGCGGACCAGCGCGCGGACGCCGTAGCCGGCGCCGAGCAGCGCCCGGGCGATCGCCGAGCCGACGAAGCCGCTGCCGCCCGTGAGAAGGACCAGGCCCGTCATTCGGGGATGACCCAGCCGTCGACGAGTGCCAGGTGCACGGTGCGCCCGATCCCCGTCGCCGTGCCGGAATCCACCGACAGCGACAGCGTCGTCTCGGGGTCGGCGGCCGGCGAGGCCTCGACGACGCTCCGCCCGCCCTGGTACAGCACACGCGCCACGCGGGCGGCAAAGCCGCGGCCTTCGCCGACGATCGCGAGGTCCTCGGGGCGGATGCAGACCTCGACGTCGCCGGCGGTCTGACCCGGCGCCGAGCGCACCTCCCATTCGCGTCCGAACAGCGCCACCGTCGAATGTCCGTTCGCGAACGTCTGGGTGACCTGGCCGCGGGCGACCGCACCGGGTCCGACGAAGCGGCTGACGACGCCGTCCTGCGGCGTCCGATACAGCGCCGCCGGCGGCGCCACCTGGCGGATGCGTCCCCCGGACATGACGGCCACCCGGTCGGCGACGCCGAGTGCCTCGGCCTGGTCGTGTGTCACGTAGATCAGCGTCGCTTTCGACAGCTCGCGGAACGCGGCAATCTCGGCCAGCATGCGGGCGCGGAGGTGCACGTCGAGGTTCGCGAGCGGCTCGTCGAGCAGGACGATGCGAGCCTTCATCGCGAGGCAGCGCGCGAGCGCGACGCGCTGCCGCTGGCCACCGGACAACTGCGCCGGACGCCGCTCGGCATAGCCGGTGAGACCCACGGCCGCGAGCGCCGCGTCGACTTCGCGCCCGACATCACGCGCGGCGAGCTTGCGCACGCGCAGCGGATAACCGATGTTCTCGGCCACCGTCATGTGCGGCCACAGCGCGTACGACTGGAACACCATGCCGATCTGGCGATCCTCGGGCGCGACGTGCAGCGCGCCGTTGCTCACGATGCGCTCGCCGAAGCTGACGCTGCCACGCTCGGGCCGTTCGAAGCCGGCGATCACCCTCAGCAGCGTGCTCTTCCCGCAGCCCGACGGCCCCAGCACAGCGACGAATTCGCCGTCCGCCACGGTCAGCGACACGTCGTCGAGCGCCGCCACCGCGCCAAAGCGCTTGGCCACACCTTCGATCGTCAGGGCTGCCACGGCAGGACCCCACGCGCGGTGCGCGACGCGAACGCGTTGGCGATCAGCATCAGCGCGAGCGTGACGAGCACGGCGATCACGGCGACCGCCGCGGCCGACACGGCGTCACCCGCCTGCTCGAGGCTGAACAGCACGACGCCGACGGTTTCCGACCCGGCCGACCACAGCAGCGCAGACACCGTGAGTTCGTTGAAAGCCATCATGAACACGAGCATGCCGCCGGCTACGGCCGACGGCGCGATCATCGGCATGATCACCGTCGCCACGCGCCGCGCGAAGCGCGCCCCGCTCATCCGTGCCGCTTCGTCGAGGCTGGGATCGATCTGGCGCAGCGCGTTCGTCACCGGCCGCAGCGCGAGCAGCAGGAAGCGCGACAGGTACGCGACCAGGATGATCCAGATCGTGCTGTAGAGCGAGAAGCCGACGATCGGCAGCGGCCGCAACAGGCAGAGGATCATCGCGATCGCGAGCACGACGCCGGGCAGCGCGTACGGCAGCTCGGCGACGAAGCCGACGACCTGGCGAACGCCAGGCGGGCGCCCGGCCAGCGAATAGCCGAGCGGCACCGACAGCATCACGAGCACCACCGCCGCACCCGCGGCGAGCGACGCGCTGTTCAGGAACGCGCGGCGCGTGGCGGCGTAGTCGAACAGCACGAAGTGGAAGTTCGCGAGCGTCGCCGTTTTGGGACCGAGCGCCACGCCGATCGCCGGCACGAGCGCCGTCGCCGCGAGGGCTGCGAACGGCAGCGCCAGCACGAAGAAGAGCGCGAACCAGCACACGCCTTCGGCGATCGGCCGGGCGCGTCCCAGCGACCACGCCGGCGCTGCGGTGGCGAGCGCCGCCACGCGCACGTCCTTGCGCCGGCCGAGCCAGCCGTTCAGCAGCAGCCCGCCGAGGGCGATCAGCGCGAGCAGCAGCGACAGCGCGGCGACTTCGGACAGCACGCCCGTCCCGAAGCCGGCGAGCCGCTGGTAGATCAGCGTGACGAGCACGGTGAAGCCGGCGGGAATGCCGAGGAACGCAGGGATGCCGAAGTTGCCGATGCAGCCGACGAAGGCGAGCATCGCGCCCGCTGCGACACTCGGCATCGCGAGCGGCAGCACGATCGTCCCCACGATGCGCCATGGCCGCGCGCCCGACGCCTGCGCCGCCTCGACCAGATCGCGCGGCAGCGCACGCAGTCCCGCGCGCACGGCGAGGAACACCACCGGCGCCTGCTCGATGCCAAGCAGGAGTGCGATGCCGGCGGCGCCGTACAGCGGGTGCGGCGAGCCGGGCGCGGGCGCGAGTCCGACGGCACGCAGCAGCGTGCTGTTGGGCCCGAGCAGGTTGATCCACGCGAGCGCGGTGACCTGCGGCGCAATCATCAGCGGCATCATGAACGAGAACACCAGTGCCTTCTTCGCGCGAATGTCGGTCAGCGTGACGAGCAGCGCGAACGACGTGCCGAGGGCGAGCGAGAGCGCCGTGCCGCCGATCGCCACGACGATCGTGTTGCGCGCCGCGCGCCACACCGTCGGGCTTTCCAGCACGCCGGCGAAGACCGCGGGATCGAACACGCCGTGCGGCGCGATCGCCTCCTGCGCGAGCCGCGCGATCGGCACCAGCGCCAGCAGGCCCACCAGGGCCAGCAACAGCACGAACGCGACGCGTTCTCCGCGCCGCGCGCCCGTCCAGGGCAGGGCGAGCGCGCCGCTCACCCGCCGAACAATTCGGCAAACCGCTTCTTGTTTTGTTCGTCGTGCTGCAAGAGCTCACCGATGTCGACCGGCAGGATCTTGAGCGAGCCGACGTCGGGGAAGCCCGCCGGCGGCTTCACGTCCTTGCGCGCCGGGAAGTAGCCCTGCGACACCGCGAGCTCCTGGCCGTCGCGCGACAGCAGGAAGCTCACGAACGCCTTGGCGGCGTCGGGATTCTTCGTGCTCTTGATGATCGCCGTGGGCTCGGTGACGATGGACACGCCCTCGGTGGGAAAGACGAAGTCGACCGGCGACCCTTTCGCCTTCGCGTTCAGCGCCATGAACTCGACGATGATCCCGTACATCTTCTGGCCGCCGGCCACCGCGTTCAGCACCGCGCCGTTGCCGCGCAGCGCGACGGCGCCGTTCTGCGCGAGCTTCGCGTAGTAGTCGCCTCCGATCGCCGGGTTCTGCGTAAGCGCCGCCATGTGGATGGCGGCCGCACCCGAGTAGAGCGGGCTCGGCAGCGCCACCTGCCCCTTCGCCTCGGGCTTCAGCAGGTCCTTCCACGACTTCGGCCGCATCGGCGCCTGCGAGTTGACGATGATGCCCGTGGTAATGATCTTCGTGCCGAAATACGTCTTGTCCTTGTCGTAAGCGTCGGGCGGGAATTCGCGCACGTCGGCCTGCGGGTAGGCCATCAGCTGGTTGGCGGCCTTCAGTCGCTCCATCGACAGTGCGTCGGCGATCAGCAGCACGTCGGCGCGCGGCGCACCGGCGGCGATCTCCGCCATCAGCTTGCTCATCACCTCGGTCGTGCCCGAGCGGTAGATCTCCACCTCGACGCCCGGATGCTTCTTCTTGAAGCCCTCGACGGTGCGCTGCGCGTCGCGGTCGGGCTGCGACGTATAGAGCACGAGCTTGCCGGTCGCCTGCCCGAACGCCGGGACGGCGAGCACGAGCGCGAGCAGGCCGGCAGCGAGCGTGGCGATGCGATTGTTCTTCATTCAGCGAAACTCCTCACTCCCGGTGGAGCTTGTTCTCTCTTGATCGGACGAGACGCGCGGAAAGCGCGCAAAGCCGCGTGCGGACGCCCGCGGTCGGCCCGATCGTATACCGGAAGGTCCACCGGCTCCAAACGAAGGTGGACAGCGCGCGGCGTCGGCGCTCGCGACGCGCGCGCGGGACCGGCCTGGCGCGGCCGGTCCCGGCAGGTCATGCAGGTGCTACTCGGCGCACAGCGCGCCCGATCCCCCCATCTCGCCGGGCAGGTCGCGGAACTTCGGCAGGCCGTCGTGCATCGGCAGCACGCTTTCGCCGTAGTGGACGTGAAGTGTGGGCGCGTGCCGCAGTGCCGGGATCGTGGCCGCGTACACGTCGACGAGGCCGAAGCCTGGATGGTCCGTCATCACGTGCCCGCCGCAGCGGCTGCAGAACTTGCGGTCGCTGTGCTCGGTCTTGCGGTACCCCCGAAGGCTGTCGGCGCCCTTCACGACGTTCACCGACTCGGGCTTCCACAGCGTGAACGCATTCACCGGCGCCGCCGACCAGCTGCGGCACGACGCGCAGTGACAATAGCCCTGGGCGACGGGCTCGCCCGTCACGCTGATCTGCACGGTGCCGCAAAAGCAGCTTCCTTCGTACGTCATGGTCATGATCGCTTCTCCATGGATGGGATCGTGGTGATCGAACGTGGCGCATCGACTGCCCTCGCCCGCGCTTGCGCCGTCGCCGGCGGTGTGCGCTGCACGGGCGTCGCGACCATAGCATGTCGCTCGATCGAGGCGGGCAGCAGCACGAGCACCCCGAGCGTCGTGCACACCATGACGACCGCGGCGCAGGCGAGCGCGACGCGGGGCGAAGCCGTTTCGAAGTGATCGCGGTTCATGGGGCGAGTGTCGCGCGCTCGCCTTGCTACGCGATTTCACTCGCGGTGCGCTTTCGTTTCGTTTGTTTCAGGCGACGTCAGCGTGGCGCGGCGCGGCGATATTCCGAAGCCACCTCGGCGACGACGCGCCGCACCTCGCTCGGCAGGAACGGCTTCTCGATCACGCGGCGTCCGCTCTCGCGGGCGAAGTCGCGTAGCTCGGAGGCGAGCGTGTCGCCGGTCACGAACACCACACGCGGCGCCTGCGCGGGCCAGCGGCGTGCAATCTCCGCGTATAGCGCACGGCCGTCGAGATCCGGCATGCGGATGTCGGTGAGCACGACGTCGAAGCGGGCCGACCGCAGGCGCTCGAGTGCCTCGCGGCCGCTGCAGGCCGTCGTCACGCGATGGCCGGCACCGCCGAGGATGTCTGCGAGCGATTCGCGGATATCCGGCTCGTCGTCGACGACGAGCACCGCATGCGCCGGGGCGCTCACGGGCGCGAGCGGCTCTTTGCGAAGCGCCTTGCCGACGGACGCGCCTGCGGGCAGCGTGATCACGAACGAAGCGCCTCGATCCGGCGGCGATTCGACGACGAGCGTCCCGCCGTGCGCCTCGACGATCCCGAGGCTCACCGCGAGGCCCACGCCCGTGCCCATGCCGATCGGCTTGGTGGTGAAATACGGCTCGAACACCCGTGCGCGAAGGTGGGGCGGAATGCCCGGCCCGTTGTCGGCCACGGTGATGCGCACGACATCGGCCGGTGCATCGAAGCGGCTCGTGATCGTGATGCGGCGCGGTGCGGGCCGTTCCGAGAGGGCCTGCTGGGCGTTGATGACCAGGTTCAGCAGCACCTGGTGAAGCTGGTCGTCGTCGGCCTGCACGAGCGGAAGGTCCGGCGCGAGGTCGAGCACGAGCTCGATGCCCGTCGTGCGAATCGCGTACGCGGCGATGTCGAGCGCCGCGGTGACGACCTCGTTGATCGCGACCGGGCCACGCGCGGGCCGTTGCTGGCGCGCCATCGCTAGGAACGTGCGCACGATGCGCGCGCAGCGTTCGGCGGCGCTGCGAATCTTGACCGCGGCCGTCTGCGTGGCGGCATCGCCGCGCTCCTCGAGCAGCACGGCGCGCGCCACGACGACCGACAGCGGGTTGTTGAGCTCGTGCGCGACGCCCGCGAGCAGCGAGCCGAGCGCTGCGAGCTTCTCACGCTGGTACACCGATTCGCGCTGCCGCGCGAGCTCCTCCTCCGAGCGCTTCTTCTCGGTGATGTCGCGCGCGATCGTCAGCACGTGCGGCTTGCCCTGGTATTGCATCGGCACCGCGTGCACCTCGAGCCGGATCGGCGTGCCGTCCTCGCGCGCCTCGGTCACCTCGACGTGCCGCGATTCGCCCTTCGCTACCACCGCCAGCAGATCGCGGTGGAATGCCGGCCCGGCGAAGGCGCCGGGACGCATCGCGCGGAAATCGGCATCGCTGTGGCCGTACATGCGCCACAGCGCCGGATTCACGTCGACGATCTCGCCTGCTGCGTTCCACAGCGCGAGCCCGTCGATCGACGCGTTGAACATGGCGTGATACTGCTCCTCGCTCGCGCGCAAGGCCTCCTCGGCATCCTTGCGCGCGCTGATGTCGCGCGCGAGCGCGAGCACGCGATCATGGCCGCCGATGCGCACGCGCTTGACGAACACCTCGTACCAGCGCAGCACGCCGTCCTTGCTGCGGCCGCGCCATTCGATGCGAAGCGCGTCGCCGGCATACGCCCGCGCGATGATGTCGCGCGCATCCTGCCGCGCGTACGGGCGCTGCCCCGTCCCGAGCACGCCCACGTCGAGCGCACGGAATTCGTCGCGCGTGTAGCCGAACGCGGCGCACGCCTTCAGGTTCACGTCGACGATCACGCCGCTGCCGACGTCGTGCACGAAAATCGCGTCTTCCGAGGCATCGAAGATCGCGCGATAGCTCGCCTCGGAGATCTCGAGCTCCCGCTGCACCCGCGCCCGATGCGCGATATCGGTACGAAGCCGCGTCTGCGTCGACGCCACTTCGGCGGCCATCGCGTCGAACGCGCGCGACAGCCGCCCGAGCTCGTCCTTGCCGCGCAGGCTCGCGCGCGCCGCAAGGTTGCCCGCCGCGAGCTCTTCGGCCGCGCGCACGAGACGCGCCGTGCGGCGCGTGAGCAGGACGTGGAACACGAGCCACATCGCGAACGCGAGCGCGCTCACCCAGCCCGCCCAATACAGCGACTGCTGCACGACCTGCGCGCGCGCTTCCGCCTGGTAGCGCTGCAGGTCGTAGGCGAGGAACAGGCCGCCGGTGCGCGACGGCCGCAGTTCGTCGCGCTCGCGGCCCATCAGCACACCCGCATGCGCGAGCAGTTCCTTGCCGTTCGAGCTGATGGCGATGCCCGCGCGCCGTTCGCGGATCGCCCGCATCGCGTCGTCGAGGTTGAACTGCGGCGACACGTCGGCGATCGGCCGATCGAGCCACGCGCGCCGCGTCGCCGCCAGCACCACGTTGCGATCGTCGGTAAGCGCGGCGAGCACGACGTCGTGGTTGTGCGCGAGCACCGCGATCTCGTGCTGCGCCGCCTCCACGTCGCCCTTCAGCAGCAGATACTCGAGCGTGCTTTGCAGCCGCGACATTTCCTGCGCGAGCCGCTTGCGGCTCTCTTCCTCGGCCTCGTGCTCGGCCTGCGGCACGTGATACAGCAGGTTGACGGCGGAGAGGATGCCGGTGAACGCGAGCAGGATCAGCGGCACGGTGAACTTGAGCGATGCCGGGACACGATCGGCCGTCCAGGACGATGCGCGGCGCGGCCACGTCCGATGCAGCCACACGCTCCATTGGCGCCACGCGGCCGAGAGCGCGGGCGCACGTACGCCGTTCATCGCTTGAGGGCCACGAGCGGCGCCGGTGCGAGCACGGTCTCGATGTCGAACCCCTTGCGCAGCAGCCGGGCGTCGACCATCAGCGTCATGAGGCGGCGGCCGGTCACGGCGAGCGTCGGCGCGCTGCCGCCCAGCATCCGCAGGTTCTCCTCACGCGTGGGCACGTGCAGCCCCTTCTGCGCTTCGCGAAACTGCTCGCCGCTCGTTTGCTGGCGCACGCCCATCCGCCGTGCCGCATCGGCCGGCTCGCGCTCGATGTAGTCGAGCGCGTCGAACCAGCCATTGAGCAGCGACGACACCGCGTTGGGTTGCCGCTCGAGCACCTCCGCGCGAACGGCGACGAGGTCGACGATCTCGCCGGGAATGCGCGTGCTGTCGAACAGCGTCACCGCACCGGCGCGCAGGAACTGCGTGCGGTAGGGGTCGAACGTGACGGCCGCGTCGACGCGCCCCTTCTCGAACGCGCTCGGTTGCTCGTTCGACTCGAGGTGCACGACGTTCACGTCGCTCGCCTGCATCGACGACAGCGCGAGCGCGCGGCTCAGCACGAAGCCGCCGAGCGCGCCGCTTTCGACGGCGACCGATTTGCCCTTGAGATCGCGCATCGACGTCATGCCGCGACGCCCGACCACGACGTCGGCGCCGCTCGACACGTCGACGACGAGGACGACGCGCGGCGCGAGGCCGTCGACTGCGAGTCCGAACAGTTCGTCGAGGCTGATCACCATGCCGTCGATCGCCTGGTTGCGATAGGCGCGCAGCACTTCGCTCGCCGACGGGTATTCGACGAGTTGCACCGCCGCGGGATCGAGGCGACCGAGATCGCGCGCGAGGTAGAGCGGTTCGCTGCCGATCCAGACGTTCGTGCCGATGCGCAGCGCCGGCTCCGGTGCACGCATGCATGCAGCAAGCGCCACTGCGAAGGCGGTGGTGGCGAGCATACGGAGCAACGAAGCGAGCGCGAGGCGTGTCATGGGTCAGGTCCCATCCGGTACGAACACGTAGCCCTCGTTACGCACCGTGCGGATGTAACGCGGATGCTCGGGGTCGGGCTCGATCTTCTTGCGCAGGCGCATGACGCGCAGGTCGACGCTGCGGTCGAACGGATCCCAGTCGCGCCGTTGCGTGAGGTTCAGGATGCGCTCGCGCGACAGCGCGCGATTCGGATGCTCGGCGAGCGCCTTCAGGAGATCGAATTCGAGCGACGACATCGCGACATCCGCGCCGTCCGCGTCGGTCAGCCGATGCGCGCCGAGATCGAGCACGCAGCGGCCGATGCGCACGCGCGCCGCGCCTATATCGCCGCGGCGCGCAGCCGCCGTGCGCCGCAGCACGCTCTTCACGCGCGCGAGCAGTTCGCGCGGATCGAACGGCTTCGCGACGTAATCGTCGGCACCCATCTCGAGGCCGACGATGCGATCGACCACGGTGCCGGCCGAGGTCAGCATCACCACGGCAAGATCGGCATAGCGCTCGCGCAGGTGGCGCGCGAGGCTCAGGCCGTCCTCACCGGGCATGTGGATGTCGACGATGGCGAGGTCGAAGGGTTGCCGCGCCACGAGCGCCTTCGCGGCCTCGGCATTGGCCGCGGCGACGACCGTAAAGCCGTGCGCTGCCAGGTATTCGTCCAGGACCTCGCGGACGTCGGGTTCGTCGTCGACGACGAGGATCGTGGCCTGCGCGTGCATAGACACTCCCACGCTTGCGGACGGCCCACCGTGCTGCTCGCTCCGCGTCTCCGCGGTTGCGGACGCCACCGGGCCCTTTCCGACCCGCTCGCGATCGTACGCCTCCGTGCGCCAAGCATAAACACGCCTTCGGCAAGCCAGGAAGCCTGCGCGGGCGGATTGAAACAAACGAAACAAAAATGGGACGCCCCCCGCACGCCGTTTGCCGCTCGTGCGCTCGGGAAACAAAGGAAACACAAACGCGCGGCCGCCGAAATCGCGGGGCGACGTCGCGCGCCTAGAGTCGCTCCATCGCCTCACTGCGACGAAAGGAACGCGACATGACGCACGAATTCGACGCGC
>JAICKU010000092.1 GCA_025927765.1 Burkholderiales bacterium
CGCGATGCCGAAATGGCCGGGACGATCGAACGTCCACGTGATCTCGCCCTGCGCGCCCGGCTTCACGCGCACCATGTTCGCGTCGACGTGGTCCATGTCCGGCGAGTCGCGCATCGCCTTCGCGTGCTCGAGCAGCGCTCGCTCGTTCCCGATCACGAGCTCGTGATCGACGACGCCGCGGTTGTGCACGACGAAGCGCACCGTCTCGCCTTGGCGAAACGTGAACCGTGCAGGCGCGAAGCGCATGCTGTCGCTCATCGAAATGTCGACGCTGCGCGTGGCCTGCGCCGGGCTCCCGGGCTGGCCGAACGTCGTCGTTTCGTGCGCCGCGCCGTGGCCTGACGCAGCCTCGCCATGCGCGCATGCGCCGCCGCTTGCGATGGCAATGGCCGCGGCCCCAAGCGTCGTGCCCCATCTCATCGAGAACCTCCGGTTCGCCGGCAGGGCGAACGATCGCGGCCGATTATAGAGTTGGCGCGCATTGCGGGGCTTGCGTGAGGTCAAACCCACACGCGGGGCGTCCTGCACCCCGCAGGCGGCGTCAGCGTCCGAAGAGCTTCCCGAGCGCCTTGCCGAGGTCGCCGGGCAGCGCCGGACTCGGCGCCGGTTGCGCACGCGGCCGCGGGCTTCGCTCCTGCCCACGCGCCGGCTCGGGCGTGGGCGTGCGCTGGCCGAGCGCGATCGCGCACACGTCCTCGCGTTCGGCCGTCGGCGCGATCAGCGCGCGGCCGATCGCTGCGAGTCCTGCGCCCGACGCGCCGAGCGCGCCGATTTCGGCGATCGTCTTGGCCGCGTTCGCGGCATCGATGCCGACGCTCGGCTTTTCGAACGGACCGCGAACGCGCACGAGGCTCGCCAGCTGCGACACGTCGAGCTTGATGCCGGTGTGAAGTTGCGGGTGCACGGACAGGTCGAGCGTCTCGTCGCGGAAGTTCACAGTGCCGCTCGCCGAGGCCGAAAGCTTGTCCGTTTCGACGGCGATCGAGCGGTCGACACGCGCCACGCCGTTCGCGAGCGGCAGGCGGAACACCGCGCAGTGCAGCTGCGTCGCCGCATCGGCGCCCTGCAGCGGATCGAGCGCGCCGACGAGTTGCGCGAGCGCGTCTTCGCCGTGACCGTTCCCGCGCCCGAGCGACGCGGGCCCCGACACCGCGAGGATCGAGCCGCTCATCGTGCTCGCGATCGCGTGCGGGGATGCGCCGCGCCCGTCGATGTCGACGTTCGCGCGCACGCGGCCGCCGTGGATTTCGCGGGCGATGCCCGCGCGCGACGCGATTGCCGGCAGATCGAGATCGTTCGCCGCGAGCGAAAGACGCACGCGCGGCGCCTTCGCGTCGCCGTCGACGCGCAGCTGCCCGCGCAGCGATCCGCCGAATGCCTCGCCGATGCCGAACGTCGCGTCGGCGCCGCTTGCGTTCGACGTGAACTTCGCGTCGACGCGGCGCAGATGCGCACCGTCGCGCAGCACGAGGTCGTCGACGACGATCGACCCTTCGCTGTCGGTGCCGATCAGCGGCATCGGAGGCAGCGGTGTGTCGGGGATCACGAAGCGGCTCGGCTGCGCGGGCGGGGGCGTCGCGGCCTTGCCGCTCCCGGGGCCAGCGCCGCCGCTACCGATCGCGGACAGGTCCGCGACCGCGAGCGACGGGACGTGCAAATCGACGACGTACCGCTTCTTGCCCGCGGTCTCGGCGATGCGCACCGAGCCCGTGCCCTTGACGTTGCCGTACGCGAGCGAAAGATCGCCGAGCGTCGTGCTGCTCGCATCGCGCGTGACCTTCGTGTCGATACGCACGGCCCTGCCGGCGACTTCGCCCTTCATGGCGACCGGATACGGCGCGCGTTCACTGAGCCAGAGGTTCGCCGCGCCGAGATCGCCCGACATGGCGATCGGCACCCCGGCCACCGCACCGCGGAAATCGACGGCGATCGGCGACGCCAGGTCGCGCGCACGCAGGCTCATGCGCTCGATCGACGCGGACGTCACTTGACCGCTCGCGCCGTTGCGATAGGTGAGATTGCCGTTCCTGATCTCGAAATTGCCGATGCCGATCGTCGACGTCGCGCTCGACGGCGCGCCCGGCGCAGCACCCGTAGCGCTCTGCGCGGCGCTCGCGAATTCCCAGTTGCCGCGGCCCTGCGCGTCGGTCTCGAGCGCGATGACCGGATCGACGAGCGAGAACTCGACGGCTTCGAAACGTCGCGACAGGAGCGGCAGCAGCGCGATCTCCGCCTCGACGCGATTGGCGGTGAGCATCGCCGGCGTTTTCGCCCACGGCGCATTGGCGAACGACACGCCGTGCAGCACGACCCTGGGCTGCAGCGAATAGGTGATTTCGACCGGTCCGCCGACCTTCAAGTCGCGCCCGGTCGCTGCCTTCACGCGCGCGGCGAGCGGCGCGACGAAACGCGCGGGATCGACGGTGGCGATCGCGATCGCGACGCCCACCGCGACCAGCACGACGAGCGCGCCGGCGGCGCCGAGGATCTTCCAGACGACGCGAGGCATCGTGGCATTGTAGTGCGTTGGAAGAAGCCGGGTCGCTGCGAATTCAGGGTCCGACCTACTTCCGGAATTCGGCGCAGGGATCGGGTCGCGCGATCGGCGGCGTCACGACGAGGTAGTCGAAGCCGGGATGCTCGGCGATCAGCCGGGCGCGTGCATCGGCATCGCCAAGTTCGTGCGCCTCGGCCTCCACGAAGCCCACCGAAATCGATTGCGCGTCGGCGCCGGGCAATCCCGGCGCATGCAGGTACACCGGCACGCCGAGGTTCGCGCGCACGTGGCCGTCGCCGGCGATCAGGATCGCGCCGTCGGCCGTCGCGGCGTCGACGAGCGCCTGCGCGATCGCCGCGTCGCGCATGCGCTCGCCTTCCACGAGTCGCGGCACGACGTTCGCCGGCAGCATGTTGCAGTGGCCCTGCACGATGTCGTCGCGAAGCGCGCGCTCCTGCGCGTTCGTCCATGTCGCGGCGCGAAGTCGCGCCGACCAGGCCCACTCGTGCGGCTTCGCCCCGCCGGGCGAAGCCGTCAACACGGCGATCTCTCGGCGTGACAGATTGCCCGCACGGATGGGCAGGTGCGCGCCGAGCGCCGCGGCAACGATCGGCTCGTGCAGCGGCCATGACCAGGCCATGCGGTCGAGGCGCCCGGCGTCCGCCAGCGCCTCCGCGTCGAGGCCGTGACGCTGCGCTTCGACGAGCGCCGCGTCGTGATCGAGGTCGAATTGCTCGAACACGACGGCCGGGCGTACGCCTCGCGCCGCGATCTCCGCCACCAGGCGCGCGCGAATCGCGTGATGCTTCGGGTCGTCGTGGATCTCACCGAGCAGGCGAAAGCGCACCGGGACGAGCGCGTGGACCAGTGCGTGCTCTTCGACCGGCTGACCGGTGGCGACCTCGATGATCGCGGCATCCGACGCTTCCATCCGCGACATCGAGCCCGCGCATCCTGCAAGCGTCACGGCCGCGACGCACGCCAGCGCGGCGATGGCACGCAACGCCGGGAAACGGGTCAGCGCAGCGATGCGTTGATGCCGGCGAGCGCGGCGCTGCCGGGCACGAGATCGACGTCCTTCAGCGCGTTGAGGGGCACCTGAACAGTGCGAAGCGCGGCGTGCATGTCGTCGGACGTCGTGTCGACGTACAGCAATCCCGTCACCACTTCGCCCGCCGCACGCCGCGATTCCAGATAGCCCATCGCCGCGACCTTGTCCGACGGATCGTAGTCGGCGTCGACCTTGCGCAGCCGGACCGTGCCGCCATCGTGCAGCACGACGTCGCGCACCTCGCCTTCCCGATAGTCGGCGGTGATCGGCGCGCGCACCGGCATGAAGTCGAGGCGGTTCACCGCCTCGTTGTGCTCGCGCACGTAATCGTAGCTCTTCGTCGACCCCGGATGGTTGTTGAACGCGACGCACGGGCTCACGACGTCGATGAATGCCGCGCCGCGATGCGCGATGGCAGCCTTCAGCAGCGGTACGAGCTGCGACTTGTCGCCGGAGAACGCGCGCGCGACGAACGTGGCGCCGAGCGCCAGCGCGAGCAGCACGAGGTCGATCGGCTCGTCCTTATTCATCGCGCCGCGCTTGCTCTTGCTGCCCTTGTCGGCGGTCGCCGAGAACTGCCCCTTCGTCAGGCCGTACACGCCGTTGTTCTCGACGATGTAGACCATGTTCACGCCGCGGCGGAGCACGTGCGCGAACTGCCCGAGGCCGATCGACGCCGAATCGCCGTCCCCGGACACGCCGAGGTAGATCAGGTCGCGATTCGCCAGCGCCGCGCCGGTCAGCACCGACGGCATGCGGCCGTGCACGCTGTTGAAGCCGTGCGAGTTGCCGAGGAAGTACGTCGGCGTCTTCGACGAGCAGCCGATGCCCGACAGCTTCGCGACGCGATGCGGCGGGATGTCGAGCTCGTAGAACGCCTGGATGATCGCCGCCGAGATCGAGTCGTGGCCGCAGCCGGCGCAAAGCGTCGAGATCGCGCCTTCGTAGTCGCGACGCGTGAAGCCCAGCGCGTTTCTCGGCAACGCGGGGTGGTGGATTTTGGGTTTGGCGAGGTAGGTCATTCGGATAGGGGATCTGGGATCGGGGACAGGGGAAGCGGCGCGCGGATTCGCGGCGTCATTGGCTGACGCGTCTCTGGAATCGGGGTTGGAGCGGATTCCCGTTTCTGCTTATGCAGCACGCCCCCCCGCCTTCCGCCGCCCGCCGGCCAGCGGCGTGACGTTATACAACCGCGCCTTCTCGCCGATCTCCTTCGTGATGAAGCGCTCGGTGATCGGCGTGCCGTCGTAGTGCAGCACCGACGTGAGCTTCGCCGGGTCGATGCCGCATTCGTTGACGAGCAGCATCTTGAGCTGCGCGTCGCGGTTCTGCTCGACGACGAACACGTGCTCATGCGCGGCGACGAACTCCACGATCGCGTCGTCGAACGGAAATGCGCGGATGCGCAATCGATCGAGATGAATATCCTGGCGCTCGAGCTCGGCGAGCGACTCGGCCATCGCGCCTCCCGTCGAGCCGAACCAGATCACGCCGGCGTTCGTGGGCTGCGCCGCGGAGGTCACCACCGGTTTCGGCACCAGCGCCTTCGCAGTCTCGAACTTGCGCAGCAGCCGCTGCACGTTGTCGACGTACGCGTGACCTTCCTCCGTGTAGCGCGCGTAGCGATCCTTCGTCGTGCCCCGGGTAAAGAAGCTGCCCTTCGACGCATGCGTGCCTGGATAGGTGCGATACGCGATGCCGTCGCCGTCGACGTCGAGGTAGCGGCCGAAGTCGCGGCCGGCGTCGAGATCCGCGGCGGTCATCACCTTGCCGCGATCCATCGAGTGCGTGTCGTCCCACGCGAGCGGCTCGCACAGCCAGTCTTGCATGCCGATGTCGAGGTCGAGCATCACGAACACCGGCGTTTGCAGGCGGTCGGCGAGGTCGAACGCGAGTGCGCCGAATTCGAAGCATTCGCGCGGGTCCTCGGGCAGCAGCATCGGGTGCTTGGTGTCGCCGTGCGACGCATACGCGCACGACAAAAGGTCCGCCTGTTGCGTGCGCGTGGGCATGCCCGTCGACGGACTGCCGCGCTGCACGTCGAACAGCACCGCCGGAATCTCCGCAAAGTACGCGAGGCCCAAAAATTCCTGCATCAGCGAAATGCCGGGGCCGGACGTCGCCGTGAAGGCGCGCGCGCCGTTCCACGCGGCGCCGATCACCATGCCGATCGACGCAAGCTCGTCTTCGGCCTGCACGATCGCGTAGCGGGCTTCGCCGCTCGCCGAGTCGGTGCGGAACTTGCGGCACCATTTCGCGAAGCTCTCGGCGAGCGACGACGACGGCGTGATCGGGTACCACGCCGCCACAGTGGCGCCGCCGTAGACCGCACCGAGCGCCGCGGCCGAGTTGCCGTCGATGAAGATGCGCTCGCCGACGGCATCGCGACGCTCGATCGCGAGTCCGATCGGGCACTCGAAGCTCGCAAGCGCGTGCTCGCGGCCGAGCGAGAGCGCCTGGCGGTTCGAATCGAGCAGCGCTTCCTTGCCCTTGTACTGCTCGGCGAGCAGGCGCTCGATCTCGGCGGGATCGATGCCGAGCAGCGCCGACAGCGCGCCGAGATAGATGATGTTCTTGAAGAGCTGGCGCTGCCGCGGGTCCGAATAGGTCGCGTTGCAGATCGCCGTGAGCGGCATGCCGAGCGCGACCACGTCCTCGCGGAACTTCGACGGCGGCAGCGGCTTCGTCGAGTCGTAGAACAGATAGCCGCCGCCTTCGATTTCCGCGACGTCGCGCTCCCACGTCTGCGGATTCATCGCCACCATCAGGTCGACGCCGCCGCGTCGTCCGCGCCAGCCGGCCTCGACGACGCGCACCTCGTACCACGTCGGCAGCCCCTGGATGTTCGACGGAAAGATGTTGCGCGCGGCCACCGGGACGCCCATCCGCAGGATCGCGCGGGCGAAAAGCCCGTTCGCCGACGCGGAGCCCGAGCCGTTGACGTTCGCGAACTTGACGACGAAGTCGTTGACGCGCGCGATTGCCTTGACGCGTGTATCCATGCCGGGTCGCCTCGCTAATCGGCCGCCGCGAGGCTTGGTGCGGATGCGCGTACGCGCGGTTGCGCGCGGTCGTCGGCATGCGCCATCTCGAGCAGGAATTTCTGCATGTCCCAAGCACCGGTCGGGCAGCGCTCGGCGCACAACCCGCAGTGCAGGCACACGTCCTCGTCCTTGACCATCACGCGGCCGGTGCGCACCGCGGCAGACACGTACAGCGCCTGCGACAGGTTCGGGGCGGGCGCGGTGAGCCGCGTACGCAGGTCCCCTTCGTCGCCGTTGCCGGTGAACGTGATGCAGTCCATCGGGCAGATGTCGACGCATGCGTCGCACTCGATGCACAACCGGTCCGAGAACACCGTCTGGACGTCGCAGTTGAGGCATCGCTGCGCTTCGGCATAGGCGAGCTTGGGGTCGAAGCCGAGCTCGACCTCGGCGCGGATGTCCTTCAGCGCGATCGTCACGTCCTTGAGCGGCACGCGATAACGCCGGTCGCCCGCGATCGCGTTGTCGTAGCTCCACTCGTGGATGCCCATCTTCTGCGACGCGAGGTTCACATGCGGCGGCGGCCGGTTCGACAGCGCCTCGCCCCGGCAATGGAGGTCGATCGAAATCGCCGCCTCGTGACCGTGCGCGACTGCCCAGATGATGTTCTTCGGCCCGAACGCGGCGTCGCCGCCGAAGAACACGCCGGACCGCGTGGACGCCATCGTGATCGGGTCGACCTGCGGCAGGCCCCAGTCGTCGAACGCGATCCCGAGATCGCGCTCTATCCACGGGAACGCATTCTCCTGACCGATCGCGACCAGCACGTCGTCGCACGGGAAATGCAAGGGCGGCTCGCCGGTCGGCACGCGCTTGCGGCGGCCGCGCTCGTCGCGCTGCGCCGCCACCTTCTCGAACGTGACGCCGGTCAGCTTGCCCTGCTCGTGCGTGAATTCGAGCGGCACGAGGAAGTTGTGGATCGGGATGCCCTCGTGCATCGCGTCTTCCTTCTCCCACGGCGACGCCTTCATCTCGTCGAAACCGGAGCGCACGACCACCTGAACGTCGTCGCCGCCGAGGCGCCGCGAACTGCGGCAGCAGTCCATCGCGGTGTTGCCGCCGCCGAGCACGACCACGCGCCGGCCGATCTTCGTCGTATGCCCGAACGACACCGACGCGAGCCAGTCGATGCCGATGTGGATGTTCGCTGCCGCTTCGCGGCGGCCGGGGATGTCGAGATCGCGTCCCCGCGGCGCGCCGCTGCCGACGAAGACCGCGTCGAAATGTTCCCGCGCGTCGGAAGACAGCAGCGCAGCGAGCGAATCGATGTGCGCGTTGCTGCGGAATTCGATGCCGCCGTCGAGCACGTAGCCGACTTCCTCGTCGATCACGCGATCGGGCAGGCGGAACTTCGGGATCTGCGTGCGCATCATGCCGCCCGCCTTCGCGTCGCCGTCGAACACGACGCACGCGTAGCCGAGCGGCGCGAGATCGCGCGCGACGGTGAGCGATGCGGGACCTGCGCCGATCAGCGCGACGCGCTTGCCGTTGCGTGTCGCCGGCGGCTGCGGCAACCGTGGCCGGATGTCGTCCTTGTAATCGGCGGCCACGCGCTTCAGGCGGCAGATGGCGACCGGCTCGGGCTTCGCACTCGCCTTGCGCAATTCCGGCGAGCCTTCTTCCACGCGCGAGCGGCGGCACGCCGGTTCGCAGGGCCGATCGCACGTACGCCCGAGAATGCCGGGGAACACGTTCGACTGCCAGTTGACCATGTACGCATCGGCGTAACGGCCCGCGGCAATCAGCCTGATGTACTCGGGAACGGGCGTGTGCGCCGGGCACGCCCATTGGCAATCGACAACCTTGTGGAAATGGTCGGGCGAGCGCGTGTTCGTCGGTTCCAATCCGGCTCCTCGAACGTGCCTGTCGCACCCGTGTGCGAAAGGCACCGACGATGCTACGCCTGCGCCACCAGCAAGAAAAGCGCCTGCACGGCAAGCGCTTGAATGACGTCCGTATTTTGCAACACGACGCACCGTGTGCACTGCAATGCGCGCGCAGGGGTGCGCTAGAATGACTCACGATGGCATCGGATTCCGAACTCCGGCTCACCCGGCTCTCGCACGGCGGCGGCTGCGGATGCAAGATCGCCCCCGGCGTGCTGCAGAACATTCTTGGCGAAGCCGCGCGAAAGCTCGTGCCGCCGGCGCTCCTCGTGGGCATCGAGACCGCCGACGACGCCGCGGTGTACCAGCTGAACGAGCGTCAGGCGATCGTCGCCACCACCGACTTCTTCATGCCGATCGTCGACGATCCGTTCGACTTCGGCGCAATCGCCGCCACGAATGCAATTTCCGACGTCTACGCGATGGGCGCAACGCCGCTCTTCGCGCTCGCGATCGTCGGCATGCCGGTCAATCAGCTCCCGCTCGACACGATCCGTCGCATTCTCGAAGGCGGCGAATCGGTCTGCGCGCGCGCCGGCATCCCCGTCGCGGGCGGCCACACGATCGATTCCGTCGAGCCGATCTACGGCCTCGTCGCGATCGGCGTCGTCGATCCGGCGCACGTAAAACGCAACGCTTCGGCGCGCGCGGGCGACGTCATCGTCCTCGGCAAGCCGCTCGGTGTGGGCATCTACAGCGCGGCGCTGCGGCGCGACGCGCTGACCCCTCCGCAGTACGAAGCGCTCGTCGCGAACACGACGAAGCTCAACACGCCCGGTATCGCGCTCGGCGCGCGCGACGACGTGCACGCGCTCACCGA
Organism: Burkholderiales bacterium; assembly: GCA_025927765.1. Lineage (GTDB taxonomy): Bacteria > Pseudomonadota > Gammaproteobacteria > Burkholderiales > Casimicrobiaceae > VBCG01. Next base: position 9,299 of record JAICKU010000092.1, read on the forward strand.
CGTCACCGGCTTCGGCCTGCTCGGCCACCTGCTCGAGGTGTGCAGGGGATCGAAACTTCGCGCCAGCCTCCGCTTTCGCGACGTGCCGGTGCTGCCGTCGGCGCTCGCGTTGGCGCGCGAGGGCTTCGTCACCGGTGCGTCGAAGCGCAATCTCGACAGTTACGGCGGCAACGTCACCTTCTCGCCGGCGCTCGACGACGCAGCGCGCGCATTGCTGACCGATCCGCAGACGTCGGGCGGCCTGCTCGTCGCCTGTGCGCCCGGCGCGGTCCACGCGGTGCTTGCGGCATTCGCGGCGGAAGGCTTCGAGCACGCCCGCGTCGTCGGCGAGCTTGCGGAAGGAAGCGCGCAGATCGATGTTGCCTGAACGCTCGACGTTCGCCGACGCCACCGACTTGCGGCGCGCGGTTCCGCCGCTCCTGCGGCGCTACCGGGCGGTCCGCGCACGCACGCAGGCGCTCGCGGCGCCGCTGTCCGCCGAGGACTGCGCGCTGCAGTCGATGCCCGACGCGAGTCCGGTCAAATGGCACCTCGCGCACACGACGTGGTTCTTCGAAACGTTCGTCGTCGCGCCGACCCTCGCCGGTTACGCGGCCTTCGACCCCGCGTACCGCGTGCTCTTCAATTCGTACTACCAGGCGGTGGGCGCGCAGCATCCGCGTCCCGAGCGCGGCCTGCTGTCGCGGCCGTCGCTCGACGACGTGCTCGCGTATCGCGCGCACGTCGACGAGGCCATCGCTGCGTGCTTCGAACACGGCATCGACGCGAGCCTCGACGCGCGCATCGAGCTCGGCATCAACCACGAGGAGCAGCACCAGGAACTGATCCTCACCGACGTGCTGCATCTGCTTTCGCGCAATCCGCTGCAGCCATCTTACGAAGCACGCGAACAGCCGGCGTGCGAGCGGAGCGAGCTGCGCTGGATCCGCTATCGGTCGGGTGTGGCGAACATCGGCCATCTCGGCGATGCGTTCGCGTTCGACAACGAAAGCCCGCGCCATCGCGTGTGGGTCGAGGCGTTCGAGCTCGCGTCGCGCCCGGTCACCAACGGCGAGTATGCAGCGTTCATCGCCGACGGGGGCTACCGCCGCCCGGAACTGTGGCTCGCGATCGGCTGGGATCTCGTGCAAAGCGAAGGCTGGCAGGCGCCGCTGTACTGGCGCCGCAGCGGCGACGACTGGCAGGCATTCACGCTCGAAGGCCTGCGTGCGCTCGACGGACACGCCAGTGTCGAGCACCTCAGCTATTTCGAAGCCGACGCCTATGCGCACTGGGCCGGCGCGCGGCTGCCGACCGAATTCGAATGGGAGGCCGTCGCCGCGCGCGGGCGTGAGGCCGCCGCAATCGACGCGTGGTCGCCCGCGGCGCGCGCGGGTGGATCGTCGCTGCGCCACGGCGACGTCTGGGAATGGACGTCGTCCGCGTACGCGCCCTACCCCGGCTACCGCGCCGCGCCGGGTGCGCTCGGCGAATACAACGGCAAGTTCATGTGCGGGCAGTACGTGCTGCGCGGCGGGTCGCACGCCAGCCCGCCGGGACACGTGCGCATCACCTACCGCAACTTCTTTCCCCCGCACGCGCGCTGGCAATTCACCGGCGTGCGCCTCGCGCGCGATCACGCGGCGTAGTACACGGCGAAATCGCGCTCGTCGTCCTGGAACACGCGCACGCCCCCAAACCCGGCGTGCGCGAGCATCGCGCCGAATTCCTCGAGCGCGTACTTGTACGAGTTCTCCGTGTGGATGCGCTCCCCATGTTCGAACGTACGCGTCGCGCCATCGATCACGACGGCCTGCCGCACGCGCGCTTCGAGATGCATCTCGATCCGCGAGTGCGTTTCGTCGTAGCGCGCGACATGCGCGAACGCCTCGGGGTCGAAGCGCGTGCCGAGGATGCGATTGACGTGCAGCAGCACGTTGCGATCGAACGCCGCCGTGACGCCGTCCGCGTCGTCGTAGGCGGCGACGAGGCGCGCCGGATCCTTCTTCGTGTCGACGCCGATCAGCAAGCCGGAGCCCGCGACGACGCAATGCGCGCGGATCGACCGCAGCAACGCGAACGCGTCCTGTGGCGCGAAGTTGCCGATCGACGAGCCGGGATAGACGAAGGTCGCAGCACTCCCGCGCAGATCGCGCGCGATGTCGAGTCCGCGGCTGAAATCCACCGCGATACCGTGCATGTCGACGGCGGGATAGCGCGCTGCGAGCGCGGGCAAGGCGCGCGCGAGCGTGTCGCGGGCGATGTCGACGGCGACGTAGCGCGTGGGCGCGAAGAGGTCGAACCATCGCGGCGCCTTGGCGCAATCGCCCGCGCCGAGATCGACGAGCTCCTTGCGCGTGCCCACGACATCGCGCAACGCGAGGCGATGCCGCTCGAGGATCGCGGCTTCGACGCGCGTCGGATAGTACTCGGGCAGGCGGCAGATCGAGGCGAAGAGATCGCCGCCGCGTGCGTCGTAGAAGTACTTGGGCGAGATCGACGCGTGCGGCGCGAGCAGACCCTCCACCAGCGCGCGCCGCTCGTCGACCGGGTCGAGGGCGTATGCGCGAATCGTGGGTGCAGCCATAACGGGTGCGCGCATGTTGGAAGCAAGAGCAGGTGTCGGCATGGTAGGGCGAAGTGTGTAAGGCTTACAGACGCCGGCTGGCGGAACTTGCGCCGATCGACCCTGAAACGCATGATCCGCGGCGCAGCCACCCGGCGCAAGACGGTAGCAGCACGATCGACGACCGACGGTGCTGCAAGATTCGGGCACGCCGCTTGCGGCGCCGCATGGCCGGATTCGCGAGGACCCCGATGAGGCTTCGTTTACGACGCCGTGTGCTGCGCGGTACCCATCGATGGCTCGGAGCGCTCGCGTGCGCGATCCTCGTGACGCTGTCGCTGGCGGCCACACCGGCGCGCGCGCAGATCGACCCCGTCCGTCGCGACCTCGTGGAGTTCGGCTACGACCAGCCGCTCGCCGGCCATCTTCCGCTGTCGCTGTACACGTTCTACTACTTCAATCGCCCGCATTTCCTCGACAGCGAGCACGCGCTGCGCCTCGCGATCGCGCCCACCTACGTCGACGGCGAATGGGCCACGCCACACGCCCTCGGCGCAAACACCGACTTCGCCTTCGATTTCCAGGGCGGCGCGTTCGCCGCCGATTACGACGAGATCCGAAGCGGCCGCTGGTTTCGCGACCAGTCGTTCAAGGGTTACGACGGCGGCGTAGGCGTCGACCTCTATCACCTCTTCAACCCGGGCAAGCTCATCCCGCTGTACGGCGTCGCGCGGGGCGGCTTCCGCTATTTCACGTTCGATCGCGACAGCGACACCGGCGCGGATTTCGTGCTGCCGCACGATCAACCGGTGGCGTCGTTGCGCCTCGGCCTGCGCTTCGGCGGCGAGGAGCCGGTGCTCGTGCCCGATCGCGCCGCCGAGCTCTCCGTGTGGTACGACGGCGAGATCCGACTCGAGCCCGGCACGTATGGCTACGCCAGCGATCGACGCGTGCAATCGAACGTGCAGCGCTTCCTTGCGCGCGCGTTCGTGGCCTACACGCTGCCCGACAGCGCGCAGCGCTTTTCGGTACAGGCGGTCGGCGGCGCGTCGGTGCATCCCGATCGACTGAGTGCGTTTCGCCTCGGCGGCGTGTTCA
>JAICKU010000006.1 GCA_025927765.1 Burkholderiales bacterium
CGGCCTTGACGATCCTGTAGGGCATCAGGTTGATGTCCTTCTGCACTTCCTTTTCCTCGAAGCGCCGTCCGATCAGCCGCTTCACCGCGAAGATCGTGTTCTTCGCGTTGGTGACCGCCTGGCGCTTCGCCGGCGCGCCGACGAGGATCTCGCCGTCCTCGGCGTAGGCGACGACGGAGGGCGTCGTGCGGGCGCCTTCCGAATTCTCGATGACCTTGGGTTGGCCGCCTTCCATGACGGCGACGCAGCTGTTCGTCGTCCCGAGGTCGATGCCGATGATCTTTGCCATGTTGTTGCCTCCGTGACTCGCGGGGTGTTGGGTTGTTCCGGACCGTGAAATGGGGCTTTTGAACGCGCGATTCAACGCGGCGTCAGCCGTCCTCCTGCGACTTCGACACGGTCACAAGCGCGGGACGCAGCACGCGGTCGTTCAGCAGGTAGCCCTTCTGGTATACGGTGACGACGGTGTTCGGCGGCAGATCGCTGTCGACGACCGACATCGCCTGATGGACGTGCGGGTCGAATTTCTGGCCCGTCGGATCGACCTCGCGGATGGCCGCCCGGCCGAACGCGGCGTTCAGCGCCTTCAGCGTGAGGTCGCTGCCTTCGCGCAGCGTCTGCGCCGGAACATCGGTACCGGCGGCGAGCGCCTTCTCGAGCGCGTCCTTGACGGGCAGCAGGTCCTCGGCGAATTTCTCGATCGCGTACTTGTGCGCCTTCGCGACATCCATCTGCGCCTGCCTGCGCACGTTCTCGGTTTCGGCGCGTGCGCGCAGCCACGCGTCCTTCATCTCGGAGGCCTCGGCCTCCGCGCGGGCGAGTGCCTCGTCGCGCTCCGGGTTGCCGGCAGGCTCGGCGCCAGCTTGCCCCGCACGTTCGTCGCGCGGAAAGTTTTCGTTCGATTCCTGGGCAGTCATCTCTTTGTTGGTTACCTGCGGGACGGAAAGGACGGATGTCGAGTCACATGGGGACCCGGCGAACGGCTTTCAACGGGCGCGACGCGACGTCGCGGTCGGCGCAAAACGTCGACTTCGGGGTCGGAGCGGTAGGCGGGGTCCGACTACGACGTGGCGCCGAGCGCCTTGGCGCGAAGCTTCGTCGCCTCGCGCGCGGCGCGATCGGGCGCTGCGGCGAGCCAGCCGCCGAGATTGGCGAACACGAGGTCCGCGAGCGCGGCGATCCAGCGCGGATGCTCGTTCAGGCAGGCGATCACGTCGTAGTCGCCGCCGCCCGCCGCCTGGTACGTGCGCTTGCCCTCGATCGCGAGCTCCTCGAGCGTCTCGAGGCAATCGGCGACGAACCCCGGCGCGAACACGTCGACGCGGCGCAGGCGCTGCGCGCCGAGTTTCGCGAGCACGTTGGCCGTGTACGGCTCGAGCCAGCGGCTGCGGCCGAAGCGCGACTGGAACGCGAGCGTCCACTGCACCGGTTCGAGCCCGAGCTCGCGGGCGATCAGGCGCGCGCTCGCGTGGCAGTAGCAGTGATACGGGTCGCCGCGCGCGAGCGAACGGCGCGGCAGGCCATGGAACGACAGCACGAGATGATCCGCCCGGCCGTGGCGCATCCAGTGATCGTTGATCGCTGCCGCGCAGCCCGCGATGTAGCCGGGATCGTCGTGAAAGGTATCGACGATCCGCAGCGCCGGTACGCGCCGCATCGACGTCAGGTGCGCGGCCACCGCGTCCACCACCGAGCCCGTCGTGCTCGCCGCGTATTGCGGGTACAGCGGCACGACGAGGATCTGTTCGCACGATGCCGCGCGCAGGCGCTCGATCGCCGGCCCGATCGCCGGCTCCCCGTAGCGCATCGCCTGCTCGACGACGACGCCTTCGGGATCGAGTCCCTGCGCCTTCATTCGCTGTCCCACGTAGCCGGACAGCAGCACCTTCTGCTTGTTCGTGTGCACGGCGAGCGGCGAACCGTCCTTCGACCAGATGCTCGCGTAGCGCGCGGCCGATTTCGCGGGACGCGTGCGCAGTACGACGCCGTGCAGCAGCGGCCGCCACGCGAACGACGGGATCTCGACGACGCGCGGATCGGTCAGGAACTCTCCGAGGTAGCGCCGCACCGCGGCGGGGGTCGGCGCGTCGGGCGTGCCGAGGTTGACGATCAGCACGCCCACCTTGCGGGCTCGATCGTGCGCGAACGCGGGCTCGGGGCGGTAAGCCATCGACGTCAGTCGAACGCGCGTACCGCGGCGACGTCCGGCGCCACCGGCGCGAAGCCGTGCGACTGCCGCAGGATCGCATCGGCGATCCGCGCCGCGACCGCGTCAACCGACGCGATCGACGCGAACGCGGCCGGCGTCATCGCGATGCGCGCGCGCACGTCGGCCGCCGACGCGAACGGCCGGAAGCGCGGCGCGTAACGCGTACGCACTTCGTCGTCGGCGAGATCGAGAAAGCGCAGATGCATGTAGGTGTCGAGCAGCGTCTTCGTGTTGGCGACGAACGAGCTCGTGCCGCCGAGATGGACGATCGCGCCCTCGGGGGTGTCGACGTAATCGACGTCGTGTCCGTCGGCGAGTGCGAGCGCCATCATGAGATGCAGCGTGTCGAAAAAATCGTGATGGTCCTTGAGCGCGTTCACGTGGCCGAGCCCGACCCGCGCGAGCTCGCGGCGAAGACGCGCCGGGACACGCCGGTAGAGCCGCGCGTCCACGCGGTGGCGCGCCATGATAGCGCGCAACACCGCGCAGTTCAGCAGCAGGAAGAACGTGTGCGGATAGGTGAGGTTCGCCTTCGCGCCGAATCCGCCGAACCACGCGGTCATCGAATGCCGCGTCGAAGGGGCGGCATGCGCGAAGCACGACGCGTCGAACACGTAGCAGTCGTGATCGAGCAGCCCGATCGCCCCGGCGCCGCGTTCGAGCAACATCGTGATCACGTCGCCGTGCGCGAGGCTCGATGCGGGGAGCGTCGCGAGCACGACCTGCCGATATGCGGGAAACATGCGCGCGAGATACGCGCGCTCCCACGACTTCGCGCCGTTCGCCACGAGATGCACGGTCACGTGCGGCGGCACGAGGCGCAGGCACGGCACGAGAAAGTGCAGCGTGCCCGGCATCACGATCACGTAGAACGGCGTTCCGTCGGCGGATGGCAGCCCGCGATGAAAGCGTGCGAGGCGGGCGCGGCTCACCGTGGCAAACGGCGCGGCGGCGGCAACGCGTCGAGCGATCGCGCGGTGCAGCCGCCCCGCGGCGATGCGCGGCACGTCGAGCATGACCGCCGCGAGCGGCGAGCGGCCGTGAACGGCAATGCGTTGCGCAGCCGCCTTCGCGTGGCGCACGCTGCCGGCCAGTCGCGAGAGAAGCGCCACGGGCGCAAGGCGACGCTAATCGTCGGCGAGCTCGCGCGCGAGCGCGTTCGAGAGCAGCTTCGCCGTCACGTCGACGATCGGGATCACGCGCTCGTAGGCCATGCGGGTCGGGCCGATCACGCCGAGCGTGCCGATCAGCTCGCCGTTGATCTCGTAGCTCGCCGTGACCACGCTGCATTCGTCGAGCGGCACGAGGCCCGATTCGCCGCCGATGTAGATCTGCACGCCGGGCGCGCGCTGCGACACGTCGAGCAGATGCAACAGCGACGTTTTCTGCTCGAAGAGATCGAAGAGGCGCCGCAGCCGTTCCATGTTCGACGCGAGGTCCTCGGCGTGCAGCAGGTTACGCTCGCCGGTGACGACCAGCGCATCACCTTCCGAGAACGCGCCCTCGCCCGCATCGACCGCGGCTTTCATCAACGCGGCGATGTCGTCGCGAAGCGCGCGCAGTTCCTCGGCGAGCCGGTCGCGAATGCCGCCGAACGGCTGGCCGGCGAAGTTCTGGTTGAAGAAGTTGGTCGCCTCGGCGAGCTGCGACGGCGTGTACGCGCGATCGGTATGCAGGATGCGGTTCTGCACGTCGCCGTCCGCCGTCACGATGATGAGCAGCACGCGGCGCTCGGAGAGCCGCAGGAACTCGAGGTGCCGAAACGACGCCTCGCGCCGCTTGGGCGTGGCGACGACGCCCGCGAACTGCGTGAGCTGCGACAACAGCGACGCCGCGGCACTGACGATCTGGTGCGGCCGATCGACGTTGAGCTCGCCTTCGAGGCGATGGATCTCGACGTCCTCGAGCGGCTGCACGACCATCAGGCTGTCGACGAAGAAGCGATAGCCGCGCGGCGTGGGCACGCGCCCGGCGGACGTGTGCGGGCTCGCGATGAAGCCCATCTCCTCGAGGTCGGCCATCACGTTGCGGATGGTCGCGGCCGAGAGGTCGAGGCCGGAGTGGCGCGACAACGCGCGCGACCCGACCGGCTGCCCCTCGGTGATGTAGCGCTCGACGAGCGTCTTCAGCAGATGTTGCGCGCGCGGATCCAGCCGCTCGTTCGATGAGAACCGCGGAGCGTCGTTACGCATCATGACGCCTAGTTTACTTGACGCGAGCGCCCGCTTTGCCGCGTCCGCTCGACGGTACAAAGGCGCGCGCCAGGCGTTGCGCCTCGGCCGTTCGACGGGTCGAAGGCGCCGACTCGCTATGGTTTAATCGCCGGATGCCCGCGTCGCCCCCCGTCCGCTTTCGCCGCATCGCGCTGATCGGTCGCCCTGGCGGACCCGGTACCGTACCGATCGCCGCGCTCGCGGCGTTCCTGAAGGCGCGCGGCCACGACGTCGTGCTCGACGTCGACACGGCGAGCGACGTGGATGCCGAAGGCGTCACCGTCGTGCCCGTCGACGATCTGCCACGAAACATCGATCTTGCGATCGTGCTGGGCGGCGACGGCACGATGCTGTCCGCCGCCCGACGCCTCGCGCCGTTCGACGTACCGCTGATCGGCGTCAACCTGGGCCGGCTCGGCTTTCTCACGGACATTCCGCTCGCGCGCATGGAGCCCACGCTCGCGGCGATGCTCGGCGGCCACTACACCGAGGAGCGGCGCACGCTGCTCGTGGTCACGCTCGAGCGCGCCGACGGCTCGATCGCCACGGCGCCCGCGCTGAACGAAGTCGTCGTCAATCGCGGCGGCTTGGGCAGCATGATCGAGTGCTCGGTCGACATCGACGGCCGCTTCGTCTACGCGATGCGTGCCGACGGCGTGATCGTCGCGACACCGACCGGTTCGACCGCCTATGCGTTGTCCACCGGCGGACCGATCATCGCGCCGGAGGTGCCGGCGTTCGCGCTCGTGCCGATCGGACCGCATGCGCTCACGCACCGTCCCATCGCGATTCCCGACCGCTCCGTGGTGGCGATCACGGTGAGCCGCGGCCGCGACGCCGCCGTGCATTGCGATGGGCAGGCGCATTTCGAGCTCGCCGAAGGCGACCGCGTGACGGCGCGCCGCGCGCCCTACACTGCGCGACTGCTGCATCCGGAGTATCACGACTACTTCGCGATGCTGCGCGAGAAGCTGCACTGGAGCGAAACGCCCGAGCGGCTGCACCCTCCCGAACCGCGTTGACGAAAAGCGCCCCGTAGAACCAGGCGCACGCCACGATGCTTCGCGCGCTGTCGATCCGCAATTTCGTCGTCGTCGAGAACCTCGACGTCGAGTTCGCACCCGGCTTCATCGTGCTCACCGGCGAAACCGGCGCCGGCAAGTCGATCCTGCTCGACGCGCTCGGGCTGCTCCTCGGCGACCGCTTCGAAGCGCGGCAATTGCGCGCCGGTTGCGAGCGCGCCGAGCTCGCCGCGGTGTTCGACATCGCAGGCACGCGCGGCATCGGGCGATGGCTCGACGACGCGGGGCTCGACGCCGGCGGCGAGCTCGTCGTGCGTCGCGTGCTCGACGCGCAGGGCCGCAGCCGCGCGTTCGTCAACGGCCGGCCGGCAACCGTTGCGCAGCTCGCCGAGCTTGGCGCGGCGCTCCTCGATCTGCACGGCCAGCACGCGCATCAGGCGTTGCTGCACGCCGATGCGCAACGCACGCTTCTCGACGAATTCGGCGGCTTGCGTGCACTCGCGATCGACGTCGCCGCCGCGTGGCGCGCGTGGCGCGATGCCGTCGAGCGCCGCGACCGTGCGGCGGACGCGCAAACGACGCTCGCGGCGGAGCGCGACGCGCTGACCGAGCGCAAGCGCGAGCTCGATGCGCTCGCGCTGCAACCCGATGAATGGACGAGCCTCGAGGCGGCGCAGCGACGGCTCGCAAACGCCGCGACGCTGATCGAAGCCGCCACGCAGGCCGAGGACGCGCTGACCGACGGCGACGACGGGATTGCGCCACGTCTGTCGCGCATCGTCCAGAAGCTCACGTCGGCGAGCGCCGACGATGCCGCGCTCGGGGATGTCGTCGCGCTGCTCGCGCCGGCGTCGATCCAGATCGACGAAGCGTCGCGCGCGATGCGCGATTACCGCCGCCGGCTCGATCTCGACCCCGAGGAACTCGCGCGTGTCGAGGCGCGGCTCGCGGCGGTGCACGACCTCGCGCGCAAGCACCGCGTGCGTCCCGAAGGCCTGCTTGCGTTGACCGAGGCGACGAACGCGCGCCTCGCGGAGCTTGGCGCGGCATCGGACAGCGAGGCGCTCGCGAAGGCCGTCGACGAGGCGCAGCGGCGCTACGACGCGCTCGCGGCAAAGCTGTCGGAAGGTCGGCGGCGCGCGAGCGTCGATCTCGGGTTGCGCGTGACCGCCGCGATGCAGGAACTCGCGATGGCCGGCGGCCGTTTCGAGGTGGCGCTTGCGCCGCTCGCTGCGCCCTCGGCGGTCGGTGCGGAAGCGGTGACGATGCTCGTCGCGACGCACCCGAAGCAGGCCGCGGGGCCGCTGTCGCGCATCGCGTCGGGCGGCGAGCTGTCGCGCGTCGCGCTTGCCATCCAGGTCGCGGCGAGCGAGGTCGGCGACGTCGACACGCTCGTGTTCGACGAGGTCGACACCGGCATCGGCGGCGCGGTGGCGGCGACGGTGGGCCGCATGCTGCAGGCGCTTGGCGCGCGGCGGCAAGTCCTGTGCGTGACGCACCTGCCGCAGGTGGCCGCGCACGCCGATCACCACTACCGCGTGGTCAAGACGGGCGACGGTGAAACGGTCACGAGCGAGCTCGCGATGCTGTCGTCAGCGTCGCGCGTCGATGAACTGGCGCGGATGCTCGCGGGCCGCGAGATCACCGCGAAGACGCGCGCTCACGCGCGCGAGCTGCTGAACGCCTCCGCCCGCGATCAGAAGTAGGATCCGGAAGCAGGGTCAGACTCCACTTTTCGGCACCGAACCTCGCGAAAGCCGCAGGCGCGGGAGAAAAGTAGAGTCTGACCTACTTTTGCTTGCTGGACGTGTTGACGAGCCGCGCGTGCAGCGCGCCGCGGTTGCGGTGATGCGCACGCGACGTCGCGCGCGCCTTGACCGCGCGCACCGCCTTGACCGGTACCATCGCGACCGACTCGCCGGTTTCCAGCCAGTGCTTGACGCGCTGCGCATCGGCGATCCGCGTGTACTTGCCGAGCGAGTCGAGCAGCACGATCACGAACGGCTTGCTCGCGATGTTGACGAGCATCACGACGCACTTGCCGGCCTCGCGGATGTAGCCGGTCTTCTGCAGCGTGATGTCCCAGTCGGACTTCTTGACGAGCGCGTTCGAGTTGTTGAAGCCGAGCGTCCTGCCGGTCGGCTGGATCTCGACCAGATGTGACGGCGTCGTGGTGAACTCGCGGATCAGCGGATACTCCGCCGCCGCCTGTACGAGCTTGGCGAGATCGCTCGCCGTCGAAACGTTCTCGGGCGACAGTCCCGTCGGATCCTCGTAATGCGTGTGCGTGAGCCCGAGCGACGCCGCCTTGAAGTTCATCGCCGTCACGAACGCCGACTTGCCGCCGGGATAGTGACGCGCGAGCGACGACGCCGCCCGGTTTTCCGACGACATGAGCGCGAGGCGCAGCATCTCGCGGCGCGACAGCTGCGTGCCCATGCGCAGCCGCGACGAGCTGTTCTTCAGGTAGTCGAAGTCGTCCATGTCGACGTCGAGCACCTCGTCCATCGACTGCTGGCTGTCGAGCACGACCATCGCCGTCATCAGCTTGGTCACCGACGCGATCGGCGTCACTTCATCTGCCGCTTTTGCGTAAATCTGACGATCCGCGGCAGCATCGAGCACGAGCACGTTGGCCGAGGCGAGCTTCAGCCGGGCCGGATCGGGCAGCGCCGAGTCCGCAAATGTTGGCGTAGCGACAACACACGCAAAAACAAGCGACAGCAGTCGTTTCATCAGGCGAACTCTCAACAGATCGGCGCGTTTATCGCACGAGGTGCGCGCGGCGTCAACAGAAAAGCGAACGAACGGCTACGGTGCGCTTCTGAGCGTCGCTTCCGCTGCAGCGGTCGCCGCCCGGTCGAGGGTTCGCGACGCCGTCTCGGGCAGCCCGGCATCTGCATGCCCGGTGGCCGGGGTCGACTCGTCGTGCCGCTCGTCCTGCTGCAGCCGCCACATCCGGGCGTAAATGCCGTTGGCGGCAAGGAGAGCAACATGCGTGCCCCGCTCGACGATATGGCCGTGCTCGAGGACGAGGATCAGGTCGGCGTCGACGATCGTCGACAGCCGGTGGGCGATGGTGAGCGACGTGTGGTCGCGGGCGATCAGCTTGAGCTCGGCCTGGATCGCCTTCTCGGCGCGCGAGTCGAGCGCGGAGGTCGCCTCGTCGAAGATCAGGATCGCCGGGTCCTTGAGGATGGCGCGCGCGATGGCGACGCGCTGCTTCTCGCCGCCGGAGAGCTTGAGTCCGCGCTCGCCGACGGGCGTCGAATAGCCCCGCGGCAGGCGCGACACGAAGTCGTGGATCTGCGCGAGCTTCGCCGCCTGCACGATCTCGTCGTGCGTCGCAGTCGGCCGGCCGTATGCGATGTTGTATTCGATCGTGTCGTTGAAGAGCACCGTGTCCTGCGGCACGATGCCGATCGCGGCGCGTAACGACGCCTGCTGCACGTCGCGGATGTCCTGCCCGTCGATCGTGATGCGACCGCCCGTCACGTCGTAGAAGCGGTAGAGGAGCCGCGCGAGCGTCGACTTGCCGGAGCCCGACGGCCCGACCACGGCGACGTGGCGGTGCGCCGGAATCGTGAACGTCACGTCGTGGAGGATCTGCCGATCCGGTTCGTACGCGAAGTTCACGTGGTCGAAGCGCACTTCGCCGCCGTGCACGGCGAGCGGCGGCGCGTGCGGCGCGTCGGTGATCTCCGCATGCTCCTCGATCAGGCGGAACAGCCGCTCCATGTCGGCGAGCGCCTGCCGGATCTCGCGGTAGATCACGCCGAGGAAGTTGAGCGGCACGTACAGCTGCAGCATGAAGCCGTTGACGAGCACGAGGTCGCCGATCGTCATGCGGCCGTCGACCACGCCGACGGTCGCGCGCCACATGATGAGCGCCACGGCGATCGCGATGATCGCGCTCTGCCCGATGTTGAGCGCGGACAGCGACGTCTGCGACAGCACCGCCGCGCGTTCCCAGCGTTGCAGGCTCTCGTCGTAGCGCGACGCTTCCCACTCCTCGTTGCCGAAGTACTTGACGGTCTCGTAGTTGATCAGGCTGTCGATCGCGCGCGTGTTCGCCTTCGAGTCGAGGTCGTTCATCTCGCGGCGGAAGTGCGTGCGCCACTCGGTGATCGCGATCGTGAAGAAGATGTAGAGCGCGAGCGCCACCGCCGTGATCGCGATGAACGTCCAGTCGTAGCGCGCGATCAGGATCGCCGCGACGAACGCGATCTCGACCAGCGTCGGCAGGATCGAGAAGAGCGCGAAGCTGATCAAGGTCGAGATGCCGCGCTGCCCGCGCTCGACGTCGCGCGTCAACCCGCCCGTCTGCCGCGCGAGATGGAAGCGCAGCGACAGCGCGTGCAGGTGACGGAACACGGTGAGTCCGATGCGGCGCACGGCGCGCTGCGTCACCTTGGCGAACAGGAACTCGCGGAGCTCGGTGAACACCGTCATCGACAGCCGCAGCAGGCCGTACGCGACGAGCATCGCGAGCGGCACCGACAGCACCGCGACGCGCGGGTCGAGGCTGTCGACGATGTGCTTCATCAGCACCGGCACGCCGACGTTCGCGACCTTCGCGAGGACGAGGCAGGTGAGCGCGGCCGCGATGCGCCCGCCATAGCCCCACAGGTAGGGCAGCAGCAGCTGGATCGTCTGCCACGCGCCGCGCTCGGTGCGCGCGACGTGGCGATCGACCGGCAAGGACGTCGAGGCGTGTCTTCCGCGCATCGTCACTTCGCGCCCTGCGGCCCCTTCCACCACTCGTCGCCGCCGTAGCGCAGCATGCCCATCGCCGCGCGCACGACACCGTAGGCGAGCCAGGACAGCGCCTTCGCCGCCTGCGAGCGCTCCACCCACCCCTGCGGCGGCACCGGCCGCGCCCCGTCGGCAATCATCTTCGCGAGTTCGTCCTGCAGGCCCTTCGCGAACACGGGATCGCGCACGAACACGTTCGCCTCGCGTGCCATCAGGAACGAATACGGATCGATGTTCGACGAGCCGACGGTCGCCCATTGTCCGTCGACGACCGCGACCTTGGCATGCAGGAACGAGCGGTAGTACTCCTGGATCGCGACCCCGGCGGCGAGCAGCGGACCGTACAGTGCGCGCGACGCGTAGTGCAGCAGCCGGAACTCGACGCGCGCCTGCAGCAGCAGCGTCACCTTCACGCCGCGTGCTGCGGCACGCAACAGTGCGCGGCGAAAGCGCATGCCGGGGAAGAAGTAGGCGTTGGCGATCACGATCTCGTCGCGCGCGGTGCGAAGCGCCGCGAGGTACGCTCGCTCGATGTCGCGCCGATGCCGCAGATTGTCGCGGATCGTGAACTTCGCGACCTGCGTGCCCGCGTTTTCCGCGGGCTCCTCGTCGGGGAAGAACGGCACGTCGGAGTTGCGAAGCTGCGTCACCTCGACGATCGCCCACACGCGCTGCATCGTCTGCATGATCGGCACCAGCACCGGGCCGCGCACGCATACCGCGAAGTCGACGCGTGGCGGCGTGTGGCCCGGCGTGTTCATGTCGTCGATGACGTTGATGCCGCCGACGAACGCCACGCGACCGTCGACGTGACATACCTTGCGATGCAGCCTGCGCAGACGATGCGAGCGAAAGTGCCATGGATGCACTTCCGGCCGGTACTTCAGGAGATCGACGCCGCCTTCGATCAGCCGCCGCTCGAGCGTGCGCGTCAGGTAATGCCGCGCGCCCCAGCCGTCGACGAGCACGCGCACCGTGACGCCGCGTTGCGCCGCCGCGATCAGCGCGTCGGCCACGCGATTGCCGGTTTCGTCGTCGGCGAAGATGTACGTCTCCAGCCACACCTCGCGCTCGGCGAGCCCGATGGCTTCGAGCAGCAGCGGAAAGTACTCGGCGCCGTTGCGAAGCAGCGTCACGGAGTTCCCCGCCGTGTAGCGGTTCATCGCGAGGCCGCCGGACGGCATCAGGGTGCGGCGTGCCGGGTATCTTGTACGCGCTCGGCGTTGACGGTCGCAGGCGCCGCCAGCTCGAACGTCGCGGCGAGTGCCGCGTGATCCGACATGCGTGCGCCGCGCGTCGCGTAGTGCACGTGCGCGTCGACCACGTTGAGCCCCCGCGCGTAGATGCGATCGAGCCTGAATACCGGCAGCATCGACGGGAACGTGCGGGCCGGCCGTCCGCTGACGGTGCCGAACACCTCGACGAGGTCGAGCGCCTCGGTCAACGCCCGGTCGCCCTTGCTGCGCCAGTCGTTGAAGTCGCCGGCGATCACGAGGGGCGCATTGCGCGGCACCGCGAGCTGGATGCGGTCGATCAGCGCCTGGATCTGCCACTGGCGGCCGCGCTCGAAGAGGCCGAGGTGGACGTTGATGCAATGAACGCTCGGCATCGCGTCGCCGAGCGAGATTTCGCAATGGAGCAGCCCGCGGCTTTCGAAGAGATGCGCGGAGATGTCGAGGTTCTCCTGCGAAAGCATCGGAAAGCGCGACAGCACCGCGTTGCCGTGATGCCCGTGCGGATACACGGCGTTGCGGCCGTAGGCCACCTCGTGCCAGAACGCGTCGGCGATGAATTCGTGTTGCGGGCGCGTCGGCCAATCGCGGTATCGGCTGGCGTGGCGCTCGTGCGTGTGCAGGACTTCCTGCAGGAAAAGGATGTCGGCGGCGAGGCCGCGCAGGCGCTCGCGCAACTCGTGGATGACCATCCGCCGCGCGAGCTGTGAAAAGCCCTTGTGGATGTTGTAGGTGGCGACGGTGAAGCGTACGGGAGTGGACATGAGGCCAATGTTAGCGCGCACGGCGACCGCCCGCGCGCCAGGCCGCCGCGGCAGGGGCCGCCCGTACGCTATCTGACATTCGCAGAGCAGCGAGTTCGCCGCGCGGCCCGTGGCACCCGGAGGTGCTCGCGCGAGCGGCACGACCGCGAACCGTGCAATTTCAGCGTCGCGATCGCGACGCGAGGAATGTGGGGTGGCTGATGGGATTCGAACCCACGACAACCGGAATCACAATCCGGGACTCTACCAGCTGAGCTACAGCCACCACTTCGAAAGGCGGCGCAACCAAAAGGCGCGCGATCAGCATTATACGCGCCGGCCGTGCGAAGCGAGCAGTGCAGCCGCGGATGACACGCGCCCGCTGCCCGAGCGCGCGAACGAGCCTCCTATTGCCGCGTGCCCATCAGCGTGTCCGGCAGCCACGTCGCGATCTGGGGGAAGATGCACAGGATCACGATCGCGAGGATCATGCACGCGACGTAGGGGATGGTGCCCCACATCACCTTCGTGACCGGCACGTCCGGCGCGATCGCGTTGACGATGTAGATGTTGAGGCCGACCGGCGGGTGGATCAACCCGATCTCCATGTTGATCGTGACGATCACGCCGAACCACACGGGATCGAAGCCGGCCGCGCGCACGATCGGGTACAGGATCGGGCTCGTCATCAGGATGATCGCCGCGGGCGGGATGAAGAAGCCGCACACGAGCAGGAACACGTTGATGATGCCCATCAGCACCCAGCGGTTCACGTGCATGTCGGCGATCGCCTGCGCGAGCGTCTGCGTGAGGTACAGCGACGTCAGCATGTAGCCGAACAGCACCGCGGCGGCAATGATCATCAGGATCATCACCGACTCGCGCGTGGTGTCGCGCAGGATGTCCCACCATTGCACGGGCCGCCACATCCGATAGATCAGGATCGCGAGCAGCACGCAGAGCGCCGCGCCCACACCCGCCGCTTCCGACGGCGTTGCGACGCCGCCGTACAGCACGAACATGACGGCCACGACGATCGCGAGGAACGGCGCGATCTTCGGAATCGACTGGAACTTCTCGCGCCAGCTGTAGCGGAACGACGCGGCGTGCGCGCGAAAGCCGCGCTTCCAGATGATGAAGAGCGTCCACAGCATGAAGAGGCCGGTGAGCAGCAGCCCCGGCATCACGCCGGCGAGGAAGAGCCGCCCGATCGACGTTTCCGTCGCGATGCCGTACAGGATGAACGTGATCGACGGGGGAATCAGGATGCCGAGCGTGCCGCCGGCGCAGATGGATCCCGTCGCAACGTCGTCGGGATAGCCGCGGCGGCGCATTTCGGGAATGCCCATCTTGCCGATGGCCGCGCACGTCGCCGGCGACGAGCCGGTGAGCGCGGCGAAGAGCGCGCACGCGCCGAGGTTCGAGATGACGAGGCCGCCCGGCACGCGGTAGAGCCAGCGATCGAGCGCTTCGTAAAGATCCTTGCCGGCGGGCGACGAGCCGATGGCGGCGCCCATCATCACGAACATCGGGATCGATACGAGCGTGAAATCGTTGAGCCCCGAATAGAACGTCTCCGCGACGACGTGCAAGCCGCCGAGCCCCTGGAAGATCACGACGAACAGCACCGAGATGGCACCCAGCCCGAACGCGACCGGCGCCCCCGACAACAGCATCGCGAGCGTGACGACGAGCACGATCGTGCCCTGTGTCAGCGGGCTCATCGGTCCTCCCTCCGCGCCCCGCGCCTCGGGGCTGATTCGCACGCGAAACGCCGCTTCGCGCTCATGATTTCGCATCCGCCGGAATGCCGAACGGCGTGGCGCGCCCCGTCGCGAGGCACGCGATGTCGACCACGGACTGCAGCGTCAGCAGGCCGAGCCCGATCGGCATCGAGCCGTAGGGAATCCAGAGCCGCGCGCGCCACATCGTGTCCGACACCCAGCGGTTGTCCCACGCCTCCTTCCAGAAAAGAAACGTGGTCACCGTCATCACGACGCAGAACAGGGCGGAGGTGATGGCGGCAAAGAGCGCGAGCGCATAGCGCCCGCGCGGCGGCAGGTGCAGCGGCAGCACGTTGACGTTGACGTGGCCGTGCGTCATCAACACGTAGGGGCTGCCGACGAACGTCGCGGCGGTGATGCAGTAGGTGATGAAGTCGGTCTGCCAGATCGTGCTCTGGTTCATCACGTAGCGGACGAACACCATCTGGCACACGACGATCACGGCGATCGCGACGAGGGCCGCCGCGACGAAGCCGCACAGCTGCGAGATGGCGTGGACGACGCGCGCGAAGCGTGCGAGCCCGTCGTCCGGAATGCGGGTGGAACTCAAGGGATCGACGCCGGTGCACTCATGCGGTCACCCGCAGCGCTTCCCGCTTGGGATTCGGAGCGCACGCGCGCACCGGCGAGAACGGCAAGGCGCGCTATTTGACCGACAGCGCGTCGTCGATCAGCTTCTTGCCGTCGGGCACTTCCTTCGCGAATTCCTCGTACGAGCTCTTCTGCGCGACCTTGATCCACTCGTCGTACTCGGCCGGCGTCAGCGTCACCACCTCGACGTTGTGATCCTTGAAGACCTTGATCATCTCGTTGTCGAGGCCGGGCGCCTCCTTCGCGAAATACTCCTGCGCCTTTCTCCCCGCGGCGAGCAGCGCGTCCTGCTGCTTCTTGTCGAGCCGGTCGAAGCTCTTCTTCGACATCAGCACCGGCTCGTACATGAACCACAGCGCGTTCTCGCCCGGCGCCGTGATGCACTTGACCTGCTCGTAGATGCGGAACGACACGAAACTCCCGGAGCTCGTGTCGGTGGCGTCGGCGACGCCGGTCTGCAGCGCGTTGTAGACCTCGTTCGACGGGATCGACACGATCGACGCGCCCGCCGCCTGCCACATCGCCGCGAACGTCGGACCGGCCGAGCGGATCTTCAGTCCCTTGATGTCGGCGGGTGTACGCACGCAGCCCTTCTTGGACGCGACGGCGCCGGCGAGCCACGCATCCGACAGCACGACTACGCCGGCCTTGTCGATCTTCGCGCGGATTTCCTTCATGAACGGCGAGTCGTTCAGCCGCTTCGCGCGCTCGTGGTTGCGCACGAGACCGGGCATCAGCGTCGCGCCGAACGCGCGCACCTTGCCGCTCGCGTAGTCGAGCGGGAACGACGAAATGTCGAGCTGGCCGTTGACGAGCGCGTTCCATTGCTCGTTCGCCTTGAAGAGCGACGCGCCCGGATAGACCTGTACGTCGAGGCCCACGTTCGCGGCCTTCGCGTCGCGCGCGATCATCTGCACCATCTCGTCGCGCACGTCGCCCTTGCCGCCGGGGAACTGATGCGATGCCCGGAGCACGACGGTCGCTGCTGCGACGGAACCGCTCACGAACGCGAGCACGCACGCCGCGAACAGACCCGCACCACGAATGCTTTTCATGGTTCTCCTCCAGATAGTCGATCGACCGGCACGCCGCTCGCCGGCCCCGCGGTCGATGCTCACGTGGTCTCGTGCCACTCACCGATCGGCGCGGGCGCCATTGTAATCGCGATCTGCGCTCGGCGCGCAACGCGTCGTGGGCGCGCCCGACAGGACTCGAACCTGTAACCGCCGGCTTAGAAGGCCGGTGCTCTATCCGGTTGAGCTACGGGCGCCCGGAGGTGCGCCGGAAATCATACCCGTTGGTCCCGCGCGGCCGCGTCGTCGTAGAGTAGCGTCGGGACATCCGGTCGCGAGCGAATGGAAGCCGCAGGCGTCACCGCCTTCCTCTTCACCGACATCGAAGGCAGCACCGGGCTGTGGGAGACGCAGCCGGGCCGCATGCGCGAGGCGCTCGCGCGCCACGACGCGATCGTGCGCGAGGCGGTCGAGCGGCATGGCGGCAGCGTCGTGAAGACGACCGGCGACGGCGTGCACGCGGCCTTCGTCGATCCGCTCGACGCCGTGCTCGCGGGTGTGGCATTGCAGCGCGCGTTGCAGCCGGGCGATGGCGACGACCGCCTCGCGCTTGCCGTTCGCTGCGGCATCCACGCCGGCGTCGTCGAGCGGCGCGACAACGACTACTTCGGCCCGCCCGTCAATCGGGCGGCGCGCATCATGAGCATCGCGTACGCCGGGCAGATTCTCGTGTCGCAGGCCGTGTCCGATCTCGTGCTCGGCCGGCTGCCGCGCGAACTCGCGCTCGTTCCGCTCGGCACCGTGCAATTGCGCGGGTTGTCGACGGCCGAGCCGCTGCATCAGGTCGTCCACTCCGCGCTGCGCCGCGACTTTCCGCCGCTGCGCGCGCTCGACGGCGCGCCGAACAACCTGCCGCAACAGCTCACGTCGTTCATCGGGCGCGCGCAGGACCTCGACGTTCTCGAAGCGCTCGTGCAGCGCGCGCGACTCGTCACGATCGTCGGCACCGGAGGCCTCGGCAAGACACGTCTCGCGCTCGAGCTCGCGCACCGGGCGCTCGATGCCTTTCCAGACGGCGTGTGGTTCGTCGATCTCGCGGCGATCGGCGATGCATCGCTCGTCCCGCTCGCCGTCGCATCGGCGCTGTCGTTGACCGAGGAGGCGTCGCGCTCGATCGAAGAAACGCTCGTCGCCTACGCGCGCGCTCGGCACCTGCTCATCGTGCTCGACAACTGCGAGCATCTCGCACATGCGTGCGCATCGCTCGCGCAGGCGCTCCTTCGCGGCAGCATTCGTGCCGCGATCGTGGCGACAAGCCGCGAGCCGCTGCGCGTGACGGGCGAGGCGGTCCATGCGCTGTCGACGCTGTCGCTTCCGGACGAGGCGCCGGCGACGCTCGAAACGCTGATGCGCGCCGATGCAGTCAGGCTCTTCGTCGACCGCGCGGTGGCCGGCAATCCACGCTTCGCGATCACGCCCGCGAACGCGGCGGCGATCGCGACGATCTGTCGCCGGGTGGACGGCATTCCGCTCGCGCTCGAGCTCGCAGCGGCGAGGATGCGTTCATTGCCGGCGGCCGTGCTCGCTTCGCGCCTCGACGACCGCTTCCGCCTGCTCACCGGCGGCGATCGTACCGCGCTGCCGCGTCAACAGACGCTTCGCGCGCTGATCGACTGGAGTCACGACCTCCTCGACGCGCCGGAACGCACGTTGTTCCGCCGGCTCGGCGTGTTCGCCGGCAACTTCACGCTCGACGCGTGCGAGGCGATCTGCGCAGGCGACGGTGTCGACGTGGGAGACGTCGTCGACATCCTCGGCCGCCTCGTCGACAAGTCGCTCGTCACGCTCCTCGCCGACCGCTCCTGCTATCGGATGCTCGAGACGATTCGCGAGTATGCCGCGGCCAGGCTCGCATCGTGCGACGAGGCGCACGACGTACGGGATCGACACCTGCACTACTTCGTCGACGTGGCCGAAACGAACTCGGGGGAACTGACGGGTCCCGAGCAGGCCAGCGCGTTGCTGCGCCTCGACCTCCAGCGCGAGAACTTCCTCGCCGCCCATGCATGGTGCGACACGGCGAGCGACGGCGCGGAACGCGGGATTCGCCTCGTCTACGCCTTGAAGTCGTACTGGATCAACCGCGGCCTGCTCGAACTCGGCTATCGGATGGCGACCGAAGCGCTCGGCCGCACCGGTGCCAACGACGCGTTGCTGCGCTGTCGTGGCCTCTTCATGGCCGGGCAGATCGCATGCTGGACCGGCCGCTACGAAGATGCAAGGACGTACCTCGACGAGAGCCTCGCGATCGCGCGCGCAAAGGGCGACGCCAGGCGCGTCGCCAGCGCGCTGCAGCCGCTTGGACTCGCGTGCCTCGGCCTCGGCGACGTAAGCGCCGCGCAGGAACATCTCGAGGAAGCGGTCGTGATCGCCCGCGCGATGGACGAGCGACACGACCTCCTCGCTGCGCTGAATGGCGTGGCGCAGGTGCATCGCGCTGGATCCAACGTCGCGGCCGCCATTCCCCTCTACGAACAGGTGCTCGACCTCGCGCGGGGGCTGGGCGACCGCGAAAGCATCGCCATCGGCTTGCTCAACCTGACGATGGCGTCGATCGCAGCGACGGGTGGCGAGCCCACCGCGTCCGTCGGTCCGATGCTCGCGGAAGTCCTGCTGATCGTCGACGAGACGGGTTCGCAGCCCGTGCTCCAGAGCCTCCTCGAGGTGTCGTCCGGCCTCGCCGCAGCGCGCGGCGAACATGCATTCGCGGCGGAACTCTTCGGCGCCGCGCAGGCGCAGGCCGCGCGAACAGGATTGCAGCGCGACCCGAGCGATGAAGCGTTTCTCGCGCCGTTGATCGATGCCGCGCGCGCGGCGCTCGGGGCCGATGCGTTCGGCGGCGCGCAGTCCAATGCACGCGCACCCGACGTGCTCGTGCCGATGCTCCGGGGGTGGCTCGCGTCGCTTTAGCCGCGATTGACGATCCACGGATCGTGCACAGGGCACGCAACGTCGCCGCGCAGCACGTGGACTTCGTATTCGTACTCGGTTCCCTGACCGCCGTTGGCCTGGCCTTGACTCGGCGGATTCCTGTCGTGCCAGATGAAGGTGGTGTTCCCCGGCGTCGGCGTGTGGAACATCGTCCCCGGGTGCCTGAACTCGATGCCGTTGGATGCGAAGCGAAATGCGGGCGATGCGGCGAGGCGCCATCGGATCGCACGGTTCGGTCCGGCGACGTCGACCTTGTCCTGAACATTGACGTTGCACGCTTCATCGACGGTGACCGTGATTTCGCAATGGTCTGGTCCACTGCATGCTGCGGGTTCGAGCTTTCCAGGTGCCGCGCACCCGGCAAGGACGGCCACGGCAACGAGAACCACGACGTGCAAGGCAAAGAACCCCGGCTTCGTACGCATGCCCGGCAGCCTCAGCGGTTGACGATCCAGGGATCGAGCGACGGCACGCCGCGCGGCCCGAACAGGCTCTGCGGCACGGTCACGTTGATCCGATACTTGAACACGCCGAAGCCGGCATGCCGATCCGTGCACACGAACTCGCGCGTTTCGGGTTTCGGGCGGCATTGGAAATCGGTGTTGTCGAGCACGATGCCGTTCGACGGGAATTGCGCCTGTGTCTCGCCGACGAGTCGCCACACGATGTCCTGCGCCTTGCCCCTGTCGCTCTCGACGACGATGAGATCGTTGTCGACGATCAGCCGGCAGCCATAGAATCGGCTGCACGCGACGTTGACCGGGACCACGCACGCCTTCGAGCCGTCGCAGCTGAGGAGCGTGGGCGTCGGCTCGACGCGCGGATACATCGCGGCACAACCCGAGAGCAGCAGGCAGGCGACGATCGGCGACAGCGACTTGCGCATCGTTTCCCCTTCGTGTGGTCGTGGCGTCGCGGCATTGTCGTGCATGCGAGTGTCGCTTGGGAAGCCTTTGCCCAAGGGTCGGCCAGCCACGACCCTCGTGCACCGACTTCCTCCTACAGCATGCGCACGAGCTACACGCATCGCCGGTGCCTGCGTCCGGACTCGCGTCCGGCAGCGCGAAGAATCAGGCGGTTAGCGACGGCAAGCTCCTTGCAGGACGGTTTCTGTTCGACGCGCTTTCGCGCCGATCCCAATCTTGAAGGAGCCCCGATGAATTTGACCGCCAAGCATCTCGTGACGGCGCTCGCCGCCTCGATCATCACCGTTGCCGGCGCCGCCTGCGCGACAACCTCCGACATGACGTCCAACACCGCGAATCCCGCGTCCGATACCGCATCGAACTCGGCGCGGCCCGCGGCAACCTCCGGCACGCGTACGGCGCAGCCGCTGCTCCCGCAAAACGCCGATGGTCTCGCCACGACGCCCGGCACGTCCGGCAGCACGACGGCCGCGCAAGGACAAGGCACCGAAGCGCGCAAGATCTTCGATCAGCTCGACCTCAACCACGACGGCGTGCTGTCGTACCAGGAATTCTCGCGCGCGACGTTCGAGTCGAAGTGAAAACGCTCGCCCAAGGCCGATGACGGTCGGCCCACGCTTCGCGATCGTCGCGGCGCTCGTCGTCGGGCTCGCGTGTTCGCAGGGTCGTGCGCGCGCTGCCGACGCGGAGCCCGCGTCGCTGCCCGACGCCTGGCTCGCGAATCGGAGCTACGCGATCCCCGCGGCGGAGGTCGTGGGGTTCGCGTTCCTGCTGAACCAGGTCGACCGGCATACCGGCGGCAGCGACTACGACAGCACGTGGTCGACGATACGGCGCAACCTGCACAGCAGCTGGGTCGTCGATCGCGACCCGTTCGAAGTCAACCAGCTCGGCCACCCCTACCAGGGGTCGATGTACCACGCGTTCGCGCGCTCGGCCGGGCTCGGCTACTGGACATCGCTCGGCTATTCGCTCGCCGGGAGCACGCTATGGGAGATCGCCGGCGAAAGCACGCCACCGTCGCGCAACGACCTCATCAACACGGGCATCGGCGGCAGCTTCCTCGGCGAGATCCTGTTTCGGCTGTCGAACCTGACGCTCGAGCACGAGAACCTGCCGCCCTTCTGGCGCGAAGTCGCGGCCGCGGCCATTTCGCCGCCGGTCGGATTCAATCGCGCGGCGTTCGACCAACGCTTCCGCACGATCTTCCCGAGCCACGATCCCGCGTACTTCAGCCAGCTTCGCATCGGGGCGAGCACGAACGTGCAGAACGTTGCGGGCGCCTCGGCGACGCATCTGCACGGCAACGAAGCTCTGCTCGTCTATTCGATCGACTACGGGCTTCCCGGCAAGAGCGGGTATACGTACAGTCGTCCGTTCGACTACTTCAATTTCGAAGCGACCGCGTCGAGCGCGAACGGCGCCGAAAGCCTGCTGACGCGCGGACTGCTGCTCGGCCAGGACTACGAGGCAGGTGACGACTATCGCGGCGTGTGGGGCCTGTACGGCCTCTACGATTACATTGCGCCGCAGACGTTTCGCGTGTCGAGCACGGCGGCGGCGCTCGGCACGACGGCGCAGTGGAAGATCGCCGGCGATGTCGCGCTGCAGGGAACCGCGCTCGCCGGTGTCGGCTACACCGCCGCCGGCACGACGCGCAGCACCAACGATCGCGATTATCACTACGGCGTGTCGCCGCAGGCGCTCGTCGCGACGCGATTGATCTTCGGCGAGCGCGCGGCGCTCGACCTGACCGCACGCGAGTATTTCGTGAGCAACGTGGGCAGTGCGGGCCGCGGCGGCCACGACAACATCCTGCGACTCGATGCGTCGTTCACCGTGCGCATCGCCGGCCCGCACGGCCTTTCGCTGCGCTACCTCCTCAATCGCCGCGACGCCTCATACCCGGGCCCCGGCAACAGCTCGCAGACGCGCGGCACGATCGGGCTCTTCTACACGTACCTCGGCCACCAGGGGTTCGGCTACGTCGGCGAGTAACGGCGACGCTCCGCGATCGCGATGCCGCATTCAGCGCGGCTGGCGGTCGCGCTGCAGGCACTGCCGGAATCGGCCGTCCACGCGCTCGGCGAACCACTCGGTGGTCAGCTTGCGCGTGATCTTCGGACTGTGCAGCACGATTTGCGGGACCGCTGCACGCGCCATGCGCTTGCCGGAGAGGCGCTCCGCCTCGTCGAACACACGCGTGTAGAGCGTCGAGCGCGCGAACGCTTCGCTTCGCCCCTGCTCGAGGTCGCCGCGCACCCCGTCGGGTTGCATCCCCAGCCTGCGCGCAACGCTGCGCGCGGCCGCCTCGGTCGCGCTCGGCGTGTCGGACACCTTGCCGTCGTCGACGCGCAGCAGCGCGCCGTCGGGCGTGAGCGGAATGCCGGACACCTGCGTCAACGCCTGCTGGAACGCCGCGTTGCGGCTCGCGTAGCGGCCGGCGTTGAAATCGGCGAAGCGATACAGGTAGCGATCGTAGGGCGCGCGATAGTCGAGCAAATGCGCGATGCCGAAGTAGAGGCCGCCGCGGCGCGTGAACACTTCACGCCGCGCCGAATCGGCGGACGGATACGGATACGGCCGTGCCTCGAGTTGCGCCTGCGCGAAGCTCACGCTGACCTGCATCGGGCCACCGGTACGCACCGGATTGCGATCGGCAAAGAGCGTCCTGCCGAACGGCACGCGCCCGATGAAATCTTCGTAGAGCTCGCTCAACTGGCCTTCGGTCGTCACGGCGTCGAGGCGCTCGCCGTAGCTCTTGCCGTTCGACGACGGCAACGCCAGCGCCGCCTCCACCATCAGGCCCGGTACGCCCGCACGCTCGCGGCGTGCGTCGATCTCCTTGCGCGCGATGCGCGCGAGTCCCGGCACCTGTGGATCGACGCGCAAGCCCGACTCCTGCTCGGCGATGGCGATTGCGGCGCAGACGTTCTGCGACGTTTCCGGAAGATCGAGCGCGGCGAATGCCGCATGGACGTCGGTGGCCCATCCGGCACGGTCCGCGAGATGCGGCGGAAGCAGCCGATCGACGAGCGCGCGCCCTTCGGTGGCGGTGAGCCGCGGCGGGACCGGCGGCGCGGTTTCGGTCGTCGCGCAGCCGGCGACGACGAGGGCAATGGCGAGTGCCGCCAACGCAGGGCTGCGCATCATCGGGAACCGGCGCGCGACGGTTTCGCGCAACTCGACGGCGCGACTTCGACGATCAATAACGCGCGTTGCCCGGTGTGCGCGGAAACGGAATCACGTCGCGCACGTTCGCAAGCCCCGTCACGTACGCGATCGTGCGCTCGAAGCCCAGCCCGAATCCGGCGTGCGGCACCGTGCCGTAGCGGCGCAGGTCGCGATACCAGCCATAGTGCGCCTTGTCGAGGCCCGCTTCGTCCATGCGCGCGTCGAGCACGCCGAGGCGCTCCTCGCGCTGGCTGCCGCCGATGATTTCGCCGACTCCCGGGGCGAGCACGTCCATCGCGGCCACGGTTCGCCCGTCGTCGTTGACGCGCATGTAGAAAGCCTTGATCGCCTTCGGGTAGTTCATTACGATCACCGGCCTCTTCGCGTACGTTTCCGCGAGAAAGCGCTCGTGCTCCGACTGCAGGTCCATGCCCCACGAAACGGGAAACTCGAACTTCTGCTTCGCTTCGGCCAGCACGCGGATCGCTTCCGTGTAGTTCATGCGCACGAACTGCGACTCGACGATGTGCTTGAGCTTCGCGATCAGCCCCTTCTCGATGCGCTCGTCGAAGAACGCCATGTCGTCGGCACGCTCCTCGAGCACGGTGCGAAACACGTGCTTCAGCAGGGCCTCGGCGAGATCGGCGTCGTCGTTGATGTCCGCGAATGCGATCTCGGGCTCGACCATCCAGAACTCGGCAAGGTGGCGGCTCGTATTCGAGTTCTCGGCGCGAAACGTGGGCCCGAACGTGTACACCTTCGACAGCGCGAGGCAATATGCCTCGACGTTGAGCTGGCCCGACACGGTGAGAAACGCTTCGCGGCCGAAGAAGTCCTTCGTGTAATCGATGCCGCCGGTGTCGTTGCGCGGCAGGTTCGCAAGATCGAGCGTCGACACGCGAAAGAGCTCGCCCGCGCCTTCCGCATCGGACGCGGTGATGATGGGCGTGCTGATCCAGTAGAAGCCGCGCTCGTGGAAGAAGCGGTGGATCGCGAACGCGACGCAGTCGCGCACGCGGCTCACCGCGGCAATCACGTTGGTGCGCGGACGCAGGTGCGCGACCTCGCGCAGGAACTCGAGCGTGTGCGCCTTGGGCTGGATCGGATACGAATCCGGATCCTCGACGAAGCCGAGCACCTGCACGTCCGTCGCCTGGATTTCGAACGGCTGCCCCTTCGCGGGCGACGGCACGACCTGACCATCGACCGCCACCGCTGCACCCGCGGTCAGGCGCAGCACTGCGTCGGTGTAGTTCGGCAGCGTGTTCGGTACGACCGCCTGCACCGGGTGGAACGACGAGCCGTCGCTGATGTGCAGGAACGAGATGCCCGCCTTCGAATCGCGCCGCGTGCGGATCCAGCCGCGGAGCGTGACGGGTGTGTCGGCGGGGACGCGTCCGGCGAGGACGTCGGCGCAGGTGACGAGCTTCATCGGCAATGCGTACGGGGAAAAGCGTGGACTCTACCGGAAGTCCCCTTCACTGCCAGCCCTCGATCGACGGAACGACGAGCGTCTCGACCTCGGGGAGATCGAAGCCGAAATGCTCGCGCAGGAGCGTGCGAAGCGCATGGCGGTCGGCGAGCTGGTCGCTGCGTGCAGACCCGTGCTCGCGCAGCCTGACGTCGCGGTTCATCACGCTGACCGAGCCGTTCGGCGTCAGCGCGCGCAGCATCAGGCGCTGCCGGAAGCCCGATGCGGGATGCGTGGCGACGTAATGGTTCGCCACGACGAAATCGACGCGATTGTCGGCCTCGAGCGTAGTCACCCAGCAATCGACGACCTCGCCATCGCGGCGCGCGCGCAACACCCAGTACGCGCCGTCGCGCACGAACCAGTGCGGCGCATCTTCGGGCGGCGCCGCACGCGAGTCGACGAGCGGCACCGGCACCTCGGAGGCGAGGCTGCCGAAGCCGGGATCGACGACGAACGTGCCCTGCGGCAACGGGACGGTGAGGAACATGTGCAAGCGTGCGCTCTCGGTGCGCGGCGTGAACAGGACGACGCGGGCGGAATGGCGAACCGGCGCAAAGTCGAGCGCCTCGAGCACCGCGGCGAAGAGCGTCGCATGCTCGAAGCAATAACCGCCACGACCGGCGGTGACGAGCTTCCGCTGCAACGCGCCAAGCTCGAGGTCGACGCCGCGGCCGAGCAGCACGTCGAGATTTTCGAATGGGATCGCCCGCATGTGCGCGCGCAGGAGCATCGCGAGCGTGTCGAGGTCGACGCGATGCACGCCGCGAAGACCCACGCGCGCGCCATAGGCGTCGAGATCGAGCACGTCGCTCATGTCGCCGCGGCGCGGCGGCGCGCGTGGGCGAACGATGAAGATGTCGCGACCGCTGCTAGCGTGCGACGGCCGGCGCGCTCGCCTGCCGCAGCACGAACTTCTCCATGGAAATCGAATACGTGCCGCTGCGAGGATCGTAGCGCGTGCAGGTCAGGGTGGGGTAATAGCCGGCCACGGCGTAGGCCTGCGGCAGCTTGATCGGCGCGCAGTCGTCGGGCCGCGAAAGCAGGTAGGCGCGCGTCACCATCTGCTCGTAGAAGATCACCCGGCCGTCGTAGACGCCGTAGATGAAGCTCCGCGTAAACGGATGGCGCTGGAATTCGTCGCCGGTGAGGTCGATCAGGTGGTTGCCCATTGCGGGGACCACGGCGTCGACGTCCTTGAAGTCGGCATGGACGTAGTTGGCCGGGACCGGCTTCTTCCCGATCGCGAACTGGTCGCAGCGCACCGACTCGGGACCGCAGGCGCCCGCCTCGATTGCGAACACCTCCGCGACCGGCGCCATCTCGAAATGCACGTCGAAGTGCGGCAGATCGTAGATTCCCGGCGGGATGTGGCCCCGATGGTTCCAGTTCAGCAACACCCATTTGAACGGCATGTCGGAACGGCGCGCGACGGCGTCGGGGAGTGCCAGCACGTGCTCGACCGTCTGCACGCATTTCGTCGATGCACCCGCATGGCCGTCGCGGCCACGATCGATGCAATGATGCATGTCGGATGCCGCGGGAAGGCCGTCGAGGCTTTGCGCGGAAAGCGCGACGCCGATCGCCACTGGCTGGCCATCGGCGTCGATCTCCGCATACGTGGTTGCCGTGCCGTGCCCGATCGGCGCGTCCCATCCCGCGTGCCGACCGGCGGGGTGATCGATCGATGCGCATCCGGTAAGCGCTGCGGCTGCGAGAGCAACGGTGAGTGGACGGTTCATCGCGCCTCCTCGATGTGTCGCCGCACCCCGCGAGCGCAGCTTCCGCATCAATCTGCGCCTCGCCACGCAGCGTGTCAAACGCGACGGGTCGGGGTGAGAGGATTCGAACCTCCGACATCTTGCTCCCAAAGCAAGCGCGCTACCGGACTGCGCTACACCCCGCCTTCTCGATTATCGCATCTGCGCCGATGCGCGCGGCGCCGGCGTGGGCCGCCGGAACTTCCCGCCACCGCACCTTCTCGTACACCTTTGAGCGGCGCCGCCGCGGAAGAGGACGAGGGGAATGCCGATGAATGGTCGCTACAAGGTTGCGGTGCTCGTAGGCAGCCTGCGCAAGGAATCGCTGAACCGCAAGGTCGCCATGGCGTTGCAGAAGCTCGCACCGCCGTCGCTCGACCTCGAGATCGTCGAGATCGGCAACCTGCCGCTTTACAACCAGGACGACGAGACGAATCCCCCGCCGCCGTCGGCGGCGTTCAAGCAGAAGATCCAGCAGGCGGACGCCGTGCTGTTCGTGACACCCGAATACAACCGCTCGGTGCCCGGCGTGCTGAAGAACGCGATCGACATCGCATCACGGCCCTACGGCAAGAGCGCGTGGAACGGCAAGCCGGCGGGTGTGATCACCGTGTCGCCGGGCGCCATCGGCGGGATGGGTGCCAATCACGCGCTCCGGCAATCGCTGGTGTTCCTCAACATGCCCGCGATGCAGCAGCCCGAGGCGTACATGGGCGGCGCCGGCGACTACTTCGACGCGGAAGGCAATCTCGTCAAGGAGGCGACGCGCGAGTTCCTCAAGAAATTCCTCGACGCGTTCGCGCATTGGGTCGAGAAAACGGCGCCGAAGCGGGCGAGCGAAGGGGCGAAGGCGACTGCCTGAATGCCACCGTCGTCGTCGAAGCCGCGCCGCGCGAAGCCGGCGGTCAGCGGCCGAACTTGCGAATGACCGCGAGCGCCTCGTCGATCGCCCGCGCGCCATCGCCCGACACGATCGCCTGCGAGACGCAGCCGTGCAGGTGGTGCTCGAGGAGCTTTCGCGCGAGGGCGTCGAGCGCCGATTGCACGGCCGCGACCTGCGTCAGGATGTCCACGCAATAGCGGTCTTCCCCGATCATCCGGGCGATGCCGCGGATCTGGCCTTCGATGCGGTTCAGTCTTTTCGCAAGCGCGGCAACGTCCTCGCGCGAGTGCCCCACCGTCGCCTTCGCCGGATGCGCAACCGGCATGTTGCGCGCCGCCTTCGCCGTTGCGTCCGTCGCCGCGACGCCCTTACGTGACGTCATAGCCGGCGTCTTCGATCGCACGGGCAAGCGCGTCGACATTCGTGCGCGTCGCGTCGTACGTCACACGCGCCTGCCCGGGGTCGAGCTTCACGTCCACCTGCTCGACACCGTCGATGGCCTTCAGCACACGCGTGACGCTCGCCACGCAACCGCCACAGGTCATCCCGTGCACCCTGATCGTCGTTTCCATCATTCGTCCTTTCGATTCCCGGCAAAGCGCCGCAACGTCAACGCGTTCCCGACCACCGACACCGAGCTCATCGCCATCGCCGCCCCCGCGATCACCGGGCTCAACAGCCCGATGGCCGCGAGCGGAATGCCGAGCACGTTGTAGCCGAACGCAAAGAAGAGGTTCTGGCGGATCTTGCGTCGTGCTGCACGCGACAGCAGGATCGCATCGACGACCCCACGCAGGTCGTTGCGCACGACGGTGACGTCGGCAGCTTCGATCGCGACTGCCGAGCCCGCGCCGATCGCGAAGCTCACGTCGGCGGCGGCGAGTGCAGGCGCGTCGTTGACGCCGTCGCCCACCATGCCGACGACTTCGCCGTTGGCCTGCCGGCGGCGGATCTCGTCGGCCTTGCCCGCGGGCGTCATCGCGCCCGCCGCATGCGCGATGCCCACTTGTTTCGCGATGCCGGCGACCGTCGTCGCGTTGTCGCCGGAAAGCATGACGACGTCGATGCCTTCGCGCTCGAGTGCGCCCACCGCGGCGCGCGAGGTGTCGCGCACGCGGTCGGCGAGCGCGATCGCGCCCATCAGGCGGCCTGCGTGCGCTACCGCGACGACGCTTTCGCCTGGCTCGAGCATCGCGGCGAGCGCGTTCGCGTCGACGGCAACGCCGCGCGAGGCGAGAAACGCGAGCGAGCCGGCGAGCGCGGGTTCGCGCGCCTCGCCCACGTCGCCGGCGGTACCTTGCCCCGGTATCGCGTGCAGCCCGGAAACGACAGGGACCGGGGTACCGGATTCGTGCGCCTTCGCGACGATCGCCTGCGCGAGCGGATGCAGCGCACCCTGCTCGAGCGCGGCGGCGATCGCGAGCACGCGGTCCTCCGAGGCCCCGTCGAACGCGCGCACCTGCGTCACCTCCGGCCGGCCGTCGGTGACGGTACCGGTCTTGTCGACCACGAGCGTCGTCAGCCGGCCGGCGTTTTCGAGCGCGACCGCATTGCGAATCAGGACGCCGAGCTGCGCAGCGCGGCCGGTGCCGACGATGATCGCGGTGGGCGTCGCGAGGCCGAGCGCACACGGACACGCGATGACGAGCACCGCCACGGCGTTCACGAGCGCGGGCGTGAAGCTGCCCGCGAAGAACCACGTCGCGGCGAACGTCACGAGCGCGATGCCCACGACGACGGGCACGAAGATGCCCGAGACGCGATCGGCGAGGCGCTGGATCGGCGCCTTCGAGCCCTGTGCCTCGCCGACGAGACGTACGATGCCAGCGAGCAGCGTGTCGGCGCCCACACCGGTCGCTTCGCAGCGCAGCCGACCGTCGAGATCGACGGTGCCGGCGTAGGCGCGCGCGCCGCCGGCCTTCGCGACCGGCACGCTTTCGCCGGTCAGCATGCTTTCGTCGATGGACGCGTGCCCGTCGATCACGATGCCGTCGACGGGGATCGATTCGCCGGCGCGTACGACGAAGCGATCGCCGACGACGACGTCGGCCAGCGGAACGTCGACTTCGCGGCCATCGCGCTCGACGTGCGCGAACCTCGGCTGCAGCTTCAGCAATCCCTCGATCGCCGCCGACGTGCCCGCGCGGGCGCGCGCCTCCAGCGCCTTGCCGAGCAGCACCAGCGTGATGATCGCCGCCGACGCCTCGAAATACACGTGCTCGTGCAGCCCGGCGACCGTCACCAGGGCGCTCCACAGCCACGCGATCGACGTGCCGAGGGCGATCAGCACGTCCATGTTCGCGCCGCCGCCCTTCAAGGCGTGCCAGGCGCCGACGTAGAAGCGGCGCCCGACGAAGAACTGCACCGGCGTCGCCAGCGCGAGCTGCACGAAACGCGGGAGCAGGTCCTCGTGGGACGCGCCGGGCGTGAACATCAGCACCATCTGCGCAAGCAGCGGCGCGGTCAGCACGATCGACACGACGAGGTCGCGACGAAGCGCGCGCCATGCCGCTTCGCGGCGCGCCGACTCGAGGCCGCGCTCGGCAGCCTCGTCGCGCTTGACGCGTGCGCTGTAGCCGGCGCGGGCGACCGCGGCGAGCAGCGCGTCGACGTTCGCCCGCGCGGCGTCATAGCGGACCTTCGCCGACTCGGTGGCGAAGTTCACCGACGCATCGACCCCCGGGACGCGGTTCAGCGTCTTCTCGATGCGCGTCGCGCAGGCGGCGCAGGTCATGCCCTCGAGGGCGAGGTCGACGCTCGTGCCGGGCGGAGCCTTCGGCGTGGCGGGATTGGCGGAACCCGTGACCGTGGCGGTGCTCATGCCACCAATATATACCCCGTCCGGGTATACTTCAACCGCCCGCGGTCACTCGCCGCGAGCTTCGGGCCGCAGGTGCGGGAACAGGATCACGTCGCGGATCGACGGCGTATCGGTCAGGAGCATCACGAGCCGATCGATGCCGATGCCCTCGCCGGCCGTGGGGGGCAATCCGTATTCGAGCGCACGGATGTAGTCGGCGTCGTAGTACATCGCCTCGAGGTCGCCCGCCTCCTTCGCCCTGGCCTGGGCTGCGAAGCGCGCTGCCTGGTCCTCGGGATCGTTCAATTCCGAGAAGCCGTTCGCGATCTCGCGCCGCGTGATGAA
This sequence comes from Burkholderiales bacterium, assembly GCA_025927765.1. Lineage (GTDB taxonomy): Bacteria > Pseudomonadota > Gammaproteobacteria > Burkholderiales > Casimicrobiaceae > VBCG01. The sequence continues at coordinate 29,913 of JAICKU010000006.1, forward strand.
GAGCTCGAAGCGGTCCGTGATCGCGGGATTCGCGTCGTTCGCGCGCGCGAGCGGCGACACGTCGGTCGGATGCGCGACGATGAACGTCGGCTGCACGAGCTTCTCCTCCGTCGTCGCCTCGAAGAGCTTGAGCTGCAGCAATCCCACGCCGTCGCTTTCGTACACGTCGACGTCGAACGGCGCGAGCGCGCCTCGCAGCGTGGCGACGTCTTCGAGGTCGACGTCGCGATAGTCGGCGTTGTGATGCCGGATCGCCTCGGTAATCGTCATGCGCGCAAACGGCGTGGCGAGGTCGATCGCCTCACCCTGATAGACGATCGCCGTCGTGCCGCATACGCGCGTCGCGACGTCGCGAATCAGCACTTCCGTGAGGTCCATGAGGTCGCGGTAATCGGCGTACGCCTCGTAGAACTCGAGCATCGTGAACTCGGGGTTGTGCCGGGTCGAGATGCCTTCGTTGCGGAAGTTGCGGTTGATCTCGAACACCTTCTCCATGCCCCCGACGACGAGGCGCTTGAGATAGAGCTCCGGTGCAATGCGCAGGTATAGCGGCATGTCGAGCGCGTTGTGATGCGTCGCGAACGGCCGCGCCGCGGCACCGCCCGGAATCGGATGCATCATCGGCGTCTCGACTTCGAGGAAGCCGCGCGCGACGAAGAATTCGCGAATCGCCTGCACGATCTGCGAGCGCTTGACGAACACGTCGCGCGCCGCCGGGTTGGTGATGAGATCGACGTACCGCTGGCGGTAGCGCTGCTCGGTGTCGGTCATGCCGTGGAACTTCTCCGGCAGCGGCCGCAGCGCCTTCGACAGCAGCCGCACGCCGTCGCACTTGACCGACAGTTCGCCGGTCTTCGTCTTGAAGAGCGTGCCCGTCGCGCCGACGATGTCGCCGAGGTCCCAGTGCTTGAACGCGGCGAGCGCGTCGGCACCGACGCCATCCAGCGTGACGTAGAGCTGGATGCGCGCCGACATGTCCTGCAGCGTGCCGAAGCACGCCTTGCCCATCACGCGCTTCAGCATCAACCGGCCCGCGACCGCCACGTGCCTCGGCTGCGCTTCGAGCGCGACGTTGTCGAGGGCGTCGTAATGCGCGTGCAGGTCGGCCGCGAGCGCCGTGCGCCGGAAGTCGTTCGGATACGCGTTGCCGGCGAGCCGCAACGCCGCGAGCTTGGTGCGCCGCTCGCCGATGATGCGGTTCTCGTCGACGGCGGCGTCGCGTTCGTCGGGCTCGTTCATTCAGGCAAACTCGAGGTTGGGTGCCACCTTCGCGATGCGCGCGAAGTCGCGGTCGTCATGGAGCAGCGGAACGGCATGCTCGATCGCGATCTGCGCGATCAGGCAGTCGACGGTGCTTCGCGGCGTGAATCCGTGCCGCAGGCAATCGAAGTAAAGCCGGGCGGCGCTGCGATGCGTGTCCAATGGATGCTGCGGAAGCAGCATCGTCTGGCCGATCAGGTAATCGTCGAGCAACGCGAACTCGCCCTCGTCGGCAGCGCCCTGAATGAGCTCCTGCGCGATCACGGGCGTCAGTGCGAAGGGCCGCTGCTCGTCGAGTAGCGCGCGCAATCGCGCCGCGCACTCGGTGCGGCGATTCCGGAAAAGGTCCACCCAGGCCGACGTGTCGACGAGCACCATGTCAGGGGCGCCGGGCCGCCCCAGGCCACCGACACGCCCCCCGGGGGGCAGCGAGCGCAGCGAGCGTGGCGGGACGTTTCATCTCACCCGATCCGCGCCTTCTTGTAGTCGTAACTCGGGTCGAGCTTCACCTTGCCGATGAGATCACGCATGTCCTTGCGCTTGCGCGATGCGACAAATTCGCGCAACGCGAGATCGACGAGCTCGCGCTTCGTTTTCACGGGCGCGTGCCGGAAGGCTTCCTCGACGAGGTCGTCGTCGAGAACGATGTTCGTACGCATATACACCTCTATCTACACATTGTAATGTGTATGCGCGACGACGGGAAGAGCTGCGTCCTCACGGATACGACGGCCGCGCCGCCAGCGACGGGAACAGCGCCGGCAGATCGGCCGCGACGATCCCGGGCGCCAAGAATTCGGGCAGCGGCGCGTCGTCCGCGGCGTCGACGACGCGTTCTCGCACTACACCCCCTGCTTGAGGCTCGCCGAGATGAAATCGTCGAGATCGCCGTCGAGCACCGCCTGCGTGTTGCCGACCTCGTAGTTCGTCCGCAGGTCCTTGATCCGAGACTGGTCGAGCACGTACGAGCGGATCTGGTGCCCCCAGCCGATGTCGGTCTTCGAATCCTCGAGCTTCGCCTGCTCCTCCTGGCGCTTGCGCAACTCGAGCTCGTAGAGCTTCGACTTCAGCATCGCGAACGCCTCGGCGCGGTTGCGATGCTGCGAGCGGTCGGTCTGGCATTGCACGACGATGTTCGTGGGCAGGTGCGTGATGCGCACCGCCGAGTCGGTCTTGTTGACGTGCTGGCCGCCCGCGCCCGACGCGCGATACGTATCGATGCGAAGATCTGCCGGATTGATGTCGACTTCGATCGACTCGTCGACTTCCGGGTACACGAACACGCTCGCGAACGACGTGTGACGCCGTGCATTCGAGTCGAACGGGCTCTTGCGCACGAGCCGGTGCACGCCCGTTTCGGTGCGCAGGAATCCGTAGGCGTACTCGCCGTCGACCTTGATCGACGCGCTCTTGATGCCGGCGATTTCGGCCGGCGACTCCTCGAGGATCTCGACCTTATACCCCTTGCGCTCGGCGTAGCGCAGGTACATGCGCAGCAGCATCGCGGCCCAGTCCTGCGCCTCGGTGCCCCCGCTGCCCGCCTGGATGTCGACGAACGCGTTCCCCGGGTCGAGCGGATTGTGGAACATGCGCCGGAACTCGAGATCGGCGACGCGGCGCTCGATGCGCCCGACGTCACCTTCGACGGCCTGAAGGGTCGCGTCGTCGGATTCCCCGCGCGCGAGCTCGTAGAGTTCCTCGCTGTCGTCGAGCTCGCGGTCGAGATCGGCCAGCGTCAGGACGACGCCGTCGAGCTGCTTCTTCTCCTTGCCGAGCTCCTGGGCGCGCGCCGGATTGTCCCAGACCTTCGGATCCTCGAGCTCGCGGTCGACCGCTGCGAGGCGTGCAGCCTTGACATCGAAGTCAAAGATACCTCCGAAGCTGCCCGGCCCGCTCGCGCAGGCCGTCGATCGCGTTGCCGATCGCGTTGACTTGTTCGGCTTCCATGCGAAGCGTCTTTCGTGCTATGTGAACGTTCGATTATAGCTTCCGGGGAATCGCGCCCATGATGCAGACACCGCCGGGATTCGTCCCCGCGCACCAAGGTCCCGGCGTCGTTCCAAAGGCCGCGCTCGCGTTCGCCTTCGCGGGCCCGAAGCTCCTCGTGATCGACAACGAAAGCGCGCCTGGCATTCCCGCCATCGCGGACCTCGATCGCAGTCGTCTCGACGGCCGCCGGCATTACCTCGGCCGCTTCGAAGGCATCGACTGCGTCGCCGTCGCGCTCGACGACGACGCGAATGCGCGGGGAGGCTTCGCCTTCGCAGGCCTGCGTTCGCTCTTCGGCCGAATGCCGGAGCCGCTGCTCGCGATCGCGGCGCGTGCCTTCCAGGTCGTCGAGTGGGATCGCACGCATCGCTTCTGCGGGCGCTGCGGCCAACCGATGACGCAGCGGCCGCACGAGCGCGCGATGGAATGCGCGGCCTGCGGCTACGTGGCCTATCCGCGCATCTCGCCCGCGATGATGGTGCTCGTCACGCGCAGCCGCGAGCTGCTGCTTGCGCGGGCCAACCGCTTCCCCGGCGCGATGTTCAGCGCGCTCGCCGGCTTCGTCGAAGCGGGCGAGACGATCGAGGATTGCGTGCACCGCGAAGTGCACGAGGAGGTCGGGCTCGACGTCACGAATTTGCAGTACTTCGCGAGCCAGTCGTGGTCGTTCCCGCATTCGCTGATGATCGCGTACACGGCGGAATACGCAGGCGGCGAGATCGCCGTCGACGCCACCGAGATCGCGGACGCCCGCTGGTTCCGCCCGGAGGCGTTGCCGGAGCTGCCGACGCCGCTGTCGATCGCGCGCCTCCTGATCGAGACGACCGCCGAGCGCCTGCGTCACGGAACGGGAATCACACCGGTCGGTTGAACGCGGATACGAAACGCGGCTTGCTAGAATTTGCCGCGAACCGCAGTTACTCCCGTCGGCCTTCGGATCCTTCGACCCGGAATCATGCCAAACGCATCGCTTCGCTTTGCCGCCGCGCTCCTCGCGGTCCTGCTCGCGCACGGCGCATTCGCGCAGGCGCCGCCGGCCACGGAAGATCCGCGGCAAATGGACGACGCCGCCCGCAAGGCGTACGCCGCAACGTTGCACGAGGCGAAGGATCTGCTCGACAAGAAGCAGTACGCCGCCGCATCGAGCAAGCTCGACCGGCTGATCGCGCAGCGTCCACGCGAGCCGCAGGCCCGCTTCATGAAGGGACTGGCCCTCGCCGACGAGGGCCGCACGGACGACGCGATGGCGGTATTCCAGGCGCTGCTGTCCGAATATCCCGAGCTGCCCGAACCGCGCAACAACGTTGCGGTGCTGTATGCGAAGAAGGGCGAGTACGCAAAGGCACGCGACGAGCTCGAGCGCGCCGTCCAGGCGGCGCCCGATTACGCCGTGGCCCACGAGAATCTGGGCGATGTCTACGCGCGCCTCGCGGAAGTCGAGTACGAGAAGACGCTCGCGCTCGACAAGCGCAATCCGGCCGTCGCGGCGAAGCTCAAGCTGATCCGCGAAACCTCGACGCCCGCCAAAGCCCCCGCCTCGACCCCGACCCCGGTCGAGACCCCCGCCCGCACGAAAGCCCAATGATCCGGAGCCGTTCGATGCACCATCCGTTCTCGTTACTCGTCGCCTTCGCGTTCGCGCTCGCAAGCAGCATCGCGCTCGCCGCCAATCCCGAAGTCGAGCTCGACACCACCGAAGGCGTGATCAAGCTCGAGCTCTACCCGGAGGCCGCGCCGAAGACGGTCGACAACTTCCTGCGCTACGTGAAGGACGGCCATTACGACGGCACGCAGTTCCATCGCGTGATCGACGGCTTCATGATCCAGGGCGGCGCCTACACCGCCGACTTCTCGCCACGGCCCACGCGCCCGCCGATCGTCAACGAGGCCGAGACGAGCAGCAAGGCAGGTCTCCACAACGTGCCCGGAACGATCGCGATGGCGCGCACGTCCAACCCGGACTCGGCGATGGACCAGTTCTTCATCAACGTCGCGACGAACAAATCGCTCGACTACCGCTCGCCCGACCCGGCCGGCATCGGCTACACCGTGTTCGGGAAAGTGATCTCGGGCATGGACGTCGTGAACAAGATCGCCAGGATGAGCAAGGGTGGCCGCAAGGTTCCGGCCGGCGCGCCGCCGGTCGATCCCCGGTCGCTCACGACGGAGCCCGTCATCATCACCAAGGCGAAGGTGATCGAGAAACAGGGAGAAAAGTAGGGTCGGACCCTGCTTCCGACTTGCGTGCGACGAAAGTAGGGTGTGACCCTGCTTTTCGGTCTGATCCCATTTTTCGGATGGAGGCGGCAGCGGTGAGCGAAGTGATTCTGCACACGAACCAGGGCGACATCGCGCTCGCGCTCGACGCCGACAACGCGCCGGCGAGCGTCGAGAATTTCCTGCAGTACGTGCGCGACGGGCATTACGACAACACGCTGTTCCACCGCGTGATCCCGGGCTTCATGATCCAGGGCGGCGGCTTTTCGCCCGGCATGAACCAGAAGGCGACGCGCAAGCCGATCGCCAACGAGGCCGCGAACGGCCTCAAGAACGCACGCCACACCGTGGCAATGGCACGCACGTCCGAGCCGCATTCGGCGACCGCGCAGTTCTTCATCAACCTCGCCGACAACGCGTTCCTCGACTACAAGGGGCCGAGCCCGCAGGGCTACGGCTACGCGGTGTTCGGCAAGGTCGTGCGCGGCGGCGACATCGTCGACCGTATCGCGAACGTCCCCACGGGCCGCTCGGGCTTCCACGAGAACGTGCCGTCGCAGGACGTCGTGATCGAACGCGCCGAGGTCGTCGCATAGCGCCGAAGCCGACGCTGCTGCTGTCGGATCTCCACCTCGCCCCGGCGCGCCCGCACGTCGCCGCGGCATTTCGTGCATTCGCGCTTGGGCCCGCCCGCGGCGCGGGCTCCGTGTACGTCATGGGCGACATCTTCGACGCGTGGCTCGGCGACGACCAGCGCCGCCGGGAGCCCTTCGCTGCCGCCGTGCTGCAGTCGATGCGCGGCATCAGCGATGCAGGCGTCGCGCTGTTTCTTGCCAGCGGCAATCGCGATTTCCTGCTCGGCCCCGCGTTCGCGCACGATGCCGGCGCAACCCTGCTCGGCGAACAGACCGTCGTCGACATCGCCGGCACGCGCACGCTGCTGACGCACGGCGACGAGTTCTGCACCGACGACGTCGCGTACCAGCGCTTTCGCGCCTGGTCGCGCAATCCGCGGCACCAGCGGCAGTTGCTGGCGCTTCCCTACTCCGTCCGCCGCTGGATCGCGCGCGCGCTGCGCAGCAAGAGCGAAACGGAGACGGCGCGCAAGTCCGAGTCGATCCTCGACGTCAACGCGCAAGCGGTCGACGCGGCGTTTCGCGCGCACCGCGTGACGCGAATCGTGCACGGGCACACGCATCGCCCGGCGCGGCACGCGACCCTCGTGGATGGCCGCGCCTGCGAGCGCATCGTGCTCGCCGACTGGGACGACCGCGGCCACTACATCGCGATCGACCGCGAAGGCGTGCACGAGCACGACATTCGCGGATGAGCCCGCATACGCTTCCCGCGGCGCCACCGCTCCAATGGCGGAGGCACGTCCGTGACGCCTGAACTCTTCTCGCCCGCGTGGTTCTCGGCGCTGGCGTCGATCATCGTCATCGACCTGATCCTCGCCGGTGACAACGCGCTCGTGATCGGCCTCGCCGCCCGCAACGTGCCGCCGGCCATGCAACGTCGCGTGATCGTGTTCGGCACCGCGGGCGCGATCGTCATCCGCGCACTGCTCACGTTCGTCGTCGTGTGGCTGCTGAAGATCCCGGGGTTCCTGCTCGTCGGTGGCCTCGCGCTGGTGTACATCGGCTGGAAGCTGACGCACAGCGGCGACCGCGATCCGCATGCGAACGTGGCGGCGAAGACGTCGGTGCGCGGCGCTGTCCAGACGATCTGCATCGCCGATGCCGTGATGGGCGTCGACAACGTGCTTGCCGTCGGCGGCGCCGCACACGGCTCGATGCTGCTCGTCGTGATCGGCCTCGCGGTGTCCGTGCCGATCGTGATCTGGGGTTCGACGCTCGTGCTGAAGTGGGTCGAACGCTATCCCGCGATCACGTGGTTGGGCGCGGCCGTGCTGGGCTGGACCGGTGCGAAGATGATCGCGAGCGAACCCATCCTGGCCGGGTTCCTGCACGGTCAGCCGGTGCTGCGCGGCATCCTCTACGTCGTCATCGTCGGCGGGCTCGTCACGCCGCCGCTCTACCGGTCGCTGCGCGCACCGCAGCGCGTCGAGGCGGCCGTGCTCTTCGGCGTCGCGCTGTGGCTGATCCTGTTCGGATGGCTCGACGAGCGCCTGCTCGACGCGATCGATCCCCACGACGGGTGGCACTGGGACGAAAGCGTCGTCGATTTCGTGCGCTGGATCGGCTGGATTCCGCTCGCGATCCTGTTCGCACGAAGCCGTTTCGCCGCGCCGCCGGCGCGGCGGTGATCAGATCTTCGGCTTCTTCGGCTGCTTGGGCTTCTTCGGTTCCTTGCGCTGCTTGTCGCGGTTCGCCATGGCGGCATCCTCCACTTTAGAGGCGCCAAGTATGCACCGATTGTCGACGTCCGGCGCACGCGCGGACCTGCATCGTCAGCCGAGCGCCCGCCTGAAATCGCCGATCAGGTCGTCGCGATCCTCGATGCCCACCGATACACGCACGAGCGAGTCGGCAATGCCCATCTCCGCCCGGCGCGCAGCACCCATTTCCCAGTAGATCGTCTGCGCCACGGGGATCGCCAGCGTGCGGTTGTCGCCGAGGTTCGACGAGAGCACGACGATGCGGAAGGCGTCGAGCGCGTCGAGCACATTGCGACCCGGGGCGAGCTCGAACGACAGCAGCGCGCCTGGCGCACGAAAGAGCGCGCGTGCGCGTTCGTGCTGCGCGTGCGTGGGGAGGCCCGGATAGTGAACCGCGGATACCGCCGGATGCGATGCCAGGAACTGCGCAAGCGCCATCGCGTTCGCGCATTGGCGGTCGAGCCGCAGCGCGAGCGTTTCCGCGCCCACAGCGAGGTGATGCGCCTGCTCGGCGGATAACGCTGCGCCACCGTCGCGCAGGCCCTTCTTGCGGAGCTGCGTGATGCCCTGCATCGCCGGCGGCTGCTTGCGATAGTTGTCGGCGATGTTGGGGTAGCGCGTCCAGTCGAAGCGGCCGGTATCGGTGACCGCACCGCCGAGCGCGTTCCCGTGGCCGCCGATGTACTTGGTGAGCGCGTTGACGACGAGGCCCGCGCCGACGCGCGCCGGACGAAACAGCCACGGCGACGTCATCGTGTTGTCTACGACGTAGAGGATGCCGCGCGCCCGACACAGGTCGCCGATGCGTTCGAGATCGGCCACCTGCGTGCGCGGGTTGGCGATCGTCTCGACGAACACGAGCTTCGTCGCCGGCGTGAGCGCGCGCTCGACGTTCGCGACGTCGGTCGCGTCGACGAACGTGACCGGCGTGCCATGGCTCGCGAACGTGTTGAACAGGCTGTTCGTGTTCCCGAACACGAACGAGCTCGACACGACGTGATCGCCACCGGTGAGCAGCGCGACGAGGATCGCCTCGATCGCCGCCATGCCGGTCGAGAAGCACGCGGTCGCGACGCCGCCTTCCATCGCCGTCACTTTCGCCTCGAGCGCCGCGGTCGTCGGATTGCCCTGGCGGCCATACGCATAGCCCGATTGCCGGCCCTGGAACACGGCGACGAGGTCCTCGGCGCGCGCGTACGCGTACGCGACGGACAGATGCAGCGGCTTGTGCAGCGCGCCGTGCTCGATCGGCGACGCGCGGTCGCCGTGGAGAATCGCTGTGGTGAATCCGCGATCGGTCGTGTCTTCGCTCATGGCTGCCCTTCCGCGCCGCACTCGCCGTCCCTACGCGGTGGCGTCCTCCGCCGCTTCCGATTCGGCCTCGCCGCGCGTATGGTCGCGCGACTTCGCGAGGCTCGACAGATAGTCGGGCGTGATGTCGCCGGTGATGTAGCGGCCGTCGAAGCACGACGCCTCGAAATCGGCGAGGCGCGGGTTGCCGAAGCGCACCGCATCCTTCAGCGCGTCGAGATCCTGGTACACGAGGAGGTCCGCGCCGATCTCGCGCGCGATCTCGGCTTCGGTACGTCCGGTCGCGACGAGCTCCTCCTGGTTCGGCATGTCGATGCCGTACACGTTCGGGAAGCGCACCGGCGGGCTCGCCGACGCGAAGTACACCTTGCGCGCGCCCGCGTCGCGCGCCATCTGCACGATCTCGCGCGACGTCGTGCCGCGCACGATCGAATCGTCGACGAGCAGCACGACCTTGTCCTTGAACTCCATGCCGATCGGATTGAGCTTCTGGCGCACGCTCTTCTTGCGCAGCGCCTGCCCGGGCATGATGAACGTGCGCCCGACGTACCGGTTCTTGACGAACCCTTCGCGGTACGTCTTGCCGAGCGTGTTGGCGAGCTCGAGCGCGTACGGACGGCTCGAATCCGGGATGGGAATCACGACGTCGATGTCCTGCGCCTCGGGAATGTCGCGGATCTTCCGCGCCAGTGCCGCGCCCATGCGCAGGCGCGCCTCGTACACCGACGTGCCGTCGATCACCGAATCGGGACGTGCGAGATAGACGTATTCGAAGATGCAGGGATTGAGCGACGCGCTCGCGGCGCACTGGCGCGCGTTGAAATGCCCGGCCTGGTCGACGAAGATCGCTTCGCCCGGGTCGACGTCGCGCAGCACGCGGAAGCCGAGCGGCTCGAGCGCGACCGATTCCGACGCAACCAGATATTCCGGCCCTTCGCCCGCGTCGTTGACGCCGACGATCAACGGCCGGATGCCATACGGATCGCGGAACGCGAGCATCCCGTAGCCGGCGATCATCGCGACGACCGCATACGCGCCGCGGCAGCGCTTGTGTACGCCCGCGACGGCCTTGAAGATCGCGTCGGGGTCGAGCCGATGGTGCTGCGATGCGCGCTCGAGCTCGAGTGCCAGCACGTTCAGCAACACCTCGCTGTCGGAATTCGTGTTGACGTGACGAAAATCAAGCTCGCGCAGCTCGCGCTTCAGCGCGTCGCTATTGGTCAGGTTCCCGTTGTGGCCGAGCGACACGCCGAACGGCGAATTGACGTAGAACGGCTGCGACTCGAGGTCGGAGTACGCCGAGCCTGCGGTGGGATAGCGGCAGTGCGCGATGCCGGTATGCCCCGAGAGATCGCGCATGTTGCGGGTGCGGAAAACGTCGCGCACGTAGCCCGGGCCCTTGAACGTATGGAACACGGGCCCTTCGCTCGTGACGATGCCCGCCGCGTCCTGCCCGCGGTGCTGCAGCAGCAGCAGTCCGTCGTAGAGCAGTTGATTGACGGGGCTATGGGTGACGGCGCCGACGACTCCACACATCAGAATCGGTCCCGAAGGGCCGCTCCCCGGAGGGCAGCGAGCGGAGCGAGCATTGGGGGACTCATGTCAAACCTCCTGCGCTTTCGGATGGCGCGGCGATCCGCCGCCCGGCGAATAGTCGAGCCGGCCGGCGAGCTCCGGCGGCAGATGCGGTCGCAATGCGTATACGCCGGCAACGAGCGGAGGCACGAGCGCGGAGCTTTGCCACCACGGCGTATGCGGCAGCGCCGTGAAGCCGGCGACGAACACGAACCCGAGCATGAGCAGCACGCCGCGCGCGAAGCCGAAGATCGATCCGAGAAAGCGGTCGACGAAGCCGAGTCCCGCCGCGCGCACGGCCTTCGACAGCGGCCACGCGACGAGCGCGCCGGCGACGAGCGCCGCGATCACGATCAGCGCGAACCCGATCACGTAGCGCAGCACGAGGCTGCCGAAGTCGGGCAGCATCGCCGCGAGCACCGGCGCGAGTATCAGGGCCCCGACCACGCCCCCGATCCATGCGATCAGCGCGATCAGCTCGCGGATCACGCCGCGGAAGAACGCGAAGAGCGTCGACAGCAGCACGACGCAAACCACGAGCCAGTCGAACGTCGTCATGTCGGGGCATCGCCATAGCGTGCGAGGGCACGCGCGAAGATGCCGGAGCGTGTTTCAAAGCGAGGCGACTACCGGGCGGCGGCCACGATGCCGCTCTGCCCTTCGGTCTTGAGCTTGTCGCGCGCCGCGAGTGCCGCTTCGCGCGAAGAATAGGGACCCACGCGCACGCGCCAGAGCGTGCCCTTGCTGGTCTTCAGAGGCTCCGTATATGCGGCGTAACCGGCGCGCTTCAAGCGGTTGGCGAGCGAGTTGGCGCCCTTGTCGTCGGCGAACGCAGCGAGTTGGACGGCGAAGCCCTCGTGATGCGACGCGGACGGCGACGCCGCGTGCGCGGCAACGCGCGTTTCGGCGGTCGAGGACGGGGCCGGCTTCGCAGCGGGGGCCGTCGGGGCGCCTGCCGAGGCGCGCGCCGTACTCGCGGGTTCCTGCGCCTTGGCGACGCTGGCGCTCGTCGTGGCCGCCGGCGTCGCATTGGCGGTTGCACGCGTGTTCGCCGCCGTTGCACTCGCATTCGCCGTTGCTGCAGGCGCATTTGCGGCTGCTGGCGCAGGCGCATTCGCCGCGGTGCCGGCCGTATCGGCCTTGGCAGGCGCTTCCCGGGCCTCCGGGAGACGCGTGTCGTACTTCGAGGTACGCGCGGCGACCGGCTCGGCGACGCTGCCGGCAGACGTCGTCGGGGATGACGCGGTTTCCGACGATGGCGCCGCGGTGGTCGAAGCGGCGTCGGCCGCCGAGGAGGGCTTCGGCGCGCCGGCCTCGTCGCCCTTCTGCGCAGTCGCGGATTTATCGTTCAGGCGATTGACGAACTTGCCGTCGTCGACCGGCGGAATCTTCACCGACACGTCCTCGCCGAGCGGCTTCTGCTCGGTCTCGAGCAGCATCGGCACGACGACCGCGACGCCGAGCGCGAGCACGATCGCACCCACGAGACGCCGTCGTGCGCGCCGTCGCAACTCGTCCACGTTGATGTCGGCGGGTTCTGCCATCGTGCTCATTTCGAAGGCGATCGATTGTCGCGCCGACGCGAATGCGGCGAGCGCATTGGCCTTAGTGCAGATGCTCCGCGGCGTCGAGCACCGCGGCAGCCGTGAGGAAGGATCCGAAGGCCGCGATTCTATCAGTGTCGCCTGCATCCCGACGTGCCTCGGCGAAGGCGCCGGCGACGTTCGCGTGCGCATGAATCGCGTTTTCCCCAACACCTGCGGACACGAGCGCGGTGCGCAGGCGCGACACGTCGGCCGCGCGCGGGCCACTGAGCGGCGCGATGTACCACGCGTCGATGCGCGGCGCCAGCGTGCGCACGACCGCCTCGATGTCCTTGTCCTTCAGCATCGAGAACACGGCGAGCGTGCGACGCGCGTGGCCCATTGCGCCGAGCGCCTGCGCGAGCGCCCGCGCCGCCTGCGGGTTGTGCCCCACGTCGACGACGATCGCCGGTTGCCCCGGCAGCACCTGAAGGCGTCCCGGCAGCGTGACGTGCACCAAGCCCTCGCGGACGGCGCCGCCCGCGACGTGCAGACGATCGCGAAGCGCATCGATCGCGGCGAGCGCCGTTGCCGCGTTCTGCAGTTGGTAGCTGCCGCGAAGCGCCGGGTACGGAAGCGCGTAACGCGCGCCGCCCGGTCCTTCGTAGCGCCACTGCGTGCCTTCGCCCGCATAGCGAAAGTCGCGACCGGACAACCACAGCGCTGCACCGATTTCGGAAGCGTAGGCGACGAGCGAACGCGGCGGGTCGGGATCGCCGCACACGGCGACGCGACCGCGGCGAAAGATGCCTGCCTTCTCGCGACCGATCGCCTCGCGGGTGTCGCCCAGGAACTCGGCGTGATCGATGTCGATCGTCGTGACGACGGCGACGTCGGCGTCGACGATGTTCACCGCGTCGAGCCGCCCGCCCAGCCCCACTTCGAGGACCAGCACGTCGAGCTTGGCGTCGGCGAAGAGCGCAAGCGCGGCGAGGGTGCCGAATTCGAAGTACGTGAGCGGCGTGCCGGTGGTCGTGCGCGCCGTCTCGACGCGCGCGAATGCACGGGCGAGGTCATCGTCGCTCGCCTCGCTGCCGGCGATGCGTACGCGCTCGTTGTACCGCCGCAGATGGGGCGACGCGTAGAGCCCCGTGCGATAGCCGGCCCGCCGATAGATCGCCTCGAGCATCGCCGACGTCGATCCCTTGCCGTTCGTGCCCGCGACGGTCACGACCGGACACTCGATGCGAACGTCCACGCGCGCCGCGACTTCCGCGACGCGGTCGAGGCCCATCGCGATCGCCTTCGGGTGCAGCGTCTCGATGTACGCGAGCCACTCGCCGAGGCTACGCATGTCGTGGATCGGGGTCGGAGCGAAAGGCGCAAACCGGGACGCCTTTTGCTCCGACCCCGTTTTCAGGCGGTAATTGCCGGCTGGCGCGTCAGCATCGCGAGCAGCCGCGCGAGCTCGTCGCGCAACTGCCGCCGGTCGACGATCATGTCGAGCGCGCCCTTCTCGAGCAGGAACTCGGCGCGCTGGAAGCCGTCGGGCAGCTTCTCGCGCACCGTCTGCTCGATCACGCGCGGGCCGGCGAAGCCGATCAGTGCGCCGGGCTCGGCGACGACGAGGTCCGCCACGAAGGCGAACGACGCCGACACGCCGCCCATCGTCGGATCGGTGAGCACCGACACGAACGGCAACTTCTCGCGCGACAGCTCCTGCAGAACGGCGGTCGTCTTCGCCATCTGGAAGAGCGAGTTCACGCCTTCCTGCATCCGCGCGCCGCCCGACGCGGAGATGCACACGAACGGCAGATGGTTCTCGTACGCGACGCGCACGCCACGGGCGAAGCGCTCGCCGACGACCGAGCCCATCGATCCGCCCATGAAGTTGAATTCGAACACCGCGAGCACGAGCGGCACGCTCCTGACGCTGCCCTGCATCACGACGAGCGCGTCGGTTTCCCCCGTTTCCTCGAGCGCAACCTCCAACCGCTCGGTGTACTTCTTCGTGTCCTTGAACTTGAGGCTGTCGACCGGCACGACCTCGAGGCCGATCTCGAAGCGGCCCTCCGGGTCGAGCAGCTGCTCGATGCGCTCGCGCGACGACACGCGATTGTGGTGATTGCACTTCGGGCAGACGTGCAGGTTCTTCTCGAGATCGGTGCGATAGAGCGTTGCTTCGCACGCGCCGCACTTGACCCACAGGCCTTCGGGGACCGGCGTCTTCCGCGGCGCGCCCGGGGTGCTCTTGATGCGCGGCGGCAGCAGTTTCTGCAGCCAGCTCATCTGGCTTCCCTCCGCGCTTCGCGCTGCGGGGCTGATTCGCCCCCGGGGCGGCCCTTCGGGCTCATGGCGCTGATGTCGTCATGCGTTCACCTCGCTTTCGCGTGCGTCGAGCGCCTCGCGAATCGCGGCGACGAACGCCGCGGCGCGCGACGCCGCCTCGCCCGGCGGCGAGGCTTCGATTTCGTGGATGATGCGGCTGCCGATCACGACCGCGTCGGCGTGCGCGGCGATCGCACACGCGCTTTGCGCGTCGCGAATGCCGAAGCCGACGCCGACCGGCAGCTCGATGTGACGCCGGATCTCGTCGAGCTTCTGCGCGACCGCCTGCGTGTCGAGATGACCGGCGCCCGTGACGCCTTTCAACGACACGTAATACACGTAACCCGATGCCAGACGCGCGATCGTCGCGATGCGCGCGTCGGGCGTGGTGGGGGCCACGAGGAAGATCGGCGCGATGTCGCGGGCGCGCAGCAGCGCGACGAACTCGCCCGCCTCCTCGGGTGGATAGTCGACGACGATCACGCCGTCGACGCCCGCGTCGCGCGCTGCGTCGACGAACGCCTGCACGCCGATCGCCTCGATGGGATTCGCATAGCCCATCAGCACGATGGGTGTTTCCGCGTTGCGGCGACGGAATTTCGCAACGAGGTCGAGCACGTCGCGCAACCCGACGCCGTGCGCAAGCGCACGCTCGGACGCACGCTGGATCACGGGTCCGTCGGCCATCGGGTCGGAGAATGGCACGCCGAGCTCGATGACGTCTGCGCCGGCGTCGACCAGCGCATCGAGCACCTGCGAGGTCACGGCCAATGACGGATCGCCGGCCGTCACGTAGGGAATCAGGACGCTGCGACCCTTGCGCCTTGCCGCATCGAACGTCGCGTCGATGCGGTTCATCGCAGCACGCCCCGCTCCGCCACCGTCGCCATGTCCTTGTCGCCGCGCCCGGAGAGGTTCACGAGCAGGATCGCATCGCGCGGAAGCGTCGGTGCGAGCTTCGTCGCGTACGCGAGCGCGTGCGACGATTCCAGCGCCGGGATGATGCCCTCGATGCGGCAGCACGCGTGAAACGCAGCGAGCGCCTCGTCGTCGGTGATCGATACGTACTCCGCGCGCCCCGTGTCCTTCAGCCACGCGTGCTCGGGGCCGACACCGGGATAGTCCAGCCCCGCCGACACCGAATGCGTCTCGATGATCTGGCCGTTCGCATCTTGAAGCAGATACGTGCGATTGCCATGCAGCACGCCCGGACGGCCTGCGCACAGCGACGCCGCATGGCGGCCCGTTTCGATGCCGTCGCCGGCCGCTTCGACGCCGACGAGCTTGACCTTGGGATTCGGCACGTACGCGTGGAAGATGCCCATCGCGTTGCTGCCGCCGCCGACGCATGCGATCACGACATCGGGATCGCGCCCTGCCGCTTCCGGCATCTGCGTCAGGCATTCGCGGCCGATCACGCTCTGGAAGTCGCGCACGAGCATCGGATACGGATGCGGGCCGGCAACGGTGCCGATGATGTAGAACGTCGAGTCGACGTTCGTCACCCAGTCGCGCATCGCCTCGTTCAACGCATCCTTCAGCGTCTTCGAGCCCGATTCGACGGGCACGACCCTGGCACCCAGCAGGTTCATCCGGTAGACGTTCTGCGCCTGGCGACGCACGTCCTCGGACCCCATGTACACGACGCATTCCATGCCGAAGCGCGCGGCCACCGTCGCGGTGGCGACACCGTGCTGCCCCGCACCGGTTTCCGCGATCACGCGCCGCTTGCCGAGGCGCTTGGCGAGCAGTGCCTGCCCGATGCAGTTGTTGATCTTGTGCGCGCCGGTGTGATTGAGATCCTCGCGCTTGAGCCAGATCTGCGCGCCGCCAAGCTCGCGCGACCAGCGGTCGGCGTGATACACCGGCGAAGGACGACCGACGTAATGCGCGAGTTCGTACTCGAACTCGGCAACGAACTCGGGATCGCGGCGCAGGCGCTCGTACTGCGCGCGCAATTCATCGAGCGCGGCGATCAGCGTTTCGGCGACGAAGACGCCGCCGTACGGGCCGAAATGCCCGCGCTCGTCCGGAAGGTCAGGCACCCGCGACAACTCGCCCATCTGCACTACGCACTCCTTGCACGAACGCCCGGATGCGCGCGGCATCCTTGATACCTCGGCGCGGTTTGCCCTGCGCATCGCGCGTCTCGACCCCCGACGACACGTCGACGCCCCACGGCTCGACATCGCGGATGGCTTGCGCGACATTGCCGGCAGACAGACCGCCGGAGAGGATCACGGGCAGGTGGATGCGCGCCCGCACGGCGGCGGACAGGCGGTTCCAGTCGAACGCATGCCCGGTGCCGCCCGGCAGATCCCCTTCGCGAAACGCGTCGAACAGAACGCCTGCGGCGTCGCCGTAAAGAGACACCGATTCTAGCAAATCGACGTCGCGTTTCACGGCGATCGCCTTCACGTAACGGCGCCCGAAGGCACGACACAGTTCCGGCGGCTCGGCGCCGTGGAATTGCAGGACGTCGATCGGAACGGCGTCGAGCACCGCGCGCACCGTCGACGGCTCGGGATCGACGAACAGCCCGACGACCGTGAGATAGGGCGGCACCATGGCCACGATCTCGCGTGCGGCGTCGGGCGACACGACACGCGGCGTACCCGGCCAGAACACGAGCCCGATCGCATCCACACCCGCCTCCGCGCAGGCGCGCGCATCCTCGACGCGCGTGATGCCGCAGATCTTGATCCGCGTACGGCGAAGGGACGCTTCGATGCTCATCAGAAGGCAACGGTGACGGCGCGGCGCGTCGACGGCAGCGCGAAGCGCGCATCGTAATCGGCGCCTGCGAAGTAGAGCCCGTCGGGTGCAAACGTCGCAGCGCCGCGCCTGCGATCCGCCGCCGCCAGCACGTCGGCAAGCCACGCACGCGTACGCCGCGACGCGCCGACGTCGACGAGCGCGCCGACGATGTTGCGCACCATGTGATGCAGGAAGGCGCCGGCCGACACGTCGAAGCGTACGAACGACCCTTCGCGTACGACATCGAGCCGGGCGAGCGTCTTCACCGGCGATTTCGCCTGGCACCCGGCGGCGCGGAACGACGAGAAGTCATGCGTGCCGACGAGCATCTGCGCCGCGTCCGCCATCGCGTCCACGTCGAGCGGCACGTGGAACCAGCCAACGCGACCGTGCAGCAACGCCGGACGCACCGCCCGATCGAGCAGCAGGTACGTGTAATGGCGCGAGGTGGCGGCAAAGCGCGCATGAAAATCGATGGCGACAGGCGCGCACCACAACACGGCCGCCGATTCGGGCAAGTGCGCATTCACGCCGCGCACCCACGCGTTCAGCGGTCGTTCGACCGGCGCGTCGAAGTGGACGATCTGCGAGGTCGCGTGAACCCCCGCATCCGTACGTCCGGCCGGCGCGATGCGGACCGGCGAGCCGGCGATCGCGGCAAGCGCGCGCTCGAGTGCATCCTGCACGCCGCAACCGGAGGGCTGCGACTGGAACCCGCAGAACGCCCGTCCGTCGTATTCGAGCGCGATCGCGTGGCGCATTGCGCGCCGTGCGCAACGCGCTACGCCGAGAGCTTCGCGAGCAGGGCGTTCGCCTCGTTCTTCTGCTGGTCGTCGCCCTCGTTCAGCACTTCCTGCAGGATCTCGCGCGCGCCGTCGACGTCGCCCATCTCCTGGTAGGCCTTGGCGAGATCGAGCTTGGTCGCCGCGTCGTGCCACTGGCCGTCGATCACCGAAGGCGACCCTTCGTCGTTGGCCGGGCGATCGCTGTCGAACGACAGGTCGAGCTTGTCGAGATCGAGCGACGGAGCCCGCGACGCGGCCGCGGCACCGACGGTGGCGAGCGACGGCTCGAGCGCCGGCGCAAGCTTCGGCTCCGGGCGCTTCAGCGGCGCCGGCTTCTCGGCGTCGTCGAGATGGAAATCGAGGTCGAAACGCGGCTGCTCCGCCGGCGTGTCGACCCGCGTGGTGAGTTCCTTCGCGATGTCCGCGAACGGGTCGTGCGGCGGCGCTTCGGATTGCGCCGCCGGCGCGGAATGCGGATCACCGATCGCGGCCAGATCGTCGTGCGGAAGTTCGACGTGGAATTCCGGAATGTGCGGCGCGGCCGGCGCGGGCTCGTGGCGCGCCGCTTCGGCGGCGGCGACGGCCGCGATCGGCGTGCTGGGACTGCGGGCGAGCGCGTTCTCGGCGCCGGCGAGAATGTCCGCCGCCGACTTCACCGTCGCCGATTGCGGAGCGATCGAGATGTCGCCTTCGCTGAATGCCGGCGCCGCATGCAGCGCAGAGGGCGGCACGGGCACCGGCTTGGCGGACGGCGCGGCCGCTTCGAGCGCGGCCGGCGCCGGCGCGGCGGCTGCATCCTGGAACATCGGGTTGTTCGGGTCGAGCTGGCGCCCGAGCGTCACCGCCTTGTGCCAGACGTCGCCCTGGCCGTGGCTCACGGCGAACAACTCGGAAGCCACCGTTTCGAACGCCTGCGGCTTGTTGTGCTGCGAGTGGATCTCGAGGAGCTTCAGGTAGATCTCCTGGCGCTGCGGATCCTTCTTCAGCGCGTCCTTCAGGATCTCCTCGGCCTGCGCATCGCGGCCGTAGGCGAGGTACACCTCCGCTTCGGCGATCGGGTCGACTTCGTCCGTGTCGATGTTGCCGAGGCCCTCGCGGCTGAAGTCGCTCGCGAGCGAGTTCTCGCCGGTGTTGACGACGCCGCCGCCGGTGGAGCCGAAGACGGTGTTCGTCTTGATGTCGGTGCCCGAGATGATGCTGTCCTCGAACTTCGTGCCCTTGCGGCGGCGCGCCGCGATCAGCCCGGCGATGCCGCCGAGGATCGCAAGCGCGGCGACGCCGAGCGCCCAGTTGGGCGTACTCGAGAAGAGGTCGGCGAAGAAGCCCGGCGGCTCGGACTTCGGTGCGGCGGGGGGAGCCTTCGGCGGTGCCTTTGCCGGTGCCACCGCGGACGGCGTTGCCGGCTTCGCCTCGGGCGCCGTTTGCGATGGCGGCTCGGCGGTTGCCGCGGCCGTCGCGCCGGCGCTCGATCCCGCCGTGGCCGCCGCCGGAGCCGCGGCCGGCGCATTCGCCGGCGTCGACGCGGCCGGCGCATGCGCGGTCGTTTCGCCGGCCGGCGCCGCTTTGGCGCCCTTCGCGGACTCGGCCTGCGCCTGCAGCTGCGCGAGTGTCTGGTTCTTGAGCTCGACGGCACGCTGCATCTCGGCGATCGTCCTTTCCAGCGCCGCGATCCGCGTCTGCGCGTCCTTCAGTTGCTGGTCGCGCGCAATCGCGTCCTCGGCGGCGCCACCGCCTTTGCCGGTGCCGGCTTCACGCGACACGCGCAGCTTGTCGGAACCGGGCGCCGCGGCGGGCGTCCGGTCCTCGACCGCGGCGCCGATGCGCCCGCTCGCCTCGCGCGAGCCGCCGCCCGCGGCTTCGGGCGCCGCAGCCGCGACGCGGTCGCGATAGTTGCGCCAGTCGCTGGCTTGCATGCGCACGAGTTTCGTCGCGTCGGGCGGCGACGTCGCCTGCGTATCGGCGGCGCTCGGGATCGTCAGGATCGAGCCGGCACGCAGCCGGTTCATGTTGCTGCCTTCGAAGGCCGCCTGGTTGCGGTTGAAGAGCGCCGCGAGCATCTGCTCGAGCGTCGCATCGGCCGGCTTGTACTGCGTCGCGATCTTCTGCAGCGTGTCGCCGCGGTGCACGGTGTACTGTTCGCCGGCGGCGCCGGGAGCCCCCGACGTCGCACTCGGGACGGTGGGCGCGGCGACCGAGGTTGGCGCCGGCGCCCGCTGCGCCGGTGCCGCGGTGGTGCGGGCCGGCGTGCCGGCACGCGCGGGCGTCACGGGCTCGGTGGGCGCCGCCATCTGAACGCCGGGCGGGTCGAGCAGGAACGTGTATTCGCGCACGACGCGTCCCGATGCCCAGTCGAGCTCCACCAGCAGGTCGAGGAACGGCTCCTGCACCGGCACCGGCGAGGTGACCTTGAGATACGGCGCGCCGCCGGACGTTTCGAGCGATATCCGCGCGCGCGACAGCGTCGACTGATACGTGAGGTTGTTCTGGCGATAGAGGCTCGGGTCGGCGACCTTGGCGCGAAGCGAATCGAGGTCGTCCTTGGTGACGGACGTGAGGTCGATGCGGGCCGAGAGCGGCTGCCCGAGGGCCGAGTCGACCGTGAGCTTGCCGAGCCCGAGCGCGAGGGCATGACCGTTCAAGGCCAGCGCGCCCGCGAGCAGGCTGTAGGTGAAGAGGGGTTTTGCGCGCATGCCTGCCTCTGAAGGGTTGGCTGTGGAGCCCGCGGCTAAATTAACATCCCGCTTGGGGGGCCGCAAGGTAAACCACGGTATTAGATGGAGTTTTCGGCGTCGTGCACCGTGACCTGCAACACAGGTTCATGCCGCTGTGCTAAGCGGCCGCAACCAGTAGCGGAGAGCACATTTCGGACCACCAGCCGTGGTGGCCGGCGCGTCGGGCGCGACTGTTGCATTCGCATCGCCACCCGACATTCGGCGGATGAAGCGCACGGGCATGGCGGCCGCGTCGACCTGCATAAAGCTGTACGAAATACGGCGCGACGACCGTCAGGCGGGGACCGGCACCTTCTGGACGATCCGCAGCATCCGGCGCAACGGTTCGGCGGCACCCCACAGCAA
Organism: Burkholderiales bacterium; assembly: GCA_025927765.1. Taxonomy (GTDB): domain Bacteria; phylum Pseudomonadota; class Gammaproteobacteria; order Burkholderiales; family Casimicrobiaceae; genus VBCG01. The sequence goes on from JAICKU010000006.1 coordinate 51,073, forward strand.
CTGGTCGCCGCAGGTGAACGCCGCGAGGTGATCACCGCCCATCGCCAGCTTGCGCAGGCGGCCGACCGGTACCTCGAGCTTGCCGGTCACCGCGGCGGGCGTCAGCGAGCGCATGCTCGCGTCGCGGTCGTTCGGGATCACGCGCACCCATTCATGCGCCGAGGCGAGAAGACGCTCGATCTCTTGGAGCGGCACGTCGCGCGTCAGCTTGATGGTCATCGCCTGCGAGTGGCAGCGCATCGCGCCGACGCGTACGCAGATCGACTCGACGGGGATGGTGCCGCTCGAGAAGCCCAGGATCTTGTTCGTCTCGGCGCCGCCCTTCCACTCCTCGCGGCTCATGCCGTTGCCGAGGTCCTTGTCGATCCACGGGATCAGGCTGCCCGCCAGCGGCACCCCGAAGTGCTCGGTCGGGAAACGCTCGTCGCGCAGGATGCCGGCCACTTCGCGATCGATGTCGAGGATCGACGACGACGGATCGCCGAGCAGCGCCTTCGCCGCGAGGTGCGCCTCGCCCATCTGCTGCAGCAGCTCGCGCATGTTGGCTGCACCCGCACCCGACGCGGCCTGGTACGTCATGCACGTCATCCACTCGACGAGACCCTGCCGGAACAGGCCGGCGAGCGCCATCAGCATCAGGCTGACCGTGCAGTTGCCGCCGATGAAGTTCCTGACGCCGTTGTCGAGCGCCGTGTCGATCACGCTGCGATTGACCGGATCGAGCACGATCACCGCGTCGTCGTGCATGCGCAGCGTGGACGCGGCGTCGATCCAGTAGCCGTCGAAGCCCGCATCGCGAAGCTTCGGGTACATCGCGCTCGTCCAGTCGCCGCCCTGGCAGGTGACGATCGCATCGAGGCCGCGGAACGGGGCGGCGTCGTTCGCGTTGCGAAGCGTGCCCGCGCCCTTCGCGAAGGCCGGCGCCTTGCCGCCGGCGCTCGACGTCGAGAAGAAGACCGGCTCGATCGTCTCGAAGTCGCCTTCCTGCTGCATGCGCTGCATCAGCACCGAGCCGACCATGCCGCGCCAACCCACGAATCCCACTTGCATCACGATTCCCTGTCCTTCCCGGTCACGCCGTTTCGTTGCCGTGGCCGCTTGCTTTCGCGGGCCGCGCCGAGCGTGGCCGCCTGCGCGCGCGACGCGGAAAACGTACGCGCGATCGCTTCCGCATCGCGCTCTTCGATGCTTCGCACGACGATGGGCTTGCGCTCGGCACCTATGCGTTCCGAAGCGCCGCCGCGACTGCTTCGCCCATCCTTCGCGTGCCCACGACGCGCTCGCCGGTGGCCGCGATGTCCGGCGTGCGCAGGCCCTCGTGCAAGGCTGCGCGCACCGCCTGCTCGATCCGCTGCGCGACATCCTCGCGCGCGAACGTGTGCCGGAACATCATCGCCAGCGACAGGATCGTCGCGAGCGGATTGGCGCGGTCCTGGCCGGCGATGTCGGGCGCCGACCCGTGGATCGGCTCGTACAGGCCCTTGGCGTTCGCGTCGAGCGACGCCGAGGGCAGCATGCCGATCGAGCCGGCGAGCATCGACGCTTCGTCGGAGAGGATGTCGCCGAACAGGTTGCCGGTGACGATCACGTCGAAGCTCCGTGGTGCGCGCACGAGCTGCATCGCCGCGTTGTCCACGTACATGTGCGACAGCGCGACGTCGGGGTAGTCGCGCGCGACTTCCGTGACGACTTCGCGCCACAGGATCGACGTGTCGAGCACGTTCGCCTTGTCCACCGACACGAGCTTGCGGCTGCGCTTTCGCGCCGTCTCGAAGCCGACGCGCGCGATGCGCGCGATCTCGCCTTCGGTGTAGCGCATCGTGTCGAAGCCTTCGCGCTCGCCGTTCCCGGTGCTGCGACGACCGCGCGGCTGGCCGAAATAGATGTCGCCGGTGAGCTCGCGCACGATCACGAGGTCGAGGCCGGCGACGACGTCGGGCTTCAGCGTCGACGCGGCCGCGAGCTCGGGATAGAGCAGCGCCGGACGCAGGTTCGCGAACAGGCCGAGCGCCTTGCGAATGCCGAGGATGCCCTGCTCGGGGCGCTTGTCGCGCGGCAGCGTGTCGTACTGCGGCCCCCCCACGGCGCCCAGCAACACGGCGTCGGCCGCGCGGGCGAGATCGAGCGTCGATTCGGGCAGCGGTTCGCCTGCCGTGTCGTAGCCCGCGCCGCCGATCGCGCCGCGCGCACGCTCGATCGGCAGACCCTCGTTGGCGAGCACGTCGAGCACGCGCTCGGCTTCGCGCACGATCTCGGGACCGATCCCGTCGCCCGGGAGGATGGCAATCTTCATCGCGGAGAGGCAGCGTCCGCAAAAACAGGGTCGGACTCCACTTTTGCCGTCAGAGCCACGGCTGCTCCGCGAGGTGGCGCGCTTCGAACGTCCGGATTTCGTCGGCGTGACGCAGCGTGAGGCCGATGTCGTCCCAGCCGTTCAGCAGGCATTCCTTGCGAAACGGTTCGACGTCGAACGGGAACGCCACAGCGCCGTCGGCGCTGCGCACCGCTTGCGCGGGCAGGTCGATCGTCAACGTGTAACCGGGGAACGCGGCGACGTCGGCGAACAGCCGGTCCACGGCCGATTCCGGCAGCACGATCGGCAACAGGCCGTTCTTGAAGCAGTTGTTGAAGAAGATGTCGGCGTACGAGGGTGCGATCAGCGCGCGAAAGCCGTAGTCGGCGAGCGCCCACGGCGCGTGCTCGCGCGAACTGCCGCAACCGAAGTTGCGGCGAGCGATGAGGATCGACGCGTCGCGGTAGCGCGGCTGGTTCAGCACGAACTCGGGATTCGGATGGCGGGACGCGGGATCCTGCCCGGGCTCGCCCGGATCGGTGTAGCGCCACGCGTCGAACAGGTTCGGCCCGAATCCGGAGCGGCGAATCGACTTCAGGAACTGCTTCGGAATGATCGCGTCGGTGTCGACGTTCGCGCGGTCGAGCGGCGCGACGATGCCCGAATGAACACGGAACGGTTGCATGACTTCCTTCGACTGAAACGTGCGACGCTACTTTGGTTCGTGCCGGTGGGCGGCCTTCTCGATTGCGTTGCCGGTGGCCTTGGCGTCCTTGCCGACGCCTTCGATCGTGTTGCATCCCGACAGCGCGAAACCTGTGAACGCGAGCAAGGCAACGATCTTCTTCATCTCGTGTTCCCTCCCCTGCTGCCGTTACGACAGTCGACGAACGTCGACGAAATGCCCGGTGAGCGCCGCGGCGGCGGCCATCGCCGGACTCACGAGATGCGTGCGGCCGCCCGCGCCCTGGCGGCCTTCGAAATTGCGGTTCGACGTCGACGCGCAGCGCTCGCCCGGCTCGAGCCGGTCGTCGTTCATCGCGAGGCACATCGAGCATCCCGGCTCGCGCCACTCGAAGCCCGCGTCGCGGAACGTGCGGTCGAGGCCTTCGGCTTCGGCCTGCGCCTTCACGAGTCCCGAGCCCGGCACCACCATCGCGAGGCGCACGTTCGCCGCCACGCGGCGCCCGCGCACGACGTTTGCCGCCTCGCGCAGATCCTCGATCCGCGAATTCGTGCACGAACCGATGAACACCTTGTCGATGCGGATGTCGGCGATGGGCACGTTCGGCTCGAGACCCATGTATTCGAGCGCACGCGCCATGCCTTCGCGGCGTGCAGCGTCGCGCTCGCGGTCGGGATCGGGCACGCGCGCGTCGATCGGCGCCACCATTTCCGGCGACGTGCCCCACGTGACCTGCGGCGCGACCGTCGATGCGTCGATCACGTGCGTCGTATCGAATGCAGCACCCGCATCGCTCACGAGCGTGCGCCAGTACGCGACGGCGCGGTCCCACGTGTCGCCCTTCGGCGCATACCGCCGGCCTTCGAGATAGGCGCGCGTCGTGTCGTCGAACGCGATCATGCCGGCACGCGCGCCCGCCTCGATCGCCATGTTGCACACAGTCATCCGCCCTTCCATCGACAGCGCACGGATCGCCTCGCCGCCGAACTCGATCGCGTGACCGGTGCCACCGGCGGTACCGATGCGGCCGATGATCGCGAGCACGAGGTCCTTCGCCGTGACGCCGGGCGCCAGGCGGCCGTCGACGCGGATCAGCATCGACTTCGCCTTCCTGGTGATGAGGCACTGGGTCGCGAGCACGTGCTCGACTTCCGAGGTGCCGATGCCGAACGCGAGCGCCGCGAAGGCGCCGTGCGTGCTCGTGTGCGAATCGCCGCACACGACCGTCATGCCGGGCAGCGTCGCGCCGTTCTCGGGGCCGATCACGTGCACGATGCCTTGCCTGCGATCGCGGAACGGGAAGTAGGCCTTCGCGCCATAGCGGCCGATGTTTTCGTCGAGCGCTTCCACCTGGGTTCGCGAGATCGGGTCGCGGATGCCCTCGTCCCAGTGCGTCGTCGGCGTGTTGTGATCGGCGGTCGCGACGATCGACTCGGTGCGCCACGGCGTGCGGCCGGCGAGGCGCAAGCCTTCGTACGCCTGCGGGCTCGTCACTTCATGGATCAGGTGCCGATCCACGTACATCAGCGCCATGCCGCCCGCCTCTTCGCGAACGAGGTGACTGTCCCAAAGCTTGTCGTAGAGCGTGCGCATGATGCAATGCAATGCCGGATGCTGACGAACCCCGTATTTTAGCCCTTCATCGGGGCTGGCGCGTGCCTTGCTTTATTGCGCCGCGACAACGTCGCCCATCGCCCGCATGTCGCTCCGCCCGTCCGCCGAAGCACGCCTCGTCGCCACCTTCGCGGCGACCGTTCTCGCCCTCGTCGTCGTCGCGTGGCTCGTCGTCACGAGCGCGGAAGCCTGGAGCGCGCACGACGAAGCACTGCGCGGCGCACTCGCGCGCGAGCCTGTGTTGTCGCGACTGTCGACGACAACCGCCGACGCAACGCGCACGCCGTTGACGGTGCGCGTCGACGCGATGCTCGCGCCCGCCGTGCGCGCGCATGGCGTGGTGCAGCGCGATGCCGAACGCCTGCGCTCGCTCGGCGCCGTCTTCGCGGCGCTCGTCGTCGTCATGATCGCAGTCGGGCTCGCGCTGTGGCAGCGGATGGCGAGCGAGCGACGCCGGCTGGAATCGGAGCTCGCCAGCGAGTGTACGCACGACGCGCTGACGGCCCTTCCGAACGCGCGCTTCTTCTCCGAATGGCTCGCATTCGCGATCGCGAACGCCCGGCGCGAAGGGTCCCACGTCGGCGTGCTGTTCATCGACATCGCGGGCTGCGCTGCCGTGGCGGAGCATCACGGCGGCCCGGCGGCGGAGGCGCTGCTGGTCGAGATCGCGCGGCGCTTCCGCGCATCGGCGCGGGACGGCGACGTGTTCGCCCGTCTCGGCGCGGGCGAATTCGCGCTGGCGACGTCCAACGCAAGCGATGTGCGCGAACTCGCGATGATCGCGCAACGTCTGCGCGACGTGCTGAACGATCCGGCGCAGCCGCCGCTCGCCGATACGCCGATCGGCACGTCGATAGGCCTCGCGTTCTTTCCCGAGGACGCCGATGACTCGGCCGGCGTGATGGCCGCCGCGAACGCCGCAATGTACGCGGCACGGCGCGCCGGGCGTCATCACGTGGCGTTCAACGCCCTCGCCGCATAGGCAAAAGCAGCGTCTGACCCTACTTTTGCGGGATGCGGTCCTCCTCCACCGCGTGGCACGCGACGAGCGCGTCCTCCGCCTGCGCGTCGGCACGCAGCGCTGGAATTTCCGTCCGGCAGCGGTCGTTGGCGAACGGGCATCGCGGATGAAACGCACAGCCCGACGGCGGCGACAGCGGATTCGGCACTTCCCCCGCGACCGGCGTGCGCGCCTTGCCGCTCATCGCGATGTCGGGAATCGCGTCGAGCAGCATGCGTGTATAGGGATGCCGCGGATGCGCGAACAGCGTGCGCTTGTCCGCGAGCTCGACGATGCGCCCGAGGTACATCACGCCGACGCGATCGGCGACGTGATGCACGACGGCGAGGTTGTGCGAAATGAAGAGGTACGTGAGGCCGAGCCGCTGCTGCAGTTCGCGCATCAGGTTCAGCACCTGCGCCTGCACGGAGACGTCGAGCGCCGACGTCGGCTCGTCGCACACGAGGAACTCCGCTTCGCTCGCGAGCGCCCGCGCGATCGAGATCCGCTGCCGCTGGCCGCCGGAAAACTGGTGCGGATACTTCTGGCCGTCCGCCGGCGCGAGCCCCACCTGCGTCAGCAGTTCGCCGATGCGCGCGGCGACGGCGTGCCGCCCGCGGGCGAGTCGCTGCGCACGAATCGGCTCGGCGACGATGTCGGCGACGCGCCAGCGCGGATTCAGGCTGGCGTACGGATCCTGGAAGATCATCTGCAGCTTGCGGCGCAGCGTGCGATCGCCGCGTCCCGACGCGAGGGTGGCGATATCGACGCCGTCGTAGGTAATCGAGCCCGACGTGAGCCGGTACAGCCCGACGATCAGGCGGGCGACCGTGGACTTGCCGCATCCCGATTCGCCGACGAGGCCCAGCGTTTCGCCGCGCCTGATGCAGAAGCTCACGTCCTCGACCGCGTGCAGCAGCGCGCGCGGCGCGCGGCCCAGCACGCGCGTCAGCCACGGCGGCGACACGTCGAACACCTTCGTCGCGTGCGACACCTGCAGCAGCGGCATCTTGGCCGCCGGCCGTGCTTCGCTGCGCGCCGGCTCGGCACTCGTCTCCGCGAGCACCTTCACGCGGGAACCTTGTCGTAGAGCCAGCACGCGGCGCGCGAGCTGCCTGCATCCATCAGATCGGGCCGCTCATGCAGGCAGCGATCGAACACGCGCGGGCACCGTGGATGAAACGGGCAGCCCGGTGGAATCGCATTGAGCCGCGGCATGCTGCCGTCGATCTGCACGAGCCGGTCGCGATCGGCGACGATCGACGGAATCGATCCCATCAGGCCGACGGTGTAGGGATGCTTCGGCGCATTGATGACGTCGGCGACGGGTCCGGTTTCGACGATGCGTCCCGCGTACATCACGGCGACCCGATCGGCGGTTTCGGCGATCACGCCCATGTCGTGGGTGACGAGCATCACCGCGGTGCCGTGATCGCGGCACAGGCGTTTCAACAGCGTGATGATCTGCGCCTGGATCGAGACGTCGAGCGCGGTCGTGGGCTCGTCGGCGATGATCAACTGCGGATTCGCGGCGAGCGCGAGCGCGATGACGACGCGCTGGCGCATGCCGCCCGAGAACTGATGCGGATAGTGGCCGGTGCGCCGCGCGGCGGCGGGAATGCCGACTTCCTGCAGCAGGTCGACCGCGCGCTTGCGTGCTTCGCCCTCGCTCAGCGGCAGATGCGTGCGGATCGTCTCGACGAGTTGCTGGCCGATCGAGAACAGCGGATCGAGCGAGGCGAGCGGGTCCTGGAAGATCGCGCCGATGCGCCGGCCGCGAATGCGCCGCATCGCCTCGTGCGGCAGGCGGTCGATGCGCTCGCCGTCGAGCAGGATCTCGCCGGCGGCGATACGGCCCGGCGGCTCGAGCAATCCGATGATCGCGGCACCCGTCAGCGACTTGCCGGCGCCCGATTCACCGACCACGCCGAGCACTTCGCCAGGGCCGATGGTGAACGACACTTCGTCGACCGCGACGAGCACGCCGCGGCGCGTCGGGAATTCGATGCGCAGGTGTCGAACCTCCAGAAGTGGACGATTCACGTCCGCAGCCTCGGGTTGAGCGCATCGCGCAACCAGTCGCCGAGCAGGTTGATCGCGAGCACCATCACCACGAGCGCGATGCCGGGAAAAAGCGTCACCCACCATTCGCCGGAGAACAGGAAGTCGTTGCCGATGCGGATCAGCGTGCCCAGCGACGGCTGCGTCGGCGGCACGCCGACGCCGAGGAACGACAGCGTGGCCTCGGTGATGATCGCGGTCGCGATGTGGATCGTCGCGATCACGAGCACCGGGCCGAGCACGTTCGGCAACACGTGCCGTGCCATGATCGCGAGCGGGTGGATGCCGAAGAGGCGCGCCGCCTGCACGTATTCCTTGTTCTTCTCGACGAGCGTCGTGCCGCGCACCGTGCGCGCGTACTGCACCCAGCCGGATACGCCGATCGACAGCACCAGCACGTAGAACGCGAGGCTCTCGTGCGACCGCGGCAGCAGCGCGCGGGCGAGCCCGTCGACGAGTAGCGCGATCAGGATCGCCGGGAACGAGAGCTGAACGTCGGCGACGCGCATGATGAACGCGTCGATGCTCCCGCCGACGTAGCCCGCGATCAGGCCAAGCGCAACCCCGAGGACCATCGAGAACAGCACCGATGCGATGCCGACGGCGAGCGAAATGCGCGCGCCGAACAGGATCGTCGAGAGAATGTCGCGCCCCTGGTCGTCGGTGCCGAGCGGGAAGCTCGGATCGCCGCCCGGCAGCCACATCGGCGGCTTCAGCGAGTTCGACAGGTCGAGCTGCGACAGGTCGAACGGATTGTGCGGCGCGACCCACGGCGCGAACACGGCACTGCCGACGAACAGCACGAACACGATCGCGGCGACGATCGCATACGGTGAATGACGGAAGCTGTACGCGACGTCGCTGTCCCACGACAACCGCAGCGCCGCCACGAGCCGTGCATTCATCGCCCGCTCGCTTCTTTCATTGCGCTAGTGTCCGCTGCCGCCCGGCCGGTCGGCGCGCAAGCGCGGATCGACGACGTAGTACAGCAGATCGACGATCAGGTTGATCGTCACGAACACGAGCGCGATCAGGCACAGGTACGCTGCCATCACGGGGATGTCGACGTAGCTCACCGCCTGGATGAACAGCAGGCCCATGCCCGGCCACTGGAACACCTGCTCGGTGATGATCGAGAACGCGATGATCGATCCCAGTTGCAGCCCGGTGATCGTGATCACCGGCACGAGCGTGTTCTTCAGCGCATGGCCGAAGTTGATCGCGCGGTCGCGCAGGCCCCGGGCGCGCGCGAACTTGATGTAATCGGTGCGCAGCACCTCGAGCATTTCCGAGCGTACGAGCCGCATGATGAGCGTGAGCTGAAAGAGCCCCAGCGTGATCGTCGGCAGGATCAGCGACATGAGCCCGGTCTTCGACAAAAGCCCCGTGGACCACCACCCGAGGTGCACGACTTCGCCGCGTCCGAATGCGGGCAGCCAACCGAGGATGACGGCGAACACCAGGATCAGCAGGATGCCGATCAGGAACGTCGGCAGCGACACGCCGAGGAGCGACAGCGACAACAGCGTGCGCGCGAGCCACGAGTTGGGCCGCAACCCCGCGTAGACGCCGGCCGGAATGCCGACCGCGAGCGCGAGGAGCGCAGCGCAGATGCTGAGCTCGAGCGTTGCCGGAATGCGCTGCGCGAGCAGCACGGACACCGGCTTGCCGATGCGAAGCGACACGCCGAACTGGCCGTGAATGGCGTTGACGACGAAATGGAAGAACTGCACGTAGAACGGCTGGTCGAGGCCGAGCTCGTGCGTCAAGCGAACGCGATCTTCCGGCGTCGCGAACTGCCCGAGCATCAGCTGCACGGGATCGCCGACGTACTGGAACAGCGAGAACGCAACGAGCGCGACCACCAGCATGACGACGATCGCCTGGAGTACGCGCCTCAGGATGAACGCCGTCATGAATTGCCTTGCGGTGGACGCCGGGACGGCACGGCCCGCCCGGGCCCGTCAGTCGGGAAGGGCCGCCCCGACCGACTGTCCAGCCCCCCGGGGGGCAGTGAGCGCGGGGGAATCCTTTTCCATCACGCCGTCACTGCTTGCCGTTGCCTTCGTTGACGTGCACCCACCACATGCGCAGGCGGTTGTCCGCGCTGTGCGTCACCGCGATGTTCTTGCGCATCGCCCAGGGGATGATCTGCTGGTGCAGCATCATGTGCGCGACGTCCTGCGTATGCAGCATCAGCGCGTCGTGGATCATCGAGAGGCGCTTCTTGACGTCGCCCTCGGTCTTCATCGCGTCGATCAGCGCATCCATCTTCGGATTGCTGTAGCTCCCGTCGTTGTACTCGCCGTTGCCCTTGCCGTCGGGCGTGTGCACGAGGTTGATCAGCGCGTCCTGAGCGTCGAACGTCGCCACCGCCCAGCCCAGCATGTACAGGCTCGTGTCGTGCTTGTTGATCTTCGCGAAGTACTGCGCCTTGGGCATCGCGTCGAGCGTAACCTTGAGCCCGATCTTCGCCCACATCGACGTCAGCGCCTGGCAGATCAGCGCGTCGTTGATGTAGCGGTCGTTCGGGCAGTCGAGCGTGACCGCGAACCCGTCGGGATAACCCGCCTCCTTGAGCAGCGCCTTCGCCTTGTTCACGTCATACGGCGGCCGCTTGTTCGCTTCGGGGAAGTACCCGTACACCTGCGGCGTGATCAACTCGCCCGTGGGAATCGACAGGCCGCGCATCAGCGTGCGCTTGATCGCCTCGATGTCCATGCCGTAGTACAGCGCCTGGCGCACGCGCAGGTCCTTGAACGGGTTCTTGCCCTTGACGTTCGAGTACTTGAGCTCGTCGCTCTTCTGGTCCATGCCGATGAAGATCGTCCGGTTCTCCTGGCCCTCGACGACCTTGATGTTCGCGTCGGACTTGAGCTTCGGCAGGTCCTGCAGCGGCGGGTCGAGCACGAAGTCGACCTCACCCGAGAGCAGCGCCGCCGTGCGCGTGGCCGCGGACTTGATCGGCGTGTAGACGATCTGCGTGACGTTGCCCTCCATCTTGCCCCACCAGCCGGGGTTCTTGTCGAGCACCGTCTTCACGTCCGGCTCGCGCGACTTCAGGATGTACGGCCCGGTGCCGTTCGCGTGGCCGACCGCGTAGGTCTCCTCCTTCGCGAGGTAGTCCTGCACCTCGACGACGTTGTGCTTCTCGCACCACGCCTTGCTCATGATGCGCACGTCGGTGAGCTGGCGCAGCAGCACGGGCGCGGGACCGTCGGTCATGATGTCGACCGTGAGGTCGTCGACCTTCTTCGCGCCGGCGATGCCTGCGAGGTACGCCTTCATCATCGACCGCTTCGAGTTCTGGCGGTTGATCGAGAACACGACGTCGTCGGCGGTGAGCGGCTCGCCTTCCTGGAACTTGACGTTCGGACGCAGGTGGAAGCGCCACTGCGTGGGCGAGACCTGCTCCCACTTCGTCGCGAGCTGCGGCACGACGTCGAACTTCTTGTCGTACATGACCAACGACTCGTAGACGTAGCTGTTGAACGTGTTGTTGAAGCTCTCGTTCTGCGCGTAGGGGTCGAACGTGAGCACGTCGCCCTGGCTTGCCCAGCGGAACGTCGCCGCATGCAGCGGCGCGCCAATGACGAGGGCGCCGAGCATGACGGCGACGGCGGTGTGCGTAGGCTTAAGCATCACTCCTCCTGGCAGGGCCGCTTCAGTAGGGCGGCCGGGCGAGCATCATGGCGAACAAGGGGAAAGGCGTCAATCGAAGCGGCCACCGGCGCGAACGTCAATCGGCGCGTTCCCCGGCGGCGTTGCGCAACGCGCCGGGAACGAGGATCGACGACGCGTCGACGTCGAGGCCGACCGCCTCTCCCTTCGCAAAGGATCGCCGCAGCAGCGTGTCGACGATCACCGACTGCGCGCCGCCGAGATCGACGACGACGCGCGTCAGGTTGCCGAGGAAGAACGCCGAGACGACCGTCCCGCGCAGCGCCCCTCGTGCCGGCTCGACGATGCGCACGTCCTCGGGGCGAAACAGCGCGTGCTCGCTCGCCGGGGCGTGCGACGGCAGCGTCAGCGCCCCGCCGGGCAGCCGCAGCACTGCGTTCTCGCGCGTCCCCGTCACCCGATTCATCGTGCCTATGAAGTCGGCGACGAACGCCGACGCCGGCCGATAGTAGATGTCCTGCGGCGTACCGATCTGCTCGACGCGCCCGTGCGACATAACGGCGATGCGATCGCCGAGCGCCATCGCCTCGCCCTGGTCGTGGGTCACGTACACGCTGGTAATGCCGAGCGAGCGCAGCAGCCGGTCGATCTCGACGCGCAGGCTCTCGCGCAGCTTCGCGTCGAGCGCGGTCAGCGGCTCGTCGAGCAGCAGCACGCGCGGCTTCACTGCGAGTGCGCGCGCGAGCGCCACGCGTTGCCGCTGTCCGCCGGAAAGCTGGTCGATGCGCCGCTCGCCGAAGGCGCCGAGCTGCATCATCTCGAGCAGTCGCTGCGCCTGCGCGCGGCGTTCGGCGCCTGCGACGCCGCGCACGCGCAGTCCGTATGCGACGTTGTCGAGCACGCTCATGTTGGGAAAGAGCGCGTAGCTCTGGAACACCATGCCGACGTTGCGCCGCTCGATCGGCCGCGCCGTGACCTCGTCGTCGCCGAAGTACACGCGGCCGCCAAGGTCGGGCGCCGTGAGCCCCGCGATGATGCGAAGGAGCGTCGTCTTGCCGCAGCCGGAGGGCCCGAGGAACACGATCGTCTCGCCTGCGGCGATGTCGAGGTCGAGCGGCTTCAGCGCCTGGGTACCGTCGGGAAACGTCTTCGCGCAGCCGGCGAGCCGCACGCTCGCCGCGTTATCGTCCATGGAGCCTCGGGCGCGCCGGCGTCGGCTCGCGCGCGAACCACTGCATTGCCACGAGCAGCGGCACGATCATCACGAAGAACACGATCGTGTAGGCGGAGCCGATCTCGAGGCGCAGCGACGCGTACGAATCGGCGAGCCCCACGGGAATGGTCTTCGTGAGCGGCGTGTGCAGCATCCACGTGATGTTGAATTCGCCGACCGACAGCGTCACGACCATCAGCGCGCCCGCGAGGATGCCGTAGCGCGCGTTGGGCACGATCACGCCGAAGAAGCGCTTCGCGAAGCCCGCGCCGAGGCTCGCCGCCGCCTCCTCGAGCGTGACGAGATCCATGGCGGCCATGACCGCCAGCACCGAGCGCACCATGAACGGGAGCGTGAACACGACGTGGCCGACGAGGATGAACAGCCAGCTCGCGCGAAACCCGCGCCATTCGCCGTAGAGCAGGATCAGCGCGAGGGCGGTCGCGAGTCCCGGCACCGCGACCGGCAGCACGAGCAGTTCCTCGAAAAGGCGCGTGACGCGGCTCGGGTGGCGCGCGAGCACGTACGCCATCGGCACGCCGAGCACGAGCGTCGCGGCGAGGCAGGCGAGCGCGATTTGCAGCGACAGGCCGATCGAGCCGCTGTAGGAGGACAGCACCACTCCAATCCAGCGCAGCGTGAGCCCGCTTTTCACGCCGATGAAATAGTTCTGCGACAGACCGGCCAGCACCGACATCACGACGGGCACGACGAGGAACGCGCACACCACGAGCGTGAACGCGAGCTGCGCGTAGAAGCGCGGCGAACGTCGATCCATCATGCTGCCGCGGCGACGGTGGAACCCGCGAGCGTGCGCGCGAACGCGAGCGCGGCCCACGTGATGATGCCGAGCACGATCGACAGCGCGGCGGCGATCGAGAAATTCGCGTAGTTCGTGAACTCGGTGTAGATCGTGATGGGCAGTACGTTGATGTTCGTCGCGAGCGTGAACGCGGTGCCGAAGGCGCCCATGCTCGTCGCGAAGCAGATGGCGCCGGCGGAGATGAGCGCCGGGCGCAGGCCCGGGATGATCACGTCGCGCAGCACCTGCCAGCCGTTCGCGCCGAGCGAGCGTGCGGCTTCCTCGAGCGCGCCGTCGAGCTTCTCGACGGCGGCCATCACCGTGAGAATCACGCGCGGAATCGAAAAGTACAGGTAACCGAGGAAAAGCCCGGCAATCGAATACGCGAACACGAGCTTGGAACCGAACAGCGCGTCGGTGACCGACCCGATCAGGCCCTGGCGCCCGGCGAGCATGATCACCATGAAGCCGACGACGACGCCCGGGAACGCGAGCGGGAACGTGAGCAGCGACACGAGCAGGCCGCGGCCGGGAAAGCGATTGCGCTGCAGGAACATGCCGGCGATTCCGGACACGACGAGCGTCGCGAACGTGACGACGATCGACAGCACCACCGTCGACACGAGACTCGACAGGTAATTTGCGTCGGTGACGATCGCCGCGTAGGCCGCGACTCCACGCGGGCCGCCCGCGCCGACCGCGACGAGCCGCGCCATCGGCAGGAGCCAGAATGCGACGAAGACGACGAGCGCGGGGAGCGCGAGGACTCCGAGGCGGATGCTGGGCGACGTCACGCGGGCACGGTCCCTCTCCCCCGAGGGGAGAGGGTCGGGGTGAGGAGACTTACTGCGCTTCCTTCAGGTACCGCTCGGTGAACGGTTTTTGCGCCGCCGCCATCTTCGCGAAATCGACCGGCTTCGCACGCGCGTAGTCGGACGCCGGCAGGAAGCGCGATTGCGCTTCCTTCGACATCGCCTCGGGACGCACGGGCCGCAGGAACGCATTCGCCCAGATCGCCTGGCCTTCGTCCGAGAGCGTGAAGTCGAGCACCTTCTTCGCGTTGTCCGGATGCGGGCCGTTCTTCACGAGCGCCATCACGTACGGCACGACGACGCTGCCTTCCGCAGGAATCACGAACGCGATGTTCGCCTTGTCCTTGTACTTGCCGCGATACGCGTTGAAGTCGAAGTCGATCAGGATCGGGATCTCGCCCGACAGCACGCGCGCATACGACGTCTGCTTCGGCACGATCGGATCGTTCGCCTTCATCTGCTTGAAATAGTTGATCGCCGGGGTGAAGTCGTCGAGCGATCCGCCGAGCGCGTTGTTGATCGCCACCGCGCCGACGTAGCCGACGAACGCGCTCGCCGGATCGAGATAGCCGACCATGCCCTTGTACTCGGGCTTCAGCAGGTCCTTCCACGACTTCGGCACCGGCTTGCCGTGCAGCGCGTCGACGTTCACCATCAACCCGAGCGTGCCCGAATGGATCGTGAACCAATAGCCGTCGGGATCCTTGAGGCCGGCTGGGATGTCGTTCCAGTGCGCGGGCTTGTACGCGGCGGTCACGCCGTCCTGCTTCGCCTGGATGCCGAACGTCACGCCGAGGTAGGTGAAGTCGGCGACCGGGCTCGCCTTCTCGGCCACGAGCTGCGCGAGCGATTGGCCCGAATTCTTGTTGTCCTGCGGCACCGTGATGCCGAGCTTGTCCTTGATGGCCTTGAGCTCCGTGCCCCAGTCGGCCCACTCGGGTGGGCAGTTGTAGCAGATGGCGGTCTGCTGCGCGTGCGCGGCACCCGCGAACGCGGTGGCGGCGAAGAGCACAGGCGCGACGAACCTCGCGACGAAGCGAATCATGGAAAGCTCCTGCAGGTGGGCGACGGGAGGCGATTGTAAACAGTTCCGCGTCGCGGTGCGGAAGCGGATGGCCGCTTCATCGACGGTCGAGCGCAAGTGCCACGCGCGATGCGACCGCGTCGACGACGCCGGATTGAAAGCACTCGACCGTGTCGACGTTCATGCTGCGCAGCCACGTGAGCTGGCGCTTCGCGAGTTGGCGCGTCGCCGCGATCCCTCGTTCGCGCAATGCCGCACGTTCGATGCGGCCGTCGAGATAGTCGAGCACCTGGCGATAGCCGACCGCACGCATCGACGGCAGGTTGGGGCGCAGCACAAAGCGCTCGCGGAGCGCGACGACCTCGTCGACGAGGCCGGCGCCGAGCATCGCATCGAAGCGTTGCGCGATCGTCGCGTGCAGCTTCGCGCGCTCCGCGGGCGCGAGCGCGATGACGATGGCCCGATCGTTCGCCGCTACGCGTGTTCCCTGCAAGGCGGACAGCGGCTGCCCGCTCAACGCGTGCACCTCGAGCGCCCGCTGGATGCGCTGCGCATCGGTCGGCGCAAGCCTTGCCGCGGTCCGGGGATCCACGCGCGCAAGCTCGGCGTGCATCGCCGGCCAGCCCACGTCGGCGGCGCGCGCATCGAGTTCGGCCCGCACAGCAGGATCGGCGGCGGGGAGCGCGCTCAGCCCTTCGCGCAGCGCCTTCACGTACAGCATCGTGCCGCCGGCGACGATCGGCACACGTCCGCGCGATTGGATCTTCGCGATGGCGTCGCGCGCATCGATGCGAAAGCGCGCCGCGGAATAGGCGTCGGTCGGACCGATCAGGTCGATGAGGTGGTGCGGCACGCTTGCGCGCGTGGCAGCGTCGGGCTTCGCGGTGCCGATGTCCATGCCGCGATACACCTGCGCCGAATCCGCGCTCACGATCTCGCCGCCGAATCGGCGAGCAAGGGCGAGCGCCACCGCCGATTTGCCCGACGCCGTGGGCCCGACCAGGATGACGGTCATCGACCGCGCATGAACAGCCGGTCGAGGTCGCCGAGCGAGAGTTGAAACCACGTCGGCCGGCCGTGATTGCATTGGCCGGCGCGCTCGGTCGCTTCCATTTCGCGCAACAGCGCGTTCATTTCGGGAATCGTTAGGCTGCGATTCGCGCGCACCGCGCCATGGCACGCCATCGTCGCCAGCAGTTCGTCGCGCCGCGCGTCGAGCGCGCGCGAGCCGCCGTATTCGCGGATGTCGTGCAGCACGGCGCGGGCCAGCGCCGCGGCGTCGGCGTCCTTGAGCGGCGCGGGAATGCCGCGCACCGCGAGCGTGGCCGGACCGATCGGCGACACGTCGAAGCCGAGTGCGTCGAGCGCGTCGGCATGTTCGGTGACGGCGGCGACTTCCAGCGCTTCGGCGGCGAACGTCGCGGGCACGAGCAAGGGTTGCACCGGCACGCGCTCCGCGAACACCGATTTCAGCCGTTCGTACACGATGCGCTCGTGCGCGGCGTGCATGTCGACGAGCACGAGGCCCGCGCGATTCTGCGCGAGCACGTACACGCCGTGCAGTTGCGCGATCGCGAAGCCGAGCGGATGCGGCTCGTCGGTGGGAAGCGCATCGCTGCGTCGGGAGTCCGGCGTGGAATCGGAGGTCGTGCCGAACAGGCGACGGTAGAAGGCCGCCGGTTCCTGCGCATCGAGCGGCATCGCACGCTGCATCGACGGTGCGCCATTCGCGGGCGCGCCATTCGTTGCTTGAAACTCGCCCATGGGCACGGGCGGCGGCATCTGTGCGGCCGCGAGGCCCAGGCGCTCCGCCGCGGACACCGCGGGCTGCACGCTCGCCGTGGCGGCGAGTGCGCGTTCGACCGCATGCCGCACGAACTGATGAATGGCACCTGCGTCACGAAAACGCACCTCGGTCTTCTGCGGATGCACGTTCACGTCGACGCGGCGCGGATCGAGCACGAGCCATAGCGCGTACGCGGGTTGCCGTTCGTGATGCAGCACGTCGCGGTACGCCTCGCGCAGCGCGTGCGCGAGCATGCGGTCGCGCACGTAGCGGCCGTTCACGAACACGTGTTGCGTCGAGGGTCCGTCGGCCGCGTATGCGGGCCGCACGGCGAAGCCGGTCAGGCGAACCTCGCCCGCCTCCGCGTCCACCGACGCCGCGTGCTGCACGAACGCATCGCCGAGCAGCGCTTCCACGCGCGCGCGGCGTCCACCGCCCTGCAGCCGATGCACGGCGCGCCCGTTGTGCGTGAGCGTGAAAGCCACGCTGCCATAGGCGAGCGCGATGCGGCGGAACGCCTCTTCGCAATGCGCCCATTCGGTGGCTTCGGTGCGGAGGAACTTGCGGCGCGCCGGCGTGTTGAAGTACAGCTCCTCGACCGTCACGATGGTGCCGCTCGCGAGTGCGGCCGGGGCGACGACGCCCACGTTGCCGCCTTCGACTTCGAGGCGCCATGCATGCGGCTTGTCGCACGAGCGCGACGCGATTGCGAGGCGCGACACCGCCGCCATCGACGCGAGCGCCTCGCCACGGAAACCGAGCGTCGCGATCGCCTCGAGGTCGACGACCGACGCGATCTTCGACGTCGCGTGCCGCGCGACCGCGAGCGGCAAATCCTCGCGCGCGATGCCGCTGCCGTTGTCGGCCACGCGCAGCCGCTTGATGCCGCCGCCGGCGACGTCGACGTCGATCTGCGTCGCGCCGGCGTCGAGCGCGTTCTCGAGCAGCTCCTTCAAGGCCGCGGCCGGGCGCTCGACGACTTCGCCCGCTGCGATCTGGTTGATCAGCAGATCCGGCAGCGCAAGGATGTGACGCCCCAACGCTCGCGGCTCCGCCGCTTCGCTAACCGCCGAAGGGGCGCAATTCGCAGCTCGGGGCGGCCCTTCGCCGCGAACGACCGCCATCAGCGCTTCAGCTTCTGCGACCAGCGCGCATACACGCCGTCGGCCACCTGCTGCAGGTTCGCAAGGCGTGCGCCGAGATCGGCGAGGATTTCCTCGCGCGTCTGCCGCGACGCCGTTCCGGGCTCGAGAATCTCGTCCGCCCCCGAGCGGCACCACGCGTGCACGAGATCGGCGGTCATCTCGATGTGGCACTGGAAGCCGATGTGACGATCGTCGATCACGTAACCCTGATTCGGATTGAAGCCGTTGGTGAGAATGCGCGTGGCGCCGATGGGGATCTCGAACACGTCGTAATGCCACTGGAACGGGGTGAAGCGGTCGCGACCGCCGAGCCACGAGTGCGCAGCCGCGGCGTCGGTCGACTCGACGTTGATCCAGCCGATCTCGGGCACGTTCGTGCGCGTCACGCGCCCACCGAGCGCCTGCGCGAGCAACTGACCGCCGAGGCAATGGCCGACGATCGGGACCTCGTGCGCGATAGCGTCGCGCAGCAGGCGCGACAGCGGGTCGATCCAGGGCAGCGTTTCATACACGCTCATCGGCCCGCCCATCATGCCGATGCCCGAGAATGCCCGCGGATCGGAGGGAATGGCGTCGCCCGCGTCGACCGCGACGAGTTGCCACGGCAAGCGCTGCGCGTCGAGCCAATCGGCGAAGTGCGCCGGGCCTTCGGTCGGGCTGAAGCGGAAGATGGCGATGGGGCGCATCGTGGTTCCGGTCGTCACTAGAATGTTACCAGCCGACCCCCATGGGAACCGACGGATGAAGGACCGCATTCCGCTTGCCGCGTTCGTACTCGCCGCGGCTTTCGCGCCGCCGGCGCTCGCCGACGACGTCATCATGCCGAACGCCGACCTCAAGACCGTGAACATCCCGGCGATTCCCGCGGCGCTCGCGGCGAAGGTCGAGCCGTACACGGAGTTCAAGCCGACGCTCGCCGTGAGCTGGCATCCGGTCGATCGCGAACTCGTGGTCGCGCGCCGCGCGGGCAACACGACGCAGTTGCACGAGGTCGACCGTCCGCTCGGCGGGCTTGCGCAAATCACGCATTTCGCCGAGCCCGTCCGCTTCGGGCTGTGGTGGCCGAAGGCGCCCGACGTGTTCGTGTTCGTCCGCGACGCCGGCGGCAACGAGCAGCGGCAGCTCTACCGGCTCGACCCCGGGCAGCGCGAACCGGTGCTGCTGACCGATCCGTCACGCAAGCACGACGTCGGCACGCTCACGCACGCGCGCGACCGCGCGCTCGTCACGTCCGTGGCGCTCGACAAGACGGGGCGCACCGCCAATCCCACCACGGACCTGACGCTCGTCGACCCGCTCGCGCCACACGGGGCGCGCAAGCTCGCGACGCTCGCGGGCACCGGCTGGGGCGACTTCACGTTCTCGTTCGACGACAAGCGCGTGGCGCTCGTCGATTACAAGTCGGTCAACGAGTCGTACGTGTACGTGATGGACGTCGCGACCGGCGCGAAGAAGCGCGTGTTTCCGC
This sequence comes from Burkholderiales bacterium, assembly GCA_025927765.1. Lineage (GTDB taxonomy): Bacteria > Pseudomonadota > Gammaproteobacteria > Burkholderiales > Casimicrobiaceae > VBCG01. The sequence goes on from JAICKU010000006.1 coordinate 70,597, forward strand.
GCGAAGGGGCGACGCTCGCGCGACCCATCGCGACGAGCGATCTCGCGTTCGATCGGCCCGGCAAGGGCCTGTTCCTGTCGACCGATCGCGACGGCGAGTTCCGGCGCCTTGCGCATCTCGATCTCGCCACGGGGCGGCTCGATTACTTCGGGCACGGCGGCGCCCATGATGTCGAGGCGCTGGCGTTGTCGCCCGATGGCCGCAGGCTCGCCGTGATCACCAACGAAGCGGGCATCGGCGTGTTGCGCCTCTACGACGCCGGCACGCGCAAGCCGTTGCCGCAGCCGACGCTGCCCGTCGGCAACGTGGAGCGGCTGGTGTGGCACGAGAACTCGAACGATCTCGCGTTCTCGATCGACAGTGCGCAAAGCCCGAACGATGCGTACTCGCTGAACGTGCGCGACGGCGTCGTCACGCGCTGGACGAAAACGAGCGTGCCCGGTCTCGACGCCGATGCGTTCCGAAGTGCGGCGCCGATCGCGTGGACGAGCTTCGACGGCCGCACGATCGGCGGCTTCATCACGCGGCCGCCCGCGAAGTTCACGGGCAAGCGGCCGGTGATCGTGTCGATCCACGGCGGCCCGGAAGGCCAGGCGCGCCCCGGCTTCCTGGGTCGCTGGAACTACTTCGTCGACGAGCTCGGCATCGCCGTCATCGAGCCCAACGTGCGCGGCTCGACCGGCTACGGCAAGACGTTCGTCGATCTCGACAACGGCATGAAGCGCGAGGATTCGGTGCGCGACATCGGCGCGCTGCTCGATTGGATCGCCACGCAGCCCGGTCTCGATTCGCGCCGCGTGCTGATCGAAGGCGGCAGCTACGGCGGCTACATGGCGCTCGCCGTGGCGACGCACTACGGCGACCGCATCGCGGGCACGATCGACGTCGTCGGCATCGCCAACTTCGTGTCGTTCCTCGAGAACACCGAGAGCTATCGCCGCGACCTGCGGCGCGTCGAGTACGGCGACGAGCGCAACGCGTCGATGCGCGCGTTCCTGACGAAGATCTCGCCGGTCAACAACGCACCACGCATCCGGGCGCCGCTCTTCGTCGTACACGGCCGCAACGACCCGCGCGTGCCGTACACCGAAGCCGAGCAGATCGTCGCGGCCGCGCAGAAGAACGGCGTGCCGGTGTGGTACCTCCTCGCGGACAACGAGGGGCACGGGTTCGTGCGCAAGGCGAATGCGGACTACCTGTTCTACGCGATGGTCGAGCTCATGCGCGCGTACCTGCTGCGCTGAACCGGGAGCGCGTTACAGCCCGCGCGCAATCCGCGCGTACGCCGAGTGATTGTGGATCGACTCGAAGTTCTCGGCCTCGACCGCGTAACCGGCGATGCGCGGATCGTTGGCAAGCCGCGCCGCGACGCCGCGTACGAGATCCTCGACGAAGCGCGGGTTGTCGTACGCACGCTCGGTGACGTACTTTTCGTCGGCGCGCTTCAGCAGGCCGTACAGCTCGCACGACGCCTCGTCTTCGGCGACGCGCACGAGTTCACCGACGCGCATCGGCTCGCGCGGACGCACGCTGATCGTAACGAGCGAGCGCTGGTTGTGCGCACCGTAGTCGGAGATCTCCTTCGAGCACGGGCAAAGCGAGGTCACCGGCACCGACACGGCGATCGTGCTCGCGAATTGGCCGCGCGACAGCTCGGCGGAGAGGCGCACGTCGTAGTCGAGCAGGCTCGCCACGCCGGAGACGGGCGCCAGCTTGCGGATGAAGCACGGAAACGCCAGCTCGACGTAGCAGCCCGGGGCACCGAGGCGCGCCACGAGATCGTCGACGAAGCCGCGCATCTCGTCCACCGAGAACGGCACGCCGGCGGCCGCGCGATCCTCGAGGAGCGCCACGAGCCGCGACATGTGCGTGCCCTTCTGCTCTTCGGGCAGCTCGACGTAGACGGCGCACGTCGCAACGGTGGCGTGCACGTCGTCGCCGTCCTGGAACGACAGCGGATAGCGCAGGCCGCGGATGCCGACGCGATCGATCGCGATATGGCGCTCGTCGCGCGACGACTGCACATCGGGGATGGGGATCAATCCGCTCGGGGTTTCCGGTCGATTCATGGGTTGCAGTGTGCCATAGGGGTGGTCATCGCCCCATTGGATGCAGCACGAGGGTGCGGCGTTTCAGTGGCGCCGGGCCGCGCCGATCCACGCGTTTCACGCCGCCGGCTTGGCCCAGCTTTCCGGCGTACGCTGTGCGAAGCGTTGATGGATCGACGCCGCGATGCCCTTCGCGTCTAAACCCGCGTGCGAAAGCAGGAGTGCGGGATCACCGTGGTCGAGGAAGCGATCGGGCAAGCCCAGATGCAGAATGGGCAACGCGATCTTCTCGGAGGCGAGCAATTCGGCGACCGCGCTGCCCGCGCCTCCCGCGATCACGTTCTCCTCGACGGTCACGAACGCGTCGTGTTCCTCCGCAAGCTTGCGGATCAGCTCCGCGTCGAGCGGCTTCACGAAACGCATGTTGGCGACGGTCGCGTCGAGGTCCTCGGCCGCCGCGAGCGCCGGATACAGCAATTGCCCGAACGCGAGGATCGCGATGCGATGCGTGCGCCGCTTGGCCGTGCGCCGGATCTCACCCTTGCCGATGGGCAGTGTCGTCAACGCAGGCTGGATCGCGATACCGGGTCCGGTGCCGCGCGGGTAGCGCACCGCCGACGGCGTGTCGAGATGGAACGCCGTGGTGAGCATCTGGCGCGTTTCGTTCTCGTCGGCCGGCGCCATCACGGTGGTGTTCGGCAGGCAGCGCAGGTACGAGAGGTCGAATGCGCCAATGTGCGTCGGCCCGTCGGCCCCGACGACGCCCGCGCGGTCGATCGCGAACATCACCGGCAGGTTCTGCAGCACGACGTCGTGAATGAGCTGGTCGTACGCGCGCTGCAGGAACGTCGAATAGATCGCGACGACCGGCTTCATGCCTTCGCACGCGAGGCCGGCGGCGAACGTCACGGCATGCTGCTCGGCGATGCCGACGTCGTAGTAGCGCTCGGGAAAGCGATGCGAGAACTCGACGAGGCCCGAGCCTTCGCGCATCGCCGGCGTGATGCCGACGAGGCGCCGGTCGCTCTTCGCCATGTCGCAGAGCCATTCGCCGAACACTTGCGTGTACGTGGGCTTGCCGCCGCCCTTGGGCACGATGCCGACTGCAGGATCGAACTTGCTGACGCCGTGGTAGAGGATCGGGTCCTCCTCCGCGCGCCCGTACCCGTAGCCCTTGCGGGTGACCACGTGCAGGAACTGCGGCCCGTTCAGGTTGCGCACGTTCGCAAGCGTCTTGACGAGCAGGTCGACGTCGTGGCCCCAGATGGGTCCGATGTAGTTGAAGCCGAATTCCTCGAACAGCGTGCCCGGCAGCACCATGCCTTTGACGTGCACTTCGGCGCGTCGCGCGAGCTCGTGCACCGGCGGCAGCTTCGCGAGCACTTCCTTGCCGCCCCGACGGACGGTGTTGTAGAAGCGCGATGCGAGCACCTTCGCGAGATAGTTGTTGAAGGCGCCGACGGGCTCCGAGATCGACATGTCGTTGTCGTTCAGGATCACCAGCACGTTCGCGCCCTCGGCGTTGTTCAGCGCCTCGAACGCCATGCCGGCGCTCATCGCACCGTCGCCGATCACCGCGACGACCTTGGTCGTATCGCCGGTCAACTTCTTCGCCGCCGCCATGCCGAGCGCCGCGGAGATCGACGTCGACGAATGTGCGGTGCCGAACGTGTCGTACTCGCTTTCGTCGCGGCGCGGAAAGCCACCCGGCCCGCCCCATTGGCGCAGCTTGTCCATGCGTGCGCGACGGCCCGTCAGGATCTTGTGCGCGTACGTCTGGTGACCGACGTCCCACACGATGCGATCGCGGGGCGTATCGAACACGTAGTGCAGCGCGATCGTGAGCTCGACGGTGCCGAGGTTCGACGACAGGTGACCGCCGGTGCTCGCGACCGAATGCAGCAGGAAGGCGCGCAGCTCGCGCGCGAGTTGCGGCAGAAGGCCGCGGTCGAGCTTGCGCAGATCGGCCGGCGAATCGATTTTCTCGAGGAGCGGGTAGGTGTCCATGAGCATCATCAGTCGCGAAGGGCCACCCCCCGGGGGGCAGCGAGCGGAGCGAGCGTGGGCGGATCTTCCATCTTCACCGGTTGCGCAGCACGATCCAGTCGGCGAGCTCGGTGAGGCGCCGCGCACGCGTGCCGAGCGGCGCCAGCGCATCGTGTGCCTCGCCGCGCAGGCGCATCGCCTCCTCGCGGGCGCCTTCGACGCCATGCAGCGTCGCGAACGTCGCCTTGTGCTGCTCGGCGTCCTTGCCGGCGGTCTTGCCGAGCGACGCGCTCGAGCCTTCGACGTCGAGCACGTCGTCGACGACCTGGAACGCGAGCCCCGCGGCCACTGCATAGCGGTCGAGGGCCGTGACGTCGGCGACCGGCGCGGCGGCGGTGTGCGCGCCGAGCCGGACCGCGGCGCGAATGAGCGCTCCGGTCTTCATCGCGTGCAGTTGGGCAAGCGAATTCGCGTCGAGTGCCCTTCCCGTCGCATCGAGATCGAGCTGCTGCCCGCCCGCCATCCCCAGAACGCCGGCGGCATCGGCCAGGATCGCGCATGCGTCGGCCGCACCAGGACCGCTTTTCGCGAGCACCGAAAACGCGAGCGTCTGCAGCGCGTCACCCGCAAGGAGTGCCGTCGCCTCGTCGAAGGCCACATGGCAGGTGGGCTTGCCGCGGCGCAGCGAATCGTCGTCCATGCACGGCAGATCGTCATGGACGAGCGAGTACGCGTGAATCAGCTCGACCGCTGCGGCACGCGCGTCGGCGCGGTCGACATTGCCGCCGGTCGCTTCGGCGGCGGCGTAGACGAGGAGCGGGCGCATCCGCTTGCCGCCGCCGAGCGTCGCGTAGCGCATCGCCTCCGCGAGCCGTGCAGCGGCGCTCTGCTCCGCGGGCAGGACCCGCTCGAGCACGCCTTCGATTCGCTGCTGGTGCACCTCTGCCCAGTCGCGAAACGACGGCGCGTCAGGCATCGTCGCTTTCGGGCGGCGAGAACGGTTGCAGCACGCCGCGCTCGAGCACCTGCACCTGCTGCTGCGCATCCTTCAGCGCCGACTGGCAGTACGCGAGCAACTCGGCGCCGCGCTTGTACGCGTCGAGCGATTCGCGCAGCGGCAATTCGCCGCTTTCCATGCGCGCGACGATCGCCTCGAGCTCCGCGAGCGCGGATTCGAAACTAGGGGGAGATTCGGGTGTCTCGGACATGTCGATGGCGTGGACGAAGCGCGACACGTCGCTCACGCCGCACGCTTCGTCCCTGTCGCGATTCTACCCGAGCCCGCGGAGCCTTGACGATGAAGTATCGAACGCAATATACTGGTCGGTTTTGACGATGCGGCCTTTCAAGTCGGGGCAATCCCGTCTTGCGCGATACCTTTCGCGTTGGCCGACTTAGCAAAGCGGTCCGGAGCGGGGTGGGGCAACGAGGGTCGCACCCTCATGCGTCGCCCATGCGAAATGAGGGTCCGACCCTCATTTCCACATGGCGTCCGGGTTGTTGGGTTGGGTTGGCGTTTCACGCCTGAAAGGAAAGGTCGATGTCGGATCTCGCCACCGCCGCGCAACTGCGGCAAGCCACGTCACAGCTTCCCGCAAGCTGGTATTGCGATCCCGGGGTGCTCGCCGAAGAGCGCGCGCGGCTTTTCGCGCGTGCGCCAGGGTATGTCGGTCATGCGCTGATGGTGCCAGAGCCGGGCGACTACCAGGTGCTCGCTGCGCGCGACAACGCGCAGGCGCTCGTGCACGCTCCGCACGGCCTCGAGCTCTTGTCGAACATCTGCCGCCATCGGCAGGCGATCATGCTGACGGGCAAGGGCAACGCGCAGAACATCGTGTGCCCGATCCACCGCTGGACGTACGACCTCTCGGGCAAGCTGCTCGGCGCGCCGCACTTCGCGAACCAGCCCTGCGCGCATCTCGGCCGCAGCGCATTGCAGAACTGGAACGGACTGCTGTTCGACGGCCCGCGCGACATCGCGCGCGACCTCGCGGGCCTGTCGTTGCAGAACGTCGACTTCAGCGGCTACGTGCTGAACCACGTCGACCTGCACGAGTGCAATTACAACTGGAAGACGTTCCTCGAGGTGTATCTCGAGGACTATCACGTCGAGCCGTTCCATCCGGGCCTCGGGCAATTCGTCACATGCGACGACCTGCGCTGGGAGTTCGCGGACTGGGCGTCGGTGCAGACGGTGGGCATCAACAACCGTCTCGCGCGCCCCGGCACGCGCACCTACGAGCGCTGGCACAAGGCCGTGCTCGACTACTATCGCGGTGAGCTGCCCCGGCACGGCGCCGTGTGGCTCACGTACTACCCGAACATCATGGTCGAGTGGTACCCGCACGTGCTCGTGATCAGTACGCTGATTCCCAAGGCCGTCGACAAGACGCTGAACGTCGTCGAGTTCTACTACCCGGAGGACATCGCGCTGTTCGAGCCGGAGTTCGTCGCTGCGGAGCAGGCGGCGTATCACGAAACCGCGCGCGAGGACGACGAGATCGCCGAGCGCATGGACGCGGGGCGCAAGGCGCTCTACACGCAAGGACGAAGCGAGGTAGGCCCCTACCAGTCGCCGATGGAAGACGGCATGCAGCACTTCCACGAGTTCTACCGCCGCGAGATGGAAGCGCATCTCGCGCATCTTTGACGGCCGATGGTGTCACGCGAACGGCGCTCGAAGCCGCGCACGCCGGCAACCGGCAGCGTGCCGGCACATGCGTTCACGACGCTGATCGGCACCGCCGAGCTCGCCGCGCATCTCGAGGATCCCGCGTTCGTCGTCGTCGACGTGCGTCACGACCTGCGGGATCCGCCTGCCGGCGAAGCGGCGTACGGGAAGGGTCACATCCCGGGTGCGCGCTTCGCGCATCTCGATCGCGATCTGTCCGCGAAGACCACGGGCCGCAACGGCCGCCATCCGCTCCCCACCCCCGAAGCCGCCGCAGCGGTGTTCGGGCGACTCGGCATCGACCGCACGAAGCAGGTGGTGGCGTACGACCAGGGCGACGGCGTGTTCGCGTCGCGGCTGTGGTGGATGCTGCGCTGGCTCGGCCACGACATCGCGGCGGTGCTCGATGGCGGCTTCGCCAAATGGCAGCGCGAAGGCCGGCCGGTGGTCAGCGACGTGCCGGAGGTCGAAGCGAAGGAGTTCAAGCCCGGCCGCGTGCGCGCGACGGTCAATGCCACCGGCGTGGCGGCCAGCATTCCGCGTCACGACCTCGTGCTCCTGGACGCGCGCGCGGCCGAACGCTATCGAGGGGATGTGGAGCCGATCGATCGCGTCGCCGGCCACATCCCGGGTGCCATCAACCGGCCCTACAACCGCAACGTGTCGACCGATGGCACCTTCCGCGCCCCACGCGACCTCCGCGCGGAGTTCGACGCGATGCTGCACGGGCGCCGCGCGGAGGATGTCGTGCATTACTGCGGCTCGGGTGTGAGCGCCTGCCACAACGTGCTCGCGATGGCGATTGCAGGCTACCCGCTCACGCGGCTCTATCCGGGCAGCTGGAGCGAGTGGAGCGCCGACGCGAAGCGGCCGGTGGCGCTCGGACAGGTCTGATCGACAGGGTCAGGCAGGGTCAGCCGCTACTGACCGGCAGGTGCCCCGAGCGGCCAGGTCGCGAGCGTCTCGTAGCACATGCCCTGCGCCGTCGTGTGCGATTCCATCAGCGAGAACGCGTCGACGTCCCATTCGAGCGGGTCGATCGTGCCGTCGGGACCCGGCGCGCGCAGCCGGCGCGCGAGCGTCACGTGCGGCCGGAACACTCGCGCGTCGTAGGTGACATCGTTCGCCAACAACGCCTCGCCAAGCGACGTGGCGAGCGTTACGAGCTGCGGCGGCGGATGCGACGGTCCGACCCATGCGATGCCGGCGCGACGAAAGCTGCCGAGGGTGTCGAGCGTGAGGCGAAACGGTTCGCCATGCACGGCTTCCGCTGCTGCTTTCACCGACGGCATGCCGGACAGTGGCCACGCGCCGACGAACGCCAGCGTCAGGTGGATGTTCCCGGCGCGCACCGCGCGCGCCCGCACGCGCTGCCCAATGCCCTTCGCAAGCTCCGCCAGCGACGCTGCGACGCCGGGCGGCGGAACGATTGCATAGAAGACGCGGACTGCGTCGGAGTCCATCGGGTGTCGGAGATGCAATGCACGAATTACATCTCCGACACCGATCTGCCGCGCGCGATTCCCCGCGTCAGCCGTTCGCGACGTGCAACTGGCGTTTCGCGTCGAAGAACTGCTCGTCCTCGGTCGAGCCCTTCAGTGCCGTCGTCGAGGCCTGCGCGCCCTGCACCGTCTGCGTCACCTGGTCGAAGTAGCCGGTGCCCACTTCGCGCTGGTGCTTCACCGCGGTGAATCCCTGTTCCGCCGCCGCGAATTCCGCCTGCTGCAATTCCACGAACGCTTCCATGTTCCGGCGCGCATAACCGTGTGCGAGATGGAACATCGAATAGTTGAGGCTGTGGAAGCCCGCGAGCGTGATGAACTGGAACTTGTACCCCATCGCGCCGAGTTCGCGCTGGAAGCGCGCGATCGTCGCGTCGTCGAGGTTCTTCTTCCAGTTGAACGACGGCGAGCAGTTGTACGCCAGCAGCTTGCCGGGATGCTTCGCATGGATCGCCTCGGCGAACGCCTTGGCGAACTCGAGATCGGGCTTGCCCGTCTCGCACCATATCAAATCCGCATATTTCGCATACGCGAGTCCGCGTGCGACCGCCTGGTCGAGGCCATTGCGCGTCCGGTAGAAGCCTTCGGCGGTGCGCTCGCCGGTGATGAACGGCCGGTCGTTCTCGTCGACGTCCGAGGTCAGCAGATCGGCGGCTTCGGCGTCGGTGCGCGCGAGCAGGATCGTCGGCACGCCCATGCAGTCGGCGGCAAGCCGCGCGGCGACGAGCTTCTCCACAGCTTCGCGCGTGGGCACGAGCACCTTGCCGCCCATGTGTCCGCACTTCTTCACCGACGCGAGCTGATCCTCGAAGTGCACGCCCGCAGCACCCGCCTCGATCATCGCCTTCATCAGCTCGAACGCATTCAGCACGCCGCCGAAGCCTGCCTCGGCATCGGCGACGATGGGCGCGAAGTAGTCGATGTCGTCGCGCCCTTCCGCGTGGGCGATCTGATCGGCGCGCATGAACGTGTTGTTGATTCGCCGAACCACCGACGGCACCGAATTCGCGGGATACAGCGACTGGTCCGGATACATCTCGCCGGCGATGTTCGCATCCGCCGCCACCTGCCAGCCCGACAGGTAGATTGCCTTCAGCCCCGCCTTGACCTGCTGCAGCGCCTGGTTGCCGGTGAGCGCGCCGAGCGTGTTGACGAAGGGCTCGTCGTACAGCAGCTTCCACAGCTTCTCGGCGCCGCGCCGCGCGAGCGTGTGCTCGATCACGAGCGATCCGCGCAACCGCACGACGTCTTCCGCTCCGTAGCCGCGCTCGATGCCTTTCCAGCGCGGGTTCTCCGCCCAATCCTTGCGCAGCCGCGCTGCTTCCAGGTCGTAGTTCATCGCGTCGCTCCCCGTTCCAATGGCCCCTTGGCTCCTGGCGCCGCCGTCGGGCCGGCGACGACGCTCGTTCACGATAGCAGCGGTATGACCGGCGGGGCAAGCGAAATGTTGCGACGCGGCGTGGAATTCTTTCAACAATTACAAGAACTTAAAAACCGATTCCACAGGGTGGAAACTAACGCTCGCATCGGACCGTGAACGATGCTGCCACGCATCAGCCGAACACGGACACGCAGACGCGCGGATTGCGCGGCCCGAAGAGGGAAAGCGTTGCGATTCACGATGTTGCGATGCAGCGCGCGGCGTCAGCACAAATGGAAATCGCTTCCACGCCGGGCGAACCATAAAAAAAGCCCCGGCTGGGCCGGGGCTTTTGGATCGACGCCGAACCGGATCAGGCCGGCTCGGCTTCCTTCGCCGCCGGCTCGGCGGGCTCCTCGAACGCAAGCGTGATCTGCTGGTCGTCGTCGAGGTCGATCGTGACCTTGCCGCCGTTGACGAGGCGCCCGAACAGCAATTCGTCGGCGAGCGCCTTGCGGATCGTGTCCTGGATCAACCGCGACATCGGACGCGCACCCATCTGCGGATCGAAGCCCTTGTGCGCGAGGAATTCACGCAGCTTCGGCGAGAACGTCGGATCGACCTTCTTCTCGTGCAGCTGCGCCTCGAGCTCGAGCAGGAACTTGTCGACGACGCGCAGGATGATGTCGTGGTCGAGTGCCGAGAACGAGATCGTCGCGTCGAGACGGTTGCGGAATTCCGGTGTGAACAGCCGCTTGATCTCCGCCATCTCGTCGCCCGCCTGCTTCTCGGTGGCGAAGCCGATCGTGTGGCGCGCGAGCTCGCCCGCCCCCGCGTTCGTCGTCATGATGATGATGACGTTGCGGAAGTCGGCCTTGCGCCCGTTGTTGTCGGTGAGCGTGCCGTGGTCCATCACCTGCAGCAGGATGTTGAAGATGTCCGGATGCGCCTTCTCGATTTCGTCGAGCAACAGCACGCTGTACGGATGCTTCGTGATCCCTTCGGTCAGTTGGCCGCCCTGGTCGAAGCCGACATATCCCGGCGGCGCGCCGATCAGCCGCGACACCGCGTGGCGCTCCATGTACTCCGACATGTCGAAGCGCAGAAGCTCGACGCCGAGGCAGAACGCGAGCTGGCGCGCCACTTCCGTCTTGCCGACGCCAGTGGGGCCGCTGAACAAAAAGTTGCCGATGGGCTTGTGCGGGTTGCCGAGGCCCGAGCGTGCCATGCGAATGGCGGACACGAGGGCATCGATCGCCTGGTTCTGGCCGAACACGACGTTCTTCAGGTCGCGGTCGAGCGTCTTCAGCGCGTTGCGATCGTCGGACGACACGTTCTTCGCCGGGATGCGCGCGATCTTCGCGACGATCTCCTCGACCTCGTTCTTGCCGATCACCTTCTTCTGCCGCGACTTCGGCAGGATCTTCTGTGCGGCGCCCGCTTCGTCGATCACGTCGATCGCCTTGTCGGGCAGGTGACGATCATTGATGAAGCGCGCGGCGAGCTCGGCTGCCGACGTGAGCGCCGCCGGCGCGTACTTGACGCCGTGGTGCTGCTCGAAGCGCGTCTTCAATCCCTTCAGGATCTCGACGGTTTCGGCGACCGACGGCTCGGGCACGTCCACCTTCTGGAAGCGCCGCGACAGCGCGTGATCCTTCTCGAAGATCTGGCGGAACTCGCTGTACGTGGTGGCGCCGATGCACTTCAGTGCGCCGGTCGACAGGGCGGGCTTCAGCAGGTTCGACGCGTCGAGCGTGCCGCCCGAGGCGGCGCCTGCGCCGATGATCGTGTGGATCTCGTCGATGAACAGGATCGACTTCGGATTTTCCGAAAGCTGCTTCAGCACGGCCTTGAGGCGCTGCTCGAAATCGCCGCGATACTTGGTGCCCGCGAGGAGCGCGCCCATGTCGAGCGAATAGACCTGGAACTCCTTCAGGAGCTCGGGCACCTCGGCGTCGTTGATGCGGCGCGCGAGCCCTTCGGCGATGGCGGTCTTGCCGACACCGGCCTCGCCGACGAGCAGCGGGTTGTTCTTGCGCCGGCGGCACAGCACCTGGATCACCCGCTCGAGCTCGTGCTCGCGGCCGATCAGCGGGTCGATCTTGCCGTTCTTCGCCTGCGCGTTGAGGTTGACCGTGTACGCGTCGAGCGCGCCCTGCGATTCGCTGCCGGCCTCGCTTTCGTCCTTGGCTTCCGACGCCTTGTCCTGCTTCTGTTGCGGGCTCTTGGTGATGCCGTGCGCGATGTAATTGACGACGTCGAGCCGCGTGACGCCGCGCTGGTTCAGGAAATAGACGGCGTGCGATTCCTTCTCGCCGAACACGGCGACGAGCACGTTCGCGCCGGTGACTTCCTTCTTGCCCGACGACTGCACGTGCAGGATCGCGCGCTGGATCACGCGCTGGAAGCCTTGCGTGGGCTGCGTATCGGCGTCGGAATGCGCGGCGAGCCGCGGCGTGTGCTCGTTGATGAAGTCGGTCAGCACGCCACGCAGCTCGTCGAGGTCGACGCCGCAGGCCTTCAGCACTTCGGCCGCCGACGGGTTGTCGAGCATCGCGAGCAGCAGGTGCTCGACGGTGATGAACTCGTGCTGCTTCTGCCGGGCCTCGACAAAAGCCATGTGGAGGGAGACTTCCAGTTCCTGGGCAATCATGTTGCGTCCTTGACTTCGTGGCTGCACCGAAAACCATTTCCGGCAGAGCCCGGGGCCGTTGCCGGCCTGCTTATTACCCTAACGCTCAAGTCTCCTCCATCGTGCACTGCAAGGGATGCTGGTGCTTTCGCGCGAGGTTGATGACCTGATCGACCTTCGTCGCCGCGACTTCGCGGGTGTACGTACCGCACACTCCCATGCCTTCGCGGTGCACCTGAAGCATCACCTGCGTGGCCTTTTCACGACTCATGCCAAATACAGTTTGGAGCACGATGACCACAAAGTCCATCGGCGTGTAGTCGTCGTTCAGCAAGACGACCTTGTACAGCGGGGGCGGCTTGACTTTCGTCCGTTCCGCCTCGAGCACGCTGCCGTGCTGCTCCTGTTTTGACATCGTGCGACGCAGTGGCTAATTGGGGGTCATGTTTGATGATTACAACAACTTTTACAAGGGGACGGCCGATGGGCGGGGACCCCGCGGGCGTGGCGGCGCGCACCGCGACGCTTCCAAAGCGGCTTCGCTGCCGTCGGCCGTTTGCGGCGCGCCCGCGCAATATTTACATCCGCTCCGCGTGGTTTTGTCCTAAGACAGTCGGCGCCGCGCGGGAAGTTTCGAGCCTTCCCCGCGAAGAACGCGCGCCGCCTGCCTCTCCACTCGCAGGCAATGCAAGTTTCGCGCGCGGCGCATCGTACCGTTGGGGAAAGGCCGGCGCAGGGCCCCAAGACGGCCGAACTAACTTGCCCCGCGCAAAGTACCGGGCGAGCGAAGCGAGCGCGAAACTTTGCGCGGATAGGATTACATCCGTTCGATCATCGCCTGCCCGAAGGCCGAGGTGGAGACTTGCGTCGCACCGGGCAAGAGGCGCGCGAAGTCGTACGTGACCACCTTGTCGGCGATGGCCTTCTCGAGGCTCGACGTGATCAGGTCCGCCGCTTCGCGCCAGCCCATGTGGACGAGCATCATTTCAGCGGACAGGATCTCGGAGCCGGGATTCACGTAGTCCTTGCCGGCGTACTTCGGCGCCGTGCCGTGGGTCGCCTCGAACATCGCCACGGTGTCCGACATGTTGGCGCCGGGCGCGATGCCGATGCCGCCCACTTCCGCCGCCAGCGCGTCGGAGATGTAGTCGCCGTTCAGGTTCGGCGTGGCGATCACGTCGTACTCGGCCGGCCGCAGCAGGATCTGTTGCAGGAACGCATCGGCGATGACGTCCTTGACGATGATCTCGCGGCCCGTCTTCGGATTCTTGAACGCGCACCACGGTCCGCCGTCGATCTCCTTCGCGCCGAACTCACGCTTGGCGAGCGCATAGCCCCAGTCGCGGAACGCGCCTTCGGTGAACTTCTGGATGTTGCCCTTGTGCACGAGCGCCACCGACTTGCGGTCGTTGTCGATCGCGTACTGGAACGCCTTGCGTACGAGACGATCGGTCCCCTCCGACGAAATCGGCTTCACGCCGATGCCCGACGTGGCCGGGAAGCGGATCTTGCGCACACCCATTTCGTTGATGAGGAAATCGATCAGCTTCTTCGCCTCGGGCGAGCCGGCCGGCCATTCGATGCCGACGTAGATGTCCTCGGAATTCTCGCGGAAGATCACCATGTCGACCTTCTCGGGCTCCTTCACCGGCGACGGCACGCCCTTGAACCAGCGCACCGGCCGCAGGCATACATACAGGTCGAGCTGCTGGCGCAGCGCCACGTTGAGCGAACGGATGCCTCCGCCCACGGGCGTCGTCAGCGGCCCCTTGATCGACACGACGTACTCGCGCAGGATGTCGAGCGTCTCGTCCGGCAGCCAAACGTCCGGCCCGTACACGCGCGTCGACTTCTCGCCGGCGTAGATCTCCATCCAGTGGATCTTCCGCTTGCCGGCGTAGGCCTTGGCGACCGCGGCGTCGACGACGCGGAGCATCACCGGCGTGATGTCGACGCCGGTCCCGTCGCCCTCGATGTAGGGAATGATCGGGTTGTCGGGCACGCGAAGGCTGAAATCGGCATTGACTTCGATCTTCGCGCCGTCGGCGGGCACGGTGACATGCTGATACATGGAATGGGGTCTCCTGGCAGGCGCGCGGGTGACGGTCTCGCGCGCGGCGAAAGGTCGCATTATGCTGCAGCGCCCGCAGCGCGGCCGGCCGAGCGGTAACGGAGCCGATGCTAGAATGGACGGCACGATGCCTTCGAGTGGAAAGTCGAGTCTCCCCGCGCGATGATTCGACGCCTGCTCGCCCGCCTGCTGCCCGGCAGGTCCGCGCGTGAGCCGCGCATCCACGGGCCCGAGCAGCACGCCGTCCGAAGCGATCAACTGTCGAACGCCGCGCGCACCGTCGTCCGCCGCTTGCAGGACGAGGGGTTCAAGGCGTTCATCGTCGGCGGTGCCGTACGCGACTTGATGCTCGGTCGCACGCCCAAGGATTTCGACATTGCGACCGAGGCCACGCCCGAGCAGGTGAAAGCGCTGTTCCGCCGCGCGTTCATCGTCGGGCGCCGGTTTCGCCTCGTACACGTCCACGTTGGCAACGAAGTGCTCGAAGTGTCGACGTTTCGCGCCGCGCAGACGGGCGAGAACGCCACCGACGAGCACGGACGCCTCATCTCCGACAACGTCTACGGCAGCCAGGCCGAGGACGCCGCGCGGCGCGACTTCACGGTCAACGCGCTCTACTTCGATCCCGGCACCGAATCGATCTGGGACTACGTCGGCGGCTTCAACGACATGCGCGCGCACCGCATGAAGCTGATCGGCCCGCCCGTCACGCGCTACCGCGAGGATCCGGTGCGGATGCTTCGCGCCGTGCGGCTTGCCGCCAAGCTCGGCTTCTCGATCGAGAAGCGTACCGAGGAACCGATCGCGCGGCTGTCGCCGCTGATGCACAACGTGCCGCCGGCGCGCCTGTTCGACGAGATGCAGAAGCTGCTCCTGTCGGGACACGCGGTCGACACCCTGCGCAGCCTGCGCGCCCACGGACTGTCGGCAGGCCTGCTGCCGCTCCTCGACGTGATCCTCGAGCAGCCGCTCGGCCAGAAGTTCATCGACACCGCGCTCGCGCAGACCGACGCGCGCGTACGCGAGGACAAGGGCGTGTCGCCGGCGTTCCTGTTCGCGGCGCTCCTGTGGCACGAGGTGCTCAAGACGTGGAAGTCGGCGAAGGAGCGCGGCGAGCGCCCGCTGCCCGCGCTCTTCGACGCGATGGACCACGTGTTCTCGGCGCAGGCCGAGCGCATCGCCATCCCGCGCCGCTTCGAAGCGACGATCAAGGAGATCTGGGCACTGCAGCCGCGCTTCGAGCAGCGTGCCGGCACGCGGCCGGTACGGCTGCTCGAGCATCCCCGCTTTCGCGCCGCCTATGATTTCCTCGCATTGCGCGGCGCGAGCGGCGAAGTGCCGCAGTCGCTCGTCGACTGGTGGACGCGCTTCCAGACCGCCGACGACGAGGAGCGGCAGGCGATGCTGCGCCCCGAGGAAGCGCCGAAGAAGCGACGCCGGCCGCGCAGCCGCCGAAAGCGCAGCGAAGGCGCGAACGCGCAACCCGCGCCCGAAGAATAGCGGGCGACGGCCGTGCCCACGCGCGCGTTCATCGCGCTCGGCAGCAACCTGCGCCATCCGCGGCGCCAAATCGCACGCGCGCTTGCGGCGCTGCGCGCAACGCCCGGCATTCGTGTGCTGGCCGCGTCACCGAATTACGTGACCGCTCCGGTCGGCGGAGCGGTGCCGCAGCCCGATTATGTCAATGCGGTGGCGGAAGTCGCGACGACGTTGTCCCCGCACGCGCTGCTGCGTGAAATGCAGCGGATCGAACGCGCGCAGGGACGCGTTCGCGGCCGCGCAACGCCGCGGAACGCGCCGCGGACGCTCGACCTCGATTTGCTACTATACGGCGCGCGCCGGATTCGCTCGCGAAGCCTCATCGTTCCGCATCCGCGAATGCACGAGCGCGCGTTCGTGCTGCGACCTCTTGCCGACGTCGCGCCGTCGCAGACGATTCCCGGGCGCGGCCTCGCGCGCCGCCACCTGCCGGACGTGCGCGCGCAGCGAATCGCCCGCACGCGCTCGCATCGTTCACTCCGCTGACGCAACGCCATGGATCTTGCCGCCTGCCGCTACCTCGTGATCGAAGGACCGATCGGCGCCGGCAAGACGAGCCTCGCGCGCGAGCTGGCGACACGGCTGTCCGCCGACGAGCTGCTCGAGCAACCGGACGACAATCCGTTCCTCGCGCGCTTCTACGACGACATGCCGCGCTTCGCGCTGCCGACACAGCTCACGTTCCTGTTCCAGCGCGTCGATCAGTTGCGCGGCCTCGCGCAGCTCGACATGTTTCGCCGGCCGACGGTGGGCGATTTCCTGCTCGACAAGGACCCGCTGTTCGCGCGCATCAACCTCACCGACGAGGAATACCGGCTCTACGACAAGGTCTATGCGCATCTGAAACCGCAGACGCCCACGCCCGACCTCGTGATCTACCTGCAGGCGCCGGTCGATACGCTGGTCGAGCGCGTGCACAGGCGCGGCGTCGCGTTCGAGCAATCCATTCCCGCCGAATACCTCGCACGGCTCGCCGACGCGTACACACGCTACTTCTATCAGTACAGCGAAGCGCCGCTCCTGATCGTCAACAGCGAGCGGCTCAACTTCGTCGACCAGCGCGAGCACGTCGAACTGCTGCTCGAGCGGATCGGCAGCATGCGCGGGCAGCGCGAGTTCTTCAACCTGGGGCGTTCGGGCTGACGCCCGCGATGCCGGGAGCGACGATGGAAGTCATCCAGTCGGTGGAGACGCTGCGCGAGCGGCTCGAGCGCGCCGGGCGCGTTGCGTTCGTGCCCACGATGGGCAACCTGCACGAGGGTCACCTGTCGCTGATGCGGCTGGCGCGCAAGCACGGCGACTGTGTCGTCGCGAGCATCTTCGTGAACCGTCTCCAGTTCGGGCCGAACGAGGATTTCGACCGCTACCCGCGCACGTTCGAGGCCGACCGCGAGAAGCTGGAGCGCGAAGGCGTCGACGTGCTGTTTGCGCCGACCGAGCAGGAGATGTACGCAACGCCGCAGGTCTACCGCGTGCAGCCGCCGCCGGTCGGGGACGAGCTCGACGGACAGTTCCGCCCCGGCTTCTTCCACGGCGTGTGCACCGTCGTGTTGAAGCTCTTCAACATCGTGCAACCGGACATCGCCGTCTTCGGGAAGAAGGACCGCCAGCAACTGAAGATCGTGCGCGGCATGGTGCAGCAGTTCAACCTGCCGATCCAGATCGTGCCAGGCGAAACCGTGCGGGCGGACGACGGCCTCGCGCTGTCGTCGCGCAACAACTACCTGACGCCGGTCGAGCGCACCGAAGCGCCGCGGCTCTATCGAATGCTGCGGGAAATCGCCGATGCGATCGCCGGGGGTCGAACCGATTACGCGAATCTCGAAGCGGCGGGCCGCGCGGAGCTCGCACGGCACGGCTGGAAGGTCGACTACATCGCGGTGCGTAACGGCATCGGGCTGCGCATCCCGCACCCGGAAGGGTTCGATCATCCGAACCTCCTGATCGTGCTCGGCGCCGCGACGCTCGGCGCGACGCGGCTCATCGACAACGTCGACGTTACGCCGAAGGACGGCGAGGACTGAGCGCGAGCCGGTTGCCCACCAACGCGAGCACGACGCCGAAGCCCGCAAGCAGCGTCCAGCGATAGCCTTCGAACGCCGTCGACAATGCCATCGCCACGATCGGCGTGGCGACGGCGACATACGACGCGCGCGTCGGGCCGACCCGCTTCAGCAGCGTGAGATACGAACCGAACGCGACCACCGTGCCGAACACGGCGAGATAGAGCAGCGACACGACGTACGTCGCGCGGAAATCGAAGCTCCACCGCGCGCCCATGAGCATCGCGACGAGCGCGGCCGCGAGCGCGCCGTACGCCATCCCCGATGCGGCACCGGTGAGCACGGGAATGCCCGCGTCGTGGTTGCGCGTCGCGGCGAGATTGCCGGCACTCGCGATCGCCGTCGACACAAGCCCGAGCACGATGCCGAGCGCCGCATCGCCGCCGAAACGGGCGCGTGACAACTCCGGCACGAACAGCAGAGCGACGCCGACGACGCCGAGTGCCGCGGCCACGAGCGTGCGCGTCGTCAGCGGCGTGCCGAAGGCCATGCGTGCGCCGATCGGATTCATGAACACGATCGTCGAGAACAGCACCGCGACGAGCCCCGACGTGGCGTAGCGTTCGGCCCAGTACACGGTCACGTAGTTGAAGCCGAACAGCAAGGCGCCCTGCAACGCGATGAACGCATGCGCGCGGCGCGAGAAGCGCAACGACCGGCCGGTGAGCGCGCACCACGCAGCGAGCACGAGCGAGGCGATCGCGAAGCGATAAGCGACCGAGACTTCGGGAGGTACCGTCCCAAGCTGGAACTTGATCGCGAGCCACGTCGAGCCCCAGATCAGCGTCGCGAGGGTGAAGAGCGCGGCAGGCGAGCGAAGCGTCACGGCGACGCATTGTAGCGATCGCCTAGCACGCATTCGCGGTCGTGCCAATCGTCCATACGGACAACCCCGCAAAACTGACAGGTGCCGATTACCGGTGCCGCTTCGTACGCTCTCGCCTCGTCGACTCCACGCGCGAGGTGGGACGTGCGCCTTCGATCGATCGCGATCCTGTTGCCGCTGCTCGCGGCGCCCGTCGTCCCATGCATCGCGGACGCGGCCGCTGCGAGTGGCGAGCTTCTCACGCGCTACGCGTCGCTGCCGCTGCTCTTCGAGCGTGGCTCGACGGACGACGGCTCGACGCAGTTCGTCGCGCGCGGCCCGAACTACGTGCTCGCCATCGGGAACGAAGGCGTGCGCATCGTGCCGTCGGACGAGGCGCGCGCGCCGATCGGCTGGCGCTTCGTCGCAGCCGATGCGCGGCCGCGAATTCACGGCGAGGGCCGACTTGCGGTCATTCATCATCTCGGTCGCGGCGCCGACCGCCACGTGCCCGCGTACGAACGCGTGCGCATCGACGGCCTGTACGCGGGCATCGACGTCGCCTTCCACGCGCATGGCCGCGAAGTCGAATACGACCTGATCGTCGCACCCGGCGCCGATCCCGCGCGCTTCGCATTGACGTTCGACGCAAGCGTGCCCGTGGTCCAGAACGAAGCAGGCGAGCTCGTGCTCGCGGCGACCGCCGGTTCGCTCGTGCTGAAGCGCCCGGTCGCGTTCCAGGATATCGATGGCACGCGCAAGGCCGTGGACAGTCGGTTCGTTCTGGAAGACGAGCGCGTGCGCATCGCCGTAGGCGAATACGACCATGCGCAACCGCTGGTCATCGACCCGGTGGTGTCGTACGCCACCTATCTCGGCGGCAACAGCAGCGAGCAGGGCACGGCGATCGCCGTCGACGCGGCGGGCAACGCGTACGTGACCGGTTATACGCAATCGAGCGACTTCCCGCTCGTCAACGCGTACGACCGCTCGATCGGCAAGAGGGGCGACGTCGACGTGTTCGTGTCGAAGCTCAACGCCGCGGGTACCGGCCTCATGTGGTCGACGTTCGTCGGCGGCGCCACCGGGATCGACCACGCGACGGGCATCGCGGTCGATGCGACCGGCAGTGCCTACGTCACGGGACAGACATCGGGCGCGGATTTTCCGACGACGGCCACCGCGTGGCAGAAAGGAACGACGAGCGGTGGCGGTTTCGCGGTCAAGCTGGCGCCGGCGGGCAACGCCCTCGTCTACTCGACCTACGTCGCGGCGGCGACGCCGAGCAGCATCGGCGTCGATGCCTCCGGCAACGCATACGTCACCGGAAGCGCGACGTCGGGGTTCGCGACGACCGCCAACGCGCTGCAACCGACGATGAACAGTTCGAGCGGCACGACGACGTTCGTGCTGAAGCTGAACGGCACGGGCAGCGCACCCGTGTTCGCGACGTTCCTCGGCGGCAGCAGCGGAGAGGATGCGACGTCGCTTGCGCTCGATGCACGCGGCAGCGTGTACGTCGGCGGCTGGACGACGTCGGCTGACTTTCCGGTGCGAAATGCATATCAGTCCGTGAAGGCGTCCGCGAAGGACGGCTTCATCGCGAAAATCGCGGCTGACGGCTCGCAGATCATGTACGCCACGCTGCTCGGCGGCAATCTCGATGACGCGGTGAATGCGATTGCGGTCGATTCGTCCGGCAATGCGTATGTCGCAGGCGAGACGTATTCCGCCGATTTTCCGGCCGTTTCGGGGTTCCAGATGACGAAGGCCGGCCACCTGCTGGTGAACTCCAGCCTCGGCAACGCCTTCGTCGCAAAGCTCTCGGCCACGGGAAATGCCCTGGTCTACGCGTCGTTTCTCGGCGGTGAAGTCTGCCAGGGCCCGTGCCAATCCGTGTTCGGCGTACCGCAGATCGCGGGTGACGTCGCGTACGGCATCGGCGTGGACAGTGCCGGCCACGCCTATGTGGCGGGACTCGCGAAGAGCTGGACCTTTCCGCTCGTCGACTCCGCTGCGCAACGCAAGCAGCAGGACAACGAGAACTCGGCGTTCGTCACCAAGGTGTCGATCGCCGGCACGGCGCTCCTCTGGTCGACGTTCGTTCGCACCGGCTACGACATGGGCACCGGACCGACGCGCTTTCCGCTCGGCACGACGAGCGGCGTCGCGACCGGCGCGGATGACGCGGCATTCGTGACGGGCGTCTCCAACGACTCGAGCAGCTTTCCGGCAACCCCGGGAGCGTTTCGCACGTCGAGCATCGACCCAAGTGCGATCGTCGCGAAATTCGCGGCCGCCGGAACCCTGGCGCTCGCCACCTCGAACGCGGCGACAGACGCGAAAACACCGGTCACGTTGACGGCGACGCTGCAGGGCCCTGCGACGAGCGGGAACGTGACGTTCTATATCGACGGCACGTGGCTCGGTGGCGGCACGCTCGCCGCCAACCGTGCGTCGCTCACGTCGACGCTGCCCGCAGGCATTCATGTGCTGACGGCAGTGGCGAACCTTCCCGGATCCTTTGCCGATTCGGCGCCGATCACGCAGGTGGTCGACGTGCCGCTCGTCTGCAATTGACGCGAGAGGAGCGAGCCATGCGCATCCCGATCCCAACGCTCGCGACGTGGCTCGTCCTGGCATCGGCTGCGCTCGCCACACCTGTCGACAGCCCGCGCCCGGGACCGGTCGACCACGCGAGATCGATGACGTACGCCGCAACACGGGCGGAATCGGGTCGCAGCGACGCCGCTGTCTGGACGATCGCTGCCGACGGCCTTCGCGCCCTCGACGCGAACGGCGAAACGCGGCAATCCGTCGCGCTCGCTTCGAACGGCTTCGGCGACGCGCAATCAATTGCCGTCGATCCGTTCGACGATAGCGTTTGGGTGACGACCGATGCCTCGCTGCTTTTGCATTTCGCCGCCGACGGGTCCCTCGTGCAGGGTGCGTCGCTCCCGACGCCGGCGACTGCCGTCGCAGTCGACCTCGACCGCAGCGTTTGGCTCGTCGCCGCCGCGCAACTGTTGCACTTCTCGGCCAATGGCGATGCACTGACGACGCGAGCGCTGGCATTGTGGCCAGGCGAAACGGTGACCGCGATTGCTGCCGACGCGCTGCGCGATCGCGTGTGGCTTGCGACGACGCAGGCCGTTTACCGCGCCGATCGTGGGAACGTGCGCGAACTCGTGCGCGGCGAAAGCCTCGACCTCGCCCTCGATCCACGCACGGGCAACGTGCTGTCCATCGTCGACGGCGCGCTCGTGGCGATCGTCGGCAGCGACGCGCATGCGCTCGACGCGTTCGCGTTCCTCGATGACGACTGGCCGGTGTCGGTCGCCTACGATGCGGACGAGGCCTCGTTCGTCGTCGACAGCATGCGCACGACGCTTCGACTGGACACGACCGGCCGCGTGATCGAAACGGGAAGTTCCGGCATGCGAGGCGCGCTTCGGCCGTTTCGCATCGCGCCGACGATCGAATTGTTGCGGCCTCCGGGCGGCGGGGTGATGACCGAAGCGGTCGACGAAATCGTTGTCCGCGTCGGCGCACGCTGCGCCGACGCACTGTGCGACATTCCCGAGTACGTCGAGCGGATGCAGGTGTGGGCCACGCTCGATGGCGTGCCGCTCCCACACATGCGGGCGGGTGCGCATGGGCTTGTCCGCTGGCCGTTGACGATCGACGGAAGCATCGATCGGCATCGCTTCAGCGCGCGCGTTGTCGACCGATTCGCGCGAGCGGCGTCGATCGACGAAGCGCAATGGAGCGTCGCGCCGCGCTCGAGCGCGACCACGGCGACGGCCGGGCCGCTCGATCCGGTGGCTGCGACGGATGCGCGGATCAAAGCCGCGAACAAGGCGCCCGCCGTGACGCTGGCATCGCCGGTCGCCGGCAGCGCGTTCACCGCAGGCGGCAACGTCACGCTCGCGGCCAACGCTACCGACTCCGACGGCTCGATCGTCAAGGTCGAGTTCTATCGGGGCGGCACCACGCTGATCGGCGCTGCAACGACGTTCCCATACCAGTTCACATGGACGTCGGTCCCGGCAGGCAGCTACTCGCTGACGGCGAAGGCCTACGACAACCGCAACGGCACCGCGACCTCGGTCGCAGTGCCGATCAGCGTCGTCAGCAACCGGGCACCGAGTGTTGCGTTACTCGCGCCCACGGCCGGAACCTTCGTGCAGAGTGGAACGGCAACGAGCGTCGTCGCCAGTGCGAGCGACCCCGACGGCTCAGTTGCGCGCGTCGAGTTCCTCGACAACGGCGCGACGATCGGCATCGTCACCGCGCCGCCTTTCGAAATCGCGTGGACGCCGGCGCAAGCAGGACTCCATGCCCTGGAGGCGCGCGCGACCGATGACAAAGGAACGTCGACGACATCCACGCCGGTCGACGTGGTCGTGGGGGTGCCGCCGGTCGTCGTGGTCACGGCGCCCGTCGCGTGTTCGTTTCTCGACGGTCCGCTCGACGTCATGCTGGCCGCGGATGCGATCAGCCCGACCGGGAGCGTGGTGAGCGTCGAGTTCTTCGACAACGGCATCCCCGTCGGAACGGCGACGTCCCGTCCGTGGCACTTCATGCTGGCCAATGTCCAGCGCGGCAACCATTCGATTACCGCGCGCGCAACCAACGATCGCGGCTTCGCCACCACTTCGCGCGCGGCGCTCTTCACCGTCCGCGCCCCGAACGTGCCGCCGACCGTCAACATGACGTCACCAGTCGACGGGGCGCACGTGCCGGTGGGCTCCGTAGTCACATTGACCGCGAGTGCCAGCGACGCCGACGGGACGATTGCCGCCGTCGAGTTCCGGCAGGGCGGCACGGTGATCGGCCGAGTCACCGCGCCGCCTTACACGACCACGTGGACACCAAGCAGCGCGGGCACGTATTTGCTGATGGCGATTGCAACCGACGATCGCAACGGGGCGACGACGACCGGTTGGGTGCGCCTTGTGGTCGACCCGAACATGCTGCCGACCGTGTCCTTGACCGCCCCCGCGCCGAACGCCACGTTTGCCGCACCTGCGAACATCATGTTGCAGGCCACCGCGAGCGACAGCGACGGCGCGATCGCGAAAGTCGAATTCCTTGCCAACGGCACGCTCGTCGGCTCGACCACGACGTCGCCGTATTCCACGACCTGGAACAGCGTCGCCTCCGGAGCGTACTCGTTGACCGCGCGGGCGACCGACAATGCGGGCGGGGTGGC
>JAICKU010000075.1 GCA_025927765.1 Burkholderiales bacterium
CGCCGTGACTTGCGGTGTTACCCGCGCATCACCCGGGCTGAGCGCCGCCCGGTGCGAGGTCCGGCGGGATTAAGCCGCCAGAGCGTAGTTTTCGTCGTTCGCAGTTAGATTTGCGAGTGCTCGAGTTTTACGAGGACAAGCGCCTCGGCATGCCCCGCGCTGCTTCGATACCCCCGTCGAAACCAGTACACCCCCGGTAACGATGCGAGCACGCCGCCGAACCGGCGAGCGCTGGAATCCCAATGATACGCGAAGCGAAGGCACCCTGCCCCCGCCTCGTGGTCAAGATGGCGACGAAGCCGCCCGATTCAATCACTCTTCATGCCGGCCAGGAGCGACTGGATGTCGTCGGCGTGCTCCTCCTCGACTGCGAGGATCTCTTCCATCAGGCGTTTCGACGTCGGATCCTTGCCGCGCAACCACTCGACGATCTCGCGGTAGCTCTCGACGGCGATCCGCTCCGCGATGAGATCCTCGCGCAGCATCTCCATGAGCGACTGAGCGGTCTTGTACTCGGAGTGACTGCGCTTCGTGAGTGTCTCGGGGTTGAGGTCGGGCTCGCCGCCGAGTTGCACGATGCGCTCGGCGATCTTGTCGGCGTGCTCCTGCTCCTCGGCCGCGTGCTCGGCGAACTCGGTCTTGGCACCTTCGGACGCGATGCCCTGCGCCATGAAATAGTGGTTCTTGTAGCGCAGCACGCACACGACTTCCGTGGCCAGCGCTGCGTTCAGCACCTCGACCACCACCTTGGGGTCCGCGCCGTAATTCTCGGTGACCGCTCCCTGCTGGATGTGCTGCCGCGCGCGCTCGCGCAGCGTCTTCACATCGGTCAGGAACGGCGCCGCGCTGTCGTGCGCACCCCCGTTGCTGCCGTCACCGCCCGCGTGGCTCGCGCCTCGCGCGCTGCTCGTGTTCTTGTTCTGCGTGCTGCTCGTGTTCTGCATCGTCATGCTCCTAGCGTCGGGCCATCAACATGCCCAGTACGGCGCCCGCCCCCGCGGCATAGGCGATCGCCTTGATCGGTTCGCGTCGTACGTAGTCCTCGGTAACGTCGCGTGCACGCGCCGCGCGGTCGGTCGCGGTCATCCGGATGGCATCGAACTTGAGTTTCGCAGCGGCCATGCCTTCCGAGAGTTGCGCCCGCGCAAGGTGCGCGCCGGCGCCGGACAACGTGGTCGCGTTCTGGAAGAGCGTTTCGCAATCGGCGATGAACCTGCGGAAATCCTGCGCGAGCCGCTCCATGTCCGGTGACACCGGCTTGGGCATCTGGGAAATGCTTGTGTTCCCGCCGGTCGACATCGAGGCGTTGTCGTCCATGTTGGTCTCCGAAAATCAGCGTTTGGCGAGCGAAAGAAGGAACGTGACGAGCGCCACGATCAGGAAGATCACGAACAGGATCTTGGCGATGCCGGCCGCGCCGGCCGCAATGCCCCCGAAGCCGAACAATGCGGCGATCAGGGCGATGATGAAGAACACCACAGCGTAATAGAGCATGATTTGGTCCTCCGAGCGGTTGAATGCGGTACGTGCGCGTCCGCGGAGACTTTCACGTATCGCACCATTCGTGCCACGCGTCGGGAACTCCAAATTGACTGCGGAACCAAACGGTTAACTTTACGCTCGCGTGGTGCGTTCACCCTTCGTTGCGCAGCGCACGCTGCAATTACTGCTGCGGCGTCGCGCCCGTTCCTACATTCGATTGCGCGCTGCGCCGCTATGGCATGCGCCATGGGCGCGTTACCGTCCCAAGAGGCGTCCGGGCGAACGCGCGCCCGGACTTGGCGATGCCTCGCATCGCGAATGCACCGACGGAGATTCGCATGAACACCCGCAACACACTCCTTCTGACGGGCATGGCGCTGGCCCTTGCCGCATGCAACAGCGCCGACCAGAACCGGACCACGTCGGTTCCAACCGGCCTACACAACCCGACGCCGCTCGTGGAACCGAACCTCGGCCGCAGCGCGCCGCCGGCGCCGCCCGAGCGAGGGCCCGTGCCCGCGAACGCCAACGCAGCGGCGCCGGGGACGAACGCGACGGTCGCCTTCAACACGCCCGGCGAGGAATTCATGTCGAAAGGGCCGGCGAGCAAGGGCGGCGCGCCGGCGAGCCAGGCGCAAGCGGTGCAGGCGCAGGACGCTGCGGCACAGGCACCCGACACTGCCGCCGCGGACGCGGCGAAGGACAAGGCCATGTCGGGCGGCAACGGCCTGCGCACGCCGGGCACGACGCAGGACACTGACGCGAACGCGCCGCGGCACGGCACGCTCACGAAGGCGGAGGAATCGACGCAGATGCCGAAGGCCGGCCAGGCGAACAACTACAATGACCCGGCGCTCGAAGCGAGCAGCGGGCGTCCGTCCACCGGAAACGCGAAGCAATAACGACAAAAAAAAGACGCCGCTATGTGGGAGCGGCGTCGAGGGCCCCTCGTTTGGGCGCGAGGGGGAGGGAGACGTTGGGGCGTTTACGCTGGCGGATTCACCCTGCGTTGCCGTCGCGGTTCGATTCGGCCGACTGCAGCGACATCGCGCCGAGCAGCGTGAACACGACGAACATCACGACGTTACCGAAGAAGAACACTTGCGCCAGTACTGCGGTCGTCCAGTTGTTGTCGACCACGCCGAGCACTCCGGCGGCCACCGCGAGAAGAAAGAAAACAAAAGACCACTTCAACATCACGTCCTCGGCGGATGGGCTGAGCTACGATGAAGCAAACTGTAATGTCGCGTTGTCGAAGCCCGTATCGGGTCATTGCCGATTCGCCTGTAAGACAAACGCCTACGCGATCCGAGGCGGCCTTGAGATGCCTGTCCACGCCACGTATAGTGCCCCTTCCTCCTCTTCCGGCGCCGTCGCGTCGTGAAGCCTCCGATGAAACGTCTTCTTCCACTGCGCGTGCTGCTGCCGTTGGCGCTTGGCGTGATCGTGTCGCTCGCCGTGCTCGGCTTTGCGGAAATCGGCTATCGCCGTCTCGAATTCGCCAACAAGGCAATGTCGGCGGCGCTCGAGATGGAAACCGCTGTCAACGAAACGCTGGCGCTGATCGGGGACGCCGAATCGGGCCAGCGCGGGTATCTGTTGACCGGGGACGCTTCGTACCTCAATCCCTACAAAGCGGCGCTGCCGAAGATCGACCACACGTTTGCGCGCTTGCGCGAGCTCATCAACACGAACGGCAGCACGGTGATGATCGATCACGCGGGGCAGCTCAACGTGCTGATAGGCAAGAAGCTGAACGAAATGGAATCAACGCTCGCGCTGAACGAGCGCAGCGGCCGCCAGGCCGCGTTCCAGCTGATCGACACGGGGCTCGGCCAGCAGTTGATGGAGCAGATCCGCGCGCAGGCGCAAAGCATCCTCGACGAGCTGCGCGAGTCGTCGCGGCGTGGCGGCGCGCGCTGGGCGCAGGACATCGAATTCGGCCGCGTCGGGATGCTGACGATGACGGCGTTCACGATCGCGCTGTTGTTCGTCGTGTGGGCGCTCGCGCGGCGTGAGATCAGCGCGCGCGAGGCGAAGCGGCGTACGCTGATCGAAGAGCAGCGTCGCCTCGAGCAGGAAGTCACCGCACGCACCGAGGAACTGTCCGAGCTGTCGAACTACCTGCAAACCGTGCGCGAAGAGGAAAAGTCGCGCCTTGCCCGCGACATCCACGACGAGCTCGGCGGCATTCTGGTGGGCGCGAAGATGGACGTCGCATGGGCGGCGCAGCGGTGCAAGAGCTCGCTTCCGGAAGCGGCGGAGAAGCTCGACCGCGCGCTCGCGATCCTCGACGAAGGCGTCGAGATGAAGCGGCGCATCATCGAGGAGCTGCGCCCCACGCTGCTCGACAACCTCGGCATCTCGTCGGCGCTCGACTGGCAGGTGCGCCAGGCGTGCGAGCGCGCAGGGCTCAATTGCGAACTCAACGTCGCCGACATCGAGCTGCCGCCCGAGGTGGCGATTGCGCTCTATCGCATCGTGCAGGAAGCCCTGACGAACATCATCAAGTACGCCAGTGCGCGCAACGTCGACGTCGAACTGCTTGCCGACGACGAGGGCGTGTCGCTGATCGTGCACGACGACGGCGCCGGTTTGCCGAGCGGCGTCGAATCGAGCCGGCTTTCGCACGGCATCGCCGGCATGCGTCAACGCGTGCGCGCCCTGCACGGTACGTTCAAGATCGGCAGCCGCCCCGGTACGGGCACCACGATCGAGGTATTCATCCCGGTGCCGAAGAATGCGCAGGACGCGCAAACCATCGACCAGGAGATCAGCCCGCCGCTATTGCCGTCGCCCGCACCCTCGCCCGCCTCATGAGCTCCTCGCACAACGCAAAGGGCCGGGACAGGTCCCGGCCCTTTGCGAAGCGGAACGCGCCGTCCCGCTTCTTCCCCTTGATCGACCGCGTTCGCGATCAGGTCCTGCCGTAGTGCGCCTTCGCGTCCTTCACGCAGTGATCCTTCGCGGCGCCCGATAGCGCGTCGCACTTCTCGACCGCCACCTTGTACTCGGCGTCGCGCGTATCCTCGCGCGCGTCCTTGCGCGCGTCGGCGCGCTTCTCGTGCGCGTCCTTCGAGGCGTTCGCATCGGCGCGTGCGACCTTCGCGTCGGCCTTCGCCTTGGTATGCGCAGCCTTCGCCTCCTTCACGCATACGTCCTTCTGGTTGCCCGACATGTCGTCGCACTTCTCCTTCGCGACGTCGTAGTCGGCGTCGGCCTGCGCGACACGCGCCTCGTAGCGCGCCTTCGCCGTGTGCTTGTAATCGGCCTCGAGCTCCGCCTTCGCAACCTTCTCCTTGCCCTTCGCCTCGGCGTTGCACACGTCCTTCGCGTTGTCCTTGAGCGACGAGCAATGATCCTTGTCGGCCTTGTACTGCGCCTCGATGCGATCCTTCTTCGCGTTGTACTGATCGTGCGACATGGTGTCGCGGTCGGCGGCGCTCGCGGTGCCCGCCAGTGCCACGCCGGCCGCCGCCAGCAATGCAATCAAGAGTTTGGACATGAGTGTCTCCTGGTCAATGGCGAATGCCGATGTCGTCGTCGCCGTAGCGGGTGCCGAACGAGTCGATCTGGCGCTCCGCTTCGTCCTTCGTAATGCCGTAGGACTCCTGCAACTTGCCGGCGAGTTGGTCACGCTTGCCGGCGATCATGTCGATGTCGTCGTCGGTGAGCTTCCCCCACTGCTCCTTCACCTTGCCCTTGAGCTGCTTCCAGTTGCCTTCGATTCGATCCCAGTTCATGCGATGCTCCTCTCCCATGGCCTTGCGGCCGATCATGACGCAGGGAGCATCGCAACCGCTGTGCCACTCAAAAACCTTCGCCAAGTCAAAGACTTGGGGCCACCATGGCGTCCGATCTTGCAAAACGACGCGTGCGGCGATGGAACTTTCGCGGCGCGCGTAGGACAAGTCAGGTTTTCGCACGTGCGGCTTCGGCAGCGGGCGCGCGCTGTTCCCCCGCCAGAAGCGTTGCGATCCGCTCGAGCGACGGGATGCGGTCGGCGGTGGTCTTGACGACGGCAAGCAGCGGCACGCCGACCAGCAAGCCCCACCCGCCCCACAGCCAGCCGAAGAACAGCAGCGCCACGAAAACGGCAACCGAGTTCATGCGAAACGCGCGCCCGAGCATCCACGTCGAAAGACCCATGCCGATCAGCGTGGCGGCGATGCCCACCAGCGCGGCCACCGCGAGCGCACGGCTGATTTCGTCGAATTGCACGAACGTCGCCACGCCGGTGGCGAGGATCGTTATGGCGGAGCCCACGTACGGCACGATATGGACGATCGCGGCGACGACGCCCCACAGGCCGGCGTGCGACACCCCGAACGCCAGCAGGATCGCCCACGTCGCGATGCCGACCAGCGTGTTCACGACGAGCATCGTCATCAGGTAGCGCTGCACCTGGGCGTCGATTTCGTCGAGGATCTCGACGGTGATCCGCCGCGCGGCCAGCGTCGGTCCGGCGAGATGCGCGAGTTTGCGCCGGAACGTGTCCCCGGCCGCAAGCAGGAAATACGCGAGCAGGGCCGCCACGCCGATCTGCACGAGGACGTCGAGCGCCTTTGCCGACTGGTCGCTGAACCACTTCTGCACCGCATTCGGCGCAGCGGGCGGCAGTGCCGCCGCAGGCGCCGCGTTGCCCGTCGTCGCTTCGGTCGCCGCGCGGTTCAGCTCCGCGGCCGCCGCGCGCACGTGACCCATGGGCGTTTGCCGATCATTCGCCGTGCGCAACGCCGCTAGGCGAATCTGATGCGCGGCCTCGGGCAACTCGGCGAGGGCACTGGTGAAATCCTCCTTGAGCAGCGCGATGGCGCCAGCGACGAGCGCCGTCAGCACGAGCAGTACGAGCAACGAGCCGAGCGCGCGCGGGATGTAGATGCGCTCCAGCCACGCCACGAACGGCTTCAGCGAGTAGCTCGCCAGCATGCCGACGACGACCGGAATGAGAAACGGGGCGGCCACCTTCGCGGCGCCGCAGACCGCGAGCACCGCAAGCACGATGAGCGCGGTGACCGTCGCGCGTTGTCGGCGCGGAATGATCTCGGGGAGCTTGTCCATGGCAAACGGCGCCTGGAGCCGTGCAGCGACTCCAGGCGCCGTTCCGCGATGCGTCGGTTCGCCTCAGTACTTCTTGTTCTCGCGCGCCTCTTCCTTGATCTTGGCGCCGCCTGCCTGGATGTCCTTGCCGGCGCCTTCGACGGTGTTGCAGCCGGTCAGAAGCGCGAACGACGGAAGCGCGAACGTCGCGGCGAGCGCGAGAGCGATAACTCGTTTCATGATGTCCCCTTTCGTGAAGTGGTGGTAGCGCGCGAGCCGCACAGGGCGTTGGCCGCACCCGGGCCATGCAGCGCGCGTGCCATCGAAAAGTTCCTTGTCGTTCAAGCGCTTCGCACCGCGCGCAGCCTGGAGCTTGCAAGCGCGCGTTGCGCCCGCAGGCAATTCTTACCGCTGGCGTCGGCGGCGGACCGACGCGTGACTAATGCACCCCGAAGCCCTGATCGGCGGCGAGGTCTTCGAGCACCTCGCGCACGCGGTGGTATTCGCGCGCCTTGTCGAAGAAGTAGTCGGCGCCGAGCGCCATGCTCTTCGCCCGATACTGCGGAAAGGCGTAGTTGGTAAGTACGATGACCTTGGTGTTCGGCGGCCGGCGCGAGATCAACGCGCGCAACACGCCGAGACCCGTACCGTGCCGCAGCTGGAGGTCTAGCACCATGGCGTCCCACGGGGCCGCGTTCAGCATGCCGATGGCCGCCTGCTCGCTGTCGGCCTGGCCGATGATCTCGATGCGCCCCGGTTCGGCGATGGACTCGGCGAGGCGTTCGCGGATCAGCGGCGAATCCTCGACGAGCAACACGCGCAGCGGTGTTTCGTTGTCCACGTCCTGATGATCGGCAGAACCGGCCGGGCGCGCCGCGTCCTGATCGCGCAAAAATGTTCCTGTCAGTTGCATGAGCCTGCCGTCGCCATGATGCGGAAGACGCCGGCGACGCGGCCGCCGGTCGTGTCTATTCGATGAGTCCGTTCTTGATGGCGTAATACGTCAAGTCGGCATTCGACTTCATCGCCATCTTTTCCAGGATGCGCGTGCGATATGTGCTCACCGTCTTCACCGACAGGTTGAGCTCGTCGGCGATTTTCGAGACCGCCGCGCCCGATGCCAGCTTGCAGAAGATCTGGAACTCGCGTTGCGACAATTCCGCGTGCAGCGGCTTCTCGCCGTCGCCCGAAACGCCGTCGGCGAGGATCTGCGCGAGCGACGGGCTCACGTACTTGCGTCCCTGCACGACCGTGCGGATCGCGCCCACCAGCTGCGTGGACGCGGCTTCCTTGTTGAGGTAACCGGCCGCGCCCGCCCGCAGCAGATTCACCGCGTACTGGTCCTCGCCGTACGCCGAGAGCATCAGCACGGGCAGGTCGGGCTTGACGTGGCGCAGCAGCCGCAGCGTGTCGATGCCGTTCTTGTCGGGCATCGAGATATCGAGCAGCACGACATCGAACTCGGCCGCGCGAACCGCCGCGACCGTTTCCGAGCCGCTGGCCGCTTCGGCGGCGACTTCCATGTCCACCTGGTCCGCGATGAACTGCCGCAGTCCCGCCCGGACGATGGCGTGATCGTCCGCGATCAAGATTCGGATCATCGAGTGCTCGTAGGCTAGCGACGCGCGATTCTAGCCTACATGGACGCGAGACGAGCACCTTCTGCCTGATACGCCGTGAGCCGGTTGTAGAGGGTCTTCAGGCTGACGCCCAGCATTTCGGCCGCGCGGCGCTTGTTGCCGCGGCAATGGTCGAGCGTTGCGAAGATCGCCTGTCGCTCCATTTCGGCGAGCGACGTGCCTACGGGCACCCGCAGGCACTCGCCCTCGACGGCGGGGCAGGCGAGCCCGGCGAGATCGAGCTCGACGACATCCTCGGCCATGATGAACGCGCGATGCACGGCATTCTTGAGCTCGCGCACGTTGCCCGGCCAATGGTAGGCGCGAATCGTGGTGAGCGCAGCCCGCGAGAAGCGCTTCGACGCGCCGGCTTCGACATTCAGGTTTTGCAGGAAATGCTCGGCGAGGAGTTCGGTGTCGCCTTCGCGATCGCGAAGCGGCGGCAGCGTGATCGGGAACACGGCGAGGCGATACATCAGGTCTTCACGCAACCGGCCGTCACGCACGGCGTCGAGCGCATCGCGGTTGGTGGCCGTGAGCACGCGGACGTTGGTCTTGATTTCCCCGTCGCCGCCGACGCGCATGAAGCGCCCCGTTTCCAGCACCCGCAACAGGCGCACCTGCATCTCGGGCGCCATTTCGGTGATCTCGTCCAGGAACAGCGTGCCGCCTTCCGCGCGCTCGAAGCAGCCGCGGTGCTGGCGATTGGCGCCGGTGAACGCTCCGCGCTCATGGCCGAACAGCTCGGCTTCGATCAGGTTCTGCGGAATCGCCCCACAGTTGATCGCGACGAACGCGCCGTGCGCGCGCGCACTGCGCTCGTGGATCGTGCGTGCAACGAGCTCCTTGCCGCATCCCGACTCGCCGGTGATGAAAACGGTCGCCTCGGTGGGCGCGACCTTCTCGATCATCCGGTATACCTCCTGCATGACCGGCGAGCTTCCGTACAATCGACCGAAACGTCCGAGCGCCGGCGCAGACGCGGCACGGGCGGCGGCTACGAACGGCAGCGCAACCACGATGTCGGTGGTCGGTTCAGCGGCGAGCGTTTCATGGAGCGGCATGTAGATCCCTCTGTGTGTTTTGTCGTAACAGCCGCATCGTAGGGAAAAGATTGCATTGCACGTATCGGCGCAGCCCGGAAGGTGTTGTCGAAGTTTGTCCTACAGCGGTCCGTGCGCTACAGTTTCGCCACTCTTTGTCGAGCGTTCACAGTGAGAACACGCCTGATTCCGATGATCCTCGCCGGGGGCGCCGGCACGCGGCTTTGGCCGCTGTCGCGCGAAGCCGCGCCGAAGCCGTTCATGCCGTTGCCCGACGGCGAAACGCTGCTCGCGAAAACGGCGCAGCGCGCACTCGCGCTCGACGGGGTCGACTCGCTGTTCACGATCACCAACCGCGAGTACTACTTCCATGCGAAGGACACTTACGGCGCACTGCAACCCGCGTGCCGCTCGGTGTACCTCCTCGAACCCTTCGGTCGCAACACCGCGCCCGCCGTGGCGCTCGGCGCGCTGTTCGCGCAGGCGCAAGGCTTCGGCGATCACGTGCTGCTGGTGCTGCCGGCCGACCACCTGATCCGTGACCAGGATGCATTCGCCGATGCCGTCGCGCGTGCCGGCGCGCTCGCGACGAAGGGTCTGCTCGTGACATTCGGCATCAACCCGACGCATCCGGAAACGGGCTTCGGTTACATCGAATGCGGTGCGCTGCTCGAGCGCGCGGAGGGCAACCTGCCGTCCGCGTATCGCGCGCTGCGCTTCGCCGAGAAACCGGCGCTCGCCACTGCGCGCGATTACCTCACGAGCGGCCATTACGTGTGGAACTCGGGCATGTTCGCATTCACGCCCGATGCGATCGTCGATGCGTTCGCGCGCCATGCGCCGGGCGTGCTGGCGGCGGTGCGGCCGATCGCGCAGGCGCTCGCACCCGACGCGACGATGCTCGAGGTCGACGCGTCGCTCTTCGCGGCTGTGCCCGACATCTCGCTCGATTACGCGATCATGGAGCGCGCGGCCGAGGCGGGCGAAGTGGCGGTGGTGCGCGGCGCATTCGACTGGAGCGACGTGGGTTCGTGGCAGGCGATCGCGGCGCTTGCGGATGCAGATGGTGACGGCAACCGCGGCTCCGGCGAGCGCGTGGCGATCGCGACGCGCGAAACCTACGTGCACGCAGCCGATCGCGTCGTCGCAACCGTAGGCGTCGAGAACCTCGTGATCGTCGACACGCCCGATGCCGTGCTCGTCGCCCATCGCGACCACGTGCAGCGTGTCAAGGAAGTGGTTGGCGAACTGAAGGCGCGCGGTCACGAATCGTACCGGCTGCATCGCACGGTGAGTCGTCCGTGGGGCACGTACACCAACCTCGAGGAAGCGCCGGGGTTCAAGATCAAGCGCATCGAAGTGCGGCCCGGCGCGGCGCTGTCGCTGCAGTTGCATCACCATCGCAGCGAGCATTGGGTCGTCGTGCGCGGCATCGCACGCGTGACCAACGGCGAGCGCGAGTTCGACGTGCGTCCGAACGAGTCGACGTACATTCCCGTGGAAACGAAGCATCGCCTCGAGAACCGCCAGCGCGAGCCGCTGGTGATCATCGAGGTGCAGTGCGGCGACTACCTCGGCGAGGACGACATCGTGCGCTTCGACGACCGTTACGGGCGCGCCGCGGCCGAGCAGAAGTAACAAAAGCAGGGTCGGACTCCTTTCCAAACGCAGGGTCGGGACTCCACTTTCCGGAACAGCCATCGATGTTGGCGCGTCGGTGCCCGGAAAGTGGAGTCTACCCTGCTCTTTTCGGAGCCACTTTTGCCGCCCGTATAATCGACGCCGCATTCCGTACCTTCGCATGCCCACGGCCTCGACCGATGCTGCGACGGCCGCCTCCGCGTCTCCCCCACTCGCCCGCGATCCCGTTGCAGCGCCCGTCACGTCCGCGAATCCATTCGCGGCGCTGCCGTCGCTCGCTCCGCGCATCCCCGGCGACGGGCGCCGCGCTGCGTTAGCGCCGCTGCCCGAATCCGCGGATGCGCTCGCACTGGCGCAGATCGCGCTCGCGGCGCGCGACGAATCGCGGATGGTGCTCGTCGTATGCGCCGACGCGCTTGCCGTCACGCGCCTCGCCGCCGAGATCGCGTGGTTCGCGCCGTCGCTTTCGATCGGTGCGTTCCCCGACTGGGAAACGCTGCCCTACGATCATTTCTCGCCGCACCAGGACCTCGTGTCCGAGCGGCTCGCGACGCTCTATCGCATCACGCGCGCCGAATGCAACGTGGCTCTCGTCGCGGCGACGACCGCGCTCTACCGCCTGGCGCCGCAGTCGTTCCTCGCCGCGCACACGTTCTTCCTGTCGCAGGGACAGCGTCTCGACGTCGACGCGCTGCGCGCGCAACTGGCACTCGCCGGCTACACGCACGTGACGCAAGTGGTGTCGCCCGGCGAATTCAGCGTGCGCGGCGGCCTGATCGATCTCTTTCCCATGGGCGCGGCGCTGCCGTATCGCCTCGACCTCTTCGGCGACGAAATCGAGAGCATCCGCACGTTCGATACCGACACGCAACGCACGCTCTACCCGATGCGCGACGTGCGCATGCTGCCCGCGCGCGAGTTTCCGCTCGACGACGCGGGGCGCACGCGCTTTCGCGGACGCTTTCGCGAAGTGTTCGAAGGCGATCCGTCGAAGTCGACGCTTTACAAGGACATCTCGAACGGCATCGTGCCGGGCGGCATCGAGTACTACCTGCCGCTCTTCTTCGGCCAAACCGCGACCCTCGTCGATTTCCTGCCGCCTGACGCGGCCGTCGTGCTGCACGGCGACGTCGACGCCTCGATCGCCCGCTTCTGGCAGGACACCGAGTCGCGCTATCGCCTGATGCGCGGCGACAAGGCGCGCCCGCTCCTGCCGCCGTCGCAACTCTTCCTTGCGCACGACGAATTCCGCGGTGCGATCAAGCCACGCGCACGCATCGAGATGCCGATCGCGCGCCAGGACGAAGCGCTGGCGGCCGACGCGCCGATTCGTCGCCTGCCGGCCGTGCAGGTGGACCGCCGCGCCGCCGACCCGCTCGCGACACTGAAAGGCGTGCTCGCGATGCTCGACGGCCGCATGCTGATCGTCGCCGAAAGCGCCGGCCGCCGCGAGACGATGCAGCAGTACTTCGCCGAGTACGGCGTGCGCCCGTCGCTCGTCGAGAGCTTCGCCGATTTCGTCGACGGGGATGCGAAGGTGGCGCTGACCGCGTCGCCGCTCAGCGCCGGATTCGCATGGCCGAACGCCCGGCTTGCGTTCGTCACCGAGGCCGAGCTCTACGCGAACGTCGTTCGCCGCGGCAGGCGCGAAGCGGGCCGGCGCTCGAACGTCGATGCGATGGTGCGCGACCTCTCCGAGGTACGCGTGGGCGACCCGGTCGTGCACGAGGAGCACGGCATCGGCCGCTACCTGGGCTTGGTCACGCTCGACGTCGGCGACGGCGCGACCGAATTCCTCGAGTTGATCTACGCGAACGACGCCAAGCTCTACGTTCCCGTCTCGAACCTGCACGTGATCAGCCGCTACAGCGGTGCGTCGCCGGAAGCGGCGCCGTTGCACGAACTGGGCAGCGGGCAATGGGAGAAGGCGAAGCGCAAGGCCGCGCAGCAGGCGCACGACACGGCCGCGGAACTGCTGAACCTCTACGCGCAGCGCGCGGCGCGCAACGGCTACGCGTTCTCGTTCAAGGCGCACGATCTCGAAGCGTTCTCCGAAGGATTCGGCTTCGAGGAGACGCCGGACCAGCAGGCGGCGATCGACGCGGTGATCGCCGACTTGTCCGCGGGCCGGCCGATGGATCGGCTCGTGTGCGGCGACGTCGGCTTCGGCAAGACGGAAGTGGCACTGCGCGCCGCGTTCGTGGCGCTCGCCGACGGCAAGCAGGTCGCGCTGC
Organism: Burkholderiales bacterium; assembly: GCA_025927765.1. GTDB lineage: Bacteria > Pseudomonadota > Gammaproteobacteria > Burkholderiales > Casimicrobiaceae > VBCG01. The sequence continues at coordinate 13,060 of JAICKU010000075.1, forward strand.
TCGTGCCGACGACCTTGCTCGCCGAGCAGCACTTCCAGGTGTTCTCCGACCGCTTTGCCGACTGGCCGGTGAAGATCGCCGAGCTGTCGCGCTTCCGCTCGTCGAAGGAAGTGAAGGCGGCGCTCGAAGGCCTCGCGGCCGGCCGCATCGACCTCGTGATCGGCACGCACAAGCTGATCCAGTCCGACGTCAAATTCAAGAACCTGGGTCTCGTGATCATCGACGAGGAGCACCGCTTCGGCGTACGGCAGAAGGAGCAGCTGAAGCGGCTGCGCGCCGAGGTCGACGTGCTGACGCTGACGGCGACGCCCATTCCGCGCACGCTGGCGATGTCGCTCGAAGGCATCCGCGATTTCTCGGTGATCGCGACCCCGCCACAGCGGCGGCTCGCCATCAAGACGTTCGTCGCGCCGTTCTCGACCGGCATCGTGCGCGAAGCGGCGCTGCGCGAATTGAAGCGCGGCGGCCAGATCTACTTCCTGCACAACGACATCGATACGATCCGTACGACCGCCGAGCGGCTTTCGCAGTTGCTGCCGGAAGCGCGCATCGCGGTCGCGCACGGGCAGATGGGCGAGCGCGAGCTCGAGCACGTGATGCGCGACTTCTACGCGCAGCGCGTGAACCTGCTCGTGTGCTCGACGATCATCGAAACCGGCATCGACGTGCCGACCGCGAACACGATCATCATCGACCGCGCCGACCGCTTCGGCCTCGCGCAACTGCATCAGCTGCGCGGGCGCGTGGGCCGCTCGCACCATCAGGCGTACGCGTATCTCCTGACACCGCCGTGGGAGTCGTTGTCCGCGCAGGCGAAGAAGCGGCTCGAGGCGATCCAGATGATGGAGGACCTCGGCTCCGGCTTCTTTCTCGCGATGCACGACCTCGAGATCCGCGGCGCCGGCGAAGTGCTCGGCGAAGAGCAGTCGGGCGAGATGCAGCAGGTGGGCTTCCAGCTCTACGCCGACATGCTGAAGGCTGCGGTGTCGGCGTTGAAGGCAGGGCGCGAGCCGGACCTGTCGCAGCCGCTCGGCGTGACCACCGAGATCAACCTGCACGTGCCCGCGCGGCTGCCGGAAAACTACTGCAGCGACATCCACGAGCGGCTCGTGCTCTACAAGCGCTTCGCGAGCTGCGAGACGATCGACGAGCTCGATCTTCTGCGCGAGGAACTCGTCGACCGCTTCGGCACGACGCCCGAGCCCGCGCAGGCATTGATCGCCTGCCATCGGCTGCGCCTCGTCGCGAAGCCGCTCGGCGCGACGAAGATCGACGCGGGCCCGGAGCGCACGACGATCACGTTCGTGAAGGCGCCGCCTTTCGATCCCGGCGCGCTCATTCTGCTCGTGCAGAAGGACGGACGCATCCGCTTCGCGGGACCCGATCGCGTGCGCATCGAACGCGCGGCGCCGACGCTGAACGAGCGCGTGACGCTGGTGCGCGATTTTCTGGCGAAGCTTCGATAAGCGAGACAGCGGTGGCACAGAGATGGTCAGACACGACTTTTCCGGATCGTGCGGTGGCCGACGCATGAGCAGCGCTGGAAAACTCGTATCCGGCCCTGTGCCGCCGCAGATGCACGTGTTCGTGCGCGACTGGCTCTCCGCGAATCACGTCGTGCTGCGCAGCCGCGACGGCGGCATCGTGATCGACACCGGTTACGGCAAGCATGCACCGCTGACGCTCGCGCTCGTCGCATCGCGCATGGGCCTCGACGGCGCACCGCTTCGCAGGATCGTGAACACGCACTGCCATAGCGATCACATGGGCGGCAACGCCGCGCTCGCACGCGCGTACGGCTGCCCGATCGCGATTCCCGCGGCCGACGCACGCTCCATCGAAGCCTGGGACGAACAGGCGCTGCTGCTTTCGTACGCCGGCCAGAAGGCCGAGCGCTTCGCCGCTGACGAGTTGCTGGAGGCAGGATCGACGCAGGTCTGGGGCGATCTCGAGTGGCAGCTGATCGCAGCACCGGGGCACGACATGTCGGCGCTCGTGTTCTACAACCCCGAGCACCGCATCCTGATCTCGGGCGATGCGCTCTGGGAAAACGGCTACGGTTTCGTGATGCCGCCGGAGGTCGATCCTGCCGCGTTGCCCGCCGCGCGCGCGACGCTCGAGACGATCGCGCACCTCGACGTCGCGTATGTCGTGCCCGGGCACGGCGAGCCGTTCACCGACGTGAACGCGGCGCTCGACCGCGCGTTCCGGCGCACCAGCATGTTCGAGGCCGATCCGCTGCGCATGGCGCGCCATGCGCTGAAGGTGGTGCTCGCGTTCGACCTGCTCGATCGCGAACGCATGCCGCTCGCATCGCTGCCCACCTTCGTCGCGGAAACGCCGCTCTTTCGCGACTTCAACGCGCGCTTCCTGCAGCGCACGCCCGACGATCTCGCGCACGAACTCGTCGCCGACCTCGAGCGCGTAGGCGCAGTGCGTCGCCAGGACGGCGACCTGTTGCCCGCATGAGCACTTCGGGTCGGTCTCGACTTCGTACTTCGGGGTCAGAGCTGTAAGTCTACGACTTACAGCTCAGACCCCGAAGTACGAAGTCCACGAAGTACCGACCGACCCTGAAGCCAGATCCGGCTCCGAACTTGGCGTCTGCTGATCTGATTGGTGCTACATCTGGTGGAACAGATGATGGAAGCTGCGGCTCACTTCGAGCGTTTCGGCGCTTCCCTTGAGGTGCACGACGGGATTGCCGCGCAGGTTGCGGCTGATCTGCTCGACCGCCGCAACGCGCACGACCGTCGCGCGATGGATCTGCCAGAACTCCTCAGGGTCGAGCTCGAGCACGAGCTCCTTGATGGGCTTGCGGATCAATGCCTCGAAGCGCGGCGTTTGCACGCGCGTGTACTTGTCCTCGGCGCGGAAGAACAGGATGTCCGACGTCGCGATCATGCGAATGTTGCCGCCGACACTCGCCTGCACCCAGCGCAGGTGGTCGGACGATGATTTGCCGACGCCGAGGCGCCGCGACAGTTCTGTGAGCAGGTCGTCCATCGGCAGCGGCTTGCGCTCGAGCCGGGCGCGCAGCCGCTCGCACGTGATCTTCACGCGCCCGGGCTCGGCCGGCTTCAGCAGGTAGTCGACGGCGCCGTGCTCGAACGCATCGATCGCGTATTCGTCGTACGCGGTCACGAACACGATGTGCGCCTCACCCGCGAGCGCCTTCGCCGCATCGATGCCGTTCATCTCCGGCATGCGGATGTCAAGGAACACGATGTCGGGCTCGAGGCTTCGCGCCAGCGCGACCGCTTCGCGGCCGTTGCCGGCTTCGCCCACGATCGCGAGCTCGGGCCACGCTTCGCGCAACTGCCCGACGATCTGGTCGCGCATCAGCCGCTCGTCGTCGGCGACGATGGCGGTGGCCGCGGGTGCGGGAGGCATCTTCAGGGGGCGCCGATCTCGTAGGGAACCATAATCGTCGCACGCGTTCCGCCTTGCGCGGGCAAATCGACGATCAGCTCGGCGCGATCGCCGTACAGCGCCTGCAGGCGCTCGCGTACGTTCGCGAGTCCGACCCCGCCCGGCCCGGGCCTGAAGCCGACGCCGCTGTCCTGCACGTGCACGGCGAGCCGCCCGTCGACGACCTCAGCACCGATGTCGATGCGGCCGCCTTCCGCCTTCGGCTCGAGGCCGTGCTTGATCGCGTTCTCCACGAGCGTCTGCAGCATCATCGACGGGAACACGGCCGACGTGAGGCCCTTGGGGACGTTCACCGCGAGCTGCATCCGATCCTCCATGCGCACGGCCATGATCTCGAGGTATGCCGTGCAAAGGTCGAGTTGCTGGCCGAGCGTCGGCCGCTTCGCCTCGCGCATCTTCGGCATCGCCGAACGCAGGTAGCGGATCAGGCTCCGCTGCATCTGCGACGCGCGCGGGGGATCGGTGAGGATCAGCTGGTCGATGCTCGCGAGCGTGTTGAACAGGAAGTGCGGCTCGATCTGCGCCTGCAGCGCCTGCATGCGCGCCTCGACGACCGTGCGCTCCAGCTGCTCGGTCTCCGCGCGTCGGGTCGCTTCCTCCGCCGTCACTTCCGCCCGCCGCTTGCCGCTCGCGATCACCTTGATGATCAGCGACGCGATGATCACCACGAGCGCGAGCAGCGGAAAGTTGAGGATGCCGCCGAGGATCATCGCGAGCAGGCAGACGACGGCAAGCTTCATCCACGAGACGACCGCGAGCCAGTCGAAGAAGCCCCACCAGACGACGGCGATGCCGCTGCGGATGTCGGAGAGCGGCTCGCGCGAGCGTGCGCGCGGCGCGGTGTTGCCGGGGGGAACCTCGGAACTGCTCATGGCGTGTCGGGTCGCGACTCGAAAGGGCACGCAAGATTACGCGATGGCAAGCGGATGCCTGAAGCGGCACACGACACACTGCACGGATACACGGCCCGAACGCGAAAAACGCCGACAGCCCGGGAACCGGGCGTCGGCGTCAGATAGGGGAGGTCCGGGCGTTGCGGTTGCGCTACGACTCGACGCGATACGCCTCGATCGGGATGCGCAGCATCACCTCGTCGGACGGCGCGAACGGAATGCCGGCCGACATGCCCCAGTCGGAGCGCTTGATCGTCGCGGTCGCCTCGCCGCCGCACATCGGCTTCTTGTTGAACGGATTCGCGCCGCAACGGAAATGCTGGACGGTGAGCGACACCGGTTTCGTCACGCCGAGCATCGTGAGCTCGCCGTTCACGGCGACGACGCGCTCGCCGTCGAAGCGGACGTCGTCCGAATGGAACGTGATCGTCGGGTACTTCTCGACGTTGAAGTACTTCTCGCCCTTGACGATCGCGTCGAGCCGCGTGGGATCGAACGTATGGATCGACGCTGCATCGATCGTCACGTCGACGGTCCCCTTCTTCGCCTCGCGATCGATGGCGATCTTCGCCGACGATTTCAGGAAGCTGCCGACCTGGCTGCTCATGCCGAGATGCTGGACGACGAATCCCGGCTGCGAGTGAACGGGATCGAGCGTGTAGGTTTCTTCGGCCAGCGCGGGAAGCGAAACGCAGGTAGCGACGGCGGCCACGACGAGATGCGCTTTCATCGGTTCTCCTCTCATGCGGGCGTGGCGAGCACGATGCGCACGTGCACGACCACGTCGTTGTCGACGACATCGGTGTCGGCCCACTCGCCTTCGCCGATCTTGTAGTCGAGACGGCGAATCGCGAAAACGCCCTCGGCGGTACGATGGCCGCCTTCGTCCTTCACGACGACCGGAACCACGCAGTCGCGCGTCATCCCCTTGAGGGTCAGCTTGCCGGCGATCTCGTAACGGCCGCCGCCCGCATCGCGTATCGACGTCGACGCGAAATGCGCGACCGGGAACTTCGCCGTGTCGAACCAGGGCTTGTCGCGCGCTTCCGCCTCCGATTCGGCGCTCGCGAGATCGATGCTCGCGAGATCGACGTCGAACACGGCCTTCGACTGCGCAAGCGCCTGCGGATTGAACGCGACGTCCGCCTTCCACTTGCGAAAGCGCCCGTCGAACTTGACGCCCATCTGCTTCACGGTGAAGCCGATCTCGCTCTTGTCGACCACGACGCCCTGCGCGCCCGCGTCCGTCACGAACACGAGCAGGACGACGACGATGCGCGCGGTCCATGCCAGCAACGCGAGCCTCGGACGCATGTTTTTCATCGCGAATACCTGCGGACGTCGACCGGGGTATGCACGCGCCGCCCGAAGCGCGGCAGCATGCGTGCGAGGGTGGTGTCGTGGTCGACGACGTGATGACGGATCGCCGCGGCCACGTGGACGCACACGACCGTGGCAAGCGTGACGTTCAACCCCACATGCACGAGTCGCAGCACGTCGCCGAGCGCGCGGTCCTTCGGCACGAGATTCGGCAATGGA
>JAICKU010000137.1 GCA_025927765.1 Burkholderiales bacterium
GGTGAAGACGCAGCCGTGGGACGTCGGACGCGTGATCGCGATGCGCGCGGCACCGAAGGGCTCGCGCGTGGCCGTCGCGAATCATCGGCACGAGGTGATCGTGGCCGACCTCGAGAAGAACACGTTCGTGGTCGTCGATCGCAGCGACAGCGGCCGCACCGAGGATCTCGGGTGGTCGCCCGACGGCCGCTTTCTCGCGTACACGTTCTGGACGAGCCTTCGGCATTGCGCGATCAAGCTCTTCGACGCCGATGCAAACACGCGCACGCTCGTCACCGATCCCGAGTTCCGCGACTTCAGCCCGGCGTTCGATCCGCAGGGCCGCTACCTGTACTTCCTGTCGCTGCGCACGTTCGATCCCGTGTACGACGCCGTGCAGTTCGAGCTGTCGTTCCCGCGTGCGGCGCGTCCGTACCTGATCGCGCTTCGCGCCGACGAGCGCGCACCGTTCGAGCCCGAGCCGCGCGGTTTGCAGGACGACGATGCGGCGAAGAGCGCGCGTGCGAACAAGAGCGAAGAACCTGCGGCGCTGCGCATCGATCTCGAAGGCATCATGCGCCGTGTTGCGGCGTTTCCGGTGCCCGAAGGGCGCTTCGGCCAGATCGCGGGCATCGCGGGCGACAAGGTCGTGTGGACGGCGCTGCCGGTCTCGGGCGCGCACGGGCGCGGCGGCCACAAGGACGTGCCCGGGCGGCTCGAGCTCTTCGACTTCCGCACATCGCGCACCGAAGTGCTCGTCGATCGCGTCGATCGCTTCGCGCTCGCCGCCGATCATCTGACGCTCGTGCTGCGCGAGGGCAAGCGCCTGCGCGCCATCCGCGGCGATCGCAAGCCGGATGCACGCGAGCGCAGCGCTCAGCCGGGCAGCGAACCGTCGCGGCGCAGCGGGTGGATCGACTTGTCGCGCATTCGCCTGTCGGTCGATCCGCCGAAGGAATGGGCGCAGATGCTGCACGAGGTGTGGCGGCTGCAGCGCGACCAGTTCTGGGTGCCCGACATGTCGGGCATCGACTGGCAGGCGATCTATCAGCGCTACGAGCCGCTGCTCGCGCGGATCGGCACGCGCGGCGAGCTTTCCGACCTGATCTGGGAAATCCAGGGCGAGCTCGGCACGTCGCACGCGTACGAGATCGGCGGAGATTACCGCAAGCCGCCGCCCCTCACGCTCGGGCAGCTCGGCGCCGATCTTCGGCTCGCACCGGATGGCGCGAGCTACGAGATCGTGCACGTCGTCGAGGGCGATCCCTGGGACGCCGCCGCCGATTCGCCGTTGAACGCGATCGGCGTGCAGGCGAAGGTCGGCGAGCGCATCGTCGCGGTCAACGGCCAGCGCGTATCGCGCGAGCGTCCGCCGCAGGCGCTGCTCGTGCATCAGGCGAAGGCGCGCGTCGAGTTGACGCTCGCACGGAAGGACGGCACCACGCGCGACGTGCTCGTGACCACACTCGCCGATGAAGTGCCCGCGCGCTACCGCGCGTGGGTCGAGCGCAACCGCCGCTTCGTGCACGAGCGTTCGGAGCGACGCGTCGGTTATCTGCACCTTCCCGACATGATGTCGGCGGGCTTCGCCGAATTCCATCGCTACTTCAGCACCGAATGCGATTACCCGGCGCTGATCGTCGACCTGCGCTACAACCGCGGCGGTCACGTGTCGCAGCTGCTGCTCGAGAAGGTCGCGCGGCGGCGGGTGGGCTACGACCTGTCGCGCTGGGGACAGCCCGAGCCGTATCCCGGCGAATCGCCGGCGGGCGCCGTGGTGGCGCTCACCAACGAGCAGGCCGGCTCGGACGGCGACATCTTTTCGCACTGCTTCAAGCTGATGAAGATCGGACCGTTGATCGGCACGCGCACGTGGGGCGGCGTGATCGGCATCAATCCGCGGCACAAGCTCGTCGACGGCACCGAGACGACGCAACCGGAGTTCTCGTTCTGGTTCGTCGACGTAGGCTTCGCGGTCGAGAACTACGGCACCGATCCCGACATCGAGGTGGCGAACGCGCCGCAGGACGCGCGCGCGGGCATCGATCGGCAACTCGAAGTCGCCATCGACGTGGCGCTGGAGCGCGCGAAGCAGGCGGCAGCGCCGGTGTTCGGCGAGCGGCCGGTGCTCTCGCGCGGGGCATTGCCGCCACGCGCACGGCCGTGACCACATGCGCTTCCTGCTGATCGTCGCGCTCGTGTGCGTTGCCTGCATCGCCCGCGCGGCGACGGCGCCGGTCGTCGGGCTCGACGTCACCGGCGTGATCGGTCCCGCCACTGCCGAGTACGTCGAGCGCGGACTCGCGCGAGCGCAGCGCGAGAACGCGCAGCTCGTCGTGCTGCGCCTCGACACGCCGGGCGGCCTCGACACGTCGATGCGCGCGATCGTGCAGGCGATCCTCGCCTCGCCCATTCCGGTCGTGGGCTTCGTGGCGCCCTCCGGGGCGCGCGCGGCGAGTGCCGGCACGTTCATCCTCTACGCGTGTCACGTCGCCGCGATGGCGCCGGGCACGAACCTCGGCGCCGCGTCGCCGGTGTCGATCGGCTTCCCCGGCGCACCCGGCGCACCGGCGCCGAACGAGGGTTCGGACAAGGGCAAGGACGAGAGCAAGCGCTTGCCCGACGACGTGCATGAGCGCAAGGCGATGCAGGACGCGGCCGCGTACATCCGCAGCCTCGCGCAATTGCGCGGGCGCAACGCCGACTGGGGCGAGAAGGCGGTGACCGAAGCGGCGAGCCTGTCGGCGAGCGAAGCGAAGGCGCAGAACGTCGTCGATCTGATCGCGACCGACAATGCCGATCTGCTCCGGCAACTCGACGGTCGCAAGGTGAAGGTCGCGGGCGGCGAGCGCACGCTCGCGACGGGCGGCGCCGCGATCACGGTATTCCCGCCCGACTGGCACTTCGCGGCGCTGTCGGTCATCGCCAATCCCACGGTCGCGATGATCCTGATGTTGCTCGGCGTGTACGGGCTGATCTTCGAATTCGGCCACCCGGGCTTCGTGTTCCCCGGCGTCCTCGGCGCGGTGTCGCTGCTGCTGGGGCTCTATGCGCTGCATCTGCTCCCGGTGAATTACGCCGGACTCGCGCTGATGGCGCTCGGAATCGCATTCATGATCGCCGAGGTGTTCGTGCCGGCGTTCGGCTCGCTCGGCCTCGGGGGCGTCGCGGCGTTCGTGATCGGCGCGATGATGCTCGTCGACACCGACGTGCCCGGCTACGGCATCCCGACGTCGCTGATCGTGGTGCTCGCGCTCGTCACCGTCGCGTTCGTCGTGACCGTCGTGCGCCTCGCGGTGGCGGCGCGGCGCCGGCCCGTCGTCACCGGCTTGCGCTCGATGATCGGCGCCAACGGAGAAATGCTCGAGGACGCCACCGACAACGGCTGGGCGAGCATCGACGGCGTGGTGTGGCGCGTGCGTGTCGAGACACCGCTTGCGAAGGGGCGCAGAATCCGCGTCATCGGCATGAAAGGCAACGTTCCCATCGTTGCGCACGGGGAGGGAGCAGCGTAATGGCCATCGCACCGCTCGTCGTCATCGTCATCGTCGTGCTGTTCCTCGCGACGTCGCTGCGGGTGCTGCGCGAATACCAGCGCGGCGTCGTGTTTCAGCTCGGCCGCTTCTGGAAGGTGAAGGGACCGGGACTCGTGATCCTGATCCCCGGCATCCAGCAGATGGTGCGCGTCGAGTTGCGCACGGTCGTGCTCGACGTGCCGAGCCAGGATGTGATCTCGCGCGACAACGTGTCGGTGAAGGTGAATGCGGTCGTCTACTTCCGCGTCGTCGATCCCGAGAAGGCGATCATCGAGGTCGAGAACTTCATGATGGCGACGTCGCAGCTCGCGCAGACCACGCTGCGCTCGGTGCTCGGCAAGCACGACCTGGACGAAATGCTGTCGCAGCGCGAGAAGCTCAACATCGACATCCAGCGCACGCTCGACGCGCAGACGCTGTCGTGGGGCATCAAGGTGTCGAACGTCGAGATCAAGCACGTCGACATCAACGAGTCGATGGTGCGCGCGATCGCGCGGCAGGCCGAAGCCGAGCGCGAGCGGCGCGCGAAGGTGATCCACGCGGAAGGCGAGCTGCAGGCGGCGCAGAAGCTCTTCGAGGCGGCGCAGGTGCTCGCTGGGTCGCCGCTCGCGATCCAGCTGCGCTATCTCGAGACGCTGACCGTGATCGCGGCGGACAAGAACTCGACGATCGTCTTCCCGCTGCCGATGGACCTGATCGCGCCGGTGCTGAACGCGATCGCGAAGAAGTAGCCGCGAAAATCGGGGTCAGAGATGTAATTCGCCCGTGTATGTCGCAGTTGCCGCGCTCCGCGGGGAATTACATCTATGTCCCCGATTTCGGTCAGGTCCGCTTCGGCAAAGCGTTAAGCAGCGGCTGCACGATGTCCATCGGCAGCGGGAAAACGATCGTCGAGTTCTTGTCCGCAGCGATGACCGTCAGCGTCTCGAGATAGCGCAACTGGATCGCGAGCGGCGCCTGCGA
>JAICKU010000041.1 GCA_025927765.1 Burkholderiales bacterium
CCGGTCCATGCCCAGTCGGCCGGCGACCAGAAGAGATCGCCGCGCTGCGGATAGCCGTCGTGCGAATGCGTGAAGCCGGGAAGGTTGCCGAGGACGCACCGATGCGGCATCAGCGCGCCCTTGGGCGGGCCGGTGGTGCCGCTCGTATAGATCAGGAGCGCAGGATCGTCCGCGCGAGTGTTCGCCGGGCTGAAGTGTCGCGAGGCGTCGTCGATGAATTCGTCCCACGGCACGACGCCGGGCGCGCGCGCGCCAGCCACGCCGATCACGTGCTGCAGATTCGCGCAACGCTCGCGCACCGGCACGAGGTTCGGCAGCGATTGCGGATCGACGAACGCCGCCTTCGCTTCGCTGTGCTGCAACCGGTATTCGAGCGCTTCGGGTCCGAACAGGAACGACAGCGGCACGGCCACCGCGCCGAGCTGATAGACCGCGAAATGCGCGATCGCCGTTTCGGGGCGTTGCGGCAGCAGCAGCGCCACCTTGTCGCCGCGGCCGATGCCGTGCGCCGCCAGTGCGTTGGCGAGGCGGTTGGCCTGCTGCGCGAGGTCGAAGAACGTGAACGCGGCGCGCTGCCCGTCCTCGTCTTCCCAGTACATCGCGAAGCGCGCGCGGTCGTCGGCCCAGCGCATGCAGCACGCTTGCGCGATGTTGAATTCGTCCGGCACGTCCCAGCGGAACGCGGCGTGGATCTCGGCATAGCGGTCGTCGTTCGCCATGCCGAAAGTATAAGGCGCGTCGCTAGCGGCGCGACCCCTGCGAGGTCGGGGGTCCGCCGATCGTGGACGGGCCGCCGGCGGTCACCGGGACGGCCGCCGAACGCGCGCCCGATTCGAGCGGCTCGATCGCCGTCCACACCCAGTCGGGCTGCTGCTCGATCAGCCGGCCGAAACGGATACGGTACTCGGCCTTGTCGGTCGACAGCTGATAACGCTTGGTCGCCTGGTACTCGACGCCGGGCACGATCAGCGATTGCACCATCGGCTCGCCGTCGCGCGCGCGCCGCGACAGCAGCAACGCGCCGAACCGCCGGCCGTTGATCGTCGTGCCTTCGCCGTCGATCGAGTAATCGTCCGCAGTGCGCTTGCGCTGCTCGTTGAGATCGACGGCGGAGACGGTGTCCGCGATGATCGCAAGGCCGATTTCCGCGCGGTCGGCGGAGGTGCGCTTCATGCGGCGGATGATGCCGAGCGTCCAGCGCGGCTGGCCGTGCGGATGGATGGCGACGAGCGTGCCGAGCGTGACTGCGTTCGCGACCTGGATCGGCGCGACGAGCTTGAAGCCCGTCTGCGACACGTCCTTCGCTTCCCACGGTCCGCCGGGCGCGGCATGCGCGCCGATGCGCCGGCGCGCGATCTCGCGGCGCCGCGTCGGCTCGTCGCGGATGCGGCCGAACACCGCGAGGTCCATCGTGCTGTCGAAGCTCTCGCCGGTGGAATCGGTGAGCTCGATCGGCTGGCGCGCCTCTTCCTTGAAGTAGCTCGCGATCTTCTGGAAGCCGACGATCGCGTCGACGTTGCCGGTCGTCGCGATGCGCTCGCCGCGACGCGTGAACGGCTTGAATTCGGGATCGACCTGCGCGGCGAGCTTGATGAAGAGCGCGAGCTGCTCGCTGCGACGCGGCGTGCGCGAGGACAGCGGCTCCGCCTTGATCTTCTGCTCGAGCGTGACGACGTGCTGCATCATCACCGCGTGCAGCGGCCGCGTGTCGAGGAACAGCACGCGGCTTTCGAGGGGCCCCGGCTTGCGCCTGCGCAGGCCCTCGCGTCCGCCGAGGTCGACGTAGAACGCGTTGGCGGCCGAGGGCTCGAGCGTCAGGCGCAGCGGCGCGCACCAGTCGTCGAGCTCGCTCCAGATGAACTCGACCTGCCGCGCGGTGAGGCTGCCGGCGTTCATGAGCTGCAGCACGAGCGCGCGCATGTATTCGTGCTCGATCGTGCTCGTCGTCGTATCGACGAGCGTCACGATCTGCCGCTCGATCTGCTGCGAGCAGGCGCGCGACATCAGCGCGTGCAGCTCGGCCCACTTCGCGGGAATCCACTGCTCGTAGCGGAAGAGGCGCACGCGCGCGTCGAGGGCGAGGTGCACGATCTGGCGGCAGACGAGCTCGGGCAGGAGCTCCTGCCAGCGCGCGCTGTGCGGATGGTCGGCGATCTCGCGCGCGAACGACTGGTACGTCGTGAGGAAACCCTGCGTGAGTCCGAAGAGTGCGGTCCACAGCTGGTTTTCGATGCGCGAGCTGCGGCTCGCGTGCTCGACGTACTGATCGACGAGTGCGCGGCGCTGCGCGACCGTTTGCGCGTCGACGTGGAACACCGCGCGCAACTGCTGCGGCGTGTGCGGGACGGTGAGACCCGCGACGCGATCGAGTTGCGCGATCACGTCGGTGTGCGCGGCGAGCATGTCCGCGGCGGGGAGCGTGGCGAGCCACCGCTCCGCGGCGCGAACGTCGGAAAGGGGGTGCTTGCCCGATCGGCGAAGACCAAACATCTGTCGCTACGCGTCAGCTAGTGCGATGAAATGACCCGTGTGCGGCGTTCGCCTGCGCGCACGTCACGGCGACAGCACCTGCCGTACGCCTCGGGCCGCGTTGGATGGGAAGCAGCGTGCAAGTTTCGGACCGAGTGGCACGGCCGCGACGTCATACGAATGGAGGACGTTACGTGGCATACATCCTGCATGGCCGGTGTCCGTGCAGCACCGCAGGTAGTCATCACTCCCACCTCGATTCGACACGCGCGAATCGCGCGAGGGATTGCCACGTCCGCCTTTTGCGCGACGGGCCGGAGGCTGCGACACGCGAGAGGGAACGGGACATGGGAATCCTGATCGAGGCGCCATCGCGCCGGCAGGATGCGAGTGGAATGCCGGCGAACGCACCCGCAGTGGGCGAGCCGGCCGGGGCGCTGCACATTCGCGAAGTGGTGCGCATCACCGGACTTCGCCGCGAGCAGCTCTACATGTGGCAGCGACGCTACGGCTTTCCGTCGCCGCTGCGCGATGCGTTCGGCGATCGCGTCTACCCGGCGGACCAGGTGGCGCGATTGAAGCTCATCAAGCAATTGCTGTCCGAAGGCTGGCGTGCCGGCGCGGTCGTCCCGCTCGCCGACAGTGCGCTGCAATCGATGGTGGGCCTCGCCGTTGCGGAGCCGGCGCCGTTGCCGGCCGAGATCTCGCAGGCCGTGCGGCTCCTCGCTGAGCATCGGATCGGCGAACTGCAGAATCATCTGTCGAAGCTTCTGGTGGGACAGGGACTGCGGAAGTTTCTCGAGCACACGCTGATACCGCTCAACGAGGCGGTGCACGAACGCGTCGTGCGCGGCGACATGCAGACGTTCCAGGAATTGCGCTTCTGGGATCTCGCGCAGCGGTTGCTGCGCGATGTGACGCGGCTCGTGCGGCCGACGCGCGATGCGCGACAGCTGCTCCTCGCGACGCCGCCGAACGATCCGAACCAGCTCGGCCTCGCGATTCTCGAACTGCTGCTCTTCACCGAAGGGATCAACTGCCTGACGCTCGGCACCGGCGTTCCGGCACAGGAGATCGCCGGCGCGGCCGAAGCGTATCACGCATCACTCGTTGTACTGCTGTTCGATCGCGGCATTTCGGGCAAGATCGCGGGACAGGAGATTCGCGGCCTGCGCAAGGCGTTGCCTTCCAGCGTGCCGTTGATGGTGAGCGGACGTGCGGTGAACCTGCTCGCGAAGCCGATCGATAACGTGCAGGTTGTGGCCGATTTCAACTCGGTGACCGCGGCGCTGCGTACGCGCGGACTGCTGCCTGCGACGCCGACGCCGCGCGCGCCCGACTTGCCCGACGCGGAGCAGATGGCGTAGATTGGGCGAATGGATGCGCATCCGCTTCCGCTGCCCGCTGCACCCTATGCGTCTGCACGCGGCGCTCGTCATCGGCGTCACGTCATCGCACTGATCGTCGCCGCGGCGATCGCCGGCCTCGTGTTCGCCGCGTATCGCCAGCCCGATCTGATTCTCGGCTTCGGCGCGTTCGGCCTCTGCTGAAGCAGCAAAGAAAGCAGGGTCGACCCTGCTTTCTTGACCCGACTTTTGTTACGGCTCGTTCAGGAAATCTTCGAGGCGCCGCCGATCGCGCTTCGTCGGCCGCGCGGGCGCCGCATTCGCTCGCGCCTGCGAGCGCTCGGCGCGCGCGCGCTCGCGTGCCGCGACGCTTTCCGCCGTTTCACGGTACAGTGCCGCCGCGTCCGGCGCCGGCCCGCGGCGCTCGCTGACACCGATCACCTCGACGTCGAACGTCGCTTCGCGCTTGCGAATCGCCACGCGCGAGCCCGCGTGCACCGCTTGCGCCGGCTTCACGCGCTCGCCGTCGACGCGTACGTGTCCGGCGTCGATCGCTTCCGCAGCGAGGCTTCGCGTCTTGTAGAAGCGCGCGGCCCACAGCCACTTGTCGATGCGTACGCGCGCGCCGGGCGCAGCCGGCTCGGCGTCCGTCGCGTGTTTCATCCTACGCGGCGTCGATTCGCAACCGCGTTTCCGGCTTCGCGAGCGGCAACGCGTACAGCGTCATCGGCAGCGCCGAGTTGCGATCGAACTTCGCGCCCGCGTCGACGCCGACGCGCGCCACCGCCTCGGCGCTGTCGGCCTGCGCGTAGCGCGCGTGCATGGCACCGAGCGCGAATTCGCGTCCCGAGCCCGCAGCCCAGAACTGCGTGTACTCGAACACTTCGCGCATCGAGAACACGCCGAAGATGCCGTTCGCATTCGCGATCAGCGCGGTGATCTGCGTCGATTCGTACGGATCGTCCTCTTCTTCCTTGGGATTCAGGAAGTGCTGCTCCTTCAGGATCGGATGCAGCTCGCGGAACGTCTCGAAGATGGCCGGCTTGTCGGAGAAATCGAGGTCCCGATGCTTGGCGAGCAGGCTCTCGAACACGAGCTGATGCGCGGCGGACCCGCACAAGCCGATGTACGTGTCGCGGTAGCGGACGATCTTGTCGTACGACCGGTCGTGGTCGGCGGCAAGCCGCGTGTCGCCGAAGGTGGTGAGTGAATCCGCCGCGATCGCGACGGCGCCGTTCTTGCGAACGACAACAAGCGTGGTCATGGATCGTGTCGATTATACCGGCGCTATACGAACGGCAGCGCTGCGCGAATCGCGAGCCTGCGCTCGATGCGCGCAGGCTGCCAATGCGCGATCGCCCATTTCCAGAAGGCGTCCGGCGCGCCGAAAGGTTCCGTGGATTCGACTTGCCCGAGGAAGCGCCACGCGGCCGCGAGCGCGGTGGCGGGCGAGCGTCCGAGCGCGGCGGCACCCGTCGATTTCGACAGCTTCGCGCCGTGCGCGTCGACCGCGACGGGCACGTGCATGTAGCGCGGCTCGGACAGCGCGAGCGCACGCTGCAGGAACAGCTGGCGTGGCGTCGACGACATGAGATCCCCGCCGCGCACCACATCGGTGACACCCTGCGCGGCGTCGTCGACGACGACGGCGAGCTGGTAGGCGAAGAGGCCGTCGCTGCGGCGCACGACGAAGTCCCCGACGTCTTCCGACAGCCGTTGCGCGAGGCGGCCGAACACGCGGTCGTCGAACGCGAGCGGCGCGTCGGGCACGCGCACGCGCAGCGAGCAGTAGCGATCCCTCGCGCGCGCCGCGTCGATGCCGTCGCGGCAGGTGCCGGGATAGACGCGTTCGCCGAGGTGTCCGATGAGCGCCGTCGCGAGTTCGCGGCGCGTGCATGCGCATTCGTACACGAGCCCGCGCTCTTGCAATGCGGCGAGCGCCTCTGCGTAGGCGGGCAGGCGCTGCGATTGCCAGACGACCGGGCCATCCCACGCGAACCCGTGGCGTTCGAGCGCGCGCAGGATCGCGTCCGCCGCGCCGGTGCGCGCGCGCGGTACGTCGACATCCTCGATGCGCACGAGCCATTCGCCTCCCGAAGCGCGCGCGTCGGCGTAGCTCGCTACCGCCGCGACGAGCGAGCCGAAATGCAGCGGGCCGGTGGGCGACGGCGCGAAGCGCCCGCGATACCGCGCGCGCCGGGGCGAAAGATCAGTGCGCGACGTTGGCGGTGCGCACCGCCGCCAGGGACGACGGTGCGTCGTAGAGCTTCATCGCGGCCATGACGGCGTTCGGATACTCAGGCTGGCCGAGGCTGCCGTTGTAGCGGCCGAGGGCGCGGTAGAGATTGCCGTTCTCGACGTCGAGGTAGTGGCGCAGGATCGTGCAGCCGTAGCGCAGGTTCGTGCGCAGCTGGAAGAGGTTCTGCTCGGGCGAGCCGATCAGCCGCAGCCAGAACGGCATCACCTGCATGAGGCCGCGCGCGTCGGCCGACGACACCGCGTACTTGCGGAAATTGCTCTCGTGATGGATCACGCCGAGCACGAGCTGCGGATCGAGGCCGGCGCGCGTCGCTTCGTAATGCACGGTCGCGAGGAAATCGTTGCGCATCGCCTCGTCGGGGAGCTTCCGCGCAAGCTTCGGCGACATGTCCGCGAGCCAGGCGCGCACGTCGGGGCGCTGCAGGTAATTGCTCGGCACCGGGTTGTCGGCAACCGCGCGCGAAAGACCCATCACCACCGACGGGGCGAGACGCTCCTCGACCTGTGCACCGGCGAACGCGTGCGGCGCGAGCGCGACCGACGCGGCGAAAGCGAGCAGCGGCACGAAGCGCCGCATGGAGGATGTGTGCATCAACTCGCGATCCTCTGCTGGACGAACGAAAGGGCGTCGGCCACCGGAACGCGGGTGGCGCCGGCGTCGCGCCGCCCCTGGTACTCGACGACGCCGTCCTTGAGGCCGCGCTCGCCGATGGTGATCCGGTGTGGAATGCCGATCAGCTCGAGGTCTGCAAACATCACACCAGGCCGCTCGCCGCGATCGTCGAGCAACACCTCGACGCCGGCCGCTTCGAGCGCTTCATGCAGCTCATCGGCGGCTTCTTTCACGATCTCGCTGCGATCGTAGCCGATCGGCGCGAGGGCGACCGCGAATGGCGCCATCGCCGCGGGCCATACGATGCCCCGCTCGTCGTGGTTCTGCTCGATGGCGGCAGCGACGACGCGCGTCACTCCGATGCCGTAACAGCCCATCTGGATCACATGCGCGCGTCCTTCGGTATCGAGGAACGACGCGTTCATCGCCTTCGAGTACACGTCGCCGAGCGCGAACACGTGGCCGACCTCGATGCCGCGCACGATCGCGAGCGTCCCCCGACCGTCGGGTGCCGGGTCGCCCGCGACGACGCTGCGGATGTCGGCGACGAGGTCCGGCTCGCGGCAGTCGCGGCCGAAGTTCACGCCGCGCAGGTGATAGTCGGCCTCGTTCGCGCCGCACACGAAGTCGCTCATCGCCGCGACGGCCCGATCGGCGATGAGCGGCATGTCCTTCGGGATTCCAACCGGGCCGAGATAGCCGGGACGGCAGCCGACGGCGTCGACGATCTCGTTCTCGGTGGCGAAGCGCCAGCCCGCGAAGCCCGGCAGCTTGCCGATCTTCACCTCGTTGCCCATGTGATCGCCGCGCACCAGCAGCATCTGCACGCGATCCTGCGCGTACACCATCAGGCACTTGACGGTGCGCGTGAGCGGCAGCCCGAGAAGCTTCGCCACGTCCTCGCACGTCGACATGCCGGGCGTGGGCACGCGCTCGCAGCGCTCGCCCGGGGCCGCGCGTTCGCCTGCGGGCGCCATCGCTTCGGCCTGCTCGATGTTCGCCGCGTAGTCGGATGCGTCGCTGTACGCGATGGCGTCCTCGCCCGATTCGGCGAGCACCTGGAACTCGTGCGACGCGAAGCCGCCGATCGCGCCGGTGTCGGCTTCGACCGCGCGAAACTTGAGACCCAGCCGCGTGAAGATGCGCGCATAGGCGTCGTACATCGCCTGGTACGAGCGCATCAATCCCTCGCGGTCGACGTCGAACGAGTACGCGTCCTTCATCAGGAATTCGCGGCCGCGCATCACGCCGAAGCGCGGGCGGATCTCGTCGCGGAACTTGACCTGGATCTGATACAGGTTGACCGGCAGCTGCCGATAGCTGCGGATGTCCTTGCGCACGATGTCGGTCATCACCTCCTCGTGCGTGGGCCCGAACAGGAAATCGCGCCCCTGCCGATCCTGGATCTTCAGAAGCTGCGGTCCGAACTTGTCCCAGCGTCCGGTCTCTTCCCACAACTCGGCCGGCAGCACGTGCGGCAGATAGGATTCCAGTGCGCCGGCGCGATTCATCTCCTCGCGCACCACCTGCTCGACCTTGCGCAGCGTACGAAGACCGAGCGGCATCCACGTGTAGATGCCCGACGACACTTTCTTGATCATGCCGCTACGCAGCATGAGCTTCTGGCTCGCGACCTCCGCTTCCGCGGGCGCTTCCTTCAAGGTGCTCAAGTAGAACTTCGAGACGCGCATCGCGTGGCGCCGCCGGGCAAAGACGCGGATTTTAGCGTCGTTTGCCCGTAACGGCCGCGATTGCGGTGCGACAATGCGCCGATGCCGACGCTTCTGTCCGCGCAAACGACGGGCGCCGCGCCCGATCCGCGCACGTGGCCGCCGCGCGACGGTGCGCCGTGGACGGCGATGCAGGCGGCGATCGAGGCGCCCACTGGCGACGAAGCGCAGGCGCACGACGCCGCTGCGCGCGGGTGGCTGCGGACGAACCTCGACGCGGGCGAAAGCCTTGCACGCGTATTCGCGCAGGCGCCGTCGTATGCGCTCGCGCGCCATATGCAGCGTCTCGTCGCCGAGATCGAGGCGACGTATGCCGACGTCGACGCGCTGCGTCCGGTGCTGTTCGCGATGCCGCTCGTGCTGGTCGCAGCGCTCGACGCGGACACCGCGCCGGTGGTGCTTGCCGGCGTGCTTCCGGACCTTGCCGCGCTCGCGGCGAGGCTTCGCGACGCACGCACGTTCGGCGGCTGCGAGACGTTCGCGCTGGCGCCGTCGCTCGTGCTGCCGCAGGCGATCGATCTCGATGCGCTGCCGGCGCTGCTCGCGCGCACGGTGCTTGCGCACGCCGACGGGAACGCGTCGTTCGGTGCGATCGTCGATCTGCCGCCGGCACCGATTCGCGTCGACACCCGCGACGAGCGCGTGCATCTGCGCTTCATCGTCGGCGCGGTGCTCGCACCCCCGAACGTCGATCCGCTCGCGTCCGCCGGGTTCGCCAAGGCGGGCATCGACATCGCACGCGCACTCAGCGACGCATTGCGAGCGCCGGGCGTTTCGCTGCTGGCGCTGCCGAGGCCGCCGCAGCGTCTCGCGCTCGCCGTCGCAGCGGGACGCGCGGCGCAGCGCGAAGTCTCGGCGCAACTCTTCGTGAGCAACGCCGTCCGTGCGCTGCGCTCGTCGTATGGCGAGCCGACGGCCATCATCAGCGCGCACCGCGCGCCCGACGCGCCGGGCGGCGGCGAATTGCGATTGTCGCTGTCGTCGCCGTTCGCGCCGCGCGCGGCGCAGGGATTGCGCTGCCCGATCCATCCGACGGAGAGCGTCGGCGACGTGGTGACGGCGCTCGAAGTACTGCTCGGCGACTGTCAGGTCGGTGACGTGCGCGTGCTCGCGGGCATCCACCCCAACGTCGACACCGCGACCGGGCACCCGCTCTTCTTCAAGAATCTCGGCGACGACGCCTCGCTGCACTGACCGGCGTCGACGCGCACCCCGCTCGTGGGCGCGCCTTCGCGGCGCCTGATCCTTCCGATGCCGCTCACGTGCTGGGTGACGCGCGGGTTGCCGAGGTACTCGATGCCGCCGGCGCCGGAGATTTCCGCGTCCAGCGCCTGCTCGACGTTGACGACGACGTTCCCCACGCCGCTCACCTGCACCGTCGCGTCCTGCGTGCGCAATCGCTCGGCGTTGTAGGCACCTGCGCCAGAGATGGCAACGGTCTGCGTTTGCACGTCGCCACCGACGTGCGCGTCGAGCGCGCCGGACCCGCGCAGCATAAACGCCTTCGCGCGAAGATCGTCGATGTCGAGCTTCGACCCGCCGGTGGCGGTGATGCGCAGCGCGGGCACGTCGAGCTTGCCCGCCTGCACGCGCACGGCGCCGTGCAGATGCATCGCGTCGAGCGTGCGGAACGTGATCGTCAGCCGCGCCGCGGGCGGCGACTTGCGCCGGAAGAAGCCGAAGCCACTGCGATGCGTACGCGTCTCGATCACCAGCGTGCCGTCGGTGACGTGCGTGCGTACGACCTGCGCGGGCGTCGCTTCGATGTCCATGCCGTGCGTGTCGCCCTGCACCAATGTCACCTGAGCGCTGCCGCCGACGTCGAGCGCATGAAACGCGGCGAGATCTCGGTGTTCCAATCGCGAAGGCGTCTCGGCGACGAAGCTTCGTGAAAGCGTCCACCACGCAAGCAGCGCAGCGACGAGGACGCAGCCGAGGATCAACCAGGGAAGGGCGGAGCGGGGCTTCATGGAGTCAGCGAGGTGAGATGCGCGAAGCCCGCGTTTCGGATTCACGGCCCGGGTGGACGGACGCGCGGCGCGCCAATGCGCGTCTCCGCGGTCGATCGCTGTGACGTTTTCGTTGACAGCCCCATTTTTATCGCATACAGTATTCGGAATTCCATATTTGAGCCGCAGCGTACCGCGGCGACCCACGTTGCCAGGAGGATTTCGTGGAGCCATCGACAGCACCCATTCGCGTCGTGATCGCCAAGGTGGGCCTCGACGGCCATGACCGCGGCGTCAAGATCGTCGCACGAACGCTGCGCGACGCCGGCATGGACGTCATCTACACCGGGCTGCACCGCACGCCCGAGGAGGTCGTCGAGGCGGCGATCCAGGAAGACGTCGACGTGATCGGCGTCAGCATCCTGTCCGGCGCGCACATGACGGTGTTCCCGCGCATCGTGAAGCTTCTGCGAGAGCGCGAAGCCGGGGACATCCTCGTCGTGGGCGGCGGCGTCATTCCCGACGAGGACCTGCCGAAGCTGCGCGAGATCGGCGTGAAGGAAGTGCTGCTGCAGGACACGCCGCCTGCCGAAATCGTGGCGTCGATCAAACGGGTGGTTGCGGAGCGGGGGCCGCGCTGAATGAACGCGATGGAGCAATGGAGCTTTCCGCCGCGCTTCGACGCGGACTATGTGCCGTCGGCAGGGTCGCGCTACTGGTTCCCGGTGCGCGAAACGATGCCGCCGGCCGAACGCGAGCGCGCGATCCTCGAGCGGCTGCAGCGTCTCACGCGCTACGCGTACGACACGTCGCCGTTCTACCGGCGCAAGTGGGACGAGGCGGGCTTCCATCCCGATCATCTGCGCTCGCTCGAGGATTTCGAGTCGAAGGTGCCGGTGATCACGAAGAAGGACCTGCGCGAATCGCAATCGCGCGTGCCGCCCTTCGGTGATTACCTGTGTGTGCCGCCCGACGAGGTGCATCACATCCACGGCACCTCCGGCACGACCGGGCGGCCGACGGCGTTCGCGATCGGGCGCGGCGACTGGGAGTCGGTCGCCAACGCGCACGCGCGAATCATGTGGGGCATGGGCATTCGTCCCGGCGACATCGTGTTCGTCGCGGCGATCTTCAGCCTGTACATGGGGTCGTGGGGCGCGCTGTCCGGTGCCGAGCGGTTGCGCGCCAAGGCGTTTCCCTTCGGCGCCGGCGCGCAAGGCATGACCGCGCGCGCGGCGATGTGGCTCGATCTCACCAAACCGGCGGCGCTTTACGCGACGCCGTCATTCGCCCTGCATTTGTCCGAAGTCGCGCGTCACGAAGGCTACGACCCGCGCGCGTTCGGATTGAAGACGATGTTCTTTTCCGGCGAGCCGGGCGCGTCGGTGCCGGGCGTGCGCGATCGCCTCGAAGCCGCTTACGGCGCGCACGTCGTCGACTGCGGGTCGATGGCGGAAATGACGCCGTTCATGCACGTGTCGGGCACCGCCGAAACGAGCGGCATGCTGTGCTGGCAGGACATCGTCTACACGGAGGTCTGCGATCCGAAGACGTACGTCCGCGTGCCGTACGGCGAACGCGGCACGCCGGTGTACACGCACCTCGAGCGCACGTCGCAGCCGATGATCCGCCTCGCGTCGGGCGATCTCACGCTGTGGGAGAACGGGCCGAATCCGTGCGCGCGCACGTACCCGCGACTGCCGCAGGGCATCTTCGGACGCATCGACGACATGTTCACGATCCGCGGCGAGAACGTGTATCCGAGCGAAGTCGACGCCGTGTTGAACACGCTGCCCGGGTACGGCGGCGAGCACCGGATCGTGATCACGCGCGAAGGCGCGATGGACGAGCTCGTGATCCGCATCGAGATCGCGCCCGAGCATCACGCGCGCGGCGCCGACGCGCACGTGGCGTTGCGCGACGAAGCGGCGCGCAAGCTCCAGAAGATGCTGGGCCTGCGCTCGAAGCTCGAAATCGTCGAGCCGGGCACGTTCCCGCGCACCGATTTCAAGGCGCGGCGCGTCGTCGACGACCGCGAGGTGTTCCGCGCGATGAACGCGAGGCTCGGTCAGTGAGCCCGACGGGCCGCCCCGAGGGCGAACGAGCCCGAAGCACGACGCGCGGAGCGTAGCGAAGTGAGTTACATCCCGTCCACCGAGCTCGAGCCGCGCGTTCTTGCCGGCGATCGGCGTGCGGTCGCGCGGTTGCTGACGCGGGCCGAATCCGGCGTCGACGAGGCGCGTTCGACGCTCGACGCCATGTTCTCGCACGCCGGTCGCGCACACGTCGTCGGCATCACCGGCGTGCCCGGCAGCGGCAAGTCGACGCTCGTCGCCAAGCTCGCTGCCGACGTCCGCAAGAGCGGACGTACCGTGGCCATCGTCGCGATCGATCCGTCGAGTCCGTTTTCCGGCGGCTCGATCCTCGGCGATCGCATCCGCATGGGGGAGCTTGCCGGCGATCCCGGCGTGTTCGTGCGCAGCATGGCCACGCGCGGTGCACTGGGCGGCCTCGCCAAGGGCACGCTCGAAGTCGTCGACGTGCTCGACGCCGCCGGCTTCGACATGGTGATCATCGAAACGGTGGGCGTGGGCCAGGACGAAGTCGACGTCGCACGCGCCGCGCATACGACGGTCGTCGTGTCGGCGCCGGGCCTGGGCGACGACATCCAGGCGATCAAGGCCGGCATCCTCGAGATCGCCGACATTCACGCAGTGAGCAAGTGCGACCGGCCCGACGCGAACAAGACGATCACCGATCTCAAGACGATGCTCGCGCTGGGCCTGACGGTGCTCGACCGCGAGCAGTGGTCCGCGAAAGCAGGGTCGGACTCCACTTTTTCGACGCGCTCGACGCACGTCGCTGCCCAATCTGAAAAAGTGGAGCCGGACCCTACTTTTCGGCCGGAGGTGATCGCGACGAGCTCGCTGCGCGATCAGGGCGTCGCCGAACTGCTCGCCGCGATCGATCGCCATCGCGAGCGGCTCGAACGCACCGGCGAAATCGAGAAGCGGCGCGCGGCGATCGCCGAGCGTCGCCTGCTCGCGGCAGGCGAAGGCATCCTGCGCGACGCGTTCGCCCGCAATCGCACCGGCCGCCTTTCTTCGCTTCTCGAACAACTGCGCGCGCGGACGCTGTCGCCGCACGCGGCCGCGCAGCGGCTTCTGCGCGAACTGAACCTTGGAGGTGACGCATGAACGACTCGAACATTCCGCCGTCTGCGGGCCCCGATCCACGTGCTCGCGCCCGACTGGCCGAGCAGGTGCAGGCGTGGGAGAACAACGAAGTCGCGAACTTCGTGAAGAAGGCGCCCGAGCGCAAGTCGCATTTCGAAACCATCGGCGGCTTTCCGATGAAGCGCACGTACACCGCCCTCGACCTCGCCGACACGCCGCTCGAGGACATCGGCCTGCCGGGCCAGTATCCGTTCACGCGCGGCCCGTACCCGACGATGTATCGCGGCCGCATCTGGACGATGCGCCAGATCGCGGGCTTCGGCACCGCCGAGGACACGAACAAGCGCTTCAAGTACCTGATCGCGCAGGGCCAGACGGGCCTGTCGACCGACTTCGACATGCCGACGCTGATGGGCTACGACAGCGACCACCCGATGAGCGAAGGCGAGGTCGGACGCGAAGGCGTCGCGATCGACACGCTGGCCGACATGGAGCATCTGTTCGACGGCATCGATCTCGAGAAGATTTCCGTCTCGATGACGATCAACCCGAGCGCGTGGATCCTGCTCGCGATGTACGTCGCACTGGCGCAAAAGCGCGGCTACGACCTGAACAAGCTGTCGGGCACGATCCAGGCCGACATCCTGAAGGAATACCAGGCGCAGAAGGAATGGGCGTTCCCGGTGGCGCCGTCGGTGCGCATCGTGCGCGACTGCATCTCGTTCTGCGCACGCAACATGAAGCGCTACAACCCGATCAACATCTCGGGTTACCACATCTCGGAAGCGGGCGGCTCGCCGCTCGACGAAGTCGCGTTCACCATGTGCAACCTGATCGCGTACGTCGAGGAGGTGCTGAAGACGGGCATGCACGTCGACGACTTCGCGCCGCGCCTCGCGTTCTTCTACGTGTGCCAGGCCGATTTTTTCGAAGAGGTGGCGAAGTTCCGCTCGGTGCGCCGCGCGTACGCGAAGATCATGCGCGAGCGCTTCGGCGCGAAGAATCCCGAGTCGATGCGGCTGCGCTTCCACTGCCAGACGGCCGCCGCCTCGCTCACGAAGCCGCAGTACCCGATCAACGTCGTGCGCACCGGTTTCCAGGCGCTTGCCGCAGTCATGGGCGGTGCGCAGAGCCTGCACACCAACGGCATGGACGAGGCGTTCGCCATCCCGACGGAAGAGGCGATGAAGATCGCGCTGCGCACGCAACAGATCATTGCCGACGAGACGAACGTCGCCGACGTCGTCGATCCGCTTGGCGGCTCCTATTTCCTCGAGAGCCTCACCACGCAATACGAGCGCGCGATCTTCGAGGTCGTCGACGAGGTCGACCGCGATGGCGGCACGATCAAGTTGACGCAGGAAGGCTGGTTCCAGCGCCGCATCGCCGATTTCGCCTATGAAACTGCGTTGAAGAAGGCGAGCGGCGAAAAGCCGGTGATCGGCGTCAACAAGTACGTCGATCCCGAAGAGAAGTTCGACATCGAGTTGCATCCGTACGACGCGTCGACGGCGGAGCGGCAAATCGGTCGCCTGAACCAGGTACGCCGTGCGCGCGACAACGCGAAGGTGAACGCGCTGCTCGATCGGCTCGTCGAAGTCGCGAAGCGCGAGGACGAGAACATCATGCCGGTCACGATCGAGCTCGTCGCCGCGGGCGCGACGATGGGCGACATCATCGAGAAGCTGAAGGAGCTGTGGGGGACGTATCGCGAGAACCCGGTGTTCTAGCCGGGATCCATCACGAACCCCCGTCCCTTCGCGTCGACGCTACTTGCACGCGGTCGCCGGAAACGGAATCTCGAACGTGACGCTCCTCACGACGGGATTGACTTCGGTGCTCGAGACGCAGGCGCAGCCGAATTGATTGCAACCTGCGATCGGATCGGGTCCGGTGACGAGGCCGTAGCCAAGATGCGCGATCGTGGTGCCGATGCTTGCGGTGAAACCGACTTCGATGTCGAACGTGGGCGCCTGCGTGCGCGTGTCGGGGTCCGCCGTCCAATGCGCGCTCTGGACCACGTTCGAGAATTTCCCATTCGCCGTCTGACCGAGCTGCGGATCGGTGCCGGAGTCGTCGCCGAGCTGCGCCTGGCACACGTCCTTGACCATCTGCACGTGACCGGTGCAATCGGTACCGGGATCCGGCTCCAATCCGGTGGTGCAGTACTTGAAATTCCACGCGGCGCCCTCGTTGCCCGTGTTGCCCACTTCGACGATCAGCGGAGGAACCGTCGTCTGCGTCGTGTTGCTCCACGTGGCATTCGCCGAGAGGCCTCCGCCCGGACCGTTCGCCGACACGTTCACCGTGCCGCCGATCGAGAAGCTGAAGCCGGACGTGTACGTGGTTTGCTGGCCCTGCGTGGCCGCCGGCGCGGCATTCGTCTGGATGACGGTGCCCTCGTTCCGCGGGACCATCGTGAGCCCGTACGACAGCGGATAGTTCGCGTAGCGGCAGACGTCGTCGAAGTCGGCACCGGCGCCGCCGGACGAACAGAAGGTCCGGCCGTCCTGCCAGTTGATCACGAGATTGCCGTTGTTGTCCTGGTACATGCTCGGATTCGACCCGGCAGAGGTCGCGCCTTGCCACTTGGCCTGCGTCGCCGTCCAGTCGGCCGCAGCCGTCACGACGTAGTGGTCGGTATTGTCGAGGCAGCGATGCAGCGCGAACACGTTGATCTCGGTGTTGTAGACGCCTTGCGACGTGGAGACCGCGAACGTATCCGTCTGCAGCGGATTCTGGTCCCATTCGATGGTGCCGTCCGGGCTTGCGGGCGGGCCCGCAACGATCGGCGTCGGCTGGCGACGCAGCTCGGTGACCGTGCGGTCCACGGCACGACCGAGCGCGAGCGCGTCGTCCGCGACGGCCGTGGCGTCCGGTTTGCCGTCGGCTGTCTGCAGCGGACTGCGACTCATGGGCGTCAGCACCATTGCGGTCGGAACGAGATTCTCGCGGCGCAACGCGTACGCCATCATCGACGCGGACTCCTTCGATCGGAAGCCGAAGCCTGCCCCGACGATCGCGTGCAGTGCCTTGATGTGCTGCGCGTTGGCGTCGAGCAGCACGATCGTATAGCCCGCCTGGTACGTGGCTTTCAGCTCCCGGCGGTCGGCGTCATTCAATCGCGAGAGCGTCGCGCCCTCGAGCAGGACCGGCGCGTCGTGTTGGCGGGAAAAGGCCACGAGGCGCACTTGCTTCGCGATTCCGGACGCGAGATCGCCGTCGACGTGCCCGAGGCGACGAACCGTCAGGTTGTCCGCGTTCGCCGCCGAGCACACCGATGTTCCCAGCGCGAAGGCGGAAAACAGGATGGAAACGACCTTCGACGTGCCGCTGAAACGCAAAGACCGGGCGAACATGGCGAGTGCTCTCCTGTGATGACGCCGGCGCGTGGGATGACCATGAGGCATGTGCGGCGCCGTGCACCTGTAGCATCGGACGAAGCGAGTCGTTGCGGAATGGTACGCTCACTTTTGCATGATCCGCGTACTGCGCGGAGCCCACGCCGATGAAGGGCATCCGTTGCAACGACGCGCCCGACGATCCTGAAAGCTCACTGCGAATGTCCAACGCCACGGTTGCTTCGTGGGTCGCACGCTTCCTGAAGGCACGCGGTCCCGCACGCGTCTTCGGCCTGCAAGGCGGCCACATCCAGCCCATCTGGGATCGCCTCGTCCAAGGCGGCAGTGCGATCGTCGACGTGCGTCACGAAGGCGCGGCCGTGCATATGGCCACCGCGCATGCGCTCCTCACCGGCGAGCTCGGCGTTGCGCTCGTGACGTCGGGCCCCGGCGTCACGAACACCGTCACGTCGGTCGCGAACGCCGATCTCGAGCGCGCGCCCATCCTCGTCATCGGCGGTTGTCCGCCTGCACGCCAGGATCACATGGGTCCGCTGCAGGGCACGCCGCACGTCGCCATCCTGCGGCCGATCACGCGGCTTGCGCGCACGCTGCAAAGCGCCGATCAGGTCGTGCGCGAGCTCGATTACGCGGTGGCGATGGCGCGCGGCGATGCCGGCTTGCCGGGGCCTGTGTACGTCGAGATTCCGACCGACGTGCTGCGTACGCCGATCGCCGATGCCGCCGCGTTGCCCGAATATCTCGCGGCGCGCGCGGCCACGCGGGCGATGCCCGATCCGCGCGACGTCGAACGCGCCGCCGCGTTGCTCGCGTCCGCGCAGCGTCCGTTGATCGTCAGCGGCGGTGGTGCGCGCAACGCATCGGCGGCGCTGACGGCGTTGCTCGACGCGAGCGGTGCCGCCTATCTCGACACGCAGGAATCGCGCGGCATCGTGCCGAACGAGCATCCGGCCTACGCCGGTGCGATGCGCGCAGCGGCGATGGCGGACGCAGACCTCGTGTTGACGGTCGGCCGCAAGCTCGACTATCAGCTCGGCTATGGATCGCCCGCCGCATTTGCGCATGCGCGCTTCGTGCGCATCGCCGAATTCGCGGGCGAGCGCGACGACAACCGGCCGGGCGATGCGGCGATCGCAGGCGACGTCGCAACCGCACTGACGATGTTGGCGCAGGCGATCGGCCATGCGTCACGCGATTCATCATGGCGCGACGCGCTGCATGCGAAGCACGTGGAGCGTTCGCGCGAATACATCGCATCGCTCGACGAAACACCCGACGGCAACGATGGCCGCATGCATCCGAACCGCATCTTCGCGGCGCTGCAGCGGCAGCTTCGATCCGACGCCATCGGCATCGCCGACGGCGGCGACATCCTGAGCTTCGCGCGTCTCGGCCTTGCGACGTCGACGTATCTCGATTCCGGGGCCTTCGGTTGTCTCGGCGTCGGCGTGCCGTATGCGAATGCCGCGGCGCTTGCGTGTCCCGATCGGCAGGTCGTCGCGGTGTGTGGCGACGGCGCATTCGGATTGCACGCGATGGAGATCGACACGGCCGCGCGTCACGGATGCAAGGCGGTGTTCATCATCGCCAACAATGCCGCGTGGAACATCGAGCGCGTCGACCAGGCGCGAAACTACGGCGGTCGCGTGAGCGGCACGACGCTCGGCGATTCCGACTACGGGGCCATGGCGCGCGCGTTCGACCTGCACGCCGAGCGTGTCACCGATCCATCCGCGCTCGATGCCGCGCTCGAGCGCGCGTTCGCGCATGCGCCGGCGCTGGTCGACGTGGCAGTGACGCGCGATACGCTGTCATCGGACCTCGTGAAAGGCTTGTCCATCGTGCCCGATTACCAGGCGCTGACCGCGTGGGACAATGCGGAGCGGGAGCGCTTCAGCGTCGACCCATCATGACGCGCGGACTCATCCTCAACTATCGCGACTACGCGCCGACCGTCGGCGAAGGCCTCGCGCTGACGGAGGACGGCGCGATCATCGGCCGCTCGAGCGTCGGCGCCGCTTCGTCGCTCGCGGCGTACGCGACGGTGCGCGGCGACGGCGAGGACATCCGCATCGGCGGCAACGCGTGGTTCGACCAGCATGCGACCGTACACATCGCCGACCAGATCCGCGGCTCGGTGATCGGCAACGACGTGACGGTGGCGCGGTATGGCGTCGTTCATGCATGCACGCTCGACGACGGCGTCGTCGTCGGTGAATCCGCGGTGGTGATGGATGGCGCGCACGTCGGCGCGTATGCGGTGATCGCCGCGGACAGCGTCGTTCCGCCGCGCAAGGATCTGCCCGGCGGCTACCTCTACTCGGGTCATCCGGCGAAGCCCGTGCGGCGCATCTCGGTTGCCGAGGCGCGCGACATGGCGGCCGACGTCCGGCGCGGACGGCCCGACGAGGAACTCGTGTCGTCGCACCTGCCGTCGTGGGACCTCGTCGTCGAACCCCTGCGCGCGGTGCCGGGCGGAACGCTGCGATCGCTGCATGGACGTTCACCGCGGATCGTCAACGCGTTCGTCGCGTCCACGGCGATCGTCGCGGGCGACGTCGAGATGCATGACGAGTCGAGCGTGTTCTTCGGCTGCGCGGTGTGCGCAGGCGACGGACGCATCGTGATCGGTGCGCGGACGAACGTGCAGGACAACTGCATCCTCGCCACCGACGCTGCGCGCGGCGAGCTGATCCTCGGCGAAGGCGTCACCATCGGCCACAACGTGCAGTTGGGATCGGGCACGATTGGCGACGACGCGCTGATTGGCATGGGGTCGCGCGTCGGCGACGGCGTCGTCGTCGAGCAGGGCGCCAGCCTCGGTGCAGGCGCCTGGGTCGAGCCGGGGACGATCGTGCCGGCCGGCTGGATCTGGGCGGGACGCCCGGCGCGCGAGTTCCGGCCGTTGAAGCCCGAGGAGCGCGCCGAGTTCGCGCGCGCCCGCGACATCTACGTCACCTACTCCGCCGATTACCGCAGCCGAATTTAGGGTCGGACTCCTGATTCGCTGCCGAATTCGGAGTCTGACCTCAGATAGGGCTAGGGCAGAGAGACCTGCACGTTGACGGCGGCGTGTGCCAGATGCGCGCGCACCAGCGCGGCGGCGGCATCGCCGTCGCCGCTCGCGATCGCGCGCAGCACCTGCTCGTGCTCCACCCAGATGGCCTTGCGGTACTCGCGATGCTGCAGCACCTCGCGCATCGCGCGGCGCAGGTGATTCCACAGGTCGGCCATCAGGTCGACGAACAGCCGGTTGCCCGACAGTTCGTAGAGGAACATGTGGAAGCGCATGTCGGCGTCGATCAGTTCGCCGAGCGAATTGCCGCGCACCGCTTCCTTGCCTTCGGCGATCATCGCCTCGCCGCGCGCGATGTCGTCCTTCGTCGCGCGCCTTGCCGCAAGCGTGGCCGCGAGCGGCTCGATGCCGAGGCGCAGCTCGTAGATCGAGCGCATGAAGTCGCGATCGAGCGGCGCGACCATGAGTCCACGCCGGCCCGCTTCGCTGACGAACTTCTGCTGCTTCAAGAGCAGCAGCGCCTGGCCCACCGGCTGCCGCGACACCGCCAGCTTCTCCGCGACCGACTCCTGCGTCAGCCGCTCGCCGGGGGCAAGCCGTCCGTCGCAGATCGCGTCGAGGATCGTGCGGTACACCTGCTCGACGATGGTCGGCGCGTGCTGCAGCGATGCGATCGCCGGGGCCGTGCGGGTATCGCTCATCGGCCGATCATAACGGTTCAGTGCGCCGGCTCGAGGCGCAGGTCGCCGTACCACGCTTCGGCGTGCGAGTGCGTGTTGTCGCTGTCGGTGAGCACGCCGATCGCGACGAGCGGCCCCGGCTCTTCACCGAACGCGCGCCGGAAGTCGTCGCGTACGTTGCGTCTCTCGCTTTCCCACACGCCGGCCTCGCCCGCGCCGCTCGCGGCCACGACCATCTGGACGCGGCGCGTGCGGGGATTGGGCACGACGGTGCCGACGGGCAGATCGTTCGCATAGATGTACATCAGCGTCGCGTACGGCAATTTGCGGCCTGCGACATGCTCGGCGATGCCATAGATGCCGCGCTCGATCGGCGGCAGCCGGCCGATGTCGCCGTCGAACTCCAGCACGACGCGCGCGGGCGAATCCTCCTGCGTCGCGACGGCGGGATCCGCGTCGGGAATCGGCGCGGCGATCTTCCAGCGCCAAACGAGCAGCGGCGTCGCCACGAGGTCCACATGCAGCGGAAACGCGAGGGCGCTCGCCGCGCCGTCGGCCATCGCATGCAGCACCGGATGCGCGCCGTCCAACACGAGATCGTACTGCGTGCGCTTCTTCCCGACGGCAATCGCGACGCGCGTCCACGGGTCGAGCGGCCCGCCCGCGTGCATCGACGAGAACGCCGCGGGCTCGGGCAGGGCTTCCGGCTGCGCGGGCGCGACGAACGCGAGGAGAAGCAGCGCGAGCAGCGCACGCCACGTCGCCCTCGAACGCGCAGCATCGCCCCGGTATAATCGCGCGCTTCGCCTGCGCATCACGCCCCACCCTCGCGCCCCACGCATGAGCCTCGACCGCGTTCCAGCCGGCGCCGACGTGCCGAACGACTGCAACGTCATCATCGAGATCCCGATGCATGGCGAGCCGATCAAGTACGAAGTGGACAAGGAAACCGGCGCCGTGTTCGTCGACCGCTTCATGTCGACGTCGATGCACTATCCGTGCAACTACGGCTACATCCCGCGCACGCTCTCGGACGATGGCGACCCGTGCGACGTGCTCGTCATCTCGCCGGTGCCGCTCGTGACCGGCGTGGTCGTGCGCTGCCGTCCGATCGGCATGCTGCGGATGGACGACGAGGCGGGCGGCGACGCGAAGATCCTCGCCGTGCCCATCGACAAGCTCTCGTCGCTCTACAGCGAAATCCACGGTCCCGACGACCTGCCCAGGATCCAGCTCGCGCAGATCGCGCATTTCTTCGAGCATTACAAGGACCTCGAGACCGGCAAATGGGTGAAGCTCGCCGGCTGGGTGGATTCGGACGCCGCCAAGCGTGAGGTTGCGGACAGCGTGCGCCGCTATCGCGCAGCCAACGGCAACGGCGCCTAACGAAACCCGGGTCAGAGATGCATTTCCGGGCACGGCGCCAGGCAGATGGACGGTGCGCGGAAATACATCTCTGACCCGCATTTCCGCGGCGCTCTTCGTCGTTCTGTGGAGTACCGGCTTCGTCGCGGCGAAGTACGGCTTGCCGTACGCGCCGCCGCTCGCGTTCCTGCTCGTCCGCTTTTCGCTCGTCGCCGTCCTGATGACGATCGTCGCGCTCGCGACGCGCGCGCCGTGGCCGACGCGTCCGCGTGACGTGCTGCACGTCGTCGTCGCCGCCTGGCTCGTGCACGGCGTGTACCTTGGCGGGGTGTTCGTGTCGATCGCGCACGGCATGCCGGCGGGCACGAGCGCGATGCTCGTGGGCCTGCAGCCGATCGTCACCGTGTTCCTCGCGCGGCTGTGGCTGGATGAATCGATCAGCGTACGGCAATGGCTGGGCCTGCTGCTCGGTCTCGGGGGCGTATACCTCGTCGTGCGCCATCGCATCGCGCTCGATCACGACCTCGTCTCGCTGCTGCCGATCGTCGCCGCGCTCTTCGGCATCAGCGTCGGCACGCTGTACCAGAAGCGCCACGCGGCGCACGTCGACCTCCGCACCGGTGCAGTGATCCAGTTCACCGCGTGCGCGCTGATCTACGCGCCGCTCGCGGCGTTGCTCGAGCCGGGGGAGATCGCGTGGACGCACGAATTCGTATTCGCGCTCGGCTGGTCGGTGCTCGTGCTGTCGGTCGGCGCGATCAACCTGCTGTACGTGCTGCTGCGGCATGGCGCCGCCGCGGACGTCGCGCGCCTGTTCTACCTCGTGCCGCCGGTCACCGCGCTGATGGCGCTCGTGCTCTTCGGCGAACGCCTCGACGCGCTCGCGCTCGCGGGCATGGCGCTGATCGCGATCGCCGTCGCGCTCGCACGCCGCGGCGGCGCCGTCAGCCCTTCGCTACGCAAAGCCGTGCGGGCAGTGCGCTGACGGCCGCTTCGCTCGCGAGCGGCTGCGCGTGCGTCGCGAGCGCGTCGATCAGCCGGCCGATCGTGGTTTCGTGCGGCAGCGATACGCCGAAGTGCACCGGCGCGTCGCCGCGATAGATCGCAAGGGTCGGGAAGTTGTCGACGTCGATGTCGCCCGCCGCGTCCGCGTCGTCCTCGATGTCGAGCCACACGAAGGCCGTGTCCGGTCGCGCCGCCGCGAGGCGCTCGAACGCGGCGCGAAACTGCGAGCACGCATCGCACCACGCCGCGCACAACGACACGACCACGAGCCGCGACGGATCGGCGAACGCCGCGGCGATGCTGGCGCGATCCTGGTCGCGGGTGGTCAATACGGGCATCGACATCCTTCAATCGCGCACGACGTACGTGCCGGCGAGGCGGTCGTGCAGAAACTGATGATCGCGATCGACGATCGCGAATACATAACCGGCGAGCGCGATCAGCAGCAGCGTGCGGGCATGCGGCGTGCCGTGCATGATCGCGTAGCCGGCGAGCGCGAGTGCCGGGGCGATCCACGCCGCGGCGTAGCGGACGAGCGCCCGTCGGGGCGCAATCGGTGCGCCGTGCGCGTCGACGATCCGCAGCCGCCACGTCTTCTGCGGCAGCGTGCGCCGGCCGCGGCTCCACGTCCATCCATAATAGCCCGCGAACAGCACGAACAGCGCGACGAACATCGTCACGCGCGCGACGGTGCCGGGAACGTTCAACGCCGGTTGCACCCGGGTGGGCGACACGAACGGCAGGAACACGAATCCGGCGACGAACGCGATCGCGACGAACAGCAACGCTTCATAGAAGAGCGCGCCGATGCGCCGCGACAACGGCGCGAGCGGCGCACGACCGGCGCCCGCGGCGTCCACGCTTGCCGGTGCGCCCGCCGGCGCGGTAGGCCGGCTCATTGTCCCGGCGGCCGGGGCGCGGGAGCGGCAGGTGGGCGAGGCGGCGGCGCGGGCGAAGCGTGCGGAGGCGCCGCGACCTTCGGCGGCGCCGGCCGCGCCGCCAACTCGCGCTTCTTGTCGGGCGGCAGGCTCTGGTACTCCTGCCACTTGCGGCGCATGTCGTTCTTCTTGTCCGGCGGCAGCGATTTGAGCGAGTTGTAGCGTTCGCGCGCCGCGTTGCGCTGCGCCGGGGTCAACCGCGACCACTCGCGCATCTGCGCCTGGATGCGCTCCTGCTGGTCGCTGCGAAGCGTCGGGTAGCGTTTCGCGAGCCCCAGCCACTTCGCCTTGCGCGACGCATCGAGGTGATTCCAGTCGCCGGCGAGCGGCGCGAGGATCTGGCGATCACGCTCGGAGAGGTCGTTCCAGGACGGGGACTTGAGCGCGATCTGCGCGTGCGCCGACGATGCGGCGAGCGCGAGCGCGACCAGGAAGCGCGTCAGCGTTCGTAGCTGGTGCGAAGCCAATTCTGGAATCCCCGGTCCAGATAGGCATCGATGGGCAGATCCGACGCAAGCAGGTGCAGGTCGACGTCCTCGAACTCGCGCACCTGCTGCATCGTATGCCACTGCTGGTAGACGAGACCGAAGGTCGCGGCGACGAGCGCGATGCCGAGCCAGCGCACGGCCGACGCGCGCCCGCCGCCGAACCAGCCGCCGACGTGGCCCTGCGGCGTGGCCAGTTCGCCGGCGGGCGCCCGTGCGCCGACCGTCGCCAGCGCCGCGGCGCGCGCCTGCTGCAGACGGTATGCGGTCCCCGGCCGCAACTCGGTCGCACCGCGGTCCAGGTAATGGACGATTTTCCGCGCGTATTCGGATTCTCGTTCGTTCATGGCGTGATTCCCTTCGCCTTCAGCATCGCTGCCAAGGCGTGCACCGCCCGCGAGCAGTGCGTCTTGACGCTGCCTTCCGAGCAGCCCATCGCGGCGGCGGTCTCCGCGACGTCGAGTTCTTCCCAGTAACGCAGCAGGAACGCCTCGCGTTGACGCGCCGGAAGCTTCGCGAGCGCGAGCTCGATCGCCTGCATCGTCTGCCGCTGCTCGGCGTCCGCCGCGGGGTCGGCGAGCTCGCCGCCGGCCGCCGCCTGCAGCGTGTCGAGCGCATCGTATTCCTCGTCCTTGTCGTCGCGGTAGCCGAGGGCTGACAGCAGCGTCGTCCAGGTCGAACGCACCTTCTGCCGGCGGAAATGATCGTGGATCGCGTTCTGGAGGATGCGCTGGAACAGCATCGGCAGCTCGGCCGCAGGCTTGTCCGCGTAATTCTCCGTCAGCTTGAGCATCGCGTCCTGCACGATGTCGAGCGCTGCGTCCTCGTCGCGCACGGCGAACATCGCCTGCTTGAAGGCGCGTCGCTCGACTTCCGCGAGGAATGCCGAAATTTCCCGTTGATTGGCCAGGTGTGCGCGTGTTCGAAAAGTGCGGGCGATTATAGGCGGCGGCGTCCATCGGATCGGCGCCCGCGCCGACCCGATGTTGCACCGAAGCATCCGCTTGACCGAACAGACCGTTTACCGGTACTGTTCCAGCTTCCGGCCGCAAGCCGGATGCTGTAGTGCAGCAAGGGCCGCTGATTGCTCCCTCGAAGACGCCACAAGCGTCGCCGAGTTTCCCTGGAGCCGGCCCCGATGCCCCATTTTCGGCTTTCTACCCGATCGAGCCTTGGCGGGCGCGCGCTCCACGCGAGTGCGACCGATGAATTTCTTCCGTTCGCCGCGACGGCGCGACGGCACACGCAAAGGCAAGGACACATCATGGAATTGACGGGCGCGGAGATCCTGATCCGCTGTCTTCAGGAAGAAGGCGTCGAGTACGTCTTCGGCTACCCCGGCGGAGCCGTTCTCAACATCTACGACGAGCTCTTCAAGCAGAACCGCGTCAAGCACGTGCTGGTGCGCCACGAGCAGGGCGCCGTGCATGCGGCCGACGGCTATTCGCGCTCCTCGCAGAAGATTGGCGTCGCGCTCGTGACGTCCGGGCCGGGCGTCACCAACGCGGTCACCGGCATCGCGACCGCGTACATGGATTCGATCCCGATGGTGGTGATCACCGGCCAGGTGCCCACCGCCGCGATCGGGCAGGACGCCTTCCAGGAATGCGACACCGTCGGCATCACGCGCCCGACGGTCAAGCACAACTTCCTCGTCAAGAACGTCGACGACCTCGCGGTGACGATCAAGAAGGCGTTCTATCTCGCGACGACCGGCCGTCCGGGGCCGGTGCTCGTCGACATTCCCAAGGACGTGTCGCAGCAGAAGGCCGACTTCAGCTATCCGAAGACGATCTCGCTCCGCTCGTACAACCCCGTGACGAAGGGTCACGCCGGGCAGATCCGCAAGGCGGTGCAACTGTTGCTGGAGGCGAAGCGGCCGATGGTGTATAGCGGCGGCGGCGTGATCCTGAACGACGCCGCGGACCAACTGACGCGCCTCGTGCACCTGCTCGGGTTCCCGTGCACGAACACGCTGATGGGCCTCGGGGGCTTCCCGGGCACCGATCCGCAGTTCACCGGCCTGCCCGGCATGCACGGCACGTACGAGTCGAACATGGCGATGCAGAACTGCGACGTGCTGCTCGCCGTCGGCGCGCGCTTCGACGACCGCGTGATCGGCGATCCCGCGCACTTCTATCGCGCCGACCGCAAGATCATCCACATCGACATCGACCCGTCGTCCATTTCGAAACGGGTGAAGGTCGACGTGCCGATCGTCGGCTACGTCGGCGACGTGCTGTCCGAAATGGTGAAGCAGATCGAGTCGTCGCCGGCGCGGCCCGATCCGGTGGCGCTGAAGGCGTGGTGGGCCGAGATCAAGGAATGGCAGCGCAAGGACTGCCTGCGCTACGACCGGAACAGCAAGCTGATCAAGCCGCAGTTCGTGATCCAGAAGCTCTACGAGCTCACGAAGGGCGACGCGTTCGTCACGTCCGACGTCGGCCAGCACCAGATGTGGGCCGCACAGTACTACAAGTTCGACAAGCCACGGCGCTGGATCAACTCCGGGGGCCTCGGCACGATGGGCTTCGGCCTGCCGTCGGCAATGGGCGTGCAGCTCGCGAATCCGAATGCCGACGTGGTGTGCATCACCGGTGAAGCGTCGATCCAGATGTGCATCCAGGAGCTGTCCACCTGCAAGCAGTACCACCTGCCGATCAAGATCGTGAACCTGAACAACCGCTACATGGGCATGGTTCGCCAGTGGCAGGAGTTCTTCTACGGCAACCGCTACGCCGAGTCGTACATGGACGCGCTGCCCGATTTCGTCAAGCTCGCCGAAGCGTACGGGCACGTGGGCTTGAAGATCGAGCAGCCGCGCGACGTCGAAGGCGCGCTGCGCGAAGCGCTCGCGCAGAAGGACCGGCTCGTGTTCCTCGACGTCATTACCGACCAGACGGAGAACGTGTTCCCCATGGTGCCGGGCGGGAAGGGGCTGACCGAGATGATCCTGGCGGAGGAGCTGTGATGCGGCATATCCTCTCGATCCTCGTCGAGAACGAAGCGGGCGCGCTGTCGCGCATTGCGGGGCTCTTCTCCGCGCGCGGCTACAACATCGAGTCGCTGACCGTCGCGCCCACCGAGGACGCGACGATGTCGCGGATGACGATCGTCACCAGCGGCTCCGACGACGTGATCGAGCAGATCACGAAGCAGCTGAACAAGCTCGTCGAGGTCGTGAAGGTCGTCGACCTGACCGAAGGCAATCACATCGAGCGCGAGCTGATGCTCGTCAAGGTGCGCGCGGCGGGCAAGGATCGCGACGAGATGAAGCGCCTCGCCGACATCTTCCGCGGCCGCATCCTCGACGTCACCGACAAGAGCTACACGATCGAGTTGACGGGCACCGGTGCGAAGCTCGACGCGTTCCTGCAGACGATCGAGCCGGGGGTGATTCTGGAGACGGTGCGCACCGGCGCATCGGGGATCGGGCGTGGCGAGCGGATATTGAGAATCTAACGGAAGGCAGAACGAGGACATGCACATGAAGGTCTATTACGAAAAGGACGCCGACCTCTCGCTCATCAAGGGCAAGAAGGTCACGATCGTCGGCTACGGCTCGCAGGGCCATGCGCACGCGCAGAACCTGAACGATTCCGGCGTCAACGTCACGGTCGGGCTGCGCAAGGGCGGCGCATCGTGGGAGAAGGCGCGTGCGGCGGGTCTCGAAGTTGCCGAGATTGCGGACGCGGTGAAGGGCGCCGACGTCGTGATGATGCTGATGCCCGACGAGCACATCGCGGCCGTTTACAAGAGCGAGGTCGAGCCGAACATCCGCAAGGGCGCGACGCTCGCGTTCGCGCACGGCTTCAACATCCACTACGGGCAGGTCGTGCCGCGTCCCGACCTCGACGTCGTGATGGTCGCGCCGAAGGCGCCGGGCCACACGGTGCGCTCGACGTACGTCGCCGGCGGCGGCGTGCCGATGCTGATCGCCGTGCATCAGGACGCGTCGCAGCGCGCCCGCGACGTGGCGCTGTCGTATGCGGCCGCGATCGGCGGTACGCGTGCCGGCGTGATCGAAACCAATTTCCGCGAAGAGACGGAAACGGACCTCTTCGGCGAGCAGACCGTGCTGTGCGGTGGCACGGTCGAACTCATCAAGGCCGGGTACGAAACGCTGGTCGAAGCGGGCTACGCGCCCGAGATGGCGTACTTCGAGTGCCTGCACGAGTTGAAGCTGATCGTCGACCTGATCTACGAAGGCGGGATCGGCAACATGAACTACTCGATTTCGAACAACGCGGAGTACGGCGAATACGCGACGGGGCCGAAGATCATCACCGCCGAAACGAAGAAGGCGATGAAGGAAGCGCTCGACCGCATCCAGTCGGGCGAGTACGCGCGCGACTTCATCCTCGAGAACCGCGCCGGCGCGCCCACACTGATGTCGCGCCGCCGGATGACGTCGCAGCATTCGATCGAGGTCGTCGGCGAGAAGCTGCGCTCGATGATGCCCTGGATCAGGAAGAACAAGCTCGTCGACCAGACGAAGAACTGACCGCCACGTACGAACTCCCTCTCCACGGGGAGAGGGCGGGTGAGCGGCAGCCGCGGCCGGCGACGGTATACTCGACGCTCTTCGTCCAGGGGAGCGATCGATGCGCTCACGCAATCGTCAACGCGGATGGGTGGGCCTCGTGCTGATCCTGCTCGCGCTCGTCATCGTCGCGCTGTCCGCGAAGAGCGCGCTCAAGGGCTACGGCCTGCTCGACGACAAGGACAAGGCGACGCACGCCGCCGCGCCCGGCGCCAACGAAACCGAGCAGGCGGCCGCGATCACGCCGCGCAACGCGCTCGAGAAGGCGAGGAGCGTGCAGGATCTCGTGAAGCAGGGTGCCGCCGAGCAGGAGAAGCGCATCGACGATGCGACCGCGAAGTGATCGGATCGCATCGCGCCGGCGTTCCCGCCGCCCGTAACCGCGCGCCGTGACGTCGTATCCCCACCCGATCATCGCGCGCGAAGGCTGGCCGTACCTCGGCATCGCGTTCGTCGTCGCCGTCGTGCTGTCGGTGGCGGGCTGGTGGGCGCTGGCCGCCCTTGCGTGGCTCGCGTTCCTGTTCATCCTGCAGTTCTTCCGCGATCCGCCCCGGCCCATCCCGAGCGATCCGCACGCGGTGCTCGCGCCGGCCGACGGACGCATCGTGCGCGTGGGCAACGCGCGCGACCCGTGGCTCGAGCGCGACGCGCTCGTCATCAGCGTGTTCATGAACGTGTTCAACGTGCATTCGAACCGCAGCCCCGTCGACGGCGAGGTGACGAACGTCTGGTATCACCGCGGCAGCTTCGTCAACGCCGCGCTCGACAAGGCGTCGTCCGACAACGAGCGCAACGCGATCGCGATCGTCGCGCCCGGTGGCATTCGTGTCACGTGCGTGCAGATCGCCGGCCTGATCGCGCGCCGCATCCTGTGCTACGTGAAGTCCGGCGAGCACATCACGCGCGGCCAGCGCTACGGCTTCATCCGCTTCGGCTCGCGCGTCGACGTGTACCTGCCGCCGGACGCCACGCCGCGCGCGAGCGTCGGCGACAAGGTGTACGCGAGCAGCTC
This sequence comes from Burkholderiales bacterium, assembly GCA_025927765.1. Lineage (GTDB taxonomy): Bacteria > Pseudomonadota > Gammaproteobacteria > Burkholderiales > Casimicrobiaceae > VBCG01. The sequence goes on from JAICKU010000041.1 coordinate 29,949, forward strand.
CATCCTCGCCGAACTGAAGCCACCTGCAACGGTGCCGACTCCGTGATGGACGACGATCTGCAGAACGAGCGGCGGTTGCAGAAGATTCGCGTGCGCAGGCGCGGCATCTACCTGCTGCCGAACATGTTCACGACGGCCGCGCTTTTCGCAGGCTTCTTCGCGATCGTGCAGGCGATGAACGTGAACTTCGACCAGGCGGCGATCGCGATCTTCGTCGCGATGGTGCTCGACGGGCTCGACGGCCGCGTCGCGCGCATGACGCGAACGCAAAGCGCGTTCGGTGCCGAGTTCGACAGCCTCGCCGACATGGTGAGCTTCGGTGCCGCGCCCGCGCTCGTGATGTACGAGTGGGTCCTGCGCGACCTCGGCAAGCTCGGCTGGATTGCCGCCTTCGTCTACGTCGCGGGCGCGGCGCTGCGCCTCGCGCGCTTCAATACCCTGCTCGAAGTTGCCGACAAGCGCTATTTCATGGGGCTGCCCAGTCCATCGGCGGCGGCGCTCGTCGCGGGGCTCGTCTGGGTCGTCGACGACCTGGGCTACGACCCCGACGCGCTGCGCTGGCTCGCGTGGGCCGTCACCCTCTTCGCCGGCCTCACGATGGTCACCAACCTCAAGTTCTACAGCTTCAAGACGATCAACCTGAAGAAGAGCGTGCCGTTCGTCGCGATCTTCCTCGTCGTGTTGTTCCTGGCGCTGCTGTCGTACCAGCCGCCGCTCGTGCTGTTCGCCGCGTTCGTCGTCTACGCGATCTCGGGTTACGTCGTGTCCGCGTGGCTGTTGTTCCGCGCCCGGCGCGTGCGGGCCGCCGGGATGCGCTGATTCCATGCCGGCGCCGCTTTCGCTGCGCTGGGTTGCGTTGACGCTCGGCTGCGTGCTGCTGCTCGCGATCGGGCAGGTGCTCTTCAAGATCGCCGCCGGCGGCTGGCGCGTCGAGGGCTGGTCGATCGCGACGCTGCGAAATTTCCTGTCGGCGCCCATGCTCGTCGCGCTCGCGGTGTACGCGGTGGCGACGTTCGCCTGGGTCTTCGTCCTGCGCAATGTGCCGCTCGGCGCTGCTTATCCGCTCTTCTCGCTGGCGTTCGTGGTGACGCCTCTGCTCGCGCACGTCGTACTCGGCGAACCGCTAGCGTTACGCACGCTCGCCGGCGCGACGATCATCGTCGTCGGCGTCATCGTCGCGGTTCACTGAATGATCCTGCGGCCGATGCTCGCGGTCGTGATTCCCTGCTATCGCGCCGGCCGTCACATCCTCGACGTGCTTGCCGGCATCGATGCGGGCGTCGGGCGCATCTACGTCGTCGACGACGGCTGTCCCGAACATGCGGGCGACGTCGTCGAGCGTGCGAACGCCGATCCGCGGATACGCGTGCTGCGGCATCCGGCGAATCGTGGCGTGGGTGCGGCGATGGTCACCGGATACCGCGCCGCGCTCGCCGACGGCGCGACGATCGTCGTGAAGCTCGACGGCGACGGCCAGATGGATCCGGCCAACATGCGGCGCCTCGTGGCGCCTCTCGCGCTCGGCGCCGCCGACTACGCGAAGGGCAACCGGTTCTACGACCTCGCGTTCCTGGCGAGCATGCCGCGCATCCGCCTGCTCGGCAACGCGCTCTTGTCGCTCGTGAACAAGATCTCGAGCGGGTACTGGAACGTGATGGACCCGACGAACGGGTACACGGCGATCCATCGCGCGGCGCTCGAGGCGCTGCCGCTCGACAAGCTCGATGCCGGCTACTTCTTCGAGTCGGACATGCTGTTCCGGCTCAACACGATCCGCGCCGTGGTGCGCGACGTGCCGCTGCCCGCCCGCTATGGCGACGAGTCGAGCAGCCTCTCCATCGGTCGCGTGCTGCTGCAGTTCCCCGGCAAGTACATCGCGGCGACGGTGAAGCGCGTCTTCTACGGCTACTTCCTGCGCGATTTCAACGCCGGCACGCTGCAGCTCGCGCTTGGCCTTCTGTTCGCCGTATTCGGTACCGCATTCGGCGTCGCGCACTGGGTCACGTCCGAACTCTCCGGCGATCCCGCCACGTCGGGCACGGTGATGATCGCCGCGCTGCCGGTGCTCGTGGGCGTGCAACTGCTGCTCGGCGCGTTGCAGTTCGACATCCAGAACGTGCCGCGGCTGCCGCTGTCGGCGGATTACGCGAGCGCCGACGCGTTCCCCATTCCGCTCGAAGCCGAGAAGTAGTTGCCTTTGCTCGGCGAAGATCAATTCGCCGAGCGTCGCGCCGTCGCCGAGGCATCGTCGGGGCGTGCATCGCGCCCGATCGCCGCAACGACGTAACGCCCGAGGTGCGCGATCACGGTCGTATCGCGGTTGCGATAGGCGAGGAGCGGACCGTCGAGCGGATCGTTCGAACCTTCGACGAACACCGCGTGCGTCAGTCCGAAGCGGTGCACGAGCGCCGCGACGTCGTCGGCGGTGCGCGCTTGCGTGAGCGGGAAGAAGAACTGCGCGTCGTGCCAGTTCGCCGCTCGCGAATAGCCGACGTAGCCGTCGGGCGCCGGGGCGTTGAACACGAGGAAGCCCACCCGCGCATCGGGCAGGTGCACGTTCAACCAGTCGGACACGCCGCGAAGCGCTGCGTACTTCGCGACGTAAGCGCTGCGCGCCGTCCGATCGAACGCGCACCGCATGCACAGCGTTTCGTTGGGCCAGCTGGCCGCCGGCATCAGCCACACGTTCGCGAGAACTGCGGCGCAGACGGCGCCGGCGAACGTGAGTTGGCGGCGCGTCGAATGCACCCAGTCGCCGAGCGACCACCCGGCGAGGATCGTCACCAGCACGAACGCCGGCAGCAGGTAGCGCAGGTACGATTGCTGCGCGTACACGGCCATTCCGAATGCGAGCGCGAGTGCTGCGAGCAGCGCGCGCACCCGCCGACGCGCGCCGAACAGCACGCCGGCCGCGACGAGTGGATAGAGCAGCAGCCACTGCACGCCCATCGCGCCGTCGTGGCCCTCGATGTAGCGGCCGCTGGAAAGCGCGAGGTCGTACGGCGCCGCGAGCGAAAGCGGCGCGTTGTAAAGCGGATTGTTGAACGCCGACGCCGGGAAGTACGGCGAGCCGAAGAGCTGGTTCATGAACGGGAACACCGGATTGCCGGTGCGTGCCCACGCGTTCGCGTAGGGCCACGAGCCGATCACGCACGCGACGAGCATCACGACCGCCAGCAACCCGGCGAAGCGCAATTCGCCGCGAATGGCGATCCACGCCAGCGCGAGCGCGAGGGGCGCCACCCAGAACAGGCCGATCACCTTGCACGCCATCGCTGCCGCGCAACACAGAAGGGCGACGGCCAGCCACGCCGGTTCTCGCCGATCGGCGAAGCGGAGCGTCGCGAGCAGTGAGGCGACGAGGAACGCCGTCCACGCGAATTCGACGTAGAGCGTGCTCGATTCGAGGAACCACAGCGGCGTGGACGCGAGCAGCGTGACGCTCGCGAGCGCGACGACGCGGCTCGCCTGCAGGCGCAGCGTTGCGTAGAGCGCCGCGCAAAGCAGCAGGCCGAAGAGCAGGTTTTGCAGGCGCGCGCCATGCTCGCCGGCGAGCAGGAACGCGGCGAGATAGGCGTCGTCGGCGCCCATCGGCATCACCGCCCACGCGTAGCGCGTCACGTCGAAGGGCCAGCGATGCGCGTGTTGTACGAGCTGCGCGAACTGCAGGTGCATCGTGCTCGCGTCGAAGCCGACCTCGGGCTTCGCGACGACGATCACGTGCACGATGGCAACGACCGCCGCGAGCGCATAGCACGCGCGCTCGGCCATCGACGCGCTTTCCTCCCCCCGGAACCAAGCGCCGATGCGCGCAAGCACGGCGCGCGTGCTCGCGCGGCACACGGCGAACGATGCGGCGAGTGCCAGCACGTAAAAGGGCGCGGTGTGCACGGGAAGCGTCAGCGTCGCGGCGATGAGGCCGATCCAGAGCGCGCTGCCGACAAGCATGCGCACGGCCATCGACGGACCTTCGCCGGCATCGGGCGAGGCGACCGCGAACCGGTCGAGCAGTGCGCCGCCCACGACCGTCGCGGAGAGCGCCGTCACGCCGACGGCCCCGACCGCGCCGATACCGACGAACGCGCAGGCTGCAGTGAGCACGAGGAGCGTCAGCGCCCGCGCCGGGGCGCGCGAAAATGCGAGCAGTGCGAGCAGCGTTGCGGCCGACGCTCCCAGGATCGCCGCGCGGAACTCGCCGGCCGGCATCGCATGGCTGTCGGGCGCCCCGAAAATCCGCGTGAGCATGGGCACGAGGATCAGCGCATGCGCCGCGAGCAGCGCCACGAGCGCCGCCGCCGGCCATCGACTTGCAGGACGAACGGGTTCCAGGGGGCAGGACGGGCTGGCCGCTTCGACAGCAACGGCGACAAGTTTCGCACGGCGGGTGCGCGTACGCGAAACGCCCTTGCGTGCAGCGCGCAAATGGCGTATGGTCGAGGGATGAGCAGTTTCCTCTTCGCCGCCCGCGCCCTCGCGCCTGCCCTCCTTTCGGGCGGCCTGCTGCTCCTGCTGCGCCCCGCGCGCAGATAACTACTTTCTCCCCTCTCCGAAGCTGTGCCCGCGCCGTCCCTGGGGACGGTCGATTCGTCGTCATCACGACCAGGACTTGACCATGCTTTCCGTGCCTTCGCGCAAATACCGGCCTTTCCAGCCCATCGATCTTCCCGACCGCACCTGGCCCTCGCGCACCATCACCGCGCCGCCGATCTGGCTGTCGACGGACCTGCGTGACGGCAACCAGGCGCTGATCGAGCCGATGGACGGTGCTCGCAAGCTCCGCATGTTCCGGCAACTGGTCGACGTGGGCTTCAAGGAGATCGAGGTCGCGTTCCCGTCGGCGTCGCAGACCGATTTCGACTTCGTGCGCCAGTTGATCGAGGAGGACCTGATCCCCGACGACGTCACGATCCAGGTGCTGACACAGTCGCGCGAGGAGCTGATCCGGCGCACGTTCGAGTCCGTACGCGGCGCGCGCACGGCGATCATGCATTTGTACAACCCGACATCGCCGCTCTTCCGTCGC
>JAICKU010000026.1 GCA_025927765.1 Burkholderiales bacterium
CCCGGCCGGCCCTCCCCCCCCCACCTAAATTGGGGGCACGCAACCGGGGGGGACGTGCGCCATTCCCCCCTGCACTTCCAACCCGCACCCCGATTTTCCTGACCCCGATTTTCATCTGCACGACGAGTTCGGTTATGCGTCGGGCACGCTGTTCTATCCGGCGAGCCTCGCGGCGCACCAGAGTGCAACGTTCGGCGTCGTCGTGCCGCTGGTCGACAACGGCGGCGCGCCGGTGCTCGGCAACCGTACGCCGGCGCAGTGGCTGTCGCGCGAGCAGTTCCGCACGGCGGCCGCGTGGCGCGGCAAGCTCGATCGCGTCACGCTACGCGTACCGCAGGAAGCGCAGCCGCTCGCCGACGCGCTGCACACCGCGCTCGCGCACATCCTCGTGTCGCGCGACGGGGTGGTGCTGCGACCCGGCACGCGCGCCTACGCGCGCTCGTGGATCCGCGACGGCACGATGATCGCCGAAGCGCTGCTGCGGCTCGGCCACCCGCAGATCGCCGCCGACTACCTGCGCTGGTACGCGCCGCATCAGTTCGACAACGGCAAGGTGCCGTGCTGCATCGACGCGCGCGGCGCCGACCCGGTGCCGGAGAACGACAGCGCCGGGCAGTTCATCTTCCTCGTCGCCGAGGTGTACCGCTACACGCGCGACCGCGCGCTGCTCGAGGCGATGTGGCCGCACGTGGAGAAAGCCGCGCAGTACATGGGGAAGCTTCGGCACAGCGAACGCCCGCCGCATCTCGACGACGGCGCGCGGCCCGCGACTTACGGCATGATGCCGGCATCGATCAGTCACGAAGGCTATTCGGCGAAGCCGATGCATTCGTACTGGGACGATTTCTGGGCGCTCAAGGGCTATGCGAGCGCGGTGACGATCGCGCAGGCGCTCGGGCGCAGCGAGGATGCACGGCAGCTCGCCGCCGCGCGCGACGAGTTCGGCGCGGACCTCTTCGCATCGCTACGCGCCACGGCGGCGAGCCATCGCATCGATTATCTCGCGGGCTCCGTCGAGCTCGGCGATTTCGACCCGACGTCGTCGACGATCGCCCTGGCCCCCGCCGGCGACGAGCGCTGGCTGCCGCACGAGCTCGTGCAGCCGACGTTCGAGCGCTATTGGCGCGAGTTCGTCGCGCGACGCGACGGCAAGGTCGCGTGGAAGGACTACACGCCGTACGAGTTCCGCAACGTCGCGGCGTTCGTGCGCCTCGGCTGGCGCGAGCGTGCGCACGAACTGCTCGACTTCTTCATGGCCGGACGCAAGCCGCCGGCGTGGAACCAGTGGCCCGAGGTCGTTGCGCACGACGATCACGCTGCGCATTTCGTCGGCGACCTGCCGCACGCATGGGTCGCATCGGATTTCATCCGTTCGGTGCTCGATCTCTTCGCCTACGAACGCGGCGACGCGATCGTGCTCGCCGCGGGCGTTCCCGCCTCGTGGCTCGATCGCACCGGCGTTGCGATCCGCGGCCTGCGCACGCCGTACGGTACGCTTTCGTATTCGCTGGTTCGGCTTGGCGACCGCATCGTCGAACTGACGCTCACGGCGAACGGCAGCGTGCCGCCGGGCGGCTTCGTGCTCAAGGGGCCGTGGCCGCGTCCGCTGCACGCGACGGTCAACGGCAAGCCGATCGACGTTCGCGGCGGCGAGTTGCGCGTCGACGAAGTGCAGGCGCGCGTCGTGCTCGAATTGCCCGGTCATGGACCGGGAGAGGTGAAATGAACGAACAGATCGAATTTCCGGAATCGTTCCTGTGGGGTGCGGCGACGTCGGCGTATCAGGTCGAAGGCTCGCCGCTGGCCGACGACGCGGGGCCGAGCATCTGGCAACGCTTCACGCGTACGCCGGGTCTCGTGCGCGATGGCGACACGGGCGACGTCGCCTGCGACCAGTATCGCCGCTACGCCGAGGACATCGCGCTGATGAAGCGCCTCGGCCTCAACGCGTATCGGTTCAGCATCGCATGGAGTCGCGTGCTGCCGCAGGGTCGCGGCCCGGTCAACGCGAAGGGGCTCGACCATTACGAACGGCTCGTCGATACATTGCTCGCGAACGGCATGACGCCGGCGCCCACGCTCTTCCATTGGGACCTGCCGGCCGCGCTCGACGATCGAGGTGGCTGGCTCAATCCGGACATCGCGCACTGGTTCGCCGACTACGCGTCGATCCTGTTTCGCCGCCTCGACGATCGCGTGCCGATGTGGGCGACGCTGAACGAGCCGTGGGTGGTGACCGACGGCGGCTACCTGCACGGCACGCTCGCGCCCGGGCATCGCAACGCATTCGAAGCGCCGATCGCGACGCATCATATGTTGTGCGCGCACGCCGCCGCCGTGCAGGCGTACCGCGCGCACGGGCGACATCGGATCGGCATCGTCGTCAATCTCGAGCCGAAGTATCCGGCATCCGACAGCGACGAGGATCGTGCCGCCACCGCTCGCGCGCACGCCTACATGAACCGCCAGTATCTCGATCCGGTGTTTCTCGGTCGTTATCCGCGCGATCTCGCCGGGATTTTCGGCGAAGCGTGGCCGCACTGGCCCGACGAGGACATGCAGTTCATCCGCCAGCCGATCGACTTCGTCGGCGTCAACTACTACACGCGCAACGTGACGAAGCACGATCCCGCGTCGTGGCCGCTGCGTGCGTCGCCCGTGCGGCAAAAGCAGGCGACGTACACGGAAACGGGGTGGGAGGTGTTCCCGCAAGGTTTGACCGACACGCTCGTGTGGGTGAAGGAGCGCTACGGCAATCCGGCGATGTACGTCACCGAAAACGGCGCGGCGTTCTTCGACCCGCCGGTGGTCGAAGGCGATCGGCTCGCCGATCCGCTGCGCGTCGACTACTACCGCAAGCATCTGCGCGCCGTGCACGATGCGCGCGCGGCCGGCGCCGACGTGCGCGGCTACTTCGCGTGGTCGCTGCTCGACAACTTCGAATGGTCGCTCGGCTATTCGAAGCGCTTCGGGATCGTGCACGTCAACTACGAAAGCCAGAAGCGCACGCCGAAGGACAGCGCGCACTTCTATGCGTCGGTGATCGCGAGCCGCGGCCGCGTGCTGAACGGATCCGCGGCCGCGATCGACAGTGCTTGAGCGGACCGTGGCGCCACGCGTCGCTGTCGGGCGCGCTCATAAAAACGGGAGGAGCGAGATGAAGTTGCTTTCGAGGGCAGCAGTAGCCGTATGCCTATTGTTGTCGATCACCGCATCCGCAAGCGCATTCACGCCTGTGAACGGTCACTGGTGGAATCCAAACGAATCCGGTTCGGGTTACAACATCGACGTACGCAATGGCGTGCTGGTGATGACGATCTATTCGTATCGTACGGACGGCAACGCAGATTGGTACCTCGCGTCCGGGCCGGTGTCTGCGGATCAACGTCATTTCACGGGCACACTCGACCGGTACGGAAACGGTCAGTGCATTTCGTGCAGTTATTCGGGAAGCCCGCGGTACGCAGGGAACGCCGGCACGGTTTCGATCAACTTCGTATCCGAAAAATCGGCAGTGCTGACCTTGCCCGGCGGCCGTGTGACGGCCATAGAACCGTTCTTTCCCACGCTATCGTTCAGCAGCCGGCTGGATGGTTCGTACCGCTTGGCGCGTTCGACCGTGGACTACCTGGGAGGCTCTCTGCTCGATACCGAGGCTGGAACCTTGCTGGCGACTGGAACGATGACGATATCCGGGAATCGCGTTACGCAAACGCTCGCTGTCACGATCAATGGCAACGCGGTCTCGATTACGCTATCGGGCACATTCGTCGACCACGGTGCGTTCATCGTCATTTCGCAAAACGGAGCTTCACGGAGAATTCCTCTGATTACTCGCGCGGGCGCGATTCTCGCCACCGAATCAGTCAACGCCTTGGCGGGCGCGACGCCTGCGTTCGCCGAAGTTGACCAGTGGGAGCTGGTCGGGGGACCGGGCAGCATGGCGAAGGAGACGATCAGCAGTGTGCCCGATACCGCCTCGCTCGGTGGGGGAATTGGAGCGGCGTTGACCCGCCTCGTGCGTTAGCCAGGAAGGCGAGTCGGTGGCGGCGGCAAACGTCGAGTAAAGTAGGGGGCGCGAGAAGCGATAGCGAGCTTCGATTCCTCGCCCGATACGCGCAATTCGCGACCACGGAGCCGCTGCGCCTGGAAGCGCACCTGCAATCGCTGATCGGCATCTTCGCGGCGCACCCGCGCATCGCGCTCGGCGTCGTCCTCGTCGCCGCCTTCCTCGAGTCGCTCGCCGTCGTTGGCACCGTGGTGCCTGGCAGCACGATCGTGTTCGCGTCCGGCATCCTCGCCGGCCTGCACGTGATCGACCCGTGGTATGCCGGTGCGTGCGCGGTGGCAGGCGCCATCGCCGGCGACGCGGCGAGCTACGAGCTCGGACGCCATCATCGCGACGCGATGTTGTCGATGTGGCCGTTGTCGAAGCATCCCGTGCTCGTCGCGCGCGGCGAAGCATACTTCGCGCACGGCGGGGCGAAGGCGGTGTTCGTCGGCCGCTTCCTTGGGCCGGTGCGCGCGATCGTGCCGCTCGTCGCCGGCATGGCGTGGATGCCGCCGCGTCACTTCTACGCGGTCAACGTTCTTTCGGCGTTCGGCTGGGCCGCCGCGCATCTCGTGCCCGGCATCCTGTTTGGCGCGTCGCTCGCACTCGCCGGGGCGGTGAGCTCGCGCCTCGTGGGCCTCGTCGCGCTCGTCGTCTTCGGATTCTGGGTCGTCACGCACGTGACGAAGCTCGTCATGCGGCACGGGTGGCCGTACGTGCATCGGCTGCGCGTTCGCATCCAGCGATATGCGCAGACGGAGCACACGCCGTTCGGGCGCGCACTCGGGCGGCTGTTCGACCCGACGCAGCACGAGCCGATCGCGCTGCTGGTGTCGGCGGTGATGCTCGTCGGCGGCGCGTGGCTTTTCCTCGGCGTCGTCGAGGACGTGGTGACGAACGACACGCTGGTCGACGTCGACCGCGCGATCTACATGTGGCTTTCGAGCGTACGCACGAGGTTCGGCGACGACGTGATGGTCGTCATCACCGAACTCGGCGGCGTCTACGTGATGTCCGCGGTTGTGGGTGCCGTCGCGCTCTGGTTCGCGGTCACGCGGCGCTTTCGCACGCTCGCGTACTGGCTTTCCGCCGCGATCTTCTCGCAGGCGCTGGTGTTCGCATTGAAGTACGCGCTGGGACGCGTGCGGCCGCCAGGGGCCAACGGCGTGATCGAAGGCTTCTCGTTCCCGAGCGGACATGCGGCGCAAAGCCTCGTCGTGTTCGGCTTTCTCGCGTTCCTGCTCGGGCATGGCAAGCCCGCGTGGCAGCAGACGGCGTATACGGCGGGCGCGGCGACGATCGCGCTGCTGGTCGCGTTGTCGCGGCTCTACCTCGGCGTGCACTGGTTCTCGGACGTCGTGGCGAGCTTCGGGCTTGCGACGGCGTGGATCGCGCTCCTCGCCATCGCGTACATCCAGCACGTGCACGAACGATTGCTGCGCGCCACGCCCGTGCTCCTGATCGTGCTCGCGACGATGACCTTCGTCGGCGGCGGGTATGCAGGCGGTCACCATGCAGAAGACATGGCGCGCTATGCGAAGCAGACCAGGCTGCCGGTGATCGCGCTCGATGCGTGGCGTGCGCAGGAATACGCGTCCCTCGACGCGGCGCGCACGGAAGTCAACGGCGATCTCGACGAATCGTTTTCGCTGCAGTGGGCGTCCCCCTCGACGGGGATCACGCACGCGCTGGTCCAGGCCGGATGGGCGGAGCCGGCCAGGTGGGCATCGTCGGCGGTGCTGCTGTGGCTGGTGCCGTCGACGCCCATCGCGCAGTTGCCGGTGGTGCCGAAGCTCCATCGCGGCGAGCCGCCGGCGCTGACGTTCGTTCACACGCGGGACGTGCGTGAGCGACTCGTGCTGCGGCTGTGGCATGTCGCCGATGCGGAAGAGCAGGCAGTGGAGCGCGTGCCGATCTTCGTCGGCATGATCACGCGCGAGCGCTCGCATCCCGAATGGCATCTGGTGACGGTAACGAACACCGTGTCGGACGACGTGCCGCCGGCGAAGGCATTGACGGCAGCGTTGTCCGGATGGCACACCGCGACGCGATCGCGCGCGAGCGGCCCCGGCGTGTTGCTCGCATGGCGGGACTCAAGCGTCGTCCATGGGAATTGACATGCTCGAACTCGGCTCCATCGTTGCCTGTCACGCGAAGTTCCGACCGAACAGCACCGCCGTCGTGTTCGAGGACGAGCGGCTCACGTGGCGCGCCTTTGGCGCACGCGTTGCGCGCTGTGCGAACGCGTTGCGCGACCTCGGCGTGCACAAGGGCGATCGCGTGGTCACGGTGCTCGGCAACTGCCGCGCGCTCCTCGAGGTGTACTGGGCGTGTCCGTCGATCGGCGCGGTGCTCGTGCCGTCGAGCCCGCTGCTCACCGCGGCGGGATTCGCGAGCCTCCTGCACGACTGCAAACCGGCGTGCGTGGTCACGGATCGCGCGTCGTTGCGGGCCATCCGCGACGCGCAGGACGCCGCGGCGCTTGCGCCCGCTGCGCTGCTCGTCGTCGATGCGAGCGACCCGGACGCGCCCGACTACGAAGCGGCAACGGCGCGCGCAGGCGAGACGCTGGTGCCGGAGGCGGTAACGCCCGATGACGTCTTCAACATCATGTACACGAGCGGCACGACGGGACAGCCGAAGGGGATCGTGCATACGCACTTCATCCGCTCGATGTATGCGCTGCTGATGGGGGCGGCTTGGCGCATGACGCCCGAATCGGTCGTGCTGCACACCGGCGCGATCGTCTTCAACGGCGCGTTCGTGACGCTGATGCCGTCCTTCTATCTCGGCGGCACGTACGTGTTCCATCGCCAGTTCGACGCCGCACACGCGATCGAGACAATCGAGCGAGAGCGCGTCACGCACGTGATGCTGGTGCCGTCGCAGATCATCGCGATCCTGAACGCGCCGCAATTCCGGCCCGAGCGGCTCGCCTCGCTCGAGATGATGCTGTCGCTCGGCGCGCCGCTGCATCAGGAATACAAGGAGCGCCTCAATGCGGCGCTCCCGGATCGCTTCTACGAGCTCTACGGACTGACCGAGGGTTTCGTGACCATTCTCGATCGCAGCGAGGCGATCCGCAAAGCGGGCTCGGTCGGCAAGCCACCGCCGTTCTATCGGATGCGCATCGTGCATGACGATGGATCGGACTGTGCGCCGGGCGAGGTGGGCGAGATCGTCGGGCGCGGGCCGATCCTGATGCCGGGCTACTACAATCGTCCCGATCTCACCGCGGAGGCGATCCGCGACGGTTGGCTCCATACCGGCGATCTGGGGTACGTCGACGACGACGGTTACCTCTATCTCGTCGACCGCAAGAAGGACATGATCGATTCCGGCGGCGTGAAGGTGTATCCGAAGGACGTCGAGGAGATCGCGATCCGCCATCCGGCGATCCTCGAGGTCGCCGTGTTCGGCGTGCCCGACGAGAAATGGGGCGAGACGCCGCATGCGGCGGTCGTTCTGCGCGAGGGCGAGAACATCGCGCCGGACGCGCTGCGCGACTGGATCAACGAGCGCGTCGCCGCGCGCTACCAACGCGTCAGCGCCGTGTCGATCGTGCCGTCGTTTCCGCGCAGCGCCGCCGGCAAGATCCTGAAGCGCGAACTGCGCGCGCCATACTGGGCGGGACGCAAGGCGAAGATCTAGCGCAGCAATGCAAATGGAAAGGCCAGCCATCGCGGCTGGCCTTTCGCTGGACTGGGTAGCGAGCGAGGGACTCGAACCCCCGACCAAAGGATTATGATTCCTCTGCTCTAACCAACTGAGCTAGCTCGCCTTCGGGCCGGCTATTATAACGGCAAACGCTCGCGCCTCCCGGCCCGGCCGGGGTGGCGCGGGCGGCGATGCGACGCGTCTTTCCCCACGTCGCGTCGATGGCCTTTCCCCTTCCCCTGCCCGATGTTCCGCTGGCGGCGCTCGTCGCGTCGCCGCTGATCGTGCTCGTCGGTTACACGATCTTCGGCGCCACGGGCTTCGGCTCGTCGGCGATTTCGGTCCCCGGGCTCGCGCACTTCTTCCCGTTGACGTTCACCGTGCCGTTGATCACGACGACGGACGCGTTTGCCGCGACCGCAACCGCCTATCGCCTTCGTCGCCACGTCGCGTGGCGCGAGTTCGCGCGGCTCGTCCCGGCGATGCTGATCGGCATGGGGATCGGAGCTACGCTGCTCATCCACCTTCCGCGCGATCCCGCGCTGCTGGCGCTCGGCGTGTTCGTCACCGCGTACGGCGCATACGTGCTCGTCGGTCCGCGTCGGATCGCCGACGCGCCGGGATGGCTCGCATGGCCGATCGGTGTCGTCGGCGGCGTGTTCTCTGCACTGTTCGGCACGGGCGGTCCGATCTACATGATGTTCCTGTCGTCGCGCCTCGACGACAAGGGCACGCTGCGCGCGACGTCGGCGATCGTCGTGGGCATGAGCATCTGGATTCGCCTCGTGCTGTTCCTCGCGACGGGCCTCTTGATCGATCGCACGCTCGCAGCGATGGTGCTGTTGCTGCTGCCGTTCGAACTGATCGGGTTGTGGCTCGGCAACCGGCTGCACCACGCGTTGACGCGCTCGGGCGTGTTCCGGCTGATCGCGGGGCTGCTCGTGATCAACGGCGTGACGCTGATCGCGCGCGCGATCCAGGCACTGCGAGCGTAGTAGCCGGGGAGAACGCGAGTTGATGGGGGCTGCGCGCGGTCGGTCGTGCACCAGCCGTTGCCGTCGCGGGCGATCAGCCCGCCATCAGGCGGGGCGCAATGGCAGCGACCGTTGCATTCGCTGCTCGGCCGCCGACCCTACCCCTCCGACACGCGCTCCGCCAACAACGCCTCGACCATGTGCACGAGCTTCGGGTTCTGCGGCGTCGTCGTGCTGTCGAATGCGGCGACCGCGTTGCCGTGCCGATCGACGAGGTACTTGTAGAAGTTCCACTGTGGCGTCACGCCGGTGCTCGCCGCCAACGCGGCGAACAGCGGATTCGATGCCAGGCTCGTCACGCTCGACTTCTGGAACATCGGGAATTCGACGCCGTACGTGAGCCGGCAGAACTTCGCGATCTCCTCGTTGCTTCCGGGCTCCTGTCCGCCGAAATCGTTCGAGGGAAAGCCGACGACGACGAGGCCACGCGTGCGGTACTTGCGGTACATCGCCTCGAGGCCCTCGTACTGGTCGGTGTACGCGCAATAGCTCGCCGTGTTCACGACAAGCAGCACCTTTCCGCGGAACTGGCACAGCGACTGCGGCTCGCCGGTCTGCAGCCGATTGAACTGCTGGCGCAGAAGCGGCGGGCAGTCGGCCGGCGTGTCGACCGCCGCGCGATCGCTGCGGGGGCCGGGCGGCGTGGCGACCGGGCCGATCGCGGCGGTGACGAGCGGACCGCTTTCGATCGGCGTGGCGCTGTCGAGCGCCGCGCCGAGTGGCGCATCGAGCGCGCTGTCGTCGTCGGCCGCCGTCGCTTGCGGGCCGGGTATCGCATCGGTCGACGACCTGTCGATCGCTGCGATCGGTGCGACCGCGTTGACGATCGCCTCGGGCCACGTGACGTCGTGCAGCGCCAATGCGCCGGCGAGCAGCATGACGCCCGCCACTGCGAGGACCAGCGACGCGATGCGGATGCGCTTGCGGTTCATTCGACTACCCTCCGCGCCTTGCGCTTCGGGACTGACTTGCCGTCGGGGCGGCCCATGCGAACGGACGGCACGTGAAACGCTACGATAGCGCTTCCGACCCGCCCCCACAACGCCGCGTGCAATCCGAAACCGAACTCGCGCAGAACATCAGCGCCGTCGAACGCGAGACGGGGCTGTCGAAAGACGTGCTGCGGATGTGGGAGCGCCGCTACGGCTTTCCCAAGCCGGCACGCGACGACAACGGCGAGCGCCAGTACACGCTGTCCGAAACGGTGAAGCTCCGCGCGATCAAGCGGCTGATGGACATCGGCCTTCGCCCCGGGAAGATCATCGGCCTCACGCTCGACGAATTGACGGCGATGGCCGACGCGCGTGCACCCATGCGGCGCGAGACGGGCATCACGTCCGAGCACGATGTCGTGGGGCTGCTGCGCGCGCACGACGTCGCCGCGCTCCGGCACGCGCTCGCGCGCTGGCTGATGCGCGACGGCCTGCAGCGCTTCGTGCTCGAGACGCTCGCGCCGCTGGTGCGCCAGGTGGGCGACGCGTGGATGCGTGGCGACCTGCACGTCTTCGAGGAGCACCTCTTCACCGAGCAGGTGCAGGGCGCGTTGCGCGCCGCCATCAATGCGCTCGGCCGCCATTCGGGGCATCCGCGCGTGCTGCTCACCACCTTGTCGAGCGAGCAGCACGCGCTCGGACTGTTGATGGTCGAGGCGCTGCTCGTGCCCGAAGGCGCGCACTGCGTGGCGCTCGGCCCGCAGACGCCGCTCGACGAGGTGCGCCGTGCGGCTGTCGCGCACGCGGTCGACATCGTCGCACTGTCGTTTTCCGGCGCCTTCCCGGTGCGGCACGCCACCGAAAGCCTCGCGCGGCTGCGCCGCCACCTTCCCGCATCGGTGGCGTTGTGGGCGGGGGGCGACATGACGCGCCGTGTGCGCAAGACCTTGCCCGGCGTGCTGCTGCTGCCCGACCTCGCCGCATCGGTCACCGCATTGCGCGGCTTTCGCGGCTACGACGCGACGCTGCCGCTCGCATGAACGGCGCGACGATCGCGCTTGCGCTCGCCGCGATACCCCTCGTCTACTTCGCGGTGATGCTGGTGCTGACCGCGATGTATTTCGCGCTCGCGTGGTTCTTTCGCGCGCGGCGCCCGCCCGGACGGCGCATCGGCCCGCGGGCGACGCTGCGGCTCGTGTGGCGCGAATACCTGGCGCTCGCGGGTGCGGTGCCCCGACTGCTGCTGCATCGTGTCCTCGTGCGCGATTCGCCGCCGGCGCGCGTCGAAGTGCCCGTCGTGCTCGTGCACGGCGTGCTGTGCAATGCCGGCATCTGGGCGCGTTTCGCGCGCTTCCTGCGCCGCTCGGGCATCGACGGCGTGTATGCGCTGTCGTACGGGCCGCCGCTCGCGTCGATCGAGTCGTTCGCCGAGCAGCTCGCAGGCAAGATCGACGCTGCGCTGGCCGCGACAGGTGGTGCGCACGTCGTCATCGTTGCGCACAGCATGGGCGGCCTCGTGACGCGCGCGTATCTGCGCCGCCACGGCCGCCGCAAGATCGCGCGCGTGCTCACCATCGGCACGCCGCATCACGGCAGCGTGTTCGCGTCGTGCTTCCCCGGGGTGTCGCTTGCGCAGATGCGACTCGGCAACCGGTGGCTGGCAGAACTGAATGCGACGCCGCTCGATCCGGCGCTGCGGTTCGTGTCGCTGTGGTCATGGCACGACTCGATGGTCGCGCCGCAGACGTCGTCGGATCTGCCCGGTGCCGTCGACGTGCCGCTGATCGGCATCGGTCACAACGCGTTGCTCGGCGATCCGCAGGTATTCGCGTTCGCGCTCGCCGAGATCGTCGCGGCGCGCAATGCGCGCATGCCGGACGAACCTTCGCCCGGCATCGTGCTCGTCGATCAGGGCCAGGCCGGATAGGTATTCGGAATGACGAAGGCTTCCTTCAGGTACTGATTCATCGGCACGGTCAGTTCCTTCGTCGCGAACCACTTCGCGTAGATGCGGCGCACTTCGCCGCTCTGGAAGAGCTCGTTCAGCGTGCGGTCGACGAGTCGCTCGAACGCTGGATCGTCCTTGCGCAGCATGATGCCGTACGGCTCGACCGACAGGTACTTGCCCACGACGGCGTAGTCGCCCGGCTTGTCGGCCTTCGAGATCAATCCGTAGAGCAGCACGTCGTCCATCGGGAACGCGACTGCGCGTCCGTCGGCGACGGCGGCGAACGATTCGTTGTGGTCCTTCGTCTCGAGGATCGTGAGCTTCAGCACGCGGTCCTCGTTCATCTGCTTCAGCATCTTCTCGCTCGTCGTGCCCTTCGTCACGACGACGGTCTTGCCGCGCAGGTCCTCGACGCCGTTGATGTGGGACGACTTCTTCGCGAGCATCTTGATGCCGGCGACGAAGGTCGTGTACGCGAACGCGACGTCCTTCTGGCGATCACGCGTGTTGGTCGTCGATCCGCATTCGAGGTCGACCTTGCCGTCCTTCACCATCTGGATCCGGTTGGACGACGTCACCGGCACGAAGCGCACGTCGAGCCGCGGCATCCTGAGCTCGCTCTTGACCGCGTCGGCGACCTTGAGGCACAGGTCGATCGAATAGCCCTGCGGCTGCTTCTGCGCGTCGATGTACGAGAACGGCAGGCTCGCTTCGCGCACGCCGATCGTGATCGCGCCGCCGTCGTGGATGCGCTTCAGCGTGTCGATCGCAGGCGGCTTGTCCTGCGCGTTGGCGTGGGACGCTGCGAGCGCGAAGGCGACGCCGAGCGCCGCGGCGAGGGGTCGGAGCGGGTTCATGCCGGCGGCATATGCAAGATCGACGCCACCCGCGGGAATGAGGGTCGAAGCCTCATTCCCTCCGCGGCTTTCGCTATTGCTTGCGTTCGCGCTGGAGACGAGGGTCCGACCCTCGTTTTTCGGGCTGACGCGGAGCGTCCACGTCTGACGCGCGCGACTACGCCGGACCGCCCGGACCCCCCAATCGGTCGAGCTCGTCGTTGATCCGCCGCTCGATCACGGGCTTCATCGCGCCGAACAGCAGCCCGAGCGTCAGGTCGAGCGCGATCGTTGCGGGCCCCACGCGCATCGACCCGGAAACGCCCGGTCGCTGGAAGCGGATCACGTCGTCGTCCCACCGCCAGACGAGCGCGAAGCGCTGCTCGAAGTCGCGTGCGAGACGCTCGGCCAGCGCCTTCGCCTGCGCGTGCGCGAGATGATGCGGTCGCTCGATCGAAAGATGCGGCATGCGATATGAACGGCGACGAGTGCCTGTCGGCGATGGTAGCAGCAGACGGGCGTGCGCGCCGTAGGACGCGGCCGACGCCGACATGATGAGCGCGCCGATACGCGCGCCCCGCCCGCGCGATGCATGCTCGCAGCTTCTCGAAGGCTTCACGAAGGATCACCTCATGGCGCGCCAGCGCAAACCGGAGGCGCGGGAGTTGAAGCGCGCCCTTCGCAGGACGTTCGGCATCGAGCACCTGCGCGACGACCAGGAGCGCGTGATCGCGCGCGTGCTCGCGGGCCAGGACACGCTCGCCATCATGCCGACGGGCGCCGGCAAGTCGCTCTGCTACCAGCTGCCTGCCGTGTTGCAGCAGGGCGCGACGGTGGTCGTGTCGCCGCTGATCGCGCTCATCAAGGACCAGGGCGACAAGCTGGAGGACGCGAACGTCGAATCCGCGGCGCTCGACAGCAGCCACACCGAGGCGCAATCGGACGCAGCGCTCGACCACGTGCGGCGGGGCGACACGCAGATCGTGTTCGTGACGCCCGAGCGGATGACCGACGAGGCAACGCTGGCGTCGCTCGCGAAGTCCGGCGTGTCGCTGTTCGTCGTCGACGAGGCGCATTGCATCTCGCAATGGGGCCACGATTTCCGCCCGGCCTATCTCGAGCTCGGCACCGCCATCGATGCGCTGGGCAAGCCGCCGGTGCTCGCGCTGACGGCCACCGCCACGGACGAAGTCGCACGCGACATCGCGAAACAGCTCGGCCGCCCGAGCATGCAGATCGTGCACGCGGACATGTATCGCGAGAACCTGCACTATCGCGTCGTGCACGTGACGAGCGACGACGAGCGCATCGCGAAGATGATCGAGATCGTCCGCTCGGCGACGGGTGTCGGCATCGTGTACGCCGCCACCATCAAGGTCGCCGACACACTGTACGCCGCGATGAAGGCGGCGGGCCTGCGCGTGGGGCTTTATCACGGCGAGCGCACGGCACGCGAGCGCCGCGAAGCGCAGGACGCGTTCATGGCCGACGAATATCAGGCGATCGTCGCGACGAACGCGTTCGGGCTCGGCATCGACAAGCCCGACGTGCGCCTGGTGCTGCACGCGCAGATGCCGGGCAGCATCGAGGCGTATTACCAGGAATCGGGTCGCGCGGGCCGCGACGGCGAAGCGGCCGATTGCGTATTGCTCTACGATCTTCGCGACCGGCGCGTGCAGCGCTTCTTCCTCGCCAATCGCTATCCCGACGCGGCCCAGGTCGGCGCCGTGCAGGACGCGATCGAGCGGCAATCGCGCGACGGGCCGGTCGCACTCGACGCGTTGCGCGAATCGCTGCCCGATATCGGCAAGACGAAGATCCGCGTCGCGATCAAGCTGCTCGTGGACGCGGGCGTCGTCGCGCGCCGCCCCGGCGGCAAGGCGGCGATGAAGAAGGCGCAGCTCGACGACGAGCACCTGCACGAACTCGCCGCGCGCTACGCGGAGAAGGCGGAACAGGACCGCGAGAAGCTCGAGCGCATGGTGTTCTACGCGCAAACCGGCTTGTGCCGCTGGCGCGTCATCCTCGAGTACTTCGGCGAGCATCTCGAAGATGACCGCTGCGGTGACTGCGACAACTGCCGGCGCGCCGAGCGGCACGCGCGGAAAGAGGCCGTGACCGAGCAGGTTGCCTCGACGCCGAAACCCGCGGGCAAGCGGCGGGAGTATGCGGCAGGCGACGAGGTGCGCGTTCCCCGTTACGGCGCGGGGCGCGTGCAAAGCGCGACCGGGGAGGAAGTCACCGTCGAGTTTGCGAACGGCGACGCCCGCACGTTCCTGCGCAGCTACGTACGTCGCCGCAACGCGCGCCGGGCGGGCGAGGTCAAGCGTCCGCCCGGCGAATCCGAAGCACGAGCGCCGGCGTAGCGGACACGTCCCGCCGGCGTCGTGCGTGTCAGTTCGAGCTCGGGAACGGCACCTCGTCGGTATAGGACTGCACCTCGGACGGCAGGAGCAGGCCGCGCGCGACCAACGCGACGGCAGCGAGGAACCGCTCGTGCCTGAACTGCGCAGCACCCTTCGGATAGAGCTCGTCGAGCGACGGCCGCGCATCCCCGGACTGCTTCTGCGCTTGGGTGGAGGCGAATGGAAGGAACCCGCCGTTGCCACCGCACAACTCGTCTTCCGCGTGTCCGGCCGCGCGGAAGTTGCGCCCCATGTACGTGCCGAGGGGCGCCGCGAGGTCAGGCGTGATCACGCCGCCTTCGGGATTGCCGAAGCGGTCCGTGGTCGGCACGTAGATCGGGTAGGCAGCACCGAACGTGGGCGGCTGCACCGAGTAGTCGCCGAGCCGGACCTGAACGATCCGCCGGTTGAAGGGGAGTCCGGGGATGCGCGGCCAGGCTGCCGCGGCCTGATCGAGCGTTTGCAGCGTACCGGCGTTCAGGTTCGGATATTCCGAGGCGGGAGGGAGCGCACCGAGGCTGATCCACCTGTCCATGGCAACCGTGAGGGCCCGGAACACAGGCTTGCCGTCGACAGGATCGCTGTGCAGCTTGCAGATCGACAGCGGACGCGGCGTGCCATCGCCAGGCCCGTGCTGCTGGCCCGTGATCTGGAAGACGCGGACGTTGGCCGGCAGCACGAGACCGTTGTCGCGCGCTGCGCTGATGTAGTCGCGCTTGGAGGCGCCGGGCGGCACCGCGAGCGGACCACCCATGGTATCGGTCACGAGGAGTGACGCGTGCCCGTTCCAGGTTTCGAAGTCGGAGTCGATCTGGAAGATCTTCGGACAGGTCGCGTCGGCGTCGCACTTCTTCAGGATGCCGTCGGTCTTGCCGGTGAACGGGTCGGTGAGCGTCTGGTAGGTGAACGGGAACTCGCCGCCGGGGTAATTGTGGTCCTCGTGCTGACGGATCCATCGCGACGTCTGCGCGAACGGGAATTCGTCAGGCGAAAGATTGTGGTCGGTCTTCTTGCCTCCGGCCACCAGGGCGATCACGCCGTCGAAGACGCGCTTCCCGCTCAAGTCGGTGTTGAAGCCTTGCCACAGGAAGTCCCGGAGGAACCGGCCATCCTGCGACACACCCCATCCGATGACTGCGGTCGGCTTGCCGGCGCCTGCGAGGTTGCCACCTTCACCGACGCTGCCATAAGGCGCAGCGCGCAGGTAGGAGACCAGGTCGCGCACGGAGACGAACCCGACGCCACCGACCCAGGGATTCTTGGCATCGTAGACGACCTCGTAAATCGCGCCCCGGTCGAACCCCATTGCAACGGCTTGCGACAGGTCGAGCCGGATGCTGCCGTCGGACGGGAAGGTCACGGCCGACGCGGACAACGGCACCCGGGGATCGTCGTAGTCCTCCCGCACAGTGAGCGTGACGTGATCCGCGGTACTGTCGAGACTGGCCGGCGGGTAGGTGAGATCCGCGGTGAGGATGTTTCCGGCAACGCTCTGGCGACCGCCGCTCTCGGTGCTGTCCGGAATCAACACGTTCATCGTCCGTCTGACGATCGGCTGACTTCCGGGCAGGCTCGCGATCGGGAAATCGGCGCTGTAGGTTACGGTGTTTGGATCCGCGTCCGGCTGCCATGCGCTCCACACGATCTCGTAGCCTTGTTGCATGAGAAAGCCGTTCCCCGGATCGGTCAGGGTTCCCTCGTTCAGGTCACCAAAGCTCGTCGGGTCGTGGCCGCGGTTGATGACGTCAAAGAAGATCTTGCCGTTGCCCTTGCTCGCATCGGTCGGGCGAAGCATGCGGAAGTCCATGCTGTAGTCGATCAGTCCCTGGGCATCCAGCGGCGCGTCCTCGAGATAGGCAAGCCCCGCATTCGCCGCGACGTGGGGATCGATGGTTCCATGGGCCGTGCCGCTCACCAGCTCGTAGGTGCCCACGCGGCCGAACGTGGCGCCACCGAATGC
This sequence comes from Burkholderiales bacterium, assembly GCA_025927765.1. Taxonomy (GTDB): domain Bacteria; phylum Pseudomonadota; class Gammaproteobacteria; order Burkholderiales; family Casimicrobiaceae; genus VBCG01. The sequence continues at coordinate 16,824 of JAICKU010000026.1, forward strand.
GGGCGTCACGCTGTCGATACTGATTGCGGTGATGCCGCCTGCTTGCACCGTGCCTCGAGCGGCCGATGCGGTCGTGGCGACAGACACGACGGCGGCGGTCACCAAGGCGATGCGCAGCGCGCGGCGATGGAAATCGAATCGATGGGGCAACGCAAGATGTTTCATCGTCATTCCTCCAGACATGCGCGAATGACCGGCCAGGGGGTCATCGTTCCTGCTCGTAGCTGCGTGCTGGCCCAAGCAACGGAATGTTATGCAGCGCAGTCGCGTGCGCGCTTTCAGAAAACGGCGACAACTTTCACAAAGCTGCGAATATCTGGCGGCGGCGTCGCGGGACGGCGCGGCTCTCGTGCTTGCCTGCGCCGTCGTTCAAACGTATGATTCAAACATGCGTATGAATGGAACCGGCGCGACCAAGGACCGCATCCTCGACACGGCGGAGTCGCTCTTCATGGAGCACGGCTTCGAGGCGACGACACTGCGCGCGCTGACGTCGGCGGCGGGCGTCAACCTCGCCGCGGTCAACTATCACTTCGGCTCGAAGGAAGAGCTTTTCGAAGCCGTGCTGACGCGACGGCTCGACCCGATGAACCAGGCGCGCGTCGAATTGCTGGGCCGCTTCGAAGCGGACGCGTCGCCCAGGCCGCTCGACAGCGAGCGCATCCTCGCGGCGCTCCTGATCCCGGCGCTCGGCCTCGCCCGCGATCGCGAGCGCGGCGGCAAGGACTTCCTGCGACTCCTCGGGCGCGCCTATGCGGATCCCGCGCCCTTCATCCGCCACTTCCTGTCGGAGCAGTACCGCCCGATGATCGTGCGCTTCAAGGCCGCGTTCGCGCGCGCGCTGCCGCAGCTGCCGCCGAAGGAGCTGTCGTGGCGGCTGCACTTCATCATGGGCGCGCTCTCGTACACGCTCGCCGGGACCGACGCGCTGAAGCTCATCGCGGAGCTCGCCCCCAACGAAAGCGCCGACGACGAAGTTCTGCTGCGACGGCTTGCGCCGTTCCTGCTCGCCGGGCTCACGGCACCGTTGCCGCCCGCCGACACCGTCGCACGAAGGCGCGAAGCGTCGCCGCGCGCGCTCGCGACCGTCGCCGCAAGGAGCGCACGATGAATCTCCTCGTCATCTGGTTGTGTGCGCTCGCCGCGTTCGCGATCCTGCTCGCGCTGCCGTTCGTCGTGGCGCCGCTGCGCCGTATCCTCGTGAGCCGGCCGCTCCTCGTGCGCTTCCGGCAGGTGATGCCGCGCATGTCGGAAACCGAGCGCGATGCGCTCGAAGCCGGCACGGTGAGCTGGGACGGCGAGCTCTTCTCGGGACGTCCGGCATGGTCGCAGCTCTTCGCGATCGCGCCCACGAAGCTCACGCCCGACGAGCAGCACTTCCTCGACCACGAAGTCGAGACGCTCTGCGCGATGGTGTCAGATTGGGAGACCACCGCCGTCTACCGCGACCTGCCGCCGCATGTCTGGCGCTACATCCGCGAGCGCGGCTTCCTCGGCATGATCATTCCGAAGGAATACGGCGGCCTCGGCTTTTCCGCCTACGCGCATTCGCAGGTCGTCACCAAGCTTTCGACGCGCTGCGCGAGCGTCGCCGTCACCGTGCTCGTGCCGAACTCGCTCGGGCCGGGCGAGCTGCTGCTGCATTACGGCACCGACACGCAAAAGCAGCATTACCTGCCGCGCCTCGCGCAAGGCGTGGACATTCCGTGCTTCGCGCTCACGAACCCGAACGCAGGCTCCGACGCTGCGTCGATTCCCGACTACGGCGTCGTCTGCCACGGCGAGCACGAGGGCAAGCGCGTACTGGGCCTGCGTGTGACGTGGGACAAGCGCTACATCACGCTCGGGCCCGTTGCGACGCTCCTCGGCCTCGCGTTTCGCGCGTACGACCCCGAGCACCTCGTCGGCGATCGCGACGATCTCGGCATCACGTGCGCGCTGATTCCCACGTCGCATCCGGGCGTCGAGATCGGTCGGCGTCACATGCCGCTCAACGCGGTATTCCAGAACGGGCCCAATCGCGGCCGCGACGTGTTCATCCCGATCGATGGGGTGATCGGCGGTGCGCCGATGCTCGGCAAGGGCTGGCGCATGCTGATGGAATGCCTCGCCGCGGGCCGCGGCATTTCGTTGCCGTCGTCGAACACGGGCATGGCGAAGCTCGCGGTGCGCAGCACCGGCGCGTATGCGCGCGTGCGGCGCCAATTCAAGCTGCCGATCGGCCGTTTCGAAGGCGTCGAGGAAGCGCTTGCGCGCATGGGCGGCAACCTCTACGCGATGGACGCGACGCGCATGCTGACCGCGTCGCTCGTCGACCGCGGCGAGAAGCCGTCGGTGCTCTCGGGCATCGCAAAGCTGCACATCACCGAGCGCAGCCGCGAGGTCGTCAACGACGCGATGGACATCGCGGGCGGCAAGGGCATCTGCATGGGGCCGTCGAATTTCATCGGCGCCGCGTACATGCAGATTCCGGTGTCGATCACCGTCGAGGGCGCGAACATCCTGACGCGCAGCCTCATCGTGTTCGGCCAGGGCGCGGTGCGCTGCCATCCCTACGTGCTGCGCGAGATGGCGGCGACGCAGGAACGCAATCGCGCGAAGGCGCTGCACGATTTCGACGCCGCGCTGTTCGGGCATCTGCGCTTCGCCGCACGCAATTTCTTACGCACGCTCGCGCTCGGCATGACCGGCTCGCACTTCGCGCGCGTCGACGCCGACGTCGCGCCGCAGATGCGTCGCTACTACCAGCAGATGACGCGACTGTCGTCGGCGCTCGCGCTCACGGCCGACGTCGCGATGGCGAGCCTCGGCGGCGCGCTCAAGCGCAAGGAGAAGATCTCCGCGCGTCTTGGTGACGTGCTGTCGGCGCTCTACCTCTGTTCCGCGACGCTCTGGCGCTACGAGCGCGACGGCCGGCCGCAGGACGACGCCCCGTTCGTGCACTACGCGGTGCGCGACGCGACGTACAAGGCGCAGAGCGCGCTCGAAGGCGTGATCGACAACTTCCCGAACCCGCTGCTCGGCGCGCTGATGCGCCGTGTCGTGTTCCCGCTCGGCCGGCCGTATGTCGTCCCGGTCGATTCGCTCGGCCACGAGGTGGCGAAGCGACTGATCGAGCCCGGCGCTGCACGCGATCGCCTCACGCAGAACACGTTCATCGGCGCCGACGACGAGCCGATGGGATTGCTCGAGCGCGCGCTTGCGGCGACGCTCGTCGCCGAACCGGTCGAGCGGCGCATCGCCGACGCCGTTCGCAGCGGCGCGCTCGACGCGACGCTGGCGCCGGGCGAGGGTGCGGCGGAACTCGCGGCGCGCGCGACGACTCGCGGCATCATCACGGCCTACGAAGCCGCGGCGCTCGAACGCCACCGCACGCTCGTCGCGGCCGTCGTGCGCGTCGACGATTTCCCGCAGGATCTCGGTGCGTCGCTGCTGCGTCCCGTCACCACGCGCGCGGGCGAGCCGCTGACCCCCCAGGTGGCGTGTCGCGACGCCGCGCCCCTATCCTCGACCGCCATGGCCGAGGCCGCGAACGAAACCGCGTCGTCCCCCAATGCCATCGCGCCCGCGCGTGCGACGGCCGGACTTGCACGATGAAATCGCCCATCTACGTCATCGACGGCGCGCGCACGCCGTTCCTCAAGGCGCGCAACCGTCCCGGGCCTTTCGCGGCGTCGGACCTTGCCAGCGCCGCCGGACGCGCGCTGCTGCTGCGCCAGCCCATTCAACCGACCGAGCTCGACGAGGTGATCCTCGGCTGCGCGATTCCTTCCGTCGACGAGGTCAACATCGGCCGGGTCGTCGCGCTGCGCATGGGTTGTGGCCACAAGGTCCCCGGCTGGACGGTGATGCGCAACTGCGCGTCGGGCATGCAGGCGCTCGATTCGGCAATCGACTCGATGCGCGCGGGACGCTCGCAGCTCGTGCTCGCCGGCGGCGTCGATGCGCTGTCGCGGGCGCCGTTGCTCGTATCCGACGCGATGGTCGCGTGGCTGTCGAAGTGGTACGCGGCGAAGGGCGTCGGCAAGCGCGCAGCGCTCGTCACCGAATTGCGCCTGCGGCATCTCGCGCCGGTGATCGCCCTGATGCGCGGCCTCACCGATCCCATCGTGGGCCTGATGATGGGGCAGACCGCGGAGAACCTCGCGTATCGCTTTGGCATCACGCGTGCCGACATGGACGCGTACGCCGCGACGAGCCACGAACGCGCGCTCGCCGCGCAGCGCGAAGGCCGCCTCGCGCACGAGGTCGTGCCGCTGTACGACACCTCGGGACACGTGTACGTCGCCGACGACGGCGTGCGCGAGGATTCGACGCCTGCGAATCTTGCCAAGCTGAAGCCGTTCTTCGATCGCAAGTACGGCAACGTGACCGCCGGCAACAGCTCGCAGGTCACCGATGGCGCCGCGTGGCTGTTGCTTGCGACGGAGGAAGCCGTGGCGCGCCATGGCCTCGTGCCCAAGGGACGCATCGTCGATTCGCAGTGGGCGGCGCTCGATCCCGCGCAAATGGGCCTCGGTCCCGTCTACGCGACGGCACCGCTTCTTGCGCGCCACAACATCGGGCTCGCCGACGTCGACGCGTGGGAGATCAACGAAGCGTTCGCCGCGCAGGTGCTCGCGTGCCTGCGCGCGTTCGCCGACGATGCGTTCTGTCGCGACGAGCTCGGGCTGCCGCAGGCGCTCGGCACGATCGACCCGAATGCGTTGAACGTCGATGGCGGCGCGATCGCGATCGGCCACCCGGTGGGTGCGTCGGGCGCGCGCATCGTGCTGCATCTCCTCGACGTGCTCGAGCGGCGCAACGGCAAGCGTGGCGTCGCGGCGATCTGCATCGGCGGCGGGCAGGGCGGGGCGATGCTCGTCGAAAGGACGGCGTCGTGAAGCACTGGACGCTCGCGCGCGACGCCGATGGCATCGCGTGGCTCACGTTCGACAAGGCCGATGCGACGACGAACACGCTGTCGCGCGAAGCGCTTGCCGAGTTGAACGAAGCGCTCGACGAGCTCGAGCGCAACGCGCCGCGCGGCCTCGTCATTCGCTCGGGTAAGGCGAATGGCTTCATTGCCGGCGCCGACGTCACCGAATTCAGCGAGATCCACGATGCCGCGGGCGTGCGCGAGATCCTCTCGCGCGGGCTCGCCACGTTCGATCGCGTCGCGCGTACGTCGTATCCGACGCTCGCGCTCATTCGCGGCTATTGCCTCGGCGGGGGGCTCGAACTCGCGCTCGCGTGCCGTTATCGCGTGGTCGTCGACGAGCCGTCGACGCGGCTCGGCCTGCCGGAAGTGATGCTCGGCATCCTGCCCGGATGGGGCGGCGTCGCGCGCCTGCCCGCGCTGATCGGCGCGCCGGCGGCGCTCGACATGATGCTCACCGGCAAGACGGTCGACGCGCGCAAGGCGAAGCGTCTCGGCCTCGCCGACGAATGTGTGCCGCCGCGCATCATGGACAACACGGCGCGCGGCATGCTGCGCACGCTGCCGCCGCGACGCAGGCTATCGTTCCCGCTGTCGCTCACGCAGGCGCCGCTCGCACGGCGCTACATCGCGCAGAATGCGCGCAAGCGCGTGGCGAAGCGCGCGCGGCGCGAGCACTATCCGGCGCCGTATACGATCATCGACCTGTGGGAGCGTTTCGACGGCCAGCCGCTGGCGCCGGCCGCGGGCGATCCGGCGTCGATCGAAACGCTGTTCGCGACGCCGACCGCAACGAACCTGATTCGCGTGTTTCACCTGCAGGAACGGTTGAAGGCGCTCGGCAAGGAAGCGGAGGCGGACATTGCGCACGTGCACGTCGTGGGCGCAGGGACGATGGGCGGCGACATCGCCGCCTGGTGCGCATTGCGCGGCTTCACCGTCACGCTGCAGGACCAGGCGCCGGCGCGCATTGCGCCCGCGATCGAGCGTGCCGCGAAGCTCTATCGCGATCGCCTGCGCGATCCGCGCCGGGTGCGCGACGCGCTCGATCGCCTCGTGCCCGACGTCGCCGGCAACGGGGTGGCGCGCGCCGACGTGATCATCGAGGCCATCTTCGAGAACGAAGACGCGAAACGCGCGCTCTTCGCGGCGCTCGCGGCGAAGGCGAAGCCGTCGGCGATCCTCGCCACCAACACGTCGTCGATCCCGCTCGAGACGATCGCGACGGCGCTCCGCGATCCGTCGCGCCTCATCGGCCTGCATTTCTTCAACCCCGTCGCGCGAATGATGCTCGTCGAAGTCGTGGCGGGACAGGACAGTGATGCGCGCGAGCTCGCGCGCGGCGCGGCGTTCGTGCGCGCGATCGACAAGCTGCCGCTGCCGGTGAAGAGCGCACCGGGCTTTCTCGTCAATCGCGTGCTCGCACCGTACCTGATGACCGCGATGCGCGCCGTCGACGAAGGCGTTGCGCCGGAGGCGGTCGACGAAGCCGCCGTGGCGTTCGGCATGCCGATGGGGCCGATCGAGCTCGCCGATACGGTCGGCCTCGACATCTGCCTCGCCGTCGGCCGCATGCTCGGGGGCGACGGCGAAGCGCCGCGCCGCCTCGCATCGCTCGTCGAAGGCGGCAACCTCGGCAAGAAGACGGGTCGCGGCTTCTACACGTGGGTCGATGGACGCGCGCAGAAGAACGCCAACGTCACCGTGCCCGCCGGCCTCGGCGCGCGCCTCGTCGATCCGCTCGTCGCTGAAGCGAAGCGCGCGCTCGACGAGGGCATCGTGAGCGATTCCGATCTCGTCGATGCCGGTGCGATCTTCGGAGCGGGCTTTGCACCGTTTCGCGGCGGGCCGTTGCATTATGCGAAGGTCCCCGCCGCATGAACCGCGTCTGGCTCACGCACTACCCGCCGGGCGTGCCGGCCACGATCGACGAGAACGCCTACGCGTCGGTGCGCGAGGTGTTCGAGGAGAGCTGCCGCAAGTACGCAGCGCGCCCCGCATTCACGTGCATGGGACGCACGCTGAGCTTCGCCGATCTCGATCAGTTGTCGGCCCGCTTCGGCGGCTGGCTGCAGAGCATCGGTGCGAAGCCGGGCACGCGCGTCGCGCTGATGATGCCGAACATCCTGCAGTACCCGATCTGCCTGTTCGGCGCGTTGCGCGCCGGCTGTACGGTCGTCAACGTCAATCCCCTGTACACCGCGCGCGAGCTCGAGGATCAGCTCGTCGATTCCGGCGCCGAGGTGATCGTCGTCGTCGAGAACTTCGCGCGCACGCTGTCGCAAGTCGTGCCGCGCACGCAACTGCGCCACATCGTCGTCACGTCGATCGGCGAGCTCCTCGCGGTCAAGGGCAGGATCGTCGACCTCGTGCTGCGGCGCGTGAAGCGCGTGGTGCCGAAGTGGTCGCTGCCGGGCGCGGTGCGCTTCAGCCATACGCTCAAGGAAGGGCGCAAGCGGCCGCTCCTGCATGTGCCGATCGGCCAGGACGACCTCGCGTTCCTGCAGTACACGGGCGGCACCACCGGTGCGGCGAAGGGTGCGATGCTCCTGCATCGCAACGTCGTCGCGAACATGCTGCAGGCGCGCGCGTGGCTCGCCCCCATGCTCGACGAATCGCGGCGCGAAGTGATCCTGACGCCGCTGCCGCTTTATCACATCTTCTCGCTCACCGCGAACTGCCTCGTGTTCATGTCGATCGGCGGCGAGAACGTGCTGATCCCCAATCCGCGCGACCTGCCGCGCTTCATTCGCGAGATGCGCAAGCATCGCTTCACGGCGATGACCGGCGTCAATACGCTCTTCAATGCGCTGCTCAACCAGCCGGCCTTCCGGCACGTCGACTTTGCCGCGTTTCGCCTGACGCTGGGTGGCGGCATGGCCGTGCAGGAGGCGGTGGCGAAGCGCTGGAAGGAGGTGACCGGCGTGCCGCTCGTCGAGGCGTACGGCCTTACCGAAACCGCGCCCGCGGCGACGATCAACCCGCTCGACCAGGCCGAGTTCAACGGCTCGATCGGGCTGCCGATTCCGTCGACCGACATCGTGCTGCGCGACGAGCAGGGTCACGACGTCCCGATTGGCGAGGCCGGGGAGATCTGCATCCGCGGCCCGCAGGTGATGGCGGGCTACTGGCAACGCCCGCAGGAAACCGCCGATGCGATGACGGCCGACGGCTACTTCAAGAGCGGCGACATCGGCACGGTCGACGAGCGCGGCTACGTGCGCATCGTCGATCGCAAGAAGGACATGATCCTCGTGTCGGGCTTCAACGTGTATCCGAACGAGATCGAGGGCATCGTCGCGATGCACGAAGGCGTGCTCGAATGCGCGGCGGTCGGCGTGCCCGATCGCAAGTCGGGCGAGGCGGTGAAGCTCTTCGTGGTGCGTCGCGATCCATTGCTCACGGCGGGCCAGCTCGTGATGCATTGTCGCAAGCACCTCGCGGGCTACAAGTGCCCGCGCGATGTCGAGTTCCGGACGGAGCTGCCGAAGTCGAACGTGGGCAAGATCCTGAGGCGCACCCTGCGCGATCCAATGCACGACGCGACGCCGCGCGAGCCGGAGCGGGTGCGATGAGTGCCGCCCGGCCGCCGCAAGGCGCGAATCGCGTCCCCTCCGGGGGCAGCGCAGCGGCGAAGCCGCAAGCGTGCGGGGAACACACCCATGTGACGCTTCCGCCGGGGATGCCCACGCTGCGTGTGACGCCGATGCCGGCCGACGCGAATTTCCACGGCGACATCTTCGGCGGCTGGATCATGTCGCAGGTCGATCTCGCCGGCTCGATTCCGGCGTCGCGCCGCGCCCGCGGCCGCGTCGCGACCGTGGCCGTCAACTCGTTCGTGTTCAAGCAGCCCGTGCTGATCGGCGACGTCGTGTCGTTCTTCGCGCGGATCGAGAAGACGGGGCGCACGTCGATCACCGTGGACGTCGAGGTGTACGCGCAGCGCAATCCGGGCGAGGAAGTCACGGTCAAGGTGACGGAAGCGAGCCTGACGTACGTCGCGGTGGGGCCCGACCGCAAGCCGCGCGAGCTGCCGCCGCTCGATACGTAGCGGCGGCAGCTTCGGGATCGGTCCCAGCGGCGCCGGAATGGCTTCCCCGTCGCCGCCCGCGAACCACGGCACCCGGCGTACTCGGTCGCATCCCAGGCGTCGAACGGACGTGCCGATGCGGAAGTCGGCGCCGAAGCTCAGGTTGTCCTGCACGGTGCAGAAGCTGACGTACGACGGATGCGCCGGGTTGCCGGGAGGTCTGGACGCCCTCCATGTCATCCAGCCCGGCTTCATCGCCCCTCCTTCGATCGAGTGTGTCGGCGCGGCGACACCTTCCGGCGGTCGGTCTTGGTTTTACCGTCACAATCAACAACTTGCGCGTGGCCTCCGTGTATAGTTGGCCGCAAGGTGACTATGCGGCGCGGCCGCTTTCCGAGCATCCTCCACTCGGGGGATGCGCACACGGCGGGATCAGGGAGGATTACGATGAAACATGCGGCAGGCGCGCAAACGCGCGTCGCGATCGCCATCGCCGGGATCGCGCTGGCGCTATCGACGGGCGAGGCTTTCGGCGCGGCGTTCGCGCTCCAGGAAAATTCGGGCAGTGCGATGGGCAACGCCTTCGCGGGCGGCGCCGCGGCAGCCGAGGACGTGACCACGCTGTGGTCGAATCCGGCGGGCCTGTCGCGACTCGCGACGCCCCAGGTTGCGACGGCGGTGCACTTCATCACGCCGTCGTTCAAGTTTCACAACGATGGGTCCGAGCCGGCGATGTTCCAGCCGCTCGGCGACAGCGACGGCGATGCCGGCAGCGTGAACATCGTGCCGAACCTCTACGTCGCGGCGCCGATCAATCGCGACTTCAGCGTCGGCGTGGGCATCAACGCGCCGTTCGGCCTCGTCACCGAATACGACGACAACTGGATCGGGCGCTTCCAGGCGGTGAAGTCCGACATCAAGACGATCAACGTCAATCCGAGCGCATCGTGGCGCGTATCGAACACGTTCGCGGTGGGTCTCGGCGTGAATTGGCAGCGCGTCGACGCCGAGCTCACGAGCCAGATCAACTACAGCGCCGGCCTCGCGCAGGCCGCGGGTCAGGCGGCGGCCGGCGGTCTCATTCCGGCGACGCTCGTGCCGCAGATCGTCGCGGCGACGCCCGGGCTCGCGTCGAAGGTGAAGGTCGAAGGCGACGACAGCGCGTGGGGCTGGAACATCGGCTTCCTGTGGGACGTGACGCCGCAAACGCGCGTCGGTGCGCAATACCGCGCGGCGATCAGCTACGACGTCAGGGGCAACGTGTCGTTCGACCATCCGGCGCTGCCGGCGCTGCCGCCGCAACTCGCGCCCGTGGTGGGCTTGCTCGCTGCGAACGTCAACGCCGCCGCGGCCAACGGCGGCGTCAAGGCGAACGTGAAGCTGCCCGACATCGCCAACGTATCGGTGTTCCACAAGCTCAACGATCGCGTCGACCTGATGGCCGACATCCAGTACACGCGCTGGTCGGTGTTCAAGGCGCTGACGTTCGTGCGCACGACGGGCCAGGTGCTCGCGAGCACGCCCGAGAATTTCGACGACGTGTGGCGTTTCTCGGTGGGCGCGACGTATCACTGGAACGACGCGTGGAGCTTCCGGGGCGGACTCGCGTACGACCAGTCGCCGGTCAACACGCCCGACCGCACCCCGCGGCTGCCCGATGCGGATCGCTACTGGATCGCGGTGGGCGCGCAATACCGCGTGAACCGCAACCTGGCGCTCGACGCGGGTTACGTGTACATCCCGGTGAAGAGCCCGGACATCTCGCAGAATGCGGGCTCCACCGCCGCGAACGGACTGCTGCAGGGGCATTACGACGTGAACGTCAACATCTTCTCGTTGCAGGCCACGTATTCGTTCTGACGTGAACGCCGGCCACGCCATGCGGCGCCGCATGCGCCGCGTGGCCGCATCCTTCGCGCTGATCGCTGCCGTCGCGCGCGCGTCGAGCGCGGTTGCGGTCGAGGTCGCGGGCGTACGCGTCGACGAGCACGCGAAGCTCGGCAATCAGGACCTCGTTCTGAATGGCGCGGGATTGCGCAAGAAGATGATCTTCGACGTGTACGTCGGGAGCCTGTACCTGCCGAAGAAGGCCACCACCGCGGATGAGGTGCTCGCGCAATCGCCGCGACGCATCCGGCTCGACGTGATGCGCAACCTGTCGGCCGACCAGTTGATCGGCGCGCTCGACGAGGGGTTGAAGGACAACACGTCGGCGGAGGAATTCGCGGCGCTTGCCGTTCCCCGCGGCGAGCTCGCGGCAATCATGAAGTCGTTCGGCCAAGCGAAGGCGGGCAGCGTCGTCACGCTCGACTTCGTCGACGGCGCGACCGAGATCCGTCTCGACGGTGACGCGCGCGGGCGCGTCGACGGGGCCGCGTTCAACGCGGCGCTGACGCGCATCTGGATCGGCGGGCACCCGGTCCAGGCCGACCTGCGGAAGGCGATGCTCGGCGGTGCCTGACTTCTGGCGCGCCTGCGGCTACCGGCTGCTCGCGCGAAACGCCGACGGGACGCTTCGCGTCACCGACGATTTCCTGCGCAGCCTCCTTGCCCGGCCCGAGCTCGTGCCGATCGACACGTCGGAACCGCACGAGCGCGCGCTGCACGACGCACTGATCGCGCAACCGCGACGCGAGGTAAGCGTAGCGATGCTCGACGCCGTCGAAGACGCCGATGCGCGTGGGAACTACGACGTGTGGCTCCGCTTTCGCGATCGATTGCTGGGCGCGCCGTCGATCGAGGCCGCGTACGTCGAGCTCTTTCGCGGCGCGGGCGTCGACGTGCCGCCGCTCTTCGTCGCGCAGTTGACCGAGATCCTGCTGCGGCATCTCCTCGGCGACGGCGCCGACCCGCTGGAAGCGCGTGCCGCCGAGATGCTGTTTCGGGCGCAGAAGATCGCGATCACCGACGAGCGCGCGGTGATGGCGGCGGATGCCGAGACCGTCGAGCGGCACGCGGAAGGCGTGGTGTTCGGCTCGCTCGGCGAACTGCTTGTGCAGCAGCAGACGCCGCTGCGCAGCGTCGACCTCGACGTGCTCGACGGCGACAACGCCGCCGCATACTTCGGTCGCGACGAGGATCGCGACTTTGCCGTCAGCCTGAACCGCGGCGCGCCGGCGCAGCGGGCGCTATGCCGCGTGCTCGAGCGGTGGATCGCGCATTTCGCGGGCGTTCGCGTGCACGTACGTCCCGAGCGCGAGATCGACGACGCGCGGTGGCGCTGGCACGTCGGTCTCGACGCGGAGGCGAGCGGTATCCTGAACGATCTCTTCGACGGTCGCGACGTCGACGAGGCGCGGCTCGCGCGCCTGCTGTGCCTGTTCCGCCTCGACTTCGACGATCCCAACGACATGCTCGCGCAAGTCGCCGGATTTCCCGTCTGGCTCGCGATCGCGATGGACGATCGCAACCTGGTCCAGCTGAAGCCGCAGAATCTCCTGATGAATCTACCTCTCGCCCGCCCGCAATGAATCGCACGCCTTCGCTCACGCGCCTGCTGCCGCTCGCGCTCTTGCTTTCGACGAACCTGGCGGTGGCACAGACCGCTGCGCCGCCCCCGAAGGAAGCGCCTTCACCTGCCCCCACGACGGCGGCCGGCGCCGCGCACGAACCGGTGGCCGCCTTCGCTTGGCTCGCCGGCTGCTGGAAGGGCGGCGTCAACCAGCGCGAATTCCGTGAGATGTGGTTGCCGCTGCAGGGCGGCATGATGATCGGCGCCGGGCAGCAGGTGCAGGGCGGCAAGATGCAGGACTACGAATTCCTGCGTCTCGAGCCGCGCGTCGACGGCGTGCGCTTCACGCAGTTCTCCGGCGATCGCAAGGAGATTTCGTTCCGGCTCGCGAACACGGCGGCGGATGCGAACGATACGATCTTCACGTTCGCGAACGCGGGCGAAGGCTTTCCCGCGCGGCTCATCTATCGCCGCGGACAGGAGGGCTGGCTGTACGAGACGATCGAGGGCAACTTGAACGGTGCCGAGCGCAAGGTCATCTACCCGCTCCGCCGGATCAGTTGCGAGACCGGCGAGCTCATCCGGCAGTGAACGGGCGATGACCGACGAATCGAATGGCGTGAAGAGTCCCGCGTTGCAGAACTTCGAGCGCATGCTCGCGGCCGGGCGCGACTCGGCGCTGCTGCGTTATTCGATCGGCAACGAGTACGCGAAGGCGGCGCAGTGGGCGGAAGCCGTTGCCGCGCTCGAGCATGCGGTTGCGCTCGACCCGACGTACACCGCGGCGTGGAAGCTCTACGCGAAGTCGCTCGAGCAGGCGGGGCGGGGCGCGGACGCACTGGATGCATATCGCCGCGGCATCGTCGTGGCGCGCCAGAAGGGCGATCGCCAGGCGGAGAAGGAGATGACGGTGTTCGCGCGGCGCCTCGAGCGCGAAAAATAGGGTCTGAAAAGCAGGGTCGGACTCCACTTTCCGGAGGGATTTTTGCAGCGTGGCCGGAAAGTGGAGTCTGTCCCTACTTTTCGCGGCGCGTGCTCTCGACGCCGCGATTCGCGAGCGCATCCGCGCGATGATTGCCCGGCGTATCGGCATGACCGCGCACCCAATGCCAGCGGATGCGGTGCTCGCGCACGAGCGCGTCGAGCTCGCGCCACAGCTCGGCGTTCTTGACCGGCTTGCGGTCGCTCGTGCGCCAGCCGTTCTTCTTCCACGTCTGGATCCAGCTCTCGATGCCCTGCTTCACGTATTGCGAATCGAGATAGAGATCGACGTCGCACGCGCGCGTCAGCGCTTCGAGCGCGCGGATCACCGCCGTCAATTCCATGCGGTTGTTCGTGGTCGCGGCCTCGCCGCCGAAGAGCTCCTTCTCGCGTCCGTCGAAGATCAGCAGCGCGCCCCAGCCCCCGGGACCCGGGTTGCCCTTGCACGCACCGTCGGTGTAGACGACGACGGTGCGTTGTCCCTCCGTACCGCCGCTCACGGGTACTGCCGATGCGTGGTCAGGCTCTCGCGTGCACCCGCTGCCGGCGCCAGCGATTTCGTGCGCCGCTCGCGCCGCTGCCACGCGGGCGTGAGTACGCGCATGCCGAGCACCTTCTTCGTGGCGCGCAGGTAGTAGACGCCACCGGTGATCGGCCACCAGCGGTCGCCGGTCTGCTCGAAGAACGACAAGCGCCGCAGCCACTTCTCCTGTGCGAACGGCGGCACGTAGCAATCGAAGCGGCCGCCGATCACGTCGAAGCCGAGCAGCGACAGCCAGTCCTTCAACCGGTAGAGCGCGATGAAGTTGCCGTTCCACGGCGGCGTCGCGCCGCGGCCGAAGTAGCGCTTGGTGCCGAAGAGTGAAAACGGATTGAAGCCGGAGATGAGGATCTGTCCTTCCGGACGGATCACCCGCCACGCTTCGCGCAGCATCTGGTGCGGGTCGTCGGTGAACTCGAGCGCGTGCGGGAGCACGATCAGGTCGAGCGTGTTCTCGGCGAACGGCAGGCCGTGGGGATCGGCGATGATGTCGGCGGGCGGGTCGTAGTCGAGCGTCCACTTCGATACGATGCGGCTCTGCGCCAGCAGGTCGCACTCGGGCAGGCCGATCTGCAGCGCGTGGAAACCGAAGATATCGGCGACGGTCAGATCGAAATACGCCTGCTCCCGCTCCTTTAGGTACTCTCCGAGCGGTGTCGCGAGCCACGCGGCGAAGGTCGCCGGGACCAGCGCGGCTTCGGAGGATCGATCCATGCCGTCGATTATCCCCATCCCTGCATTCAGGGACAACTACATCTGGGCCGTGCGTAGCGGCCCGCACGCCGCGGTCGTCGACCCCGGCGATGCGGCGCCCGTGCTCGCGTGGCTCGCGCAGAATCACGTCGAGCTGACGGCGATCCTCGCGACGCATCATCATGCCGATCACGTGGGCGGGGTGCCTGCGCTTCGCGCGCGCTTCGACGTGCCGGTATTCGGTCCCGCGCACGAGTCGATTCCCGAGCGCACGCATCCGCTCGGCGAAGGCGATCGCATCGTCGTGCCCGGCCTCGATCTCATGCTCTCGGTGTTCGACATCCCCGGCCATACCGCGGGTCACATCGCCTACTACGCGATGCCGCCCGATCCGCTGGTGTTCTGCGGCGACACGATGTTCGCCGCCGGATGCGGACGCCTGTTCGAAGGCACGCCCGAGCAAATGTGGGCGTCGCTGTCGAAGCTGATGACGCTCGATCAGAACACGCTCGTCTATTGCGGGCACGAGTACACGCTCGCGAACCTGCGCTTCGCGAAGGCGGTCGAGCCCGGGAGCCGCGACATCGATGCGCGCGTCGTCAACGAAACCAGGAAGCGCGAGCGCGGAGAGCCTACGCTGCCGTCGACGATCGGCGCCGAGCGCGCGACGAATCCGTTCGTGCGCGCCAACCTGCCCGACGTGATGAGGAGCGCATCCCGACGCGCGGGGCGCGAGATCGCGGATCCCGTCGAATCGTTCGCGGTGCTTCGCGAATGGAAGGATCATTTCAGCTGATCGGGTATCGGCTGTCAGTGATCAGCAGAGCGCGCCTTTGCTGATCCCTGATCCGTGATGCCCGATACCTGGGTTGACGCTCGCGTCGATGCCGCCTACTATCGCCCAACTTTTTGTGCGATACGGTGTGTTACGAACCGACTGCTGAGTGCTCTATCGACGAATCCTGACCCTGTCGGCCGTGCTCGCGCTCGCTGCGTGCGCAATGCAGCCGCCGCAAGCGCCCGTTGAAACGGCCGCATCCGAACCGCAGTCGTTGCCGCTGCCCGCGGTCACGTTCGCGCCCGCTCCTCCCAAGATCGTTCTCTCCACTCCGTTCGACGGCGCCGCCGCCGACCTGGAGCCGTTGCCGCTTTTCTCCGGCGACCTGTGGGATCGCATCGTGCGTGGTTATGCGATGCCCGACATCCAGGGTCCGCTCGTCGAGAAGTGGGAGCAGTGGTACGCCGAGCGTCCCGACTACGTTGCGCGGATGATCGAGCGCAGCCGCCGCTACCTCTATCACATCGTCACCGAAGTCGAAGCTCGCGGCATGCCGAGCGAGATCGCGCTCTTGCCCATGGTCGAGAGCGCGTTCAATCCGAATGCGATGTCGGTGAGCCGCGCATCGGGCATCTGGCAATTCATGCCGGCCACGGGCAAGACGTACGGCCTCAAGCAGAACTGGTGGTTCGATTCGCGCCGCGACGTGATCGCGGCGACCTCGTCCGCGCTCGATTACCTGCAGACGCTGAACGGCGAGTTCAACGACTGGCAGCTTTCGCTCGCCGGTTACAACTGGGGTGAGGGCAATGTGCGCAAGGCCGTCGCACGCAATCGCGCCAAGGGCCTTCCCACCGACTTCGCGAGCCTCACCGGCATCCCGGACGAGACGCGCAACTACCTGCCCAAGCTGCAGGCGGTGAAGAACATCGTGTCCGATCCGCAGAAGTACGGGCTCGTGATTTCCGACGTGCCGAACGCGCCGTATTTCACGGTCGTGCGCACGACCGTGCGCATGGACGTGAAGCGCGCCGCGGAGCTCGCCGAGTTGCCGCTCGACGAATTCCTGGCGCTGAATCCGCAGCACAACCGCCCGGTGATCTCGGGTGCCGACGAATACGCGATCCTGCTGCCGATCGACAAGGCAGAGGTGTTCGCCGCAAAGCTCAACCTGATCAATCAGCCGCTCGTGTCGTGGCAGGCGCATAGGATGAAGCCCGGCGAGACGCTGCCGCAAATCGCGGCCCGCTACGGCATGTCGATCGAAACGCTTCGCTCGGTGAACGGCATCGGCCCGCGCGAAACGGTACCCACCGGTTACGCGCTGCTCGTGCCGATGCAGAAGGCGACCGAGGAAGCGGCGGCATCGCTCGAGAACGCCGTGTTCACCACGGTACCGGTCAACCGCACGTTCTACTACGTCGTGCATCGCGGCGACACGCTGACGTCGATCGCCGGACGGTTCGGCGTCACCACGCATGACCTGAAGCGCTGGAACCGGATGCCGCGCGAGACGGTACGCATCGGCCAGAAGCTGCGCGTGACGAGCGACGTGCCGCCCACGCGCACGCTCCATGCAGCGCGGCATCACGCGGGCAAGGACCACAAGCGGGCGAAGGCGCACGATCGCGGCGTGGTCGCCGTGCGCGCATCGGGCGGCGGCGGCAGCGGCAAGCGCAAGGGCGTCGCCGCGACGGCATCCGCCGCCCGGCCATAGGCGAAAATGCGGGTCAGAGATGCATTTCCGCTCGCTTTCCCCGCGCTAAGGCGCGGGACCGCGGAAATGCATCTCTGACCCGCATTTTCGCCAAGCGAAACGGGCGACGCTTTCGGCGTCGCCCGTTTCATGTCCGTCACACATCTGCGACGGAAATCGTAGCGAAGAAGCTTACTTCTTCGTGGCTCTCTTCTTGGCGGTCTTGCGCGCGCCAGTCTTGCGCGCCGAGGCTTTCTTGGCGCCGGCACCGCGCTTCGTCGCCCGCTTCTTCGGGGCAGCGCGCTTCTTGGTGGCTGCGCGCTTCTTCGTCGTCGTCTTCTTGGCGGCGCGCTTCTTCGTCGCCGTCTTCTTCGCTGCGCGCTTCTTCGTCGTCTTCTTGGCGGCGCGCTTCTTCGGCGCAGCCTTCTTGCTGGTCTTGCGACCCGCCGACTTCTTTGGCGCGGCAGCCTTGCGTTTCCTGGCCTTCTTCTTCGGCGCCGCTTCGGCCGAAGCCGTCGGCGTCATCATGGACATCATGTCAGCCATCATCGTTGCTTCTCCTGTCTGGGTTCATTGACTGTTATGGACTACCCGCAGGCATCGCCGGCTTGTGGGGGAAAAGCAACGGATCCAGCAATTTCGAACCCACCCCCTTGACAAAACCGTTGGCACCTGCTGCCTGCATTGTAGCCACGTTTCGCGCATTTGCAACATTTCGAACACGCCGACGCGCGCGCGTTCGCGCGTTGTTGCGAATTCGCACACGCTTCGTGCATGCATGCGAACGCATTCGACAACGCGCCTCACGGCAATCGCGATTCGTGCGCGATGAGATCGGCGTAGCTCTCGCGGCGGCGGATCAGATGCACGTCACGGCCGTCGACGAGCACTTCGGCGGCACGCGGACGCGCGTTGTAGTTGGAGCTCATCGACATCGCGTACGCACCGGCGCTGCCGATCGCGACGAGATCACCTTCGGCGAGCGGCAGCCGGCGATCGAGCGCGAGGAAGTCGCCGCTCTCGCATACGGGGCCCACGATGTCGTACGCCAAGGCATCGCCGCTCGACGCACGCACCGGCTGCACGCTGTGCCACGCGTCGTAGAGCGAAGGCCGGATGAGGTCGTTCATGGCGGCATCGACCACGGCGAAGTTGCGTGCACCGCTGCGCTTCAGCACGCGCACGCGCGCGATCAGCACGCCCGCGTTCGCGACGAGCCGCCGCCCCGGCTCGAGCAACAGGCGCTCGCGCCGGCCGGTCATCAACGCGCGGATCGCCGCCGCATAGTCGGCGATCGCAACCGGGGTCTCGTCGCGATAGCGCACGCCGAGACCGCCGCCGACGTCGACGTGCGACAGCGCAATGCCGTCGGCGGCGAGCGCGTCGACGAGTGCGAGGAGCTTGGCCACCGCTTCGCGATACGGCGCGAGCTCGGTGATCTGCGAGCCGATGTGCATGTCGATGCCGCGCACGTCGATCGCCGGCATCGTCGACGCCTCGCGATACAGGCGCGGCGCCGCCTCGAACGCCACGCCGAACTTGCTCTCCTTCAACCCGGTGGCGATGTATGGATGCGTGCGCGGATCGACGTCGGGATTGACGCGAAAGCTGACGGGCGCGCGCAGGCCAAGCCGCGTCGCGACCGCGCCGAGATGCGCAAGCTCGCTCTCCGATTCGACGTTGAAGCACAGGATGCCGGCGCGAAGCGCCGCTTCCATCTCGTCGTCGCTCTTGCCGACGCCTGAGAACACCACCCTGCGCGGATCGCCGCCTGCCGCGATCACGCGCGCGAGCTCGCCGCCCGACACGATGTCGAAGCCGCTGCCGAGCCGCGCGAAGAGGTCGAGGATGGCGAGCGCCGGATTCGCCTTCATCGCGTAGCACACGAGATGCGGCATGTCGGCGAACGCCTGGTCGAACTCGCGGTACGCGTCGGTAAGCGCTGCGCGCGAATAGACGTAGCAAGGGGTGCCGTGGCGTGCGGCGATCGCAGCGAGCGGGACGTCCTCGACGTGGAGTTCGCCGCCGACGGTGTGGAATGCTTCGGAAGACACCAGGCGAAACGCCGCGTGCGGCAGGTTACTTGGCCGCGGGAATCGACGGCGGCGGCAGCGCCGGCGACGTGGTGGCGGGAGGTGTGGCCGGATTCTCCGTCGGTGCCCTGGCCGCCGGCGTGCTCTTCGGGGGCGGTCGCAACGGACCTTTGACGCCGCAGGCGGCGAGCATCGCGACGGCCGCGGCGAGGGTGGCGGCGCGCACGGCGAAGTGCAGCAGGGATTTGCGTCGCATCGCGGCAAATCCTAGCATGGCGCGATGGATGAAAGCAGCTTCGCGGTGTCCGCCGACGCGACGCTCGAACGGATCGGCCTCGCGCTCGATGCGGCGCTCGAAACCAGCAACGCCGAGTTCGACTGGACCCTCACCGACGGTTGTCTCGTGATCGAGCACGTCGACGCGCGCATCGAGGTGCGGCGCGACGTGGGCGCGCGCGTGCTGCGCGTCTTTACGTCGGCGGGCGCGTTGCGCTTTCGTGGCGTTCGCGGCCGCTGGCAGGACGAGGACGAAGAACTCGGCGAGACGCTCGCGCGCATCCTGCGCACGCAGCTTCGCGTCAGCGTGCGCATGCCGGAACTGCCGGCGCCGTAGCGCGCGGACTTCAGGACGCGAGCAGCGCGGTCCAGTCGTCGAGCTCGCGGCGGAGCGCCGCGTGTCCCGGCAGCAGCGTCTCGACGAGGCTCCAGAAGCGCTTCGAGTGATTGAGCTCGACGATGTGCGCGACCTCGTGCGCGACGACGTATTCGGCGAGCGCGGGCGGCAGTTGCACGAGCCGCCAGTTGAGGCGGATGTCGCCGTTCGCGTTGCAGCTGCCCCATTCGCTGCGCGCGTTGGAGAGCCGCACCGCCGGCGCGTGCACGCCGATGCGCTCGACGTAGTGCAGGACACGCGGCGCGACGAGCGCCGTCGCCTGCGCGCGCAGCCACTCGATCACGCTCTTCGCCACCTCGTGCTCGACGTGCGCGCACGGATGGCGCACCACGAGGTGGAAGAGATCGGCCGCGATGCTGGCGCTCCGCGACGGATAGAGGGCGAGCGACAGCGTGTCGCCGCGATACGCGATGGGCGCGTTCGACTTCCACTCGCGCGGCATCACGTCGCGACGCCGTGCGCGCCAGGCGGCGAGCGAGCGCAGGATCCACGCGGCGCGCTCGACGAGCGCGGCCTCGACGTCGCGCAGCGTCACCCAGCGGGGTGCGCGCACGGTCAAGCCCTCGAGATGCACTTCCATGCCGATCGAGCGGCGGCGCGCGCGGATCAGCCGGTAGCTCACCTCTTCGCCGCGCAGCACGACGCGGCGCCGCGGAACGTCGACGACATTGCCGCCGGTCGGCGATTCGAGCTTCATCGCGCGGTCTCGAGCGCGGCTTCGCGCACGACCTCGGGTGGCGGCCCGATGCGCGCGACCTCGTCCTCGATCCACGTTTCGACGGCGCGCATGAACTCGGCAGCATCGCGTCCGTTCGCGGCGATGGGCCGGCCGATCGACAGGGTGACGGTGCCCGAACGCTTGTTCATGAAGCCCTTTGGCCACAGCCAGCCCGCGTTGTGCGCGATGGGCAGGACCGGCGTGCCGAGCTCGATCGCGAGGCGCGCCGCGCCGGTCTTGTAGGGCACGCGACGGCCGGGCGCAATGCGCGTGCCCTCCGGATAGAACATGATCCAGAAGCCCTGCGCGAAGCGCTCGCGTCCCTGCGCGGCGATCTGCCGCATCGCGTCGCGCCCCGCCTTGCGATCGATCGTGATCGGTGACGCGAGCCGGAATGCCCAGCCGAAGAACGGCAGCGCGAGCAACTCCTTCTTCGCGACGTACGCGACCGGTGACAAGAGGCGCGACAGGAACAGCGTCTCCCACGTCGAGCTGTGCTTGCACGCGACGATCATCGGCGCGCTGCCGACGTTCTCGAGCCCTTCGACGCGTGCGCGAATGCCGCAGATCCAACGCGCGGCCCACAGGTTCATCGCGCACCAGCCGGTGATGAAGCGATAGCGCGGCACCGCGGGCACCCAGAACAGCGCGAGCACGAGCACGGCGTACACCGGCGTCACGATCGTCTGGAACAGCGCGAACGCGAACGAGCGGATCGTCGAAAGCACGAATTATTCAGCCACGAGCAACGCGGAGGCGACGAACGCGAGGTCGGGGAAGATCACCGTATTCGGCGGGAATCCGCCCTCGCGCAGCGTCGTCTCGCCCTTGCCGGTCAGCACCAGCATCGGCTGCGCCCCGACCGTGTCGGCCGCCAGCAGATCGCGCAGGCCGTCGCCGACGCAGGGCACGCCCGACATGTCGACGTTGAAGCGCACCCCGATCTCGCGCAGCATCCCCGCCTTCGGTTTGCGGCATTCGCAGCGCGAATCGGCGGTGTGCGGGCAGAAGAAGATCGCGTCGATGCGCCCGCCGACGTGCGCCAGCGCGCGATGCATCTTCTCGTGGATCGCCGTCAGCGTCGCGAAGTCGAGCAGCCCCCGGCCCACGCCCGACTGGTTCGTCGCGACGACCGCGCGAAAGCCGGCATGATTGAGCCGCGCGATCGCCTCGAGGCTGCCGGGAATGGGCCGCCATTCGTCCGGCGACTTGATGAAAGCGTCGCTGTCGTGGTTGATGACGCCGTCGCGGTCGAGCACGATGAGCCGCGTGGGCCGGCTGGGCACGAGTCCGTCGGAGGCGAACGGGGCAAGCGCGCTTTTCGGCACCGAGTCGTCTACGCGGCGAGCTTCGAGATGTCGGCGACGCGGTTCATCGTGCGCGCGACGCGTGCGAGCAGCGCGAGGCGGTTGGCGCGCAGCGCCGCGTCGTCGACCATCACCATCACGTCGTCGAAGAAGCGGTCGACGACGGGGCGCGCCGATGCGAGCGCCTTCAGCGCCGCCGTGTAATCGACGTGCACGAGATGCGCATCGACGTCGCGCGCGAGCGTGTCGAACGTCTCGGCGAGCGCCTGCTCGGCACCCGGCGACAGGCGCGAGGCGTCGACGTCGTTCGCCGCCTCGCTGCCGCTCTTGCGCAGGATGTTCACGATGCGCTTGTTCGCTGCCGCGAGCGCCGCGGCTTCGGGCATCGCTTCGAACGTCTTCACGGCCGCAAGTTGCTCCGGCACGAGGTCGATGCGCTGCGGCCGCATCGCGAGCACCGCCTCGACCTGGTTGGCCGTGTAGCCCTGGTCGCGCAGGTCGGCACGCAGACGATCGTAGAAGAAGTCGGAAAGGGCCTCCGGCGCCGGCGTGACCGCGCCAACGCCGCGAAACGCGTCGAACGCGGCGTCGATCAGCGTCGAAAGCAATACCGCCACGCGCCGCTCGATCAGGATGCGCAGCACGCCGATGGCGGCGCGCCGCAGCCCGAATGGATCCTTGTCGCCGGTCGGAAGCGCGCCGATGCCGAACAGTCCGGCCAGCGCTTCGAGCTTGTCGGCGAGCGCGACCGATTGCGCAACGGGATCGGACGGCAGCGCGTCGCCGGCGTAGCGCGGGCGGTAGTGATCGGCGATCGCGTCGGCGACCGAGGCCGGTTCGCCGTCGGCCTGCGCGTAGTAGCGGCCCATCGTGCCCTGCAACTCGGGGAATTCGCCCACCATGTCGGTGACGAGGTCGGCCTTGGCGAGCAACGCGGCGCGATCGGCGAGTGCCGGGTCGGCGCCGACGTGCGGCGCAATCGCGCGCGAGAGCGCGCGCAGCCGTTCGACGCGATCGCCGAGCGAACCGAGACGGTTGTGATAGACGATGGTGGAGAGCCGCGGCACGCGCGACGCGAGCGGCGTGCGGCGATCGTGGTCGTAGAAGAACTTGGCGTCGGCGAGCCGCGCACGCAGCACGCGCTCGTTACCGTGCACGATCGCCGACGCACCGTCGCTCGGCGTGTTGCTCACGAGCAGGAACCGGTTGACGAGCGCCCCTTCGACACTCGCAAGCGCGAAGTACTTCTGGTTCTGCTGCATCGTCAGGATCAGGCACTCCTGCGGCACCGCGAGGAACGCAGCATCGAACGTGCCGGCGTACACGACCGGCCATTCGACGAGCGACGTCACTTCGTCGAGCAGCGCGTCGGGCATGATCACGCGATCGTTGCCCGCCGCCGCGGCGAGCGCTTCGACGATCTTGGCGCGCCGCGCGGCGAACGACGGCAGCACCTTGCCTTCGGCTTCGAGCGTCGGCACATACGCGTCTGCCGTTGCGATCGAAAGGTCGCTCCGCGCCAGGAAGCGGTGACCCGCGCTCATCCGATCGGCGACGAGGCCGAGCGCGACGAGCGGCACGACGTCGGCACCATGCAGCGCGACGAGCCGATGCGCGGGACGCACGAACTCGACGTCGTTGTAATAGTGCCCGGGCGCGGGGTAGTGCATCAGCTTCGGAATCGGCAGTCGCGCGAGCGCGACGTCGAGCGCGGCCTGCAGCGCGTCGGCGAGCGAGACGCCGGGCACGTGACGGCGCAGGTACACGTACTCGGCCTTGCCGTCGGAGGCGACGTACATCGGCGCGTTGCCATTGGCGTCGCGCCCTCTCTCCGCGCGCGGGGCGAGGGCCGGGGTGAGGGGCCAGGCGTCGGCGAGCTCGGCACGCCCGAGCGACGCGAGCTTCCTGCGCAACGCTTCACTCGGCTTGCCGTCGGGAAGGGCGACCTTCGCCGGCATCAGCTTGTCGACGGCCTCGGCGTCGGGCGCTTTCGCACGCACGTCGCTGATCGTGACCGCGAGCCGGCGCGGTGTCGCGTAACCGGTCGGGACGCTTTCGTCGGTCAGCAGGTTGCGCCGGCGCAGTTCGTCGGTCAGCGTGGTGGAAAACGATTCGCCGAGCGCCTTCAGCGCCTTCGGCGGCAGCTCCTCGGTGACGATCTCCACGGCGAGCATCTTCATGCCGCGTCTCTCTGCAACGCACGAGGGAGCATCGGAAAGCCGAGCGCTTCGCGCGCCGCGACGTACGCCTGTGCCACCTGCCGCGACAGCGCGCGGATGCGCGCGATGTACGCCGCGCGCTCGGTGACCGAGATCGCACCGCGCGCGTCCAGCAGGTTGAACGCGTGCGCCGCCTTGAGGATCATTTCGTAACCGGGCAACGGCAGCTTCGCGTCGAGCAGCCGCTTCGCTTCGCTTTCGTAATGCGCGAACTGGTCCACGAGCGCCGCGGCGTTCGATTGCTCGAAGTTGTACGTCGACTGCTCGACCTCGTTTTGGTGGTAGACGTCGCCGTACGTGAGCGTGCGCGTGTCGCCGTCGACTTCGGTGGTCGTCCAGACGAGGTCGAACACGTTGTCGCAGCCCTGCAGGTACATCGCGAGGCGCTCGAGGCCGTAGGTGATCTCGCCGGTGATCGGGTCGCAGTCGAGGCCGCCCACCTGCTGGAAGTAGGTGAACTGCGTCACTTCCATGCCGTTCAGCCACACTTCCCAGCCCAATCCCCACGCGCCGAGCGTCGGGTTCTCCCAGTCGTCCTCGACGAAGCGCACGTCGTTCCTCGCCAGGTCGAAGCCGAGCGCTTCGAGCGAGCCGAGGTAGAGCTTCAGGATGTCCGCCGGTGCGGGCTTCAGCACCACCTGGAACTGATAGTAGTGCTGCAGCCGATTGGGATTCTCGCCGTAGCGGCCGTCCTTCGGGCGCCGCGACGGCTGCACGTACGCGGCGCGCCAGGGTTCGGGCCCGAGCGCGCGCAGGAACGTTGCCGTATGCGACGTGCCCGCGCCGACCTCGATGTCGTACGGCTGCAGCAACGCGCAGCCGCGCTCGCCCCAATAGCGCTGCAACACCTGGATGATCTGTTGGAACGTCTGCATGCGACTCGCTTTCGTGGACGCGATTTTACCTGCGCCACCTGATCGCGATCGGCACGACCACGAGGAAAGCCGCGAGCACGAACACGAGCGAATCGCGCACGCGCATGTACGGCGTCGAGCCGGTGCGCCCGGTGACGTCGACTTCGAGGATGCCCGTCGTGAACCACGGCAGGCTCGCCGTCACCCGGCCGTCCGGGCCGATCGCCGACGTGATGCCCGTGTTCGTCGCCCGCAGCATCGGCCGTCCGAATTCGAGCGCGCGCATCGCCGCAATCTGGTTGTGCTGCAGCGCGGCGATCGAATGGCCGTACCACGCGTCGTTGGTCACGTTGACGAGCATGCCCGCTTCGCGCGCGCCGTGGATCAGCTCGCGGCCGAACGCATCCTCGTAGCAGATGTCGACGGCGACGCGCGTGCCGGCGACCTCGAGCGCCGGCTGCGTCGCACCCCCGCGCGCCTGGTCGGCGAGCGGGATCGCGAGCACCGAGCGCACGAACCAGCCGATCACGGGCTTCAGCGGAATCGTCTCGCCGAACGGCACGAGATGGTTCTTGCGATAGAACTGCAGCGGGCTCGCGCCGAGCGCCACCACCGTGTTGTAGTAGCGAGGCCCGTCGCCGCCGGCTTCGGGCGGCAGCGCGGTGAAGAGCCCGAGCAGCACGTCGCCGTCGCGCGCGCTCGCCGTGCGGATCAACGCGAGCAGCACGTCGTCGGGCACTTCGTCGGAGAACACGGGAAATGCGCTTTCCGGCAGCACGACGAGGCGGCCGCGGCTTTGCCGCACCAGCGACACGTAGTGCTCGAACGTCGCCGTGCGAAACGCGGGATCGAACTTGAGCTCCTGCACGATGTTGCCCTGGACGAGCGACACCGCGAGCGGTGCGCCCGAGGGCGTCGTCCAGTCGATCCGTGCGAGGACGCCGCCGATGACGCACAACACCGCCGCCGCGACGACGCACACCAGCGCGCGTGCGCGCAACTGCAGCGCGAGTGCGTCGGCGAAGCGTGCGACGAGTCCGGCGCCGAGCACGATCGCGAGCGTCACGAGATACACGCCACCGATCGGCGCGAAGCCGCGCACGAGGCCGTCGGGCACCTGCGTATAGCCGAGTGTGAGCCACGGGAAGCCGGTGAAGAGATAGCTGCGGATCCATTCGGTCAGCGTGAAGGCACCCGCCGCAACGAAGAGGCGTGCGAGCGAGTGCGGATGCGTGAACCGCACCGCGACGTAGCCCGCGATCGCCGGCCACAGCGCGAGATACGCGGTGAGGAGCGCGATTGCGATCGCCGCGAGCCACATCGGCATGCCGCCGAAGTTGACGAGCGCGACGGTGAGCCACGACGAGCCCGCACCGAAGAGGCCCGCGCCGAACGCGAACCCGTCCCATGCCGCTTCGCGCGCCGACGTTGCACGCTGCCAGCGCCCCATCACGAGCGCGAGCGCGATGAAGATCAGGCTCGACCAGCCGAACGGCGCGAACGCGAACACCGACACTGCGCCGGCGGCCGCCGCGAGCGCCAGCGTCAGGGCGCGCGCGAGGGTCATCGGCGG
>JAICKU010000106.1 GCA_025927765.1 Burkholderiales bacterium
CCGCGACGGGCGTGGCGCGTCCCGAGGATGGACTGACCGGTGTCAGCTACCGCCACGGCGGCGGCTGGTGGGACGGGCCGCGCGACCCCGGCGGCTACGTCGTGCAGCGCGCGTCCCACTGGGCGTTCGCCGGCACGGGACTCGTCGACGGCGAAGTGTTCGGTGCCGGCACGCGGCCGCCGCTCGTGGGCTACGAATGCGACGGTGCGCCGATCGAAGCGTTCGACGCGAAGTCGGGCGTCGCAACGCTCGCGCGTGACGCGACGTGGTCGGGCACGCCCCCCACCTTCGCGCTGCTGGCGGCCGCGCCGCTGTCGCAGAACTGGGACGAATTGCCGCCGCGCGAGCGCAGCGCCGGCGGCGAGGGGCTGCACGCGGCGACGATGGGCTGCTACACGCGAAACGGCACCGTGTTCACCGCGGGCACGACGGATTGGGCGCAGGCGCTCGACCAGGACGCGCGCGTCGCGCGCATCACGCGCAACGTGATCGAGCACCTCGCGGGGTAACTACGACTCGCCTTGCTTGCGATCGTAGCGCGGCCCGACGGCGTCGTAGCAGTCGGTGTCGGTCTTGCCCTCGGCCAGATCCTGCGCGCCCTGGGTGGTCACCGGGTTCGGCGTCCCCGGGGGATGCGTGCTCTCGTCGCGCTCGTGCGGCAGCCGCATCCGGTTGTACCGGTTGCCGCCCGGCGGGCGCACCGCATCGATGGTGTCGTCGGTGGAATCGTCGGCGGCAATGGCGAGATCCTGCGGCGGATGCGGCCGCCGGCGGCTTCGCTTCACGATCCATCCCCGTGCCGCTGCTGCATGATCCCGGCCTCGATCAGTGCGATCGTGGTCGTCGCGATCGCGTGGTCGTACCACGCCTGCGCGCCGCTCGCGCCCACGACCCACTCTCCGTCGCGCACGGCGCCTTCGACGCGGATGTCATCGGGCTGCAGGCGCTCGGAATGCTCGGCATAGAGCGTGCGCAGCGTCATCTGCTCGCGCCACGCCAGACGCGTCTTCGCGCGCGCGTACCACGCGTAGTCCGCTTCCCAGCGGTCGGGGTCGCCGAAGCTTCGCTCGGCGAGGACCGCGTCGTCGAACGACGTCGTACGCGGATCGGCGGTGGGATCCATCACCACGACGTGCATCGCCGACTCGCCGCTGACCGCCTTGTCCGCGAGCAGCGGCTCGAGCATCGGCGCGAGGACGTCGAACACGCGCTCGACGATGCGTTCGACGCCCGTTCCGTGCGTGCGATCGGCACGTTCGTGCACCGTTTCAGCCGACGTTCGTTCCATGGTCCGCCATGTTCGTGCGATCGATTTCGCTCGCCAGCCTCCGGCCCTGCTCGAGATGCTCGCGCAGCGCCGGCAACTGCGCGGCCGCGAACCGTTGCACGCGCTCGCCGCTCTCGTTCGCTGCGCGCTCGAACGCCTCGAGCGCCTGCTGCTGCGCGAGCACGCCGACGTTCCGCGCATACGCGCGGTCGAATTCGATGCCCGTCAATTGCGCGAGCACGCCGAGGCGCGCCTGGAAATCGTCGGACAGCCGCGAAGGCAGCATCACGCCGACGCTCGACGCGAGCTGCTCGAGGTCGGTGTCGACCGAGACGCGATCGCGCAGCGTCACCTCGGCGTAGCGGCGCACCGCCTTGGAGCCGCCCCGCGCGAGCGCGATTCGCGAGGCCTCGATCTCGAACAGGCTCGCCTGTGCGGCGGTGGTGAGGAAATCGCGCTCGATCGTCTCGAGGCTCGCGTTGCGAAACTCCCCGCCGGTGATGCGCGCACGCAAGAGGTCGAGCGGAAGGGCGCGCGTTTCGAGCTTGTCGCACGCAGTGGCGGCCAACGCGATCAGGGCGAGGGAAAGCGCGAGCGTGCGCGTTCGGAGCGGAGGGGCGAATCGTGACACGAGCCCGATCGAGCAATCCGCATGCCGTTGGCATGACGGCTTACCTTCGCGCATGCCGCCGAGCGAGTCCACGCATTCGCGCGGCATCGATGTAGCACGTGGTGGAAACTGTTACGGCGCCGCGACGGTAAGATTTACGCTGCCTTCGGTGCCCGGCTGTCGGCGGGACGCGCGAACGCCTCGCTTTCGGGAACCGCCCCGGCCCCCGGACCTGTCCCACCGGGTTCGCGCGTCGCCGCGCTTTCCGATCCACCTCGACTTCCCGCATGATCAAAGTAGAACCGCCCGACACGGTGCCCGGCGGGCGATCCTCCGTCAGCACGTTGGAGCTCTATTCGCATCTGTGGCGCTTCGCGGCCGGCGGCCGCGGCCGCTATCTCATCGCGATGCTGCTGCTCATCGGCTCGCAATCGATCAAGCTGCTCGCGCCGTGGCTTGCCGGACGCGCCATCGACACCGTGCAAACGAGCGGCACCGAGCACATCGCCAAGGCCGCGCTCATCACGGCGTCGATCTTCCTCGTGTACGTCGTCGCGTGGTCGATGCACGGGCCGGGTCGCATCATCGAGCGCAACGTGGGCCTGCGCGTGCGCGCGGCCGTGTCGGACGCGCTGTACGCGAAGCTCGCGGGCCTGCCGCTCGCGTGGCACGAAGCGCAACACTCGGCGGACATGCAGCAGCGCGCGCAACAGGCGAGCCGCGCGCTCGCCGACTTCACGCAGAGCCAGTTCCTGTACCTGCAGAACTTCGTCAACGTGATCGGGCCGCTCGTCGCGCTGTCGCTGATGTCCGTGTGGACGGGCGGCCTCGCCGTGCTGGGCTACATCGTCGTCGGCTACGTGATCGTCCGCTTCGACCGCGAGCTCGTGCGGCTCGTGCATCGGCAGAACGTGCTCGAGCGCCGCTATTCGGTGCGCATGCTCGATTTCCTCGGCAACATCGGCACCGTGCTGTCGCTGCGTCTGCAGAACGTGTCGCGGCGGCTCGTCGGCGAGCGGCTGATCGAAGCGTTCGAGCCGACCAAGCGGCTGATCGCGATCACCGAGGCGAAATGGGCGGCGGTCGATCTCGCGACGGTCGCGCTGTCGTGGTTCCTCGTCGGCGTGTACGTCTGGCGCGTGCGCTCCGACGCGGCGTCGGGCGCGCCGCTTCTGCTCGGCGGCGTATTCATGGTGTACCAGTACGCGCAGCAGGCGGGCGGCGTGATCGGCTCGATGGCCGCCAACCTGCAGAATTTCTCGCGCTTCAAGGCCGATTACGCGAGCGCCGAGCCGATCTGGAACGCGGCCGAGCCTTCGCTGGAAGGCGCGCCGGTCAAAAGCGACTGGCACAGCATCCGCGCGCACGACCTCGAGTTCACGCACGTTCGCGCCGACGGCTCGCGCGCCGGCATCCACGGCATCGACATCACGCTGCACCACGGCGACCGCATCGCGCTGATCGGACCGAGCGGCGGCGGCAAAAGCACTCTGCTTCGGGTCCTCGCGGGACTGTACGACCCCGAGCACGGGCAGTACGACGTCGACGGCGAAACGACCGAGGGTGTGCGGAGCCTCGCGTCGATCTCGACGCTGATCCCGCAGGAAACCGAGATCTTCGAGGCGACGCTGCGCGAGAACCTCACGTTCGGCGTGCCGCGCAGCGACGAGGACATCGAGCGCGTCGCGTGGCTGTCGGCGCTCGATGCGGTGGCGAACTCGCTGCCGCAGAAGTGGAACATGCCGCTGTCCGAGCGCGGCATCAACCTTTCCGGCGGCCAGCGCCAGCGGCTGTCGCTCGCGCGCGGCCTGCTCGCCGCCGAGCACAGCTCGGTGCTCCTTCTCGACGAGCCCACGAGCGCACTCGACCAGGCGACCGAGGCGACGGTGTTCGAGCGGTTGCGCGAGGGCCTGCCGAACACGTGTCTCATCGCGTCGATCCACCGGCTCGGCGCGCTCGTGTACTTCAACCGCGTGATCGTCATGGCCGAAGGCCGTGTCGTGGACGCCGGCACCGTGGCCGAAATCATGGAGCGTCAGCCGGCGTTCCGCGAAGTCGTCTACTCGGCCGCGCACGCGAATCCGCAGCCGCCCGAAGTGGCGCCGCATACCGTGCATTGATGACCGCTCTCGACTACCTCGATCTCGTGCAGTGGCCCGCAATGGTCGCGACGCTCGCGTCGACGTGGTTCGTCGGCTCGACGCGCCGGTCGCTCCGCACCGTCGGCTTCTACACGTTTCTCGCGAGCAACGTGCTGTGGATCGTCTGGGGCTGGCACGATCGCGCGTACGCGTTGATCGCGCTGCAGGTCGGCCTCGCCGCACTCAACGTGCGGGGGGCGTGGAAGAACGAGACCTGACGGACCCGAAAAGCAGGGTCGAAAAGGAGGGTCAGAGCCTACTTTTGCGACGCGCAGCGAAAAGCAGGGCGCGACCCTGCTTTCCCTCTCGCCCCGGTGTTCCGCTTTCAGTGCGCGCGGTGCATCCGCTGCGCGATCCAACTCGCCGCGGCGTGCTGCAGCGGCCGCGCAATATGCGGCAGGACCGCGGCGGCGACGGCACCGGCAAGTCGCGCGGAGCGCGAGCGCGGATAACGTTCGACGACGACCTGCGGCTTCGAAGGCTTGCGCACGAAGCGCGACGCGAGGAATCCGACGCCGAGCGCCGCGATGACAGCCACCGGAATCGTCTTGCGCACGCTGACGCGGCTACGCGCCTCCGCGGCGATCAGCTTCAGTTCTGCGCGATGGCGCGCGAGGCGGCCCTCGACCTCGGCAATCTGCTCGTCAAGCGACTTGTCGCTCTTGCCCATGCTCGTTCTCCTTGTCGGGCATGTCCTTCTTGAGCTGGCGCACCGTCGCCGCGAACAAGAGGTCGGGGATCTGCTTCTTCGCCCACCATGCGACACCGCCGGCGACGAGCAGGTTGACGATCGCGGCGATGAAGATCGCGAGCGCCCAGTCGGCGCCTTCGCCGATGGCGAACACGATGCACGCGGCCACGAGCGCGATCCAGGTCGTGACGACGAGGATCGAGATCACGATGCCGGCCGCGATCATCTTCACGAGCGAAATGCCGGCGCGCTGCACTTCGAGCACGGCGAGCAGCGCGTGGTCCTGCACGAGCGACTTCAAATTCGTCCAGGCGAGCGACAAGCGCGTTCCGGGCGTCATCGGGGTCCGATCGAGTGGGGGCGCGTACGTCGGGTTCATTGTTCGCTTCCGTTATGCGTGACGCGTAAGGCTTGGCGACGTAACGGACGCGAAGCCCATCGATGATACGCCGATGCAACGCCCATGCCATTGAATTGGGCTGCGACGCCGCATCCGCACTCGAAGCCGGATCGGTTGCGAGACGAACGCATGCTCGAGGTCGAAGACGGCGCCCTGACGTGCCGCGAGGCAATTCTTGCGTCGTGCCTCCGGCAACTCTTACAGCGCCGCCGCACGCGCGTGTGCCCGGTTCCTGGCCATTCGGCCCGCCTCGCACACGGTCCGCGGCACGACGCTTGCACCCGCATCGCGCCGATGCAAGGCAAAGAGCGAAGCGACCGCGACGGCAGCACCGCGCTGCTGCTGATCGATTTCATGAATCCGCTCGATTTCGACGGCGCCGACGCGCTCGCGCCGCATGCCGTCGAGGCCGCGAAGCGTGCGCAGGTGCTGCGCGAGCGGATGCGTCGCGAAGGCGCACCGATCATCTACGCGAACGACAATTTCGGTCGCTGGGAATCGGATTTCGATGCCGTCGTCGAATCGTGCATCGCGCGGGGCGGCGCGTCGGCAGCGATGGCGGCGCTGCTTGCACCGCAGAAGGGCGATCGCTCGGTGCTGAAGCCGCGCCATTCCGCATTCTTCGGCACGCCGCTCGAATTCCTGCTCGACGAACTCGACGTCGACCGGCTCGTGCTGACCGGGCTCGCCGCCGATTCGTGCATCATGTTCACCGCGCACGACGCGTATCTGCGTGAATACGACCTGTGGATTCCCGCCGATTGCGTAGCCTCCGAGCAGGAGGCGTGGCGCCGCGACGCACTCGCCTACATGGCGCGTGTGATGAAGGCGCGCGTCGATCCGGCGCCTGCCGACTGATTCGCCCCCTGCGCGACGTCGCGCAGCAGCGCGCCGGTCGCGCGCACCTGCTCGTCGATCGAAAAGCGCGCGCGCACGTGCTCGCGTGCACGCTCGCCCATGCGCGCGAGCATTGCGCGCGACGCGAGCAATTCGCACGCGCGCCCGGCCATCTGCGCATCGTCGCCAGGGGGCACGAGCGCGCCGGTCGTCCCCGAAACGATCAATTCGGCGACGCCGCCCACGTCGGTGGCGACGACAGGCACACCACAGGCCATCGCTTCGAGGATGGCGAGCGGCGTGCCTTCGTGCCACGACGTGAGCAGCATCAGGTCGAGCGCGCGGTAACGTGCCGGCATGTCGCTGCATTCGCCGGCGAACGTGACATCGTCGTCGATGCCGAGCGTCGCTGCGAGTGTTTCGAGTTCAGCGCGGAGCGGTCCGTCGCCGACGACGACGAAGCGAGCATCCGGCACGTGCGCATGGATGCGTGCAGCGGCGCGCAGGAACAGCGCGGGATTCTTTTCGGGCGAAAGGCGGCCCACGTACCCTACGACGGGGGACACCGGCTCGCCTTGCCTTGCCGTGCGCGGCGTGAAGCGGTTCGTGTCGATGCCGTTGCGCACGACGCTGATACGTGATGGCTGCACGCCGACGGCGAGCGCGTGTGCGCGCGCGGCTTCGCTGACGAAGCAAAGATGCGTGGCGGTCAGCCGGTGCACCTCGAGGTCCCACATGGAAAGATGCATCGCATGGATGGTCGCGAGCACCGGTGTCCGCGTCACGCTGCCGGCGAGCGCCGCGACGACGTGTGCCGCAGGAAGGTGCGCGTGGATGACGTCGATGTCGTGCTCGCGCACGAGGCTTGCGGCGTACTGGATCGCATGCCACCGCAGTTTCTCGCCGATCGGCGCAACGTGCACCCGCAGCCCGCATCCGCGCAACGCTTCGGTGAATGCGCTTTCGAACGGCACGAGCGCGATCGACTCGAACGCGCTTCGCGGCAGGCGCTCGCAGAGGCGCAGCACGTGGGATTCCATGCCCCCGACGATCGCGTTCCCGGTGACGACGAGAACGCGAAGCGGCACAGCGCTATCCGCCGAGGCTTGCGGTACGCGCATTGGTTCGCGCCGCGGCCGGAAGCTTGCGATCGGCAAGCGTACGGCGGAAGTAGTCGATCGTGCGCGCGAGGCCTTCGTCGAGGTCCACGCGCGGCTCCCAGTCCAGTACGCGCTTCGCGAGCGCGATGTCGGGGCGACGCTGGCGCGGATCGTCGCACGCCGGCGCGACGAACTCGATGCGCGAGCGCGAGCGCGTCAACTTGCGGATGCGCTCGGCGAGCTCGAGCACCGAGCACTCGGCGGGATTGCCGACGTTGACGGGCCCACCGAACGATTCGGGTGCGTCCATGAGCCGCAAGAGCGCATCGATGGTGTCGCTCACGTAACAGAACGAGCGCGTCTGCCAGCCGTCGCCCTGCACGGGCAGCGGCTGGTGGCGGAGTGCGGCGACGATGAAATTCGACACCACGCGTCCGTCGCCGGGCTGCATGCGCGGGCCGTAGGTGTTGAAGATGCGCGCGATGCGCGTGGCGAGGCCGTGCTGGCGCCGGTAATCGGCGAAGAGCGTCTCGGCGCAGCGCTTGCCTTCGTCGTAGCAGGCGCGCGGCCCGATCGGGTTCACGTGCCCCCAATAGCCCTCCGTCTGCGGATGCTGCACCGGATCGCCGTAGACCTCGCTGGTCGACGCCTGCACGATCGGCGCGCGCAACCGCTTCGCGAGGCCGAGCAGGTTGATCGCACCGTGCACGCTCGTCTTCGTCGTCTGCACCGGATCGAGCTGGTAATGCCGCGGCGACGCCGGGCAGGCGAGATTGAAGATGCGGTCGACCTCGACGTACAGCGGAAACGTGATGTCGTGGCGCAAAAGCTCGAAGTGCGGATGGTCGATGAGAGGCCCGAGGTTGGCGCGCGTGCCGGTGTAGAAATTGTCGACGCACAGCACGTCGTGGCCGAGGGCGAGCAGCCGCTCGCAAAGATGCGAGCCGAGGAAGCCGGCGCCGCCGGTCACCAGCACGCGCAACGGCTGGCTTGGCTCGGTTCTCATGCGGCGACCCGCCGGAACACACGATCCCAATCGGACGCAAAGCGCTCGATCGCGAAGCGCTCGCGCGCATACGCCCGCGCCTTGCGACCGATTTCTGCGGCGTAGCCGCGGTCGCGGATCAGCGCGTTCGACATCTCGACGAGGCGCGCGAGCTCGGTGTCGACGAAGCCGCCGCCCGACGCTTCGATATGCCGTGGCAACTCGGTGGTCGCGAGGCCGACGACGGGCAGGCCGATCATCATCGCTTCGCAGAGCGCGAGTGCGAGGCTCGTGTAGCGCACCGGATGCGCGAAGAAGCGATGACGCGCGACCTCCGGCAGCAGCTGCGCGTACGGCAGCTCGCACGCGCCGCCCGACGCCGGCGCATCCATGCCGTACAGGTCGAGCGGCACTTCGCGTCGCCACGCTGCGAACACGTCGGCGCCAAGCCGGCGGCCGCGCCGCTCGAGGTGGTTGATCACCGCGACGCCGCGCGGCAATTCGCCGTTCCACGCGAGGCCGTCGGGCACGCGCACGCCGTGCTCGACGACGGCCGTGGGGACGCTGCCGCAATCCCACATCAGCGCGTTGTAGTGCGTCACGTGCACGATCAGCAGCGACGGGTCGTCGACGAAATGCACGGTGTTCGTCGGATGCGCGAGCGGCGGATCGTGCTCGAGGTACACGCGCGGCAGCCGGCGCTGCGCGTCGGAGAGGATGTCGTACTGGTCCGTTTCGTAGTGCGCGCGCGACTGGAACAGCACGCAGTCGAACGCCTGGTCGCGTACCGTGTCGACGGGGCAATCGTGCACGTTGTCGCCGAAGGGCAGCGTACCGCCGCGGCCGCCGTATCCGGCAGGCCGGCCGGGCTTCGCGAGGACGAAGAACTCGTGCGGCGCGTGCGTGAGGTAATAGAGGTAGTTGCCGTGCACCTGCCAGGTGAGGATGCGCAACCGCCTCATGCAACGCTCCACGTCGTTCGATGC
>JAICKU010000045.1 GCA_025927765.1 Burkholderiales bacterium
AGCGGTAAGTATTCGGCGAGCCGAATACTTACCGCTCTGACCCCGAAGTCCGCCGAAGTCCGACCCTCAGTGGCCGTTACCAGATCTTCCACCAGGGCTTTTCGGTATTGCCCGCGAGGTAAGCGCTCTCGGGAAACGTCTTCTCGAGAATGGCGTGCGCGTCGTCGGCGAGCTGCGTCAGCCCGAGCTTGCGGTAGC
Source organism: Burkholderiales bacterium (assembly GCA_025927765.1). Lineage (GTDB taxonomy): Bacteria > Pseudomonadota > Gammaproteobacteria > Burkholderiales > Casimicrobiaceae > VBCG01. The sequence goes on from JAICKU010000045.1 coordinate 199, forward strand.
TCTTTTCCATCAGGTCGAGCGCAATCTCGTTCGACGGCGTCTTCGGGTGATTGACGAGCGCCTGCTGCGCGCGATTCGCGGCGGCGACGTACGCGCCGCGGTCGTAGTAATAGCGCGCCACGTGCACCTCGTACATGCCGAGCGCGTTCGTGAGGTAACGCATCCGCGTCTGCGCATCCTCGACGTAGCGGCTCTGCGGAAACTTGTTCACGAGATCCTTGAACGCCGCGAACGATTCGCGCATCTGCTTCGGATCGCGCTCCGACAGGTCGAGCTCGTAGATGTACCCGAACAGGCCCTGGTCCTCGCGGAAGTACACGAGGCCCTTCAGGTAGTACGCGTAATCGACGTTCGGGTGGTTCGGATACGTGCGAATGAAGCGGTCGCACGCCGCCGTCGCCGCCGCCTGCTCGCCGTTACGCCAGTTGGCGAACGCGCCTTCGAGAATCGCCTGCTGCGCGTAGCGGCCGTACGGAAAGCGGGCCTCCAGCGTGTCGAACAGCTTGACCGCCCGCGTATAATTGCCGTCCAGCATCGCCTCGTGCGCGTTCTGGTAGAGCTTCTGCGCATCCCACCCGGCGGTCTCGTCCTTCACGTCGGGAAGCAATCCGCATCCCGCCGTCACGAGCGCCATCAGCGCCACCGCACACCACCGCTGCCAATTCAGCCATTGCAACTTCATCGTCCGCTTCCTTCGTGAATCGCGCGGATTATAGCCGACGCTCCCTCCGAGACGACGATGCAGCCCGTGGCGAAGCGGCGACGGCGAGCTACCGGGTTCCGGAGGAATGCTCCGGGCTGCGCCTCGACCAGGCGCTCGCGCGGCTGCTGCCCGAGCATTCGCGAAGCCGCCTGCGAACGTGGATCGACGAAGGCCGCGTCAGCGTCGACGGCGACGTGTGGGAAGCGAAGCGGCGCGTCGCGGGCGGCGAACGCATCGACGTCGTGGCGGCGGAGGCCGAGCCGCTCGAAGATCGCGCGCAGGCGATCGCGCTGGCGATCGTGTACGAAGACGAGCACATCCTCGTCGTCGACAAGCCTGCGGGACTCGTCGTCCATCCGGGCAGCGGCAATCGCGACGGCACGCTCCTCAACGCGTTGCTGCATCACGACGAAGCGCTCGCCGCGATTCCGCGCGCGGGCATCGTGCATCGCCTCGACAAGGACACGAGCGGCCTGATGGTCGTCGCGAAGACGCCCGAGGCGCAGACCGATCTCGTGCGCCAGCTCGCGGCGCGCTCCGTTTCGCGCGAGTACCTCGCCGTCGCACGCGGCGATGTCACGAAGCCGCTGGTCGTCGACGCGCCGATTGGCCGGCATCCGAGCGTCCGCACTACGATGGCCGTCGTCGCGCGCGGCAAGCCGGCGCGTACGCACGTCGCCGTCGTCGAGCGCTTCGGCATCGCCACGCTGCTGCGCTGCACGCTCGAAACCGGACGCACGCACCAGATCCGCGTGCACCTCGCGGCGATCGGCCATCCGCTGGTCGGCGACCCCGCGTATGGCGGCCGCGGCGAATCGCGCGCGCTTCCGCCGTTCGCGCGCCAGGCGCTGCACGCGACGCGCTTGTCGCTCACGCACCCGCATACGGGCCAGGGCATGACGTGGAACAGCGCACCGCCGCCCGATTTCACCGCACTGGTCGAGCGCCTGCGCGAAGGTCGCGCATACGCATGACGAGCGCATCGCAGTCCGCCGACGGCAACGACGATGCGTGCGCCGACACCCCGGCGCGCCTGGCGCGCGCGGGCCTCGACTGGATCGTGCCCGCCTGGGATGCGCCAGCGAACGTGCACGCGTTCGTGACCACGCGAAACGGCGGGATCAGCACCGGCGTCCATGCCACGCTCGATCTCGGCGCCAGCGACAATCCCCCCGAGCGGGCGGCCGCCGCCGCCGGGAACCGGCGTCGGGTCCAACGCTTCCTGCCGTCACCACCGCGCTGGCTCACGCAGGTCCACGGGCATGACGTCGTCGAGATAGGCGCGAGCGCGCCGCATGCGGTGCCGCGTGCCGATGCGTCGGTCACGCGCGACGCGGGCGTCGTACTGGCGATCCGCGTCGCCGACTGCATGCCCGTACTGCTCGCGCAGCGCGACGGCTCGGTGATCGGCGCCGCGCATGCCGGTTGGCGCGGCCTCGCGGGCGGCGTCGTCGAACGCACGCTCGACGCGATGCGCTGTGCGGCGAACGAGGTGCTGGCGTGGCTCGGTCCCGCGATCGGTCGCACGGCGTTCGAAGTGGGCACCGACGTGTACGACGCGTTCGTGCGCCACGACCCGGGCGCCGACGCGCACTTCACTCCGCTTCGTGCGGGCAAGTGGCTCGCCGATCTCGACGGGCTCGCGCGCCGTCGCCTCGCGCGCGCCGGCGTCACGTCGATCGTGTCGTCCGGCCTTTGCACCTACCGCGATCCGGCGCGCTTCTTTTCGTACCGGCGTGACGGCGCGAGCGGCAGGATGGCGGCCTTTGCCTGGCGTACGGAGCGCGCGTGATCCTGTTCGATATCGTGATCGCGGCACTCGCCGGCGGCGTGCTCGCGACGCTCGCCGCGGCCGTCACGCTCAACGTCGATCGCGCGTGGATTCCGCATTTCGTGTCGTTCGCCGTCGGCGCGCTGCTCGGCGCCGTGTTCCTGGAATTGCTGCCGCACGCGCTCGAGGGCGGCACGCCGGCGAACGTGATGATGACGGTCCTGATCGGCCTCCTCGCGTTCTTCCTGCTCGAGAAGTTCGTGCTGTGGCGCCACGCGCACGGCCACGACGCGCATTCGGACGCGCGCGCCGAAACCGAGCACGCACACGCGCTGCACGCCGATGCGCCGATCGAAGTGAGCCGCCCCGGACTGATGATCCTGATCGGCAACAGCGTGCACGGGTTCTGCGACGGGGTCGTGATCGCCGCCGCATTTCTTGCCGACGTCGCGCTCGGCACCGCCACCACCGTCGCCATCGTCGCGCACGCGGTGCCGCAGCAGGTCGGCGACTTCGCCGTGCTGCTGCATTCCGGCTTCCCGCGCGCCCGCGCGTTCGGCTACAACGTCGCAACCGGCGCGGCGACGCTCGCCGGCGCGCTCGCGGCGTACGTCGCACTCGGCGACATGCAGCAGTGGCTGCCGAGCGTGCTCGCGATCGCCGCCGCGAGCCTCCTCTACGTGGCGGTTGCCGATCTGATTCCGAGCCTGCATCGGCGCGCCGAGCCGATCGAAACGGCGAAGCAGATGCTGGCGATCGCGCTCGGCGTCGGCGTCATCGCGCTCACCCATCACCTGCTCGAACCCGCATGATCACGGCACCGGACATCGCGCGCGCGCCCTTCGATCCCGTCGAGGTCGCGAGGCTCAACGCTTCGTTCGCGCCCCGCGTGCAGCAGCTGTGGACGAGCGCGATGCAGGGCGCGCACGCGATGGACGCTGCTGCCACCCAGGACCGCCGCTTCGCCTCCCCCGCATGGCGCGAGCAGCCGTACTTCGCGTGGCTGCGGCAGGCCTACCTGCTCTACGGCGAGTACCTGACAGCGCTCGCGGCGCTCGCGCACCTGCCTGCGGCCGAGAAGCAACGTCTCGCGTTCGCCGTGCGCCAGTTCGTCGATGCCGTTTCGCCCGCCAACTTCCCCGCGACCAACCCCGACGTGCTCGCGCGCGCCGTCGAGACGGAAGGCCGGAGCGTCGTCACCGGCTTTCGCCAATTCATGGCCGACGTCGCGAAGGGGCGCATCACGATGAGCGACGAGTCGGCGTTCGCGATCGGCCGCAACGTCGCCGCTACACCGGGGCGCGTGGTGCTGCGAAACGACCTGATCGAGCTCATCCAGTACGACGCGACGACACCGCAGGTCGCGAGGCGGCCGCTCGTCATCGTGCCGCCCTGCATCAACAAGTACTACATCCTCGATCTGACGCCGGCGAATTCCTTCGTCCGTCACGCCGTCGCCGAAGGCCACACGGTGTTCATGATTTCGTGGCGCAACATTCCGGCCCAGCTCGGCGGGCTCGCTTGGGACGACTATCTCGCGCGCGGCGTGCTGGCGGCGATCGACGCCGCCAAGGCGATCGCGCAATCACCGGACGTGAACGCGCTCGGCTTCTGCGTGGGCGGCACGCTGCTCACAAGCGCGCTCGGCGTGCTCGCGGCCCGCGGCGAGCGGGGCGTGGCGAGCGCGACGCTCCTCACCACGATGCTCGACTTCGACGATCCCGGCGAGATCGGCGTGTATCTGACGCGCGCGATGCTCGCGGCACGCAAGCCCGCGTTGCTCGCCGGCCAGCGCGTGCACGGCAGCGAGCTCGCAGGCGCGTTCGCGAGCCTGCGTCCCAACGATCTCGTGTGGAACCACGTCGTCGACAGCTACTTGAAGGGCCGCACGCCGCCGGCGTTCGACCTCCTGTTCTGGAACGGCGATTCGGCCAACCTGCCCGGTCCGATGTACGTCTACTACATCGAGCACCTGTATCTCGACAACGCGCTGCGCACGCCCGGCGCGCTCACGATGCTGGGGGAAAGGATCGATCTTCGCGCGATCGACATTCCCACCTACATCTACGCATCGCGTGACGATCACATCGTGCCGTGGCGCTCGGCATATCGCAGCGTGGACCTGCTCGGCGGCGACAACACCTTCGTGCTCGGCGCATCCGGCCACATCGCCGGCGTCGTCAACCCGCCCCAAGCGCACAAGCGCAACTACTGGACGCGCGACGGCGTCGATGCGACGCCGGAGTCGTGGTTCGAGCACGCGCAAAGCCATGCGGGCAGCTGGTGGCCGCACTGGTATCGCTGGCTCGCGCGACACGCGGGCGGCAAGCGCACGGCGCCGAAGGCCGCCGGCAACGAGCGCTTTCCGCCGCTCGGCGCGGCGCCCGGCGATTACGTGCGCGAACGCGTCGAATGAGCCGCGCGGAGCGGATCAGCCTCCCGGCAGCTTGCCCACGCTGATCTCGATCGACGAATACCAGGCCGCGAGATTGTCGATGTCCTGGTCGGACAGTTGCGCGGCGACGAGCGTCATCGCTTCGCTCTTGCGTGCCCCCGACTTGAACGCACGCAGCTGCGTCGCGAGATAGCCCTCGACCTGCCCCGCAAGGTTCGGCGCGTCGGGCACCTTCGACAGGCCATCGACGCCGTGGCACGCCTGGCAGAGTTGCGCCTTCGCGCGGCCCGCCTTCGCGTCGCCGGCCCGCGCGTTGCCGCTCGCGATGACGAAGAGCGCGGCGGCGCCCACGAGCGCCACCGCGACTGCGTGTGTTGCCCTCACTTGCCGTCGTACCAGATGCGATAGAGCGCGCCGACGAGATCGTCGGATACGAGGATCGAGCCGTCGTGCAGTTGCGCGACGTCGACCGGACGGCCGAGGTAATAGCCGTTGTCGTTCCAGCCTTCGGCGAACGGCTGCGACGGACCCGCGACGTGTCCGTCCTGCTTGAGAAACGTCACGAGCACGCGCGCACCGACGGGCACGGTGCGATTCCACGAGCCGTGCTGCGTCGAGAAGATGGCGCCGTGGTATTTCGCCGGGAACATCGTGCCGGTGTAGAACAGCAGTCCGAGATCGGCCGCGTGCGCCGCCTGTTCGACTTCCGGAAAGACGACGCCGGCGGGCGGCGTGTCGTTCTTGTACTCGTTGGTGCGCGTATGCCCGCCGCCGTACCACGGGAACCCGAAGTCGAGTCCGGCCTTCGCGACGCGATTCATCTCTCCCGGCGGCTGTTCGTCACCCATGCCGTCGACCTGGTTGTCGTTGGTCCACAGCGTCTTGTCCTTCGGGTTGAAGTCCATGCCCACGGCGTTGCGCAGTCCCGTCGCATAGACCTCGCGATTCTTGCCGTCGCGATCCATCCGGATGATGCCCATCATCCCGGTCTTGTGGTAGAGATCGAGCTTTTCCTTCGGCGGCACGTTGTACGGCTGCCCGAGCTGGATGTAGAGCTTGTTGTCGGGCCCGATGCGGCACGGGCGCGCCGTGTGGTTGTAGCTCTCCTCCTCCTTCGGGATGAGCTTGCCCTCCGGTACGATCGCGTTCGGTACGACGTCCGGGCTTTCGTAGAAGAATTCGGCCGCTGGATATTCGACGACGCGATTCTGCTCGACGACGTACAGAAACCCGTCCTTCGAGAAGCACGCCCCGTTCGGAATCTTCTTCGGCAGCGTCGGTGCGAATTCCTTGACCTCGTCGGCGACGCCGCCGCGCGAGCGATCGGTCACCGCCCACACCTTCGTCTTGCGCGTGCCCACGAACGTGACGATGCCCTGCGGTCCCACGGCGATATGCCGTGCGTCGGGCACGAGCGCGTAGAGGTCGATGTGGAACCCCGGCGGCAGCTTGATCTTCTTCAGGTTCTGCCTGACCTGATCGGCCTTCGGCCCGGTCTGCGGAATCGTCGGCCAATCGACCGGGTTGTTGGTCTGATGCATGGCGCCGAGCGTTTCGAGCTCGTCCGCGTAAGCACCGAACGGCACGACGGCGATCGCCGTCACGAGTGCAAGCTTCTTCATCGAAAGTTTCATGCACATCTCCCAATATGAAAGGCCGGCCCGCGCAACGCCGGTCGCGCGGATGACGGGCGTCGAAACTCTATGCCGGCGCGCCGCAAACATCAACACGCCGTTTGCGCTACCATGTTCGGGCGACGAACGTCGCCCTTCCGAAGCACCCCATCCCGGAGAAGAGCATGACCGACATCGTCATCGTTGGTGCGTTGCGCACCGCCATCGGCAAGTTTGGCGGCGCCGTCGCGAAGCTCCCCGCCCCCGAACTCGGCGCCACGGTGATCAAGGCGCTGATCGAAAGGAGCGGCATCGAGCCCGCGATGGTCTCCGAGGTGATCATGGGCCAGGTGCTGACTGCGGGCAGCGGCCAGAATCCCGCACGCCAGGCGTCGATCAAGGGCGGCCTGCCGCACGCGGTGCCGGCCATGACCATCAACAAGGTGTGCGGGTCGGGATTGAAGGCGGTGATGCTCGCGGCGCAGGCGATCCGCTGCGGCGACGACGACGTCGTGGTCGCCGGCGGCCAGGAGAACATGAGCGCCGCGCCGCATGTGCTGCCCGGGTCGCGCGACGGTTTCCGCATGGGCGACGCGAAGCTCGTCGACACGATGATCGTCGACGGCCTGTGGGACGTGTACAACCAGTACCACATGGGCACGACGGCGGAGAACGTCGCGAAGAAATACGAAGTGTCGCGCGGCGAGCAGGATCGGTTCGCCGTCGCCAGCCAGAACAAGGCCGAAGCCGCGCAGAAGGCGGGCCGATTCAAGGACGAGATCGTTCCGGTGATGGTGCCGCAGCGCAAGGGCGAGTCAGTGGCGTTCGATCAGGATGAATTCATCAAGGCGGGCACGACTCTCGAGTCGATCTCGGGATTGCGGCCGGCGTTCGCGAAGGACGGCAGTGTGACCGCCGCGAATGCGTCGGGCATCAACGACGGTGCGGCGGCATTGCTCGTGATGAGCGCCGACCGCGCACGCGCGCTCGGGCTGAAGCCGATCGCGCGCATCAAGGCATATGCGTCGTCGGGCGTCGATCCCGCGTACATGGGAATGGGCCCGGTGCCCGCATCGAAGCGCTGCCTCGAGAAGGCGGGCTGGAAGGCATCCGACCTCGACCTCATGGAGATCAACGAGGCGTTCGCCGCGCAGGCGTGCGCGGTGAACAAGGAAATGGGCTGGGACACGTCGAAGATCAACGTCAACGGCGGCGCGATCGCGCTCGGCCATCCGATCGGCGCATCGGGTGCCCGCATCCTCGTCACGCTCTTGCACGAGATGGCGCGGCGCGACGCGCATCGCGGCCTCGCCTCGCTCTGCATCGGCGGCGGCATGGGCGTCGCGATGGCGGTCGAACGCTGACGCAGGCATCGAACGTTGCCCGCGCTGCGAGCGGCGCGGGCGAGCCAAGGAGGAGAAGATCATGGCAGCACAGCGCATTGCGCTCGTGACCGGCGGCATGGGCGGTCTCGGCGAAGCAATCTGCACGAAACTCGCAGCGCTCGGCAATACCGTCGTGACGACGTATTCGCCGAACAACACGAAGTCCGGCGAGTGGCTCGAGCAGATGAAGCAGCAGGGCTACGATTTTCGCGCCTATCCTTGCGACGTCACGAGCTTCGACGGATGCGTCGGCTGCGTGTCGAAGGTGACGAGCGACCTCGGTCCCGTCGACGTGCTCGTCAACAACGCCGGCATCACCCGCGACATGACGTTCCGCAAGATGGACAAGGCGAACTGGGACGCGGTGATCGAGACGAATCTCGATTCGTGCTTCAACATGACGAAGCAGGTGTGCGACGGCATGGTCGAGCGCGGATGGGGACGCATCATCAACATCTCGTCGGTCAACGGCCAGAAGGGCGCGTTCGGGCAGACGAACTATTCGGCCGCGAAGGCCGGCATGCACGGCTTCACCAAGGCGCTGGCGCTCGAGATCGCGCGCAAGGGCGTGACGGTGAACACGATCTCGCCTGGCTACATCGGCACGAAGATGGTGATGGCGATTCCGAAGGAAGTGCTCGACACGAAGATCATCCCGCAGATCCCCATGGGACGCCTCGGCAAGCCGGAGGAGGTGGCGGGGCTCGTCGCGTATCTCGCGAGCGACGAAGCCGCGTTCCTGACGGGCGCGAACATCGCGATCAACGGCGGTCAGCACATGTACTGATCGCGCATGCGCGCGACCGACTCTGCCGAGGTACTCGCACAGCCGGCGCCGGCGTCGCAGCTGGTCGGCGCGCCGCTGCGCCCGCGTCCCGCCACGTGCGTGCTGGAGGGCGCAGTGCCCGACCCGCTGCTGTCGAGTCGCGGCCGCGGCTGGGATGGGCTCACCGTCGAACTCCACAGCTTCCACGACCTCGGCGTGGTGGTTCATGCGCCCGACCACGTGATCGCGGTGCAACTCGCCGGCAATGCGACGCTGCAGCGCACGCGCGAGGGACGTACGAAATCGCGGACGATGAACGTCGGTGACGTCACGATCTCGCCGATCGGCGGCCCCATCCGCTGGCGGCAGACCGGGCACAGCCTCGTCGTGCTGCTGCGCCTCGCCGGCGAATACGTGCGCCGCGTCGCCGGCGACGAGTGCGCGCTCGATCCCGATCGCTTCGAGATCCAGCCGGTGTTCTCCGCGCGCGATGTACGCATCGAGGACCTCGGGCGGCGTCTGCTCGCCGGCCTCGAGTACGAAGGCAGCGACAGCCATCTCTACGTCGACACGCTCGCGTGCGAACTCGCCATCCGGCTTTTGACCGATTACACGAAGTCGAGCGCGGCGGCGACGTGGCCGCGGGCGAAGCTGTCGCCGCACAAGCTCCGCCGCGCGATCGAGTTCATCGACGAGAACCTGCGCCACCACGTCACGCTGACCGCCATCGCCGACGAGGTCGCGCTCTCGCCCGGACATTTCGCGCACGCCTTTCGCCAGGCGACGGGTGTCACGCCGCACCGTTACGTGCTGGAACGCCGCGTCGAGCGCGCGAAGACGCTGCTGCGCGAATCGGATGCGCCCATCACGCACATCGCCGGCCAGGTCGGCTGCTCGAGCCACAGCCACTTCTCGGTGCTGTTCCACCGGATTACCGGCCTCACACCCCGGCAATTCCGCGCGCTCGGCTGATCCGGAACTCGGCGGCACAAAGCTCGGTGGAGGCTTCGCCGGCATCGCCGCCATGAATTACACCGCGTACCTCGGCGGCGAGATGGCGTACGGGCGTGGCGTCGGCGTCGAACCGGCGGACGGCGTCCGCGCAGGCGAATCGCCGGACATCCACGCGTCGAACCTGCCCGAGGTCGCGAAGGTCGCAGGCCGCCACGTCGTCGAATCGCTCGAGCATGCGGCCAAGAACCTCGAGGAAGGCGAGATCGGTCCGGCGCTGGGGCGGCACGAGCAGGTGCATTAGCGCCGCCGCCGGCACTGTCCTGCGCTTCGAGGCTTGCTCGTTCCCTCGGAACGTCCTGTAGCGCTCACCACCGCATCATGAAGCGCCCTGCCCGCCGGCACGGCGCTTTCGTTTGTACTGTTGATCCAGTCGATAACAAATCGCAAGAAATCGAAAATAATCGCAAGCGCGTGAAAGCGAAGGCGCAGCTTTGTCGCTAGATTGAGCCCGGTCAAGGGGTATCAGCGCAGCGCTCGCGTCTGCCGCGGCGCCCCGTGTGCATCGCGTAAGGCGCCTCCGCATGCGACTCGCTGCAATGCTTCCGCTGACGCTGCCGCTCCTCCTGGCCGCAACGTCTACGCACGCCGAAATCTTCAAGTGCATCGGGCACGGCAACGTCCCGACCTATCAGAACTTCCCCTGCGAATTCGATTCGCTCGGCGCATGGCCCTCGCGTATGCGCGGCGGCAAAGCGTCCGTTGCCAAGCCGGTTCCGACGTCCCTCACCGAGGCGAGCCCCGCCATCCCGCTCGTCGGCATGCATGTCGACGACGTGAGGCGAATCTGGGGCGACCCGATCACAAGCAGCAAGGAGGAATACACGAGAACCGACATCGAGATCTGGACGTACGCAGACTCGCGCTCGATCGCGTTCGACCGCGAGGGGCGGGTTGCTGCGATTCACTGGTAGCCGTCAATCGGCGCGCGCCGCGACGCCGGACACATGGAGAGGACAGACGATGAGCACGCATTGCACGATGAAACCGAGGCTGGCTGCACTTTCGGCCGCGCTCGCGGCCGCGCTGGCGCTCGCAGCGGGTGACGCTGCCGCAATCAGCCAGAGCGGCGAGGCGACGAACATGATTCGCCTCGGCCACACCGATTTGCAGGGGCGGCCGACCTATCAGCCGAACGTGATCCGGTACCCGGACGGCCGCACCATTCTGTTCGTGGGCCAGCATGGCGGCGTGCCCGACGGACGTGTCACGAATTGCCCCGCGAATACGTTGCCGAATCCATTGAAAGCCGGGTCGCCCTGCGAAAACAACGGCACGATGATCATCGACGTCACCGATCCCCGCAACCCGGTCGAGCAGTCGCTCATTCCGGCGCCTACCCTCGGCAATTCGGTCGGCCAATCGCAGATGGTGCGGATGTGCCTCGGCTCGCAGCTGCCTGGCGGCGTTCCTGGCAAGGTCTATCTGCTTCGCAACAGTCAGGCAGGCAACGCGGATATTTCCGGCTACGAGCTCTTCGACGTCACCAACACGAAGAATCCGACGAAGATTTCGGAGATGATGCGCATCCGCAGCACGCACAAGCTGTGGTGGGAATGCTCGACGGGTCTCGCGTTCATGCCGGGCAGCAAGGCGGACGGACCCGTGTGGCGTCAGGCACAGTCGATGGTGATCGCCGACTGGAGCCATCCGGGGCAAGCCGGCTATCCGAAGTACATCCGCACGTTCGGCCTTCCGGGCGCCGAGCCGGGTGCCACCGGTGTCATCCCGCCGTCGCTGCACGGCCCGATCTCTGCGCACGACCACCCGAAGGCAGCGCAAATGCTCGCGCGCGGCCAGGATACGATCGGCAATCGGATCTATGCCGCGTGGGGCGTCGGCAACGACGGCATCATCACGATCCTTAACCGGAAGGCGCTGCTCACGCCCGCCTATGGCGGCACGTACACCGGCGATCCCGATCAACCGACGGAGGCCGATCTCTACGGATCCACCTCGCCGGTCGTCGGGTTCTTCCAAATGTCACCCGACCAGGGCGGTCACACTTCGTATCCGGTGTTCGGGCTCCAGCCACCGAGCATGCAGAGCTACGACGATCCAAGCAACGTCGCGAACGCGACCGACAAGCACTTCACCACGCGCGATGTCGTCGTCGTGACGTCCGAGGCGACGGCGGACGGGAGCAACGGCTTCTGTCAGGAGCCTCCGCACTGGGCGTTCACGCTCGATGTGTCGGTCGAGAACTCGATGACCGCTCCGCCCGCGCTGAAGGTCGAGCGTTTCCCGTACCAGGGACCGATGGTGCTCGGGACGATGTCCGTCGATCCGCGCTCCGGCGCGAAATACCGGCGTGGCAACTATTGCACGCGCGGCGCCCGTTTCGGGGTGCACTCGACGAACGAGAACTTCAACAATCCGTACGACGGCAAGATGGTTGCGGTCGCGTACTTCAACGGCGGCGTCCGGATGTACGACATCCGAGAGCCACAGGCACCGCGGGAAGTGGCGTTCTACGTCCCGGAAGCCGACGCGTTGACGGACACCGCCGGCTACATGACCAACAACGTCGAAATCGACGATCGCGGCTACGTCTATGTCGTCGACCGCGATGGCGCCGGCATGGACATCCTGCAGCTGACGGGATGCGCCAAGCAGCTCGCCGACAAGGGTACGGTCTGTCCGGACCTCGAGAACAACAACGCAGGCAAGTAGCGCGAGCCGAAGGCGCGGTGAACGCCGCGCCTTCCACACGTTGACGTCGAGCAAGCCCGGCGCGCCCGCCGGGCTTGTTCTCATGACGCCTCCCCGCAGCCGAAAGGGAGGCGGTGCACTCTGCCTCACGCGCTCGCGCGGCGCACCATTGCACGGTATTCTCGCGCCGATGCGCGCGACACACCTCGTTCCGGCGTTCGCTTCCAGCCGCCTGTGGCCTGCATGCCGGCAAGTTCTCGTTTTCCGCGGGCCGCCCCACGATTCACCTCACGCATCCGTTGTTCGCCAGCTGGCGTCCTGACCGGCGTTCATGGCGCGCGCATCCGTTCGGGCAGCCTCGCCGTAACAGTCGAACAAGGAGGAACTACGATGCAATGGAGAGTGCTTGCGAGCGCGACGCTCGTCGTGCTCGTGTTCGTCGCCCCGCGCCTTGCCGATGCCCATGGTTTCGCCGGCAAGCGCTTCTTCCCGGCAACGCTCGCCACCGACGATCCGTTCGTCGCCGACGAACTCTCGTTGCCCACGATCGCCTGGCAGAAGTTTCCGGCGAGCGGCGAAGGGCCCGGCGGCAGCGAAACGGATTTCTCGATCGACGTCGCGAAGCGCATCACCGAGAACTTCGGCATCGAGCTCGGCGCAACCTACAAGCACGTCAAGCCCGACGAGGGCGACACGCAGAACGGACTCGACAATCTCGGGCTGGGGTTCAAGTACAAGTTCTACCAGAACGACCCGCACGAGGCGATCGTGTCCGCGGGTGTCGACTGGGACATCGGTGGAACCGGCTCGCGCCGCGTCGGCGCGGAATCGTTCAGCACCGTCACGCCGGGCATCTTCTTCGGCAAGGGATTCGGCGATCTGCCGGAAGGCATGAAATTCCTCCGGCCGCTCGCCATCACCGGCCTCGTCGGCTATGGGATCCCGACCCGCAGCAGCACGACGATCGTCGGCGACGACGGCGACGTGGACGTCGAACGCAATCCGCACACGCTCGAATGGGGGTTTGCGATCGAGTACAGCCTGCCGTACCTGCAGTCGTTCGTGCAGGACGTCGGCCTGAAGGCACCGTTCAACCGGATGATTCCGATCGTCGAATTCGCGATGTCGACCGCGCTCGATCGCGGCCAGAGCGGCACGACGGGAACGGTCAACCCCGGGATCATCTGGGCCGGCCAGAACATCCAATTGGCGGTCGAAGCCGTCATTCCCATCAACCACGCGAGCGGCAACAGCATCGGCGTGCTCGGACAGTTGCATTTCTTCCTCGACGACCTGTTCCCGCAGACGATCGGCCGCCCCCTGATTCGATGAGCATTCGCCGCATCGCATTCGCCTGCATCGCCGCCGTCGCCTGGCTCGCCAGCGCGACGGCGGCCGCGCATGCGTTCCTCGATCACGCCGTGCCGGCGGTGGGCAGCAGCGTGCATCGATCGCCCCAGGACGTGCGCCTGTGGTTCACCGAGAAGCTCGAGCCGACCTTCAGTCGCGTCCGCGTCGTCGATGCACAAGGCAAGCGGGTCGACCGGGACGACTCCCATGTCGATGCGACCGATGCGTCGGTGTTGACCGCGAGCCTGCAGCGGCTGGCGCCGGGAACCTATCGCGTGCAATGGCGCGTCGTGTCCGTCGACACGCACGTCACCGAGGGCGACTACACGTTCGAGATCAAGGATTGATGGCGCCCCGGGGACGCTAGGCGCGCGATGAACGCCTTGCTCGTCGCCGCGCGCGCCATTCACTTCGGCGCGACGATGCTCGTATTCGGCGAGATCGTGTTCGTCGCGTCCGTCGCCGGGGTTGCGTGGCGTCGTACGGCCGCAGCGTCGAACGCGGGACTCGATCGCCACAGCTTCGTCGTCTGCGCCGCTGCGCTTGCTGCTGGCGCATTGTCCGGTGTCGCGTGGCTGTTGGTCGAAGCGATGCAGATGGCAGGCGCGACGATCGGCGACGTGATCGGGAACGCCACCGTCGTCGTCGTGTTGCGCGAGACCGAATTCGGCCACGTGTTCCTGTTGCGTGCACTGTTGTGGCTCGCGCTCGGCGTGTCGCTCGTCGCGATGCGTACGCGCGCCCCGTCGCGGATGCGCGTGTGCATCGCGGTCGCCGTCGCGGCCGCCTACCTCGCTACGCTGGCCGGCGCCGGGCATGCGGCGGCGGCCAACGGTGGCACCGTGCGCATCGTGCACATCGGCGCCGACGCACTGCATCTGCTGGCCGCTGGTGCCTGGCTCGGCGCCCTGCCCCCACTGGTCTGGTGCCTGATGCACGCGCCGTCACGGAGCGCGGTCCTACGGCTCGCGCAGCGTTTCTCGGTCCTCGGGATCGCGTGTGTCTTGGTGCTGATCGCGAGCGGCATCGTCAATTCGCTGTTTCTCGTCGGCTCGTTCGCAGCGCTCTTCGGAACGGCCTACGGGCAACTGCTCGACGTCAAGCTCGCGCTGTTCGCGGCCATGCTGGCGATCGCGGCGACGAACCGTTTCCGCCTGACGCCGCGCCTCGCCTCCGGCGATACGTCACGACGCTCGCTGCGGCGAAACGCAATGCTCGAAATCGCCGGCGGCGTCGGAATCGTCGGCATCGTCGGCGCGCTCGGCACCATGGTGCCCGGCGCGCACTCCACCATCCGTTGGCCATTCGCGCTTACGTTCGACGTTGAGCAGCGTGAAATCGTAGCCGCGTTCCCCACCACGTATGCAACGTCCCCGGTCCCCTATGACGTGAAGGCCGTAGCGCGCGGCGCCGCGCGCTACGCAAGCGAATGCAGCCGTTGCCATGGCGTCGATGCACGCGGCAATGGACGGGCGGCCGAGCCGGCGACGAAGCCCGCCGATCTCGCGTTGCACGGACTGCATCATCCCGAAGGCAATCTGTACTGGTGGATCGCGCACGGCATCGCCGGCACGGCGATGCCCGCGTTCTCGCCGCAGATCGGGGATACCGGCATCTGGGAGACCGTGCAGTACATCGTGGCTCGCGCGAGCGCGGAGGCCGCGCGTTCGATCGGCCCGCGGGTCGACGACACGTCGATGGCACGCGCACCCGATTTCAGTTACGAGACTCAGGGTCAGCGCCAGCGGACGCTAGCCGGGGAACGCAAGCCCGCGCTGATCGTTCTGTACGCGTCGCCGCGGTCGGGCGCACGTTTGTCGCAACTCGCGTCCGACCACCGCCTGATGCATGCGGACCTGCGCGTGATCGCGATCCCGCTTCCCGGGTCGCCATCGGATGACGGCGACCGAGCGACGCAAACGCGCGTCGGCGCCGATGTCGCGAGTGTCTATGCGATGTTCGCGGGCACATCTGGCGGCGCGGCGCTCGCGCATACGGAATTGCTGGTCGACGCAAACGGCATCGTGCGTGCGCGGTGGATCGGACTTCCGGCGAGCGGCGCCGACCGCGATAACGAAATTGTCGCCGCATCCCAACACATGCCGCCGCCGTCGCGCATGCCCGCCGGCATGCACCACGGACACTGATCGCGCTCGCAGGCGATAAAAAACCCCGCGAGCGCGAGCCCGCGGGGTCAAGAACTGTATCAATCAGGAGGAGAGAATTGATACAGAGGAGACATCACCTTCCCGCAAAGCCATCTGGGGATGGCGCCGGGCCGGTTCAAGACCCGGCGCACATTCCGTTCGTGGTACGCGCGATGCCGCGGGTGCTCTTTAGTTCGCGTTGCGCTTCGCCTTGACGTTCGCACCCGCTTCGACCGCCGCGTTCGTCGCGGATTCGGTCGCAGCGCGCATGCTGGCGTCGGTGAAGTCGACAACCTGCTTCGCCGCCTTCTGCATCTGGTCGAACGCCGCGGTCGAGGCGGCGAACGTCGACTTGAGCGCGTTCACGGCGACGTCGGAACCGGCCGGCGCCGATTGCGTGGCGCGCTCGACCCAGGTGGCGACGCCCTTCGTGTACGTCTTCCACGTTTCTTCGGCGAGCGCCGAGAAGCCGGCTTGCGCTTCCGACGACAGTTCGTACAGCGTGCGCGAGTACCCGGTCGCGCTTTGCACGCCCACTTCGGCCAGCTTCGTGCGCAGTTCCAGCAGTTGCTGCACGTCCCTGACCGAAGCCGCAGCCTGGGCGCCTTCGATCGCCTGCGCCAGCGCCAGCTTGGCGGCGTTGATGTTCAGGCTGACAAGCTTTTCCGCGTTCTCGATCGAGAGCGACGCGAGCTTGATCGCGTTCGAAACGTTGGCCTGGTTGAATTCGGCGAATTGCTCGGATGCGTTGTACATGGTTGCCCTTTCAATGGCGGGTGGGAACACCCATTTGCCCTTGGCAGGACCGGTCGTGCTACCCCTCCCGCCGCGCGTTGATGCGTCCTCGCCGGGGCGAGAAATGTTGCACCGCACAAAACCATTGTAGGGACGGTGGCGCGCCACGTCAAGACCTTTTTGATGCAATGCAGCATGAGGGCGTATCCTAGCGCCGGTGAGGGTGGCGGGACCGCACGCGCCGGCCGCAGGTTGGCACTTCAAATGCTAGAAGAATCAGCGGCTTATAATGGAACTTCGGGAGGGATGGCGATGGCGATGGCAATGGCGTCGGACACGCGCACGATCAAGAAGTACCCCAACCGCCGGCTGTATGACACGGCGAACAGCGGCTACATCACGCTCGCCGACGTCAAGCAGATGGTGCTGGACGGCATCGAATTTCGCGTCGTCGACGCCAAGAGCGGCGAGGACCTCACGCGCCAGATCCTGCTGCAGATCATTCTCGACGAGGAAGCCGGCGGCCTGCCGATGTTCAGCTCGGAAATGCTCACGCAGATGATCCGCTTCTACGGGACGGCCCAGCAGACGATCATCGGCCAGTACATCGAGCAGAACGTGCAGGCGTTCCTGTCCATCCAGAAGAAGCTGTCCGAGCAGGCGAAGCAGGTGTACGGCGACAAGATGATGCTGACGCCCGAGCTGTGGAAGCAGTTCATGCAGATGCAGGCACCGGCGATGCAGGGCATGCTGGGCAATTACCTCGAGCAGAGCGCGAAGCTCTTCATCGACATGCAGCAGCGCATGCAGGACCAGACGCGGGGCATGTTCGCGGCGTTTCCTTTCCCCACGTTCGGGCCTCCGCCCCCGCCCGACGACGACAAGAAGCGGTAGGTCTTGAGAAGTTCTCCACGTGATGCGCCGGCGCCGCGCGTCGGCTTCGTTTCGCTCGGCTGCCCGAAGGCGCTCGTCGATTCCGAGCAGATCCTGACGCAACTGCGCGCCGAGGGTTACACGATCGCGCCCTCGTACGAAGGCGCGGATCTCGTCGTCGTCAACACCTGCGGATTCATCGATGCGGCGGTCGCCGAATCGCTCGACGCCATCGGCGAGGCGCTCGACGAGAACGGCAAGGTGATCGTCACCGGATGCCTCGGTGCGCGCGACGGCGGTGATTTCGTGCGCGATGCGCATCCGAAGGTGCTCGCGGTGACGGGGCCGCATGCGACGCACGAAGTGATGTCGGCGGTGCACGCGCATCTGCCGAAGCCGCACGACCCGTTCGTCGATCTCGTGCCTGCGCAGGGAATCAAGCTGACCCCGTCGCACTACGCGTATCTCAAGATCAGCGAAGGGTGCAATCACCGCTGCACGTTCTGCATCATCCCCTCGATGCGCGGCGATCTCGTGTCGCGTCCCCTCGGCGAGGTGCTGGGCGAAGCGGAGCGGCTGCTGCGCGCCGGCGTGCGGGAACTCCTGGTGGTGTCGCAGGATACGAGCGCATATGGCGTCGACGTGCGCTATCGCACGGGATTCTGGCAGGGCCGGCCGATGAAATCGAACCTGCGCTCGCTCGCGGGCGAGCTCGACGCGCTGGCGAAGTCGTACGGCGCGTGGGTGCGGCTGCATTACGTCTATCCGTACCCGCATGTCGACGAGGTCGTGCCTTTGATGACTGCAGGTTCCGGAGAGCGCGGCCTGCAGGCCTACCTCGATGTTCCGTTCCAGCACGCGAGCCCGCGCGTCCTGCGGCTCATGAAGCGGCCGGCAGCGCCCGAGAAGGTGCTCGACCGCGTACGCGCGTGGCGGCGCGAACGTCCGGACATCGTGCTGCGAAGCACCTTCATCGTCGGGTTTCCCGGCGAGACCGACGCCGAGTTCGAGGAGCTGCTCGCATTTCTTCGCGAAGCGCAGCTCGACCGCGTCGGCTGCTTCGCGTATTCGCCGGTGGACGGCGCGGCGGCGAATGCGCTGCCCGATCCGGTTCCCGAAGAGGTCAAGGAAGCACGCCGCGCGCGCTTCATGGAAGTGCAGGCCGGGATCAGCACGGCACGGCTGCGCGCGAAGCTAGGCGCGTGCTTCGACGTGCTGGTCGATCACGTCGAAGACGGATGCGCGATTGCGCGCGGACCCGGCGATGCGCCGGAAATCGACGGCGTCGTGCGCATCGACGACGCGTGCGTGCTTGCACCCGGCGAGTTCGTGACCGTTCGCGTCATCGGCTCCGGCGAACACGACCTCGTCGCCGCCCTGCAAAAGTAGGGTAGGACTCTACTTTTCCCCGCTGATCGCGACCATCGCTGGAAGTCGCCAAAAAGCAGAGTCCGACCCTACTTTTGCGTCTTTGGGCAACGTCGCACTCGCGAGATCGCGCGAAAGCTGCGCGAGGATCTCCCCGAACGCGTGGTTCAACGCTTCCGCATACGCTTGCGCGCTCGCCTCGCGCATCGGCACGCGCTCGCGGTATTCGCGGCTCCACGCCGGCGTCTGCTGCGTGCCCGTGGCCGACGTCAGGTAATAGCTGATGTCGAGTTGCGCGGCGGGCTTCGCCTTGTCGCGATAATCCGCGTAGATCGACGTCGCGAAGCCGTCGAGCACCCACTGCGCATCCGTGCCGCTGCCTGGTGTCGACACCTGCGCGAACGCCTTCGCGTGCTCGAGCCCCCGCGCGGTCTGCTCGGCGAGCATCGCGGCCGGCGGCACGAGGAATTCCACGTAGAAGTCGGTCTCGTAGTTGAGCTCGCCGGTGCGATAGACGAAGTTGCGGCTGCGAAACGGCGCGGCGACGTCGATGCGCCCCACGCGCAACGTCGACGGCTGCGAACGCGCCACTGCCGCAGGCGCCGGCGGATCGAGCAGGAACGTCTGGCGCACCGGCGATTCGCGCTGGAAGGCCGAGCAGCCGGCGAGCACGACGGCCAGCACGCTGGCGAAAAAGAGGCTCACACCGCAATGTCCGTCACCGAGCAGCCGCTTGCCAGGCCTGCGCGGAGATGCGAGCCTCACTGAATTCCTCGCGTTCATTTTGCAGGCTCCACGCGGCGTGGCGGCGCGCCGAACAGCAGGCCGGACGGATAGCGCTTCGCCTCCTCCGTCAGGTCGCGCAGGTTGTCGGTGATCTGCCGCAGATTCTGGAACGTAGTGCCGAGATCGGCCTCGCCGGTGCCGAAGATGCGATCGAGCCGCGCGAGCGTGCGCTCGAGGTGCGTGATCGACGCCGCGAGCTTTGGATCGCTCACGAGCTTCTGCACGCTTTGCACCGCGGCCGACGTGTCCTGCGGCAACTTGGCGAGGGCAGGATTCGCGAGGAACGTCTTCAACTCCGCATTCGATTGCCGCAACTCCGCGATCAGGCTCGCCGCCTCGTTCGAAAGCTTCTTCGTCTGCAGGTTGTCGAGCGTGGTGTCGAGCTTGCCGAGCGTCTCTCCGACCCGCTTCGAGATACCCTGTGTGTCGAGGCCGGCGACGCGATCGTTCGTCGTCGCCAGCAGCTTGTTCAGGTTCGCGATCGTCGTCTCGATGTCGAGATGACGCAGGCGGTCGAGGATTTCCGACGCGGCGTTCACGAACGTCGACACCGTCGACGGCGTGCTCGGGATGTAGATGTTGTCGGGCACCCAGTCGATGGGCAGCACCGGCGTCGTCGGGTCCACGTAGTCGAGCTCGAGGTAGCTCGTGCCGGTGATGCCCTGCGGCGCGAGATGCACGCGCAGCCCCCGTTCGACCTCGAGCTTGCTCGACTCGGGACTCGCGATGTCGTTGGCGGCGCGCCCGCCGACGAGGTGCGGCTCGATCTGCGCCTCGACAAGCACGTAGCGCTTGCGCTGGAGCATCGGCTTGTTCTGCTCGTATTCGACGTAGGTGAACGTGATGCGCGACACCTCGCCGATCACCACGCCGCGATACTTCATCTTCGACCCGATGTCGAGGCCCTGCACCGACTCATTGAAATACGTCTCGACCGTCGTGCGCGGCTTCAGCCACCGGCCGGTGCCGATGATCATCAGCACGAGGACGCCCGCGATGACCGCACCGATCACGAAGAGCCCGAGCTTGAAGTAGTTCGCCTTCTGGCTCATGGCTTCACGCAGCGATGGGCGCCGGTTCGCGGTTGAAGAACTGGCGCACCCATGGATCGGTGCTTTCGTCGCGCAGCTTCCGCGGGTCCCCCTCGGCCACGATGCCGCCCGTGCGTCGATCGAGCATGATCACGCGGTCGGCGATCGCGTAGATGCTCGCCAGCTCGTGCGTGACGATCACGAACGTGACGCCCAGGTTTCGAGACAGCCGCTTGATCAGCGCGTCGAGCTCGGCCGACGTGATCGGATCGAGGCCCGCCGATGGTTCGTCCAGGAACAGGATCATCGGATCGAGCGCCATCGCGCGCGCGATCGCGGCGCGCTTCTGCATGCCGCCGGAGATCTCGGCCGGCAGGTGACCGGTGAAGAGCCCGAGGCCCACGATCGACAGCTTCATCCGCGCAATCAGCTCGATCTCGCGCGACGTGAGGTCCGTGTATTCCTCGAGCGGGAGCCGCACGTTCTCGGACAGCGTCATCGAACCGAACAGCGCGCCGGACTGGTACATGACGCCGATCTTGCGCAGGATGGCGCGGCGTTCGTCGCCGCTCGCGGTCACGATGTCGGCGCCGTCGATCATCACGCTTCCCGACATCGGCTCGTTCAGCCCGATCATGTTCTTCAGCAGCGTGCTCTTGCCGCTGCCCGAGCCGCCGAGGATCACGAAGATCTCACCGGGGCGCACGTCGAAGCTCACGTCCCGCAGCAGCGGAACGTCGCCGTACCCGACGCTGAGATCGCGCACCACGATGATCGGCTGCTCCATCAGATGTCGAGCACGTAGTAGACGACGGCGAACAATCCATCGACGGCGACGAGCAGCACGATGCCCGACACCACCGCCCGCGTCGCCGCGTCGCCGACGGCAGAAGCGCCGGCGGTCGTCTGCAGCCCGCGCAGGCAGCCGATGCCGGCGATCAGGATCGCGAACACGAACGACTTGACGAAGCCGGCCATGAAATCCGAAACGTCGACGAAGCCTTCGACCTCGTGGATGAACGTCACGTAGGGAATCGAGAACGTCGTCAGCGTGATTGCGCCGCCGGCGAGGCTGATCAGGTCGGCGAAGAGCGTCAGAAGCGGCGTCATCAACACCGCGGCGATCACGCGCGGCGTCACGAGGAAGCGCACCGGATCGAGCCCCATCGTGGTGAGCGCGTCCACTTCCTGGTTCACCGTCATCGTGCCGATCTCGGCGGCGAACGCCGCACCCGAGCGACCGGCAAGCAGGATCGCCGTCATCAACGGTCCCAACTCGCGCAGCATCGCGAGGCCGATCAGGTCGGCGACGAAGATCTCGGCGCCGAACCGGCGCATCGGGATCGCCGACTGGAACGCGAGGATCACGCCGAGCAGGAACGAGATCAGGGCGACGATCGGCAGCGCGTCGGCGCCCACGCGCTCGCAGATGCGCCACACGTCCTTCCATCGGATCGACGCCGGATGCGCGAGCGCGTAGACGAGTGCGGCCGCTGTTTCGCCGACGAACACCACCTGGTCGCGCATGTCGCGACCCATGCCCGCCGCGATCGCGCCGATTTCCTCCACGCTGCCACGGCGCGCCGCTTCCGGATCCTGGTCGCGCTCGATCTCCTTAGGATCGACCTGCTGCAGCATCGTCTCGAAGCGCGGTGCGAGGTTCGCGACCTGCACGTCGCCCGGCTTGCGCTGCGCAACGAGGTCGGCGAGCAGCGTGATGCCCGCGCCGTCGCAGTAGTCGACCTTGGCGGCGTCGACGACGACAGGGCGACCGATCGCCGCCTCGATCGCCTCCCGCGCTTCGATCCAGACGTTGCGGATCGTGGTCGCGTCGAGGCGTCCCGACAGCGCGAGGACGCGCCGGCCATCGGGCGTATCGGAGACCGCGAGCGCGGTCACCGCGCGGCGAACGCGCTGGCCGCGCGACGCGAAGAGCGCTTCGACAGCATCCGAAAAGCTTAGCACGCGCGACCCCGACATCCCTCGTGGCGCCCGTTCGCGTTGATCGGTTCGACAAACCTGAAGTGCCGGGCCGGACATGCTGAGGTGACGTGTAGGACTCGTCGTCGATTTTGTCGCCAGGCGGCAACAAAGCGGGAATCCTCGAACGGCGAAGGCGTCCAACCATTACCTGAACAATCGGAGGTAATTCGCCATGAGGGAAAAACGCTGGCAGGACTGGCTCAATCTGCTGATCGGCATCTGGCTCTTCATTTCGCCGTGGGTGATGGGCTTCGTGGGAAGCAACGCGGGCGCTGACTGGAACGCATGGATTCTGGGCGCCGCGATCGTCGTGTTCTCCGCGATCGCCGTCTCGCTGCCACAGGCGTGGGAAGAGGTCATCAACATTCTGCTCGGCATCTGGATGGTGATCTCGTCGTGGGTCATCGGAGTCGCCAGCCGCGCCGTGGAAACCAACTTTGTGATCGTGGGCCTCCTGGTCATCCTGTTCGCCGCTTGGGCGATGGCAATGAATCGCACCTGGACGCGCAGGACGACGATCGCGCAGTAATGCCGAACAGCGGCCTTCGGGCCGCGGTTCGACCGCCGCTCGCGCCGGTGTGAAGTTCGCGCGAGAAAGGGTCGGGCCCGAGGCACTATCGAGCCCGGCCCTCGTCGTGCCTGGGGTCAGAGCAAAAGGCGCGACGCCGGATTGCGAGCGCGGCGAATGCCGTTGCCGCGCCTTTTGCTCTGACCTTGCTTTCGAGGAGGATGCATGCTGCACAACATCAAGGAACTGACCGGACTCACCGTCGGTGCGGAGGATGGCGAGCTCGGCAAGGTCAAGGACGCGTACTTCGACGACGAGCGCTGGACCATTCGCCACCTCGTCGTCGACACGGGGAGCTGGCTCGCCGAGCGCAAGGTGCTGATCTCGCCGCGCGCGGTGCGCGGCATCGACTGGGACGAAGAAGTGATCCACGTCGACCTGACGAAGCAGCAGGTCGAGGACAGTCCGTCGATCGACACCGACCGGCCGGTATCGCGGCAGCATGAAAGCGACTACTACCGCTACTTCGGCTATCCCAACTATTGGGAAGGCGCGAACCTGTGGGGCGACACGATGATGCCGTACCCGTGGGTCGGCGCCGCCGTCGATCCGCTGGTGCAGAGCCGCCCGGTCGATCCGGAAGTCGCGCGCGAGATCAAGGGCCGCATCGACGAGGAGTTGAACACCGCGAACGTGCATCTGCGCAGTTGCGACGAGGTGATGGGCTACGAGATCCTCGCCACCGACGGCTCGATCGGCGAAGTCGACGACTTCGTGTTCGACGACGCGTCGTTCGCCATTCGCTTCGTCGTCGTGGACACGCGCAAGTGGCTGCCGGGCAAGCACGTGGCCATTCCGCCGTCCGCGATCGACCACGTGAGCTGGCAGGATCGCGAGGTCGATGTGAAGATGACCCGCGAGGCGGTCAAGAACAGCCCCGAGTACGATCCGGCGAACCCGCCGCGCGACGCGGTGGGGCGCGCCATGGGAGCAGCGCCCATTCCGTGATCGTCATCACGCGTTGACCCATCGGGGGCGCCGTCGCGGATAATCCGCGCCATGGCGCCCTCCCCCCACGACACGTCCGGCGCGGCCCGACTGCCGCGGCTTTCGCTTCGCGGCATCACCAAGCACTACCCGGGCGTCGCCGCGAACGACCACGTCGATCTCGACGTGTACCCCGGCGAGATCCACGCAGTGCTGGGCGAGAACGGCGCCGGCAAGTCGACGCTGATGAAGGTCATCGACGGCCTCGTGATCCCCGACGAGGGGACGATGCGCTGGGAGGGCGAGCCGGTCGACTTCGCGAGCCCCGCGAAGGCGCACAAGCGCGGCATCGCGATGGTGTTCCAGCATTTCTCGCTGTTCGAGACGCTGACCGTCGCCGACAACATACGCGTAGCGCTCGATGCGGCGCACGCACGGCGTCTCGCCGCGCGCATCCGCGACGTGTCCGCGCGCTACGCGATGCCGCTCGATCCTGCGCGTTACGTGCACACGATGTCGGTGGGCGAGCGACAGCGCGTGGAGATCGTGCGCTGCCTGCTGCAGGCTCCGAAGCTTTTGATCCTCGACGAGCCGACGTCGGTGCTCACGCCTGCCGCGATCGACGCGCTGTTCGCGATGCTGCGCACGCTCGCCGCCGACGGCGTCAGCATCCTCTATATCAGCCATAAGCTCGACGAGATCCGTACGCTGTGCGATCGCGCGACGGTGCTGCGCGACGGGCGAGTGACCGGGCAATGCGACCCGCGGGTCGAGACCACCGCGTCGCTCGCACGCATGATGATCGGCGGCGACCTGCCGCATCCTGTGCACCGTGCGGCGCACGCAGGACGCGCGGCGCTCGTCGTCGACGCGCTCGACGTCCCCGCTTCCGATCCGTTCGGCATCGCGCTTCGCGACGTGTCGCTCGCCGTTCGCACGGGCGAGATCGTGGGCATCGCGGGCGTGTCCGGCAACGGCCAGAAGGAACTGCTGGCGGCGCTGTCGGGCGAGCGTACCGTCGAGCGCAGCGAGGCGATCACGCTCGCCGGCGAGCCCGCCGGGCACCTGGGGCCGCGCGCGCGGCGCGTCCTCGGCCTCGCGTTCATTCCGGAGGAGCGCCTCGGGCGCGGCGCCGTGCCCGAGATGTCCCTTGCCGAGAACACGTTGCTGACGATGCGCGCGCCGCCGCTCGTCGTGCACGGCCTCGTGCGCGCCTCGCGCGTCGGCTCGCGCACCGAGCAGACGATCGAGCGCTTCGGCGTGAAAGCCCGCGGGCCGGGCGACGCTGCGCAAAGCCTCTCGGGCGGCAACCTGCAGAAGTTCATCGTCGGCCGCGAGATCGAGCGCGAGCCGCTCGTGCTGATTGCCGCGCAGCCCACATGGGGCGTCGACGTCGGCGCGGCCGCGCAAATCCGCCAGACGCTCCTCGACCTGCGCGAACGCGGCGTTGCGGTGCTCGTCGTGTCCGAGGACCTCGACGAACTGCTCGAGATCTCCGATCGGCTCGCCGTCATCGCGAACGGCCAGCTGTCGCCGGCGAAGCCGATTCGCGAAACGAGCGCCGAGGAGATCGGGCAGCTGATGGCGGGCACCGGCACGCGTGAGCCGCAGCAAGCGGCGGCTGCGCTCGTGCCATGAGGGCATACCTCGAGGCGCGGCCCAGGCCTTCGCGTCTCGCCGTCTGGCTCGCGCCGCTGTTTGCCGCCGTCGCGACGATCGTCGTCGGCTTCGTCGTGTTCAGCGCGCTCGGCCGCAACCCGTTCGCTGCGTTGCACGCGTTCTTCGTCGAGCCGATCGCCACGCGCTACGGCGTCGCCGAGTGGCTGCTGAAGGCGAGCCCGCTGATGCTGATAGGCACCGGCCTCGCCCTCGCATATCGCGCGAACGTGTGGAACATCGGTGCCGAAGGCCAGCTGACGCTCGGCGCGATCGCGGGCGGCGGCGTCGCGCTCGCGATCGGCGACGCTTGGCCGTCGTTCGTGCTGCTGCCAATGATGTTCATCGCCGGCGCGCTCGCGGGCATGGCGTGGGCGGCGATTCCCGCGTGGCTTCGCACGCGCTTCAACGCCAACGAGATCCTGACGTCGCTGATGCTGGTCTATGTGGCGTCGCTGCTGCTGTCGTGGCTCGTGCACGTCCCGTGGCGCGACCCCGAAGGCTTCAACTTCCCGCAGTCGAAGATGTTCGACGCGAACGCGATGCTGCCGATCCTGCTGCCCGAGACGCGCCTCAACGCGTCGTTCCTGATCGCACTCGCGATCGTCGCACTCGCGTGGCTCTTCGTGCGCCGGCATGTCGTGGGCTTCGAGATGCGCGTTGCGGGGCTCGCGCCGTCCGCGGCCGACTACGCCGGCATTTCGCTTCGTCGCACGGTGTGGTTCGCGATGCTGGCCGGCGGCGCGTGCGCAGGCCTCGCCGGCGTCGGGGAAGCGGCGGGACCGATCGGGCAGTTGCTGCCGTCGATGTCGCCCGGCTACGGCTTCGCGGCGATCATCGTCGCGTTCGTCGGGCGCCTGCATCCTGGTGGCATCGCGCTCGCGAGCCTGCTCCTGTCGCTCCTCTATCTCGGTGGCGAATCGGCGCAGGTGCACCTCGGCCTGCCATCCGCGGTCACCGGACTGTTCGAAGGCACGCTGCTCTTCTTCCTGCTCGCCGCCGACGTGCTCGTCAACTATCGCCCGCGTATTGCGCGCGCTGCCGTGGCTACGTGATGAACGAAGTGGCGCAGATCGTCGTGCTGACGCTCGCCGCGGGTACACCGCTCGTGTTCGCCGCGCTCGGCGAGCTCGTCGTCGAGAAGTCCGGCGTGCTGAACCTCGGCGTCGAAGGCATGATGCTCGTCGGCGCCGTCGCGTCGTTCATCGTCGCCGCGCGTACGCACTCGCCGTGGCTCGGCGTGAGCGCCGGCGCGTTGGCCGCGGCCGCGCTGTCGCTCGTATTCGCCGTACTCGCGCTGTCGCTGCGTGCCAACCAGGTGGCGACGGGCCTTGCGCTGTCGCTGTTCGGCGTGGGTCTCTCCGCGTTCGTCGGCCGCCCGTACATGAGCGTGGTCATCGAAGGGATGAAGCCGCTCGCGATTCCCGGCGTCAGCGATCTTCCCGGGGTCGGCAAGCTCGTCTTCGCGCACAGCCCGCTCGTCTACGCGTCGATCGCACTGTTCGTGCTCGTGCACCTGTTCCTGTATCGGACGCGCGCCGGACTCGTGCTGCGCGCCGTGGGCGAATCGCCGCAATCCGCGCACGCGATCGGCTACGACGTGATCGGCATCCGCTACGCCGCGGTGCTGTTCGGCGGCGCGTGCGCGGGCTTGGGCGGCGCGTTCCTCGCCGTCGCGTACACGCCGTCGTGGGTCGAGGGGATGACGGCCGGCCGCGGCTGGATCGCGCTCGCGCTCGTCGTGTTCGCGACCTGGAAGCCGTGGCGCGTGATGGTCGGCGCGTACCTGTTCGGAAGCGTGACGCTCGCGCAATTCCAGGCGCAGGCGGCAGGCGTCGAGGTGTCGTCGCAGTGGCTCGCAATGCTGCCGTACGTCGCAACGATCGTCGTGCTCGCGATCATTTCGCGAGACGCGACGATGATCCGGCTGAACGCGCCGGCGTCGCTCGGCAGGCCCTGGCATCCCGCCGGTTGAATTCGCGCGGGCGCGCCCGCAACTGGCCGTTTTCGGCGGCGGCGTAGAATGCCGCGCCATTCCGCCCACCGCAGGAGTTCTTCGATGCCGTCCTTCAGCCGCCGGCGCATGCTCGCGACGCTCGCCGCCTCCCCACTCGCCCTCGCCATGCCCTCGTGGGCGCAAGGCAAGGAGCCGCTCAAGATCGGGTTCATCTACGTGAGCCCCATCGGCGACGCCGGCTGGACGCACCAGCACGACATCGCGCGACTCGCGATGGAGAAAAACCTCGCCGGACGCGTGACGACGAAGTACGTCGAGAACGTGCCCGAAGGTGTGGATGCCGAGCGCGTGATCCGTGAGCTCGCGCAATCCGGGAACAAGCTGATCTTCACGACGTCGTTCGGCTACATGAACCCGACGATCAAGGTCGCACAGCAGTTCCCGAACACGTTCTTCGAGCACGCCACCGGCTACAAGACGGCACGCAACGTCGGCACGTACAACGCTCGCTTCTACGAAGGGCGCTATCTCGCGGGCATCGTCGCGGGAAAGATGACGAAGTCGAACGTCGCAGGCTACGTCGCGGCGTTCCCGATTCCCGAAGTGGTGATGGGCATCAACGCGTTCACGCTCGGCATGCGCAGCGTGAATCCCAAGGCCGAGACGAAGGTCGTGTGGGTCAGCACGTGGTTCGACCCGGGCCGCGAGAGCGAAGCGGCGAACACGCTCGTCGCGCAGGGCGCCGACGTGCTCACGCATCACACCGATTCGACGGCCGTCGTGCAGGCGGCGGAAGCGAAGAAGGTGTACGCGGTCGCGTATCACTCCGACATGTCGAAGTACGGGCCGAACGCGCAGATCACCGCGGTGACGCACGTATGGGACAAGTACTACACCGACCGCGCGAAGGCGGTGCTCGACGGGCTGTGGAAGCCCGACAAGGTGTGGGGCGGCATTCGCGAAGGCATGATCGCGATGGGCCCGTTCGGCAAGACGGTGGGAAACGACGTGCGCGACCTGATGAAGAAGGCCGAAGCCGGCATCGCCACAGGCAAGCTCCATCCGTTCCAGGGCCCGGTCAAGGACAACGAAGGCAAGGAGCGTGTCGCCACCGGCCAGTCGCTTGGCGACGACGCGCTGTCGAAGATGGACTATTACGTCGAAGGCGTGCAGGGCAAGCTGCCCGCCGCGAAGTAGCTCGTACCGAACAGTAGGATGTGACCCTGCTGTTCGCTCGAAGGAGCAGCGCGTGCGCATCCTGCCGCCGGTCTGGTTCGTCCTCTCGGTCATCGCCGAGATCGTGCTCCGCCGCTTTGCACCGGTCCTGCGGTGGGACGTTCCCGCGCTGCGCTGGGCGGGCATCGCGCTGATCGTCGTCGGCCTCGCGACCAGCGTCGCCGCGGCGCGGCGCTTTCGCCTCCACGGCACGCCGCTCAAGCCCTTCGCGAACTCGACGGTGCTCGTCACCGACGGGCCGTTTCGCGTCAGCCGCAATCCGATGTACCTCGGCCTTGCGGTGACTCTCACCGGCGTCGCGCTCGTGCTCGAGTCGCTGACGCCGTTCCTCGTGATTCCCGTGTTCGTCGCGATCATCACCCTCGGCTTCATCGTGCCGGAGGAGGCGATGCTGAAGGCGCGCTTCGGCGACGAGTACGGCCACTTCCAGGGACGCGTGCGGCGATGGCTGTGAATCCCGGGCAAGACGGCGCCGACGCGACGCCGCTTCGCGCCGCTTCACCGCTCTCGAGCTACGGCCCGGTCGCGAAGACGCTGCACTGGCTCGTGTTCGCGCTGGTGGTGGTGCAATACGTCGTGGCGATCACGATGCCCGACATCGGCCGCAACACCGTGCCGGGCACGCTCATCAACCTGCACATGTCGATCGGCCTCACGATCGTCGCGCTGGTCGTCGTGCGCTGGCTGTGGCGCGTCGGTCACCCGATTCCGCTCGCCACGCCCGACCTGTCGTCGTGGGAACAACCGCTCGCGCGGATCGTGCATGCCGCGCTCTACGTCCTCCTCGCCGTCAATCCCATCCTCGGCTGGATGAACGCGTCGGCGCGCGACTGGAAGATCACCGTGTTCGGCCTGTTCCAGTTGCCGCATCTTGTCGCAGCGCAGTCGCCGATCGGGCGCCAGGCCGGCGACGTCCACCAGTTCCTCGCCTGGGTGCTCCTCGCGCTGATCGGACTGCACGTCGTCGCAGCGCTCTATCACTACTTCGTCCGCCACGACAGCGTACTGCAGCGCATGCTCCCCGGCCGCACGTGACGCGGCCGCCGACATGCTGACGAACGGACGAAAGGCCCGGACCGCCGCGGCATTCGGCGAGATCGGGCAGGCGTAGGATTCGCTCGCTCCTTCCGTTCCGGAAAGGGAGGCGATGGCCGATCAGAAGAAGAAGTCCATCGGTTTGTTCGTGCTCATGGCGGCCATCGTGGCTGTCGCCGTATTGAACGTCGCCGATCTCACTCGCGACGCACCCAGGCTCGACGAGCTGGTCGCGCACGATGCGATCCTGCAGGCGCCGGTCGAGACGAGTTCGACCGGACGCCGCTCGTGGCGTGGCCGTTATGCGGTCTTCGTGGTCGACGGCCAGCGCGCAACCGTCGAGGAACTCTGCGACGTCTGGAACTGCAGGCTTCCCGATGCCGTGAAAGCGCTCCATCCCGGCGCCCACCTGACGTTGTGGACGTCGGGCAGCCGTATCTGGCAGCTCAACCACGACGGCGAGCTGCTGCTCGACTACCGGAATGCCGTGGAAGGGCATCGCAAAGCGTCGACGCGCAAGGAAGCCATTGGTAGCTTCCTGATCGTCGCGCTGCTCGTATCGCTCATCCTCGCGCATCGAAGCCGTCAGCGCAGGAAAGCAGCGGCTGCGAACATGCCCGTCCCTGCCGCTCGGGCTCCGGGCTCGAGGTCCATCAAGCTCTCGTTCACGGTCGACAGGCGCGTCAACGTTGGCAGGCACGCGCATACGCAGATGCTTTCGGGTCCCGCGCTCGAGCGCTTCCAGGAGGCGGCGCAGCGACGCGACCGAGCAGCGATGATCACCGCGCTCGTCGAGGCGGGGCTGTCGGAGGCGAGCGCGGCCAACGCGACCGACGCGCTGCTCGGAGAGACGCCCGAGCTTCCGGGCTGAGCCTTACGTTTCTCGCAACGCCGACTGCGCCCGGGTGCCCGGCACTTTGCGCCGTGCGCCGCTGTCGAAATCCGCTTCGTGCCATCGCCCAACTTCGAGCGCCCCTGCGCGCGCCCTTCGCTTGCGCTTTGCGTGCTCGTCACTGCGGCGTGCGCGTGGCCGCTCGCCGCGCTCGGCGATGTCTGGGCGTACGTGGACGTCCATGGGCGCTCGCACGTCGCCGATCATCGCGTCGACGGCCGCTACACGCTGTTCTTCAAAGGGTCGTCGACGCTCGACGTGCCCGACAGCGAAACCGCCGAACGTGCGCAGGCGATGGCGGCGCTCGCCGGCACCCCCTTGTATGCGCGCGCGACGAACCCCGCGCTGATCGCAAAGTACGCGTCGTTGATCGACGCGAGTGCAACGAAGAACGATCTCGATCCCGCACTCGTGCAAGCAGTGGTCGCGGCGGAGTCGGGCTTCGATCCGCACGCGATCTCGGACAAGGGGGCGATCGGGTTGATGCAGGTGCTGCCCGGGACGGC